>JASLMK010000075.1 GCA_030746555.1 Planctomycetota bacterium | reverse complement strand
ACGGGTGGGCTCCGCTTCTCCTCGGCGTGGTCGAGCCCGCTCTGCTCTCCGACCCGGGCGGGCCTCCACACCGGGCGGTTCGCCTTCCGCACCGAGGTGGGCTGGGCCCTCGGTGGTCGGGAGCTGGGCCTCTCTCTCGATGAGACCACGCTGCCCGAGGTCGTCGGAGCGCAGTACGAGACCGCCCTGGTCGGCAAGTGGCACCTGGGCGAAACCGAGGCGACCGGCGGCACCTCCAGCCCGAACGAACACGGCTGGGGGCACTACAATGGCGTGCTCTCCGGCGCCCTCCCCGACTACTACGCGTGGAGAGAGGTGGAGAACGGCGTCGAGAAGGGCATCAACAACGAGTACGCCCTCAGCTGGAAGGTCGACCGGGCCATCGAGTGGACGGCGGCGCAGGAGGCGCCCTGGCTGCTGGTGCTCGCGCTCAACGCGCCCCACAAGCCTTTCCACGCGCCGGATCCCTCGTTGCACGGACTGGCGCTGGACACCCCAATCGGCGACGAGTGTCCACGCAACGAGCAGGTCGCCTGCTACACCGCGATGGTGGAGGCCGCCGACACCGAGATCGGTCGGTTGTTGGACGTCGTGGACCTCGACGACACCACCGTCGTCGTGATGGGTGATAACGGCACTCCCAAGGAGGCGGTCCTCGACCCCTTCACCCGGCGGCACGCCAAGGGGACGACGTACGAAGGCGGCGTCCGGGTCCCGCTCGTCGTCAGCGGCGCCGCGGTGCGCAACCCGGGCCGCGTCGAAGGTGACCTGGTGCAGACCCTCGACCTCTTCACGACCATCGTCGAGCTCACCGGCGGGGACGCCTCGGCGGGGATCGACGCGCGCTCGCTGGTGCCGTACCTGGAGGACCGAGAGCCGGATGAGGCACGGGAGTGGCTGTTCACCGAGAGATTCGCCGACCAGGATCCGAGCCTCGCCGACGTCGCGATTCGCGGACCCAGATACTCGGTGATCCGCGACAACGGTGAGCCCGCGCAATGCTTCGACCTCGACATCGACATCGACAACACGGACGACCTCAACGAGGGCGACCCGCCCGCGCGGTGCGCTGAGTTGGAGGCGCTCATCGCGACGATCCGAGAGGCGCAGTAGACCGGGAGGTACTAGCGCTAGCGGGGGGGGCGCGCCATCCAGCTCGCGCGCTGCGTAGAGGTCGGCACCGGTGCTCGCGTTACGCGGCGACTCGTCGAACGCCCCGTCGACGAGCAGCTCCGCGAGACCGCGCTTCCGCCTGGCTTTCGCTCACGCGGCTTCGAGTCGGGCGAGGCGGCCCTTGTTCATGATCACCACTCCGACCCCTCCTGCGATCCTGTCACGGCGCCCTCTTCGGCCTCTGCGCCTCCGCGGTGGACCACGGCGCAGCTCACTGCGGGACGGTCGTGCACTCTGCGGGTACGTCGGCCCCGGGCGGATCCCCCTCCAACGTGAGCCGTACGCTGCATCGCCGGCCGTCCTCGTCGCCGTACGTGACGCGCAGCAGCGCGCCGGAGGCCGCCGGATCCGCCACCTCGATCCGGTAGCGGTTGGCGCGGGTGAAGCGAAAGTCCGGATAGAGCAGGCCGTGCTCGAGGCTCTCGAACGGCTCGGGGCCGCGGTCGAGGACGGCGTCGAAGACCCGCACGGGCAGGCCCGCGAGGGGCTCGAGCGACTGCGTCGACAGCCACATCAGCAGCGGGAAGGTCGTGAACTCGTCACCGCCGACCACCGCCTGCAGCCCGAGCGCCTCCCCCCAAAGTCGTACCTGTCCGGTGGCGCCGAGCTCGTTGCCCGCGAAGCTGCCCAGCACGCCCCCCGGCAGCACCTCGATGTCGCCGGCGAAGCTCGTGAAGCGCCCGGCGGAGGCCGGCCCGGGTCGCGCCGTCCAGCCGTTCCCTCCGCCGGGGCCGCCGGATCCGCCCCCACCGGCGCCGCCCTGGCCACCACCCTCCCCGCCCGTGCCGCTCGTGCCGCGGCCGGCGCCGATGTCGGCCCAGGCGTCGCCGCCGCGCGCCACCACCTGGCCCGCGATCCGGCTCGCGAACGCCGTGACGATCACGAGGCCCGCGGCGCCTGCTCCGGACTCCTTTCCGCGAAGGATCGGCCACCACGACCCCCGCCCCCCGTCGGCGCGCACGACGCCCGTCGGCGCGACGACGACCTCGTCGGCGACGATGGAGATGCTTCCACCGCTGCCGCCGCCCGAGGCGCCTCCGTTGGCCACCGCCTCGTCACACGCGGGCGCGCCGTCCGCGGACAGCTCTCCCTCGACGGTCAGCGTGCGGCGCACCGTGATCCGCAGGCAGCCGCCCCCTTCTGGCGCGGCGCAGCCCGCTGCGCCGACCCCACCCGCGAACCCGGGGTAGCAGCGCGGATCCTGCGGCTGCGCGCTGGCGACCACGCTGACGCCTTCGGGGATCGTCAGCGAGCCGAACTCGTACGAGAACCCGGCGGCAGCCGAGCTCACCTGCACCCGGCAGTCCCGCTCGAGCGGCGCCCCGACGAGGTCGTCGATGGTGCATCCGGCGAGGCGCCCGCCTGTGCCGTCCATCACGCCGTCACAGTCGTTGTCGAGGCAGTCGCAGTCCTGGTCGTCGATCCGGAAGTCCGGACCGTAGTCG
>JASLMK010000074.1 GCA_030746555.1 Planctomycetota bacterium | reverse complement strand
TCATGAATGATCCGGGCTAGGTGTTGAGGTTCTCGACGAGCTCGGCGCTCTCGGCGTAGGTGCGCTGGACCTCGGTGGGGATGTACCCGTCGAGGTGGCCGAGCTCCCGCGCTTCCCGAACGAGGTGGCGCGCCACCACCAGCCGCTGCACCTGATTGGTGCCCTCGTAGATCTGGAGGATCTTCGCGTCCCGGAAGAACTTGGCGATCGGGTAGTCCTCCATGAATCCGTAGCCTCCGAAGACCTGGACGGCATCGGTGGCGACCTCCATCGCGGTGTCGGTGGCGAAGCACTTGGCCATCGCGGCCATCTTGCTCACGTTGTCCCCGCCGCCCGCGTCGATCCCAGCGGCCGCCGCGTACACCAGCCAGCGGCCCGCGTTGGTCTTGATCGCCATGTCGGCGAGCATCTGCTGGACCATCTGGTGGCTGGAGATCGGCTTGCCGAACTGCTTGCGCCGGCAGCTGTAGGCGAGCGCCAGATCGAGGGCTCCCTGGGCCGCGCCGATGGCCTGTGCGGCGACGCCGGGCCGCGCGCAATCGAGCGTCATCATGGCGTGCTTGAAGCCCATGCCGGGCCTGCCGCCGATGAGGTTGGCCTTGGGGACGCGGACGTTGTCGAAGTGGGTCTCCACGACGGGAACGCATCGGATCCCCATCTTGTCCTCGACCTTCTCGACCGAGAATCCGGGCGTCCCCTTCTCGACGACGATGGCGCTGATCCGCCGCGACTTCGATGTCGGGTCGGTCACGCAGAACACGCTGTAGATGTCCGCCACGCCGCCGTTGGTGGTCCACTTCTTCTCGCCACAGATCACGTAGTCGTCGCCGTCCTCGTGGGCGGTGACCGAGAGCCCCTGGGCGTCCGATCCCGCGTACTTCTCCGAGAGGCAGAACGCGACGAGCTTCTCCCCCGCCGCCACCTGGGGCAGCCAGCGCTGCTTCTGCTCCTCGGTGCCGCCCAGGATGATCGGGAAGGAGCCCAGGGCGTTGACGGCGAAGGCCACGCCGAACCCCGAGTCGGCCCGCGCCAGCTCTTCGGTCACGCGCGCCAGGGCCAGGACCCCCGCGCCGTGGCCGCCGTACTCCTCGGGGATGAAGGTGCGGAAGAGCCCCGCTTCCGCGACCGCCTGCGCTGCCTCGCTGTTGTAGGTCTGCTCCTTGTCGTGGCGGGCGGCGAGAGGGCGGACTCGTTCGTCGGCGATCTTGCGCGCGATCCCGGCGAGCTCCTCTGCCTGGGGGCTGAAGACGACGTTGTGGGTCATGACTGGACTCCGTCGGGTGTGGTTGTGGGACGAGGGCGACGATTCGGGCTAGACGCCGCTGGGACGCTTCGCGGGGCCTGGGCCGGCCTTGCGCTTGCCGTCGAGGCGCACCTCGAGGGAGAGGTCCCCGCGGTGGACGGTCATCGGCTTGCGGCTGACGCCCTCCTTGGTCTCGACCATGCCGTCGGGGTCATACCAGGCCTCCAGGACCACCTTCTCGGGGATCTCCACCGGCCCCATCATGCTGTCGCGTGCGCTGAGGTCGAAGACGATCTGCTGGTAGCCGTTCTCGGTCCGGGTGGTGTCGGTGGCGATCTCGTAGCGCTTGGAGAGCAGAGGCGGCGCGTGGACCTCGGGCCGGATGTTGAGGAACAGGTAGCCTGAGTCGACCTCCTTGAGGTCCATCTCGAAGACAACCGCGCCCGCGAAGAGGGGCTCGGCGGAGATCTCCGGGTGCCCCTGGGGCATCTGCGTCGGCGCCCCCCCCTCCTCGACCCGGACGGGCTTCTCGCCACAGGAAGCGCAGGCCAGCGCGATCAGGAGCGGTACGATTCCGCGGGAAGGGGTGGTGTTGCGCGGCGCTTGGGGGAGGTATCTCATCGGCTGGCGGGGGACCATGTGCGTCTCGGGCTTGTCGCTGCGGACTGTGCCCAACACTATACGGAAACTGCACACCGCAGCGCCGGTCGAGAGAGTGGAACCGGATCCGTGATGGACGAGCCGAAGTACGACCGTCGGGCCAAGGAAGCCCGGGAGGAGAGGGAGCTGGCTCCCTACGCCATGCGGAGCTCGCGCTCCGCGGGGCGCGGGAGCCTGGAAGCGGCGGATCCCCTACGTACCTGTTGGGAACGCGACCGGGACAGGATCGTCCATTGCACGGCGTTTCGACGCCTGATGTACAAGACCCAGGTCTTCATCAACCGGCGCGGGGACCACCAGCGAACGCGCCTGTCCCACAGCCTGGAGGTCCACCAAGTCGCCCGCAGCGTCGGCAGCGCCCTGGGCCTGAACGAACCGCTGTGCGAGGCCCTCGCCCTGGCCCATGACATCGGCCATCCCCCGTTCGGACACCGGGGTGAGGACGCGTTGAACGAGCTGATGGGCGAACACGGCGGATTCCGCCACAACGCGCAGGTCCTGCGGGTGGTGGACTTGCTCGAGCGGCGCAGCCCCGACTACCGCGGGCTGAACCTCACCCGCGAGGTGCGCGAGTCGCTGCTCAAGCACGAGAAGGGCGCCGACTGGCCCGCGGACCTCGAGCCCCGGCCGCTCCACCCTTGGCTGGAAGCTCAGGTCGTCGACCTCGCCGACTCGACGGCCTACAACATGCACGACATCGAGGACGGCATCGCGGCGGGGATGTTCACCGAAGAGGACATCCGCGAGCACGTGGCGCTCTGGAGCGAGGCGCACGAGGTCGTGGAGGAGCGCCATCCCGGCTTCCTGAAGAAGACCGAGGACGTGAACCTGCGAGTGAAGCGGGTCTCCAACCAGCTGATCAAGGCCTGCATCAACGACCTGATCGAGACCTCGGGTGCGCGCATCGTCGCGGCAGGGATCACGCGGCCGCAAGAAGCTCGCGAGCGCCGCGAGTCGCTCGTCGCCCACGGGGCGAGCGTCGCGCGGGGCGTGGCCGAGCTCTCGTCCTTCCTGTGGCAGCGCGTCTACCGCCACGAGCTCCTGGTCGAGTTCTCGCTCTACGCCCGAGAGGTCCTCGGCGCGCTCTTTTGCTCCTACTGCGACGCCCCCGATGCGATGTCGCCCTGGTACAGGGCCTGGGCGGACGAGGTCGGCCTCGAGCGGGCGGTGTGCGACTTCCTGGCGGGGATGACCGACCGCTTCGCCGAGCAGGAGTTCGAGCGGTTGGGGGGGCGCTAGTCAACGCTGCGCGGCGTGCTCAGCACCTGGTGGAGTGCCGCGCGCGCCGGGCTGGCCCGGGTGATTCATGAAGACGTGCACCAGACACAGCAACTCGGTTCCTGGTGGTGCTTTGCGGGTTCTGGCGACGCAGGCGACCCTGAACGGGTCGTCGAGAAAGCCAGGTTCCGCAAAGCGCCGCCAGGGGCCGAGAGGCCGTCGAAGACGGCCGGTTGCGAAGTCTGGTGTGCGTGTTCATGAATCATCCGGGCTAGTCCACCCACCACCACAAGGCGATCGCGAGGAGGGCCGCGGCGACGGCCCAGGCAAGGGCCCGGCGGGGCGCGCCGGAGGGGGGCTCGACCTCATCCTCACGGGCTCCCTCCTCGGCCAGAGCGGCGAAGAGGGGCTCCACGAGGTCGTCGTTCGCGCGTCGGTGCTGCTCTGGATCCAAGCCGGCCTCCCCGCCGGTCCCGGTCGGCGGCGGAACGCCCCTATACTCTCACTCGAGGACGCACCGTGCAGCCGATTCCCCACGCCTTCCAAGACGAGTCCCTGCGAGAGCTGGCCCTGACCCACTCCTCGACGGGGGCGCCGTGCGACAACGAGCGCCTGGAGTTCCTGGGTGACGCCGTCTTGGACCTGGTGACCGCCGAGCACCTCTACGCCGACCCCGACGACCTCCCCGAGGGCCAGATGACCGAGCGCAAGGCCTCGGTCGTCTCCCGGCGCACCCTGGCCGAGGCGGCGACGCGGCTGGGCCTGGAGGAGCTGGCCCGGATCGGGCCGGGCCTGCGCCGCCGGGCCTTTCCGCGCTCGGTCCTCGCCAATCTGTACGAGGCCGTGCTCGGGGCGGTCTACCTCGACGGCGGGCTCGAACCCGCGCGCGCCTTCGTCCACGCCACCCTCGGCGTGGAGCTCGCCTGCACCCGCGAGATCGAGGGCGCGGCGAACCCCAAGCAGGTCCTCCAGGAGGTGTGCCAGCGGCGCTGGGGAGCCCCGCCGACCTACAAGGCCCTCGACCGGCGCGGCCGAGCCCACGCGAGGGCGTTCCTCGTCGCGGCGGAGGCCGACGGGCGCGAGTTCCCGCCCGCCTGGGGGCGCAACCTCAAGGAGGCCGAGCGCTGGGCGGCCTTCGAGGCGCTGTTGGTCCTCCAGGGCGCGGACGAAGGGTGAGCGAGCCCGCGCGGGAGCCGCGTCCTCCCATCGACCTCGACGCCCTCGCGGGCCTTCTCGAGCTGCAGCCGCTCGGCGAGCGCCTGCGCCAGGGCGAGACCCTGGCGCTCGGCGGCCTGTGGGGTTCCTCCCAGGCCTGCGTCCTCGCCGCCCTGACGCGCTGTGCGCAGGGTCCATGGGTGATCGTGGCCTCCGCCGACAGCGAGGCGCGGGCGTTGAACGACGACCTGACACTGCTGGGCCTCGAGCCCGCCTTCTTCCCCGCGCGCGAGAGCTTCGCGCGCCGCGGTGACGCCGACGCCGGGAGCCTTCGCCGCCGCATCGAGCTCGCTCGCGCCCTGTTCGGCCCCGCCGGCGATCGTCCGCGCCTGATCGTCGCCTCCCTACTCTCCATGCTGCAGCCACTCCCCGCCGCGGCCGCCCTGGAGTCCGCCGTCCTGCAACTGGAGGTCGGCCGACGCCTCGACCCCGAGCACCTCCTCAAGCGCCTGGTGACCGCGGGCTACACGCGCCAACCCCTGGTGGCGGCGCCTGGCGAAGTGAGCCTGCGCGGCGACATCCTCGACCTGTTCCCCCTCGCCAGCCCGCTCCCCTTGCGCGTCGAGCTGTTCGACGACGAGGTCGAGTCGGTGCGCAGCTTCGACCCCGCCGACCAGCGCAGCGTCGAGTCCATGGAGGGAGTCGAGGTGCTGCTGACCGGGGACACCGGCGGGATCGAAGACGGAGACGGAGAGCACCCCGCGCGCCTGATCTCCCCCACGGCGGTCTGGGTCGAGTTCGAGCCCCTGCGCACCGAGGACCGCTCCCAGAGCCTGCGCATCCAGTCGCCGGCCCACTCCCGCTCCCTGCGCATCCTGGAGGAGGAGCGCGACGCGCGCGCCCGACTGACCCTCCAGAGCCTCCCGGCCGACGGGCAGCACTTCGACACGCGCTCGGTGCAGGGGCTGGCAGTCGGGATCCTCGAGGCCCCGGCCGCCCTTTCGGAGGCCGCCTCCGAAGACGAGCGCGTCCTCGTCCTGTGCCCGACCGAGGTCGAGCGCAGCCGGTTCAGAGAGCACGTCGAGCGCCACGGTGGTGTCGCGGGCCTCGAGGTCTGCGTGGGCAGCCTCGCGCGCGGCTTCCGCCTGCCGGCCGCCCGCCTGATGGTCGTGAACCACCGCGAGTTGACGGGGATCGCCGGGCGGGTGCGCCCGCGGCCGGACCGGGCGGTCCACAAGGCGCGCGCCATCCAGACGTTCTTCGAGCTCAAGCTCGGAGACCTCGTCGTCCACGCGATCCACGGCCTGGCGCGCTTCGAGGGACTCGAGCGCATGGCGCGCGGCGAGGGCGAGGAGGAGCACCTGCACCTCGTCTTCGCCGACGACGTCAGCCTGTTCGTCCCGGCCGCCCGTATCGACATCGTCCAGCGCTACATCGGCACCGGCGGTGCCACGCCGCCCCTGGACCGCATCGGTGGGCAGAGCTTCCGCAAGCGCAAGGAGCGTGTGCAACGGGCGCTCGTGGACCTAGCGGGCGAGTTGTTGGAGGTGAACGCCCGGCGCGCCGTCGCGACCCGCGAGCGGTGGCCAGAGGACGACGAGACCGTGCGGGAGGTGATCGCGGCCTTCCCCCACACCGACACCGTCGACCAGGCCCAGACCGACAAGGAGATCCGCTCGGACCTGTGCGGGCCCAACCCGATGGACCGCCTGCTGTGCGGTGACGTGGGGTTCGGCAAGACCGAGCTGGCCGTCCGTGCCGCCGCGCGCGTGGTGATCGGGGGCGGGCAGGTCGCGTTCCTCGCGCCGACGACGCTGCTGGCGCAGCAGCACCTGGACACCTTTCGTGCGCGGCTGGCCGAGTTCCCGGTCACGATCGAGATGCTCTCGCGCTACGTGAATCCCACGCGCACCCGCGAGGTGCTCGACGCGGTGGCCGCGGGCAAGGTGGACGTCCTGATCGGCACGCACCGCATCCTCTCCGACGACGTGCGCTTCGCGAAGCTGGGCCTGGCGATCATCGACGAGGAGCAACGCTTCGGGGTCGCGCACAAGGAGCACTTCAAGCGCATGCGGGCCCAGATCGACCTGTTGACACTGACCGCCACTCCGATCCCGCGCACGCTGCACATGTCCCTCTCCGGAGTGCGTGACATCTCCGCCCTGACCGTCGCCCCCGCGGGGCGCCAGGAGATCGAGACGCGCCTGGGCTACGTCGAGGACGACGCCCTGATCCGCGAGGCCATCCTGCGCGAGAAGCACCGGGGCGGACAGGTGTTCGTCCTGCACAACCGCGTCGCCTCGATCGAGGCGATGGCAGCCCACGTGAGCACCTTGGTCCCCGAGTGCTCCTTCGCCATCGGCCACGGACAGATGTCCGCCGGTGAGCTGCGGGGCGTGATGCGGCTGTTCACACGGGGCGAAGTGGACGTGTTGATCGCGACGACGATCATCGAGAGCGGCCTCGACATCCCCGCGGCGGGCACGATCATCGTGCACCGAGCGGACCGCTTCGGCTTGAGCGAGCTCCACCAGTTGCGCGGCCGCGTGGGACGGGGGGTCCACAAGGCGTGGTGCCTGCTGCTCGTCGAGAAGGGGATTCCCCTGCGCCAGGCGGCCCGCGACCGACTCAAGGCCCTCGAGGAGATGAACCAGCTCGGGGCGGGCTTCGCGATCAGCATGCGCGACCTCGAGATCCGTGGGGCCGGCAACGTACTCGGCGCCGAGCAGTCAGGGCACATCGCCGCGGTGGGCTACGACCTGTACTGCCGCCTCCTCAAACAGACGGTCGAGGGCCTGCACTCGGGAGGCGCTCCCGACGAGCTCGCCGGGGGAGAGCTCGAGGAGACGGGGGTGGAGTTGGAGCTGGGCATCGAAGCCTACCTGCCCGAGGATTGGATCCGCGGCGTGGAGACGCGCCTCGAGATCCTGCGGGAGCTGGCCGAGGTGCGCTCGCGGGAGTCCCTGAAGGCCGCGGAGGAGATGCTGCGCGACCGCTTCGGCCGCATCCCGCCGCCGGCTCGGGGACTGTTGCGCGCTTTCGGTCTCCAGGCCGCCCTCGGGGAGCACGGCGTGCGGAGACTGAGCTGGCAGGGAGACGCCTACCTGCTCGGCTTCTCCGATCGGGTGCTCCTGGAGGGGTGGCTCGGCGGCGCGGGAGTCGAGCTGCGCCCGATCCGCGCCGGGCTGGCACACCTGCGTGCGCCGGCCGGTTGCGAGACCGCCGAGGCGGCGCTGGAGTGGATCGAAGGGCTCTTGAAGCTCCAACCTCCCGGGCGGACAATCAGCGTCGGGCGAGCCCCCCACGATCCATGATCCTGCTCACGCTGTGCACCGTCGCCGCCCTCCAGGGCGAGCCCGCCCAGACCCCGCCGCCCGCGCGCGGTCGCTGGTCGGTGCTCAACGGAGTCGAGGTGGTCGTCAATGGGGATGTGATCACGCGGCGCAGGCTCGAGCGCATCCTCGCGCGCGAAGTGCGGCGCTACGGCGTCACGACCCGGAGCGAGTTCGAGCAGCTCCAGGCCGCGATCTACCGCAACTCCGTGGACAGCCTCCTGATGCGCCAGGGGGGGGAGTACCTGGGGATCCAGCCCGAGGACGTTGAGCGGCTCGTCGACAACTGGTGGAACTGGCGTACGACCGCGGCGGGCGGGGTCAAGGCCATGCAGGAGACCCTGGAGAAGCAGCAGCTGAGCGCGGCGGACCAACGCGAGATCTACAGCGAGGACGTCCTCCGGCGCAGCTTCGAGAACACGGTCACCGGGAAGGACCGGGGCCCGGGCGGCAGGGTCATCCAGGACCGCTTCGTGCGGCCCGGCGAGCGCCGAGCCGCCTTCGACCGGATCTGCCGAGACCGCTGGGGCCTCGACGCCATCGGTGGGAGGGCACCGCGCCTGTTGCTCCAGGAACTGCTCATCCCCGTGCGCGCCAGCGAGCCGCCCGAGGCCGCGCGGGAGCTGCTCGAGGACCTGTTGGCCCAGGTCGAAGAGGGCGAGGAGTTCGCCGTCCTGGTCGAGGAGTTCGGAGAGCGGGCCAACGACGGTGTGACCGAGCCCTTGACCCTGGCGGAGGTGGAGAGTCTGTTCGGGCGCCAGCTCGCCGGGTTCCTCCGGGAGGCCCCGGCGGGCAGCGTGACGCCCCCCCAGCCGTTCATGAACGGGGAGGAAGTCGTCGCCTGGCGCGCGGTCCAGCTCCGGGAGGTCAGGCCCGAGTCGGCCCCCTCCTTCGACGCCCTCGAGGTCCAGGCGGCCGTCGAGCGGCGGCTCCTCGAGACTCGGGACGACGTCCACCGCGATCGGGCCCTCGACGAGCTCCTGACCAGCTCCTACGTCTGGCTCCCCGGTGGGGACGCCGGCCGGAGCGGCGCAGAGCCCCGGTAGTCCGCCGTAGGGAGCGTGGATATACTCTGAACCCCTCCACGCCCCGCGCGTTGAGGGACAGGCCCCTCGCCGAAGGGGTCCCGGCGGGCCGCTGCCCGCCCCCCAGGCCCCGGGAGCCCATCCCGTGGCCGCGGGGCGAGGGGACCCCGCGGCGAGCGGCCCCGGAACGAGAGACTCGGGCAGAGAACCCTGGAGAGCCCCCGGCATGAGCACCCCTTCCGATTACGAGAACATCCAGATCGAGAGCACCCTCCCCAAGCCCTGGGAGGAAGAGGTCACCTTCAACGACATCCTCTACGACTGGATGAGCCGCGCTCCCTGGCTGGGGATCTCGGCGGTGGCCCACGTCATGGGCTTCCTGGTCCTCTCCCTGATCCCCTGGAACCTGCTCTCAAACGAGGAGGGCGGCGAGATCAACGCCGACATCGAGCAGGTCCCCGAGGAGATCTTCGAGGACCCGCCCGAGGAGGAGGAGCCGCCGATCGAGGAGGAGGAGCCCCTCGAGGAGCCAATCCTCAAGGACGCGGAGGTCTCCGACCACAACGAGACCGACGACGATCAGGACTACGAGAGCTCCGAGGGCGACCCCGACTTCCTCTCGGACTCACCGTTTGACGACAAGGCCTTCAACGACGTGATCGGCATCGGCGGCGGCGCCGGAGGCAAGTTCGGCGGGCGCTTCGGCGGGCGCCGCAACCTGCGCGCCGCGGGCGGCTCGGGCACGGAGCAGGCCCTCAAGGACGGCCTGGAGTGGCTGGCGAACCACCAGGACGAGGACGGCAAGTGGGACTCCGACGAGTTCATGAAGCACGACCCGCCCAACGATCAGTGCGAAGGGCCGGGCCAGCCCGAGTTCGACGTCGGCCTCACCGGCCTCGCGCTCTTGGCGTTCCTCGGCGACGGGCACACCACGCGCCAGGGCCTCTACCGCGAGAAGGTCACCAAGGGCATCAAGTGGCTGCGCGAGCAGCAAGACTTCGAGGACGGCCTGATCGGCGAGAAGATCGGCCACTCCTACATGTACAGCCACGGCATCGCGGCCCTCGCCGTCTGCGAGGCCTACTACTTCTCCAAGTCGCCTCTGATCCGCGGCACGGCCCAGAAGGCGATCAACTTCATCACCCGCGCCCGCAACCCCTACGCAGCCTGGCGCTACGAGGCACCCCCCGACGGAACGAACGACACCTCGGTCACGGGCTGGATGATCTTCGCCCTCAAGTCGGCCGAGGAGGCCGGCCTGACGATCGACAGCCAGGCCTTCACCGACGGCATGTCCTGGATCGACGAGGTGACCGACAAGGCCACCGGGCGCGTCGGCTACAACTCGGTCGGATCTCCCAGCTCGCGCATGGACGGCGTGAACGACCAGTACCCGACCGACAAGACCGAGTGCATGACGGCGGTCGGCCTGCTGTGCCGGTTCTTCACGAACCAGAACCCCAGCGACAACGACATCATGGTCAAGCACGCCGACCTCTTGCTGAAGGCGCTGCCGGAGTGGGATCCCGACGGCCTGACCAACGACATGTACTACTGGTACTACGGCTCCTACGCCATGTACCAGATGGGCGGACGGCACTGGAAGGGCTGGAACAAGGCCTGCAAGAAGGCCGTGCTCGAGTCCCAGCGCAAGGACGGAGCGTCGCGCGGTTCCTGGGACCCGATCGGTCCCTGGGGCTTCTCCGGTGGTCGCGTCTACTCGACGGCCATCGGCGTGCTCTGCCTCGAGGTGTACTTCCGCTACGCGAAGGTGCTCGGCGCCCGCTGAGCGAGGCGATCTCCCACACGGAGCCCCGCGGACCCGACGGTCCGCGGGGCTCTCTTCGTGGGCACGAGGCCCGGCGCACGAGCCGACCGTTCTCCGCCGGTGACATGAACCGCCCGCGGTGCGGGCCGTTTGTCCTCCCGATACGGCAACCGTCGACGGCCGCCACCCCAGCTCACGCAAACCCCCAAGACCGAGCCCGCGCTCGCCACCTCCCAACGGTGGCGGACCCGGGCAAAGGCGCTAGAGCGCGCCGAGAAAGGGATGGCATGGCACGCAGAGAGGTAGACGTCCGCAATGCGGGAGGGCCCGCCCTGAACGGGACCTGGGAGGAGGCGTCGTCGTTCCAGGACGCGCTGTCTGATTGGATGGGTCGCGCGCCGTGGCTGGGCCTCTCCATGGCGGCCCACGCGATGGTGCTCCTGGTGCTCGCGCTGATTCCCTGGAAGCTCTTGGAGGCTTCCCAGCCGCCCCTCCTGCGTACGGCGGTGGAGCCTCTCGTCGAGGAGAGCTTCGTGGACCCGCCCGTCGAACTCCCGCCCGAGATCGTCGAGACGATCCTGGACGAAGAGCCGACCCTCTTGGAGGAGGCGGTCGCCGAGCCCCTCGATGATTCCACCGAGCAGAGCGAGGCGCCCGCCGAGGGGGATCCCGACTTCCGCTCGACCGCTCCCTTCGCCGAGATGGCGATGGGCGCCGTCCTGGGCCTCGGCGGCCCTCCCGGGGGCCTATACGGCTCGCGGTTCGGAAACGGCCGCGGGCGAGGCCGCTCCGGGCGGGGCGTCGAGGCGCACGTGGCGCGGGGCCTCGACTGGCTGGCGCGCCACCAGGACGCCGACGGGAAGTGGGACTCCGACGACTTCATGGCCCACGACCCGGCGAGTGACGTCTGTGACGGTCCTGGCCAGCCCGAGCACGACGTGGGCCTGACGGGCTTGGCCCTGTTGGCGTTCCTGGGCGACGGCCACACCACCGCCCGCGGCGAGTACACCGAGCACGTACTGCGCGGTATCCGCTGGCTCGCGGAGCAACAGGATCCGGAGAGCGGTCTTTTCCCCGAGCCGATCGGGCACGCCTACCTGTACGACCACGCCATCGCGACCCTGGCCTTGTGCGAGGCCTACTACTTCTCGCGCAACCCGCTCATCGGGCGCCGCGCCCAGGCCGCCGTGGGCTTCATCACGCGCTCCCGCAATCCCTACGGCGTCTGGGGCTACGACTCGCCGCCGACGGGGCGCAGCGACACCTCGGTCACCGGCTGGATGGTGTTCGCCCTCGAGTCCGCGCGCGAGGCCGGCCTGACCGTGGACAGCCAGGCGTTCCACGACTCCCTCGCCTGGCTCGACGAGGTGACCGACACGGTCGGCCGGATCGGATACCGCACACCGGGATCGGCGAGCTCGCGGGTGGACGGAGTGAACGACCACTACCCCACCGACCGAACCGAGTGCCTGACAGCCGTGGGCCTGCTCTGCCGCTTCTTCCTCGGCCAGGATCCCTCGCGCGTCGAACCCATGGAGCGCGGTGCGGCGCTCCTCGCCCGGGCCCTGCCGCGCTGGGACCCCGACGGGCTCTCCAACGACATGTACTACTGGTACTACGGCTCGTACGCGATGTACCAGATGGGCGGCTCCCACTGGCGAGCGTGGGAGAAGGCCATGCACGAGGCCGTGGTGGCGTCCCAGCGCGCCGACGGCGCGGCCGCCGGCTCCTGGGACCCCATCGGGCCTTGGGGTTTCTCCGGCGGACGGGTCTACTCGACGGCGCTCGGCGTCCTGTCCCTGGAGGTCACCTTCCGCTACGCGCGCGTCCTCGGCGCACGCTGAGGGACGCCTTGACGAGCGAGCGGGCCGGCCCGTGAGGGCCGACCCGCTCGGCAGTCGTTCCGTCAGGCACGGCCCGGGGGCGGCGCCTTCACGCACTCAGGGGCAGACTTCGATTTCGAGGGCGTCGGAGAAGTTGAAGTTCGCTCCGCCATCGGCCGGATCCCGATACCAAAACTGGATGTACCAGGTGTCGCCGTCGATCCACTGGCCGTTTCCGGAGACGCCGATCGGGGGGCTGTTCCAGTCCAGCGTGTAGACCACGTCGCCGAAGGAATCGAGCTGTATGATCGGCAGGCGGAAGGTCCCGAGGAACCCGGCGCCGATGCAGCGCACGCCGTTGCCGAAGGGCGCCTGGATCTGGTCCGGACCGTAGTAGAAGATCCCGACTTGGTTCGGGGGACCGCCGTAGGCCTCCAAGGTGAAGTCCTGTCCGGAGAAGCTCGGCTCGCCCGAGTAGCTCATCACCATGCCCGTGCCCACGGAGTTGGGCGAGGTCACGCAGACGTTGGTCGGAGCGGGGCAGTCCCCGCCACCTCCGCCGCCGCCCTCCAGGTCGGAGGGGTGCGCCTCGGAGAGGTCGTCGTGGGAGCCGCCGTTACGGCGCACGAGGACGTCACCCGGACCGGCGGTGGCAGGCAGGGTGCCCGAGACCGAAGTCCCGTTCGAGGTCAGGTTCATGATCTTGATCGGGACCCCGTTGCCCCCGGCGCTCGCCTGGGTGAGCCAGATCTGGTTGCCGCTGGAATCGAAGTTCGTTCCCGTCACCGTGATCGTGTTGCCCGACACGCTGACGTTGTCGATCGTCGGCTTGTTGCCGTTGGCGGCGCCGTAGGCGGCCTTGATGCCGTTGCTGTCGTCGGTCGCGATCGAGCGCGCCGAGACCCCCGAGCCGGAGATCGACGGGTACATCGTCGCGCCGCCCACCGTGCTGTGGCCCAGCCCGTAGGCGTGGCCCGCCTCGTGGCAGGCGACGCCCTGCAGGCAGATCCCGCCGATGTTGGTCCCCGGACCGTCGTGCCAGGTCCAGCTCTCGTAGTAGCGGATCCGCCAGCCGTTGGAGCCGGGGCTCTCGGTGAAGGCCAGGACGCCGCCGCTGCCGCCGCTCAGGCCGGAGTGGACGTTGTCGTTGATGCCGCCGACCGAGGTGTGCTCACCCTGGAAGGAGGGGTCGAAGTTCGCGCCGCCAGAGCCGAGGCCGCCGTTCTGGTGCGGGTCGCCGTTGCCGTCGTTGTGGAGCGCGCTCTGCCACTCGATGGACCCCTTCCAGATCGCCATGACCGCCCCCTGGTAGCCGGGGAAGTTGGCGTCGGGGACCTGGTTGTTGTTGGCCTGGGAGTCGGTGAAGTTGTTGTAGACGCGGAAGTCGCGCTGGGTCTGGCTCAGGGCGAAGCCCAAGAGGCTGTAACCCTCGGCCTCCTGGGCCGGAAGCGTCATCAGCGCGGCGGTGCCGAGCGCGACACCGGGCAGGATCAGATTCTTGATTCTCATTGTGCTCCTCCTCCTCTACTTGCCTTCGGCCAGCGACTGGATCTGCTGACCGAGCGCGGAAAGCGCGATGTTGTTGGAGACCGCGTAACCCTCGCCCTGGCCGAGGACCACCTGCTGCGTCCGCCCCGTGACGACCTGGTACAGGCCGCCGTGGGAGGCGTACAGCGCGTTCGCGGCCAGGTCGCCGCCCATGTTGTCGGACCACTTGTAGAAGGCCACGACCTCGTTGCCGATCTTGACGTCGTCCTCGGCCGGAGCCTCGGAGTTGTTCACGCCCTGCTCCTCGTCGATCCAGCCACCGGGATAGGTGACGACGACGCTGGAGGCCTGGCCGGTCTCGAGGGAGGTGCCCTCGATGGTCAGGTGCGTGTAGTACAGCTCGGGTCCGTCGATGGGGTGATCGATGCGGATGACCTCGCGCGAAGTGATGGTGCCGTGGATGGAGCCATCGGTCTTCGCCACCATCTGGGGCAGGGTCAGGCGCTCGATCTGGGCCAGCCCCAGGGCGCCGCCGGCCAACAGAGCCGCGGTGCAGAGCGGGATAATGCGCTTCATTGGAAACAGTCCTCGTTGTGGCAGAGGGGTGGAGGGAGACTCGTAGACAGGCACGACTATGCTGGCGGCAACTCGCGCGTCCCCTGCATTCTGAACCGAAATCCGCACTTCAACGAGGTTCTTGCGGAAGAAAATCGGCCTCCAAGGAACCGGGAACCCGCTTTTCGCGTCTTCGTCGTGGTGGTTCGCGCCGCGGCCACGGCGCCGGGGAGCCTCGGAAACCGGCTGAGGCGGCTCGCCGAAGCACCAGAGGCGGTCTGCCCCCCCTCACGGCCGCCGGACGGCTGCAGGGCCCTCGCGGGACCGATCTGTAAGAGATCCGTCTGCTGCAGGCCAGACGCGCTCCCGGGGCGCCGAGAGCCGCTCGACGTCGGTTTCAGGTCAGCACACGCGACGGCCGAAGGGCCGCACGAACTCGAGCACGTTGGCGCGGTCTCGCGACATGCGCCGCCCCTCACTGCGCGAGACCACGGTCAGCACGGACGAGGGGATGCCCTCGGGTCCATCCACCCGGATCGTGATGCGCGAAGCCGCGCGCAGGAACCCGCCCGCTCGCGAGCATTCCAGGATGCCCCCGTCTTCATCGACCTCGAGCAGGGTCCACGCCTGCAGGTCCTCGACCATCGAGCGGGCCTCGGCGAGGAGCTCCTCGCATCGCATGGCCACGTGCAGCGGCCGCAAGTCGTGACTGGCGTGCGCGGCGGAGGACTCGCAATGCCCGGCCATCTCGAACTGCGCGCGCGAGCGCGAGGGGCTGCTAGCCCGGGTTATTCATTAGGACTTCGCGGCCGCCGCCTTCGACAGGCGCTGCTTGGTGCGGGCGGCGGCGTTCTCGTGGATGATGTTTCGCTTCGCCGCCCTGTCCACGCGGCTCATGGCCTCGGACAGGTGGCTCTGGGCTTCCTCGCCCGTGGCGGCTTCGGTGACCTTCTTGACGGCGGAGCGCATGGCGCTGCGCACGCCCTTGTTGGCGTCGCGCTGCTTGGCGTTCTGGCGCAGGCGCTTGCCCGCTTGTTTGTTGTTCGGCATCTGTCCTGAAAACCTACTTGAATCGTTCCATCTTCCCGGCCACGTCACGGTAGCCGATGTCGACCTCGAAGATGCGGGAATAGCAGGAACGAGCCGTCTCGTCCTCGCCCTCGGCCTCCGCGATCTCGCCGAGATTGTACAGGATCTCCTTGGTTCGGTCGTCCCCCGCCCCCGCTCCCTCCAGAGCGCGTTCGAAGTGCTTGCGAGCCAGGTCGCCGAAGCCCTTCTTCTGGAACGCCTGCCCCAGGTAGAAGAGTGCTTCCCCCTTCTGGCGGGGGTCGTCGACCGCCTTCTGGAACTCCGCGAGGGCCTCGTCATGGGCATCGGTGCGCAGGAGCAGCTTGCCGAGCTGCACCCGCAGGCCCGCGTCGGCCGGGCGCAGGCTCAGCAGGCTCCTGGCATTCTCGACCTGGAATCCGCGCAGCTCCTCCTCCACGCGGCTCGCCCCGTCGGCGTCCCCCTCCTTGTCCGCCCGTGAGAGGCGGCGCTTGAGGACCTTGGCCTTGAGGGTCCCCAGCCGGCGCAGGAGGTCGAAGGAGTCCTTGCGGTAGTCGGCCGCGCGCTCGAGCATGTCCAGGGCGGCCTCGGGGTCGGCGAGCTTCTCGTGGACGTCGGCCATCTCGACCATCAGGTCGGGGTTGGAGGGATCCTCGCTGAAGCGGCCCTCGAGGCGTTCGAGCTCCTCGCGCAGCTCCTCGTCGGAGAGATGCAGGCGCTGGGAGCGCTCGAGGGCGCGCGCCTCGTCCTTGTCCTTGATCTGGTCGCGACTGTGCTCGGCTGTCTCGAAGCCTCCGCTCTGCAGAGCCGTCTCCGCCGCCAGGTTCTTGCGCGCCTTGAGGGCGTCCTGGTCGCGCGGGTCGGCCTCGAGGGCGCGCTCGTAGTACTCCAGGGCCGCCGCGGGGTCCCCGGCGCGACGCACCATCTCCCCGGCGCTCTTGAGGCCCTCGGGGTTTCGCGGGTCGATCTCGGCCACGAACTCGTACACCGCCCTGGCCGACTGGAAGTGGGCCGCCGCCTCCAGGGCCTGGCCGAGCATCAAGTTCGCCTCGACGTCGAGGGGGCTGGTGGCGAGGTAGGTCTCCAGGGACTTCGCGCAGGCGTCGTGGCGCCCGGCCTTGCGCAAGGTCTTGGCCAAGGTGAGCGGCGCGGCACCGGAGAGGGCCCGCAGGAAGCGCCCGCCCTTCTTGCCCTCCTGGCGCTTCTTCAGCACGCGTCGTAGACCCGCCCGCGCCTCGCCCTGGTCGGGATCGATCTCGAGCAGTTGCTGATAGAGCTCCACGGCGAAGTCGTAGTTCCTCCGCCGCGCCGCCTCTTCCGCCTTCTGGATGTGCTTGGAGAAGTCCAACTGCCGTCGTCGCCCGCACCGGCTCCTACCGACCCTCGGCCCGTGGGGGGCGGAAAATCTTATGGACGCCGCGGCGGAGGGTCAACGCGGGCTATCCTCACCGGTTCACGCCCACCCCACCGCCAGTCATGTCCGAAGCCCTCGAGCTGCAGCTGACCCTCTATCCCCAGCCCGTCCTGCGCAAGCGGGCCGTGGAGGTGGAGGCCTTCGACGCCGACCTCGGCGCCTTCGTGGATGCCATGTTCGGGTGCATGCGCCGCAGCGGCGGGGTCGGCCTGGCCGCCCCCCAGGTCGGGGATCGACGGCGCGTCCTGGTCCTCAACCCCACCGGGAAGCCCGAGGACGACCTGGTCCTGATCAACCCCGAGATCGTCGACCGTTCGGGTCCGATCACCCTCCACGAGGAGGGTTGCCTCTCCTTCCCCGGCATCTACGCCGAGGTTCGCCGCCCCGACCGCTGTCGGGTCACGGCCGTCGACGCGGCGGGAGCGCCGATCGAAGCGACCTACGAGGGCTTCACCAGCCGGGTCGTCCAGCACGAGTTCGACCATCTCGAGGGAGTCCTCCTGGTCGACCGCATGTCCCCGGCCGACAAGCTGCAGAACCGCCCCCTGCTCGAGGAGCTGGTCGAACGGTACCGGGCGGAACGGACCGGGAGTTGACTGGGCGGCGCCGTCGGCGCAAGGGGGGGAGATGATCACCAGCCGGGGAACGGACAGCCTCTCAGCGGTCCCCGAGGCCGGCGCCGTGGTCTCGATCGGCGTCTTCGACGGGGTCCACCTCGGCCACCGGGCGATCCTCGCGGCCAACGTCGAGCGCGCCGCCGGCCTGTGCGCCCGCTCGACGGTGGTGACCTTCACCGGCCACCCCAAGGCGGTCCTGCTCGGACGGGCCCCCCGCACCCTGACGCCCCTCGACCACCGCCTGGAGCTCTTCGCGAGGGCGGGCATCGCACACACCCTCGTCTTGGAGTTCGACGAGGCCCTGCGCGAGGTGGGGGCGGAGGCCTTCGTGGAGGAGGTCCTCGTCGCCCGCCTGGGCGCGGTCGCCTTCGTCCTGGGCTTCGACAGCAAGTTCGGCCGCGACCGCGGCGGCACCCCCGCCCGCCTGCGCGAGCTCGGGCACGCCGTCGAGGTCGTGCCCAAGGTCGTCGTGGACGACCGGGCAGTCTCCAGCACCGCCATCCGGGAGGCGGTCGAGCTGGGGGACCTCGAGGGCGCCTCGCGCATGCTCGGCCGGCGGGTGAGCGCCTTCGGCAGGGTCGTGCGGGGCGCGGAGCTGGGCCGGGAGCTCGGCTTCCCCACCGCCAACCTCGACCTCGACCACCAGCTCCACCCCCCGCCGGGGGTCTACGCCTGCTTCGCCCACCTCCCGCAGGCCGCGGAGCCCGCGCCGAACCCCCTCCCGGCGGCCTGCAACATCGGCTTCCGTCCCACGGTGGACGAGCGGGCCCCGAGCGAGCCGGTGGTCGAGGTGCACCTGTTGGACCTCGAGCGCGACCTCTACGGAGAGCGGATCGAGCTCGAGTTCGTGGAACGCTTGCGGGCCGAGCGGCGCTTCGCGGACCTCGACGCCCTGAGGGCCCAGATCGGGCGGGACGTCGAGCGCGCGCGCGAGGTCCTCGAGAGGGCCTGAGCAGGCCGGAGCGGGCCGGACGCGAGTGTCTCCGGCGAGGAGTTGCCCCGCGCCGCCGGAGCGGCATAATCTCCGCTCCCCCGGGCGGGTAGCTCAGTTGGTAGAGCACTTGACTGAAAATCAAGGGGTCACCGGTTCAAGTCCGGTCCCGCCCACCAGCCCCGACGCGCCGTGCCGCCCACTCCCTCCGTGCAGCCCAGGGTCATCACCGGCTCCGACCCCAGCCGGGTGCGCATCGAGTGGAGCGACGGGCACGTGACGACCTACCTCCCCAGCCAGTTGCGCGGCCTGTGCCCCTGCGCGGGCTGTGTGAACGAGGTCACCGGGGTGCGGACCCACGATCCCGCGGGCGTCCCCGAGGACCTGACCCAGACGAACCTGCGCCTGGTGGGGCACTACGCCCTGACCCTGCGCTTCTCCGACGGGCACGACACGGGCATCTTCCCCTTCGACGCCCTACGCCGGGACGATCCGGGGAGGAGCTGAGCGCCCCCGGCGCGGGCGGGGGGACGACCTCATCATGGAGCCCCTGCGCGTGACCTCCCGCCTGGTGATCCCGCCCGGGGAGCTGGCGGTCAGCTTCTCACGCTCGGGCGGGCCGGGGGGGCAGAACGTGAACAAGGTGGAAACGCGGGTGACCCTGCGCTTCGACGTGGCCCGCAGCACCGCCTTGTCCGAGCCCCAGCGGGAACGGGCCCTGGAGAGGCTGGCACCCCGCCTCACGGGGGAGGGGGAGCTGATCCTGACGTCCTCGCGCACGCGCCGCCGCGCCCGCAACCTGGCGGACGCCAGGGAGCGCCTGGCAGCCCTCCTGCGGGAGGCGACCGCCGTCCGCAAGCCCCGCAAGTCCACGCGCCCTACCCAGGGATCGGTCCGGCGGCGCCTGGAGGAGAAGAAGCGGCGTTCACAGACCAAGCGCGAGCGCCGGGAGCTCGACTAGCCCGGCCATAGGATACGGATCGGCGAGGGCCGCCCGAGCCCGGCGGGAGCCTCAGCGGCCGCTCCCCGAGCCGCGGAATCGCCCCTGACAGGGTCGCCAGCGGGGTTCGAGAACCGCCCGTGGGAATCCACGCGCTCCCGGGGGGACATTTCCCCTCCCGGGTCCACGGCGGTCGGATGCGCCCGAGGTCGGCGCGGACCGCCGATCCCCCGTCCCCAGAGCCCCTCGCAGAGGTGGGGTCGGAAGCCACAACTCTCTTTTTCAGAACCACTTAGGGGTGGCTCTCCGGCAGGACGGAGCGCCCCCGGGCACCGCGGGCCGCCCTCTCCCCACTCGGGTCAGGGCAGCTTGCAGGGTCCGGGACGCGCCGTCTCTCACCCCCAAACCCTTGCTTTCCAACACCTTAGGGCGTCGAGCCCGGTCCGGATCGCTTTTGGGGCAGGGCGCGGGGGTCCCCGCCGATCTTGAGGGTCAGTTCTCAGCGCGATTTTCCGTGTTGGGGGCTTCTCCTGACCCCGGGCGCAGGGCATTCTCTGCGCGCTCTAGACCCCATCCCTTTCTCTCTGTGGTCTCTCTTCTCTCCTTTGGAGTGCAACTCACATGAACAAGTTCTTCACAACAGCGCTGGCCGGCACCCTGGTCTGCGCGACAGGCTTTGCCTCCGAGACGGAGTGGCCGGAGCTGGATCGGGAACTCGAGGCGCTGTCCTCGACCCTGTCCACGCTGGACGGCGGCCCGTCTCTCGGTGGCTGGGGCATCATCGCCTACGACAACAACAGTGACGGCGACATGGGCGACTTCGCCCTGCGCAGCGTTCGCCTGAACGCCAGCGGCTCGAACGGTGACTACGGCTACTTCGTCAGCCTCGACGCCGCCGGCGGCGTCGCCGGCCTCATGGACGCCTACGCCACCTTCGGCATCGGCGGCATCTCCGCCCAGATGGGAGCCTTCCGGGCCCCCACGCTGACCAGCGCCCTGATCGACCGCAACCAGACCTTCTTCATCGACCGCTCCGCCCTCGGAGCCGCCGGCGCCGTGCGCGACGCCGGCCTGATGGTGAGCGGTGACATGGGTACGGTCGGCTGGTGGCTGGCCGTCATGGACGGCTCCGACCTCGCCGGTGACGACTACGAGATCACCGGTCGCGTGGCCGTCGACCTGATGGGCGACGGTGCCAACGGCAGCAACGAGGGCGCCTACGGAGCCGGCGACGGCACCTGCCTCTCCGCCGCGCTCGCCTTCCAGGACGACGGTGGCGACGACTCGAGCAGCATGGCTGTCGAGGCCTACTTCACCAGCGGCCCCTTCTCGGCTTCGGTCGAGGCGGTCGACAACGACGACGCCGACACCACGGCGACGGGCATCACCGTGACCTACGCCTTCACCGGCGACTGGGAGCTCGGCGCCCGCATGGAAGACGACGACGACGGAACCGAGACCATGACCATCGGCGTCAACAAGTACGTCAGCGGCCACGACGTCAAGTGGCAGGTCAACATGCAAAGCATTGACGACGACGTCCTCGGTGACACCGACACGATCTCCGTCGGCCTGGCCGTCGGCTTCTAGTCGACCTCAGCAGCTCTCCGGCCGCGCGCGTCGCGGCGGAGGGTGGAGAACACAGACAGGGCCCCGCGCGCGTCGCGGGGCCCTGGTTTTTTTTGTCCGCTCCCGCCGGGGACGCTCAGTGCTCGGGGTCGGGAGCGTTCGCCGTGCCCCCCTCGCGCATGGGCCGGCCCATCACCGCCCGGCGCCCGTACTTCAAGCGCTCGGCGATCTCACGGTCGAAGCGCGGGTGGCGCGGCTCCTTGGCGGCGCCCCGGTGTTCCACCCCGCACACGTAGCAGGCGACGACCTCGGGCATGAAGAGGTAGAGGAGACCGTCGACGAGGGTCGCCCCGACCAGGCTCAGGTAGGCGGTTGACGGCGCGGCGACGGCCGCCACGCCCACGATGCCCAGGCCCAGGGCAGCCGGGAAGTCCTTGCGGGAGTACAGCTCGGGGTGGCCGCAGACCTGGCAGGCCCACAGGCCGCCCTCCTCGTCCCGGCGTCCTGGTTCGAGGGTGCGCTCCTCGCCACAGCCGCCGCAGGCGACCCGTCCAGGTCCGGGCTCTCCCGGCGCCTGCGTCCACTCCAGGCGTCCCCCACAGGGGCAGCCGAGCCTGAGTCGCAGGTCGCCGCTCAAAGGGGCACGCCGTAGGAGCTCTGCAGAGACACCGCCACGCCGGTCCCGATCAGGACCAGGACGGTCGACGCGTAGAGGATGCCCGTGGCCGAGCGCGTGTTCTCATAGCGCAAGGAGCCGGCGGTCATCCAGGCGAACACCAGGGGCACGAGCAGGCCGACGGCGATGCGCGTCCCCAGGTAGAACAGGCCCCAGGGGCCCAACAGGGGCGTGCGCGCGGCGGCCAAGTCGGTGCGGAAGACCAGGCAGGTCAGGCCCACGCAGGCCAGGGAGGCGACCATGGCCCCGACGGTGACCCGGTTGAGGCGCACGAGGTGGCGCACGTCGAGCTTGGGAACGGTCAGGTACCAGTGGCCCAGGACCATCGCCAGGCCCACGCCCCCGGCCACGGCGCCCGTCGCCGCCGCGGAGAGGCTCGCGACGGCCAGGCGCAGGCCCGCCAGGTCGCCGGGGCGCGCCAGGGTGGCGACCAGGGCGACCGCGGTGGCGCCCAGGCCCCAAGCGAGGGCCGCCGCCCAGCGCCGCCCCCGCAGGGGCCCGGAGTAGAACGGGTAGGCGGCCACCGCCAGCCAGGTCGCGACGACGGCCGGCTCGCTGGGCGAGCGGCCCGCGCTGGTCACGGGAATCACCCCCGCCAGGAGCGCGGGCAGGACGGCGGTCGTGCCCATCAAGCGGTAGAACAGCGTCCCGACCGGCGCGCGCGGTACGAAGGCCAAGGCCAGGAGCACGCCGAAGGAGAGTTGCAAGCAGAACTGCGCTCCCAGGTCGATCCAGCCGCCGGCGACGCTCGGGTCGGGGTTCATGGGCGCAGTCTACTCCCCCGGCGCCCGTGTCGAGCCCTGGAGATCACACGGGAGCGCACCGGCTCCCGCGCCGGACAGACGCTATCCTGGCGCCGACCTTCACGAGCCCCTACCCCACCCCTCGACCATGAGCCCGCTCCGAGTCCTCGTCACCGGCGGAGGCCGCGGCATCGGCCGCGCCATCGCCCTGCGCTTCGCCCGTGAGGGCGCCCGGGTCGTCGTCGCCGCCCGCACCTCCACCGAGCTCGACGAGGTCGTGGCGGCCATCGGTGCCGCCGGCGGCCAGGGGCTGGCGGCCCAGATGAACGTGCGCGACCGGGGATCGGTGGAGGCGGCGGTCTGGCGCTGCAACCAGTTCACCGGGGAGGCCCTCGACGTCGTGGTCAACAACGCGGGCGTCTTCGACGTCGCTCCGGTGACCGAGGTCGACGACGAGACTTGGGAGCGCAACATGGAGGTCAACCTGCGCGGGGCCTGGTATGTCACGACCGAGGTCCTCGACGCCCTCTCCGAGGGCGAGCGCCCGCACGTGTTCAACATGGCCTCGATCGCCGCCCGCGAGGGCTTCGCGCACACGACCGCCTACTGCGCCAGCAAGTACGGCCTGCGCGGGTTCTCCGACGCCCTGCGCGAGGAGCTCTCCGAGCAGGGGATTCGGGTCTCCACCGTCTACCCCGGCCCCACGGACACGACGATCTTCGACGGGGTGCCGGGGGACTGGGACCGCAGCGCGATGAACGCTCCCGAGGACGTGGCCGAGGTGATCTGGGACGCCTACAACGCCGGGGAGGGGATCGACGTCGCCGACCTCGACGTGCCGCCGCCCGCCTGAGCGACCGAGGTGCGCGCGACGCTCCGCTCAGATCCTGCGGACGAGGTCGAGGAACTCCGCCCGCGTGCGCGGGTCGCTGCGGAAGGAGCCCTCGAGGCAGGAGGTCATGGCCGAGGAGTTCTGCTTGGCCACCCCGCGCATCATCATGCACAGGTGTACGGCGTCGACGACCACGCCGACGCCCTTGGGTTCCAAGACCTCCTGGATGGAGGAGGCGATCTGGGTCGTCAGGCGCTCCTGCACCTGGAGGCGCCGGGCGAAGACGTCCACGATGCGCGGGATCTTCGACAGGCCGATGATCCGCCCGCTGGGGATGTAGGCCACGTGGACCTTGCCGTAGAAGGGCAGGAGGTGGTGCTCACAGAGGCTGTAGAACTCCACGTCCTTGACGATCACCATCTCCGAGCAGTCCTCCTCGAAGACGCCCTTGCCGACGACCTCGCGCACGTCCTGCCCCATCCCGGCGGTCAGCTCCTCGAAGGAGCGCTCCACGCGGGAGGGCGTCCGCTTGAGGCCGGGCCTGGACGGGTCCTCCCCGAGCTGCTCGAGCAGGCGGCGGATCAGCCCCGCGATGCTCGATCCGTCGGGCCGTGGTAGTCCACGAAGTTCTCGCGGCTCTCGAACAAGCGGATCCTGTCCAGACGACATCCTTCGAACTCCTCGATGCGGGGTTGCAGGCGCTCCCAGAAGGCCACGGCCACCACCTCGGCGGTGGGGATCAGGCCCTCGAGGAAGGGAACGTCGTGATTGAGGTGCTTGTGGTCCACGACGCTCACGACCTCCTCGTCGAGGAGCATCCCGAGGCGATTGAGATCCATCACCATTCCGGTCTCGGTGGGCACCGGGCCACGCACGGTCACCTCCAGGGCGTAGTTGTGCCCGTGGTGCTCGTAGCAGGGCCCGTACAGGCGCCGGTTCTCCGCCTCGGAAAGCTGTGGGCTGCACAGACGATGGGCTGCGGAGAACTCGACGCGACGGGTGATCTCGACCGTGGGGAGGGACATCGCTCGCGGCAAGCTCCCCAATCTAACCCGGATTGTTCATGAAGACGTGCACGAGACACAGCAACTCGGTTCGGGGTGGTGCTTTGCGGGTTCTGGCGACGCAGGCGACCCTGAACGGGTCGTCGAGGAAGCCAGGTTCTCGAAAAGCGCCGCCAGGGGCCGAGAGGCCGTCGAAG
>JASLMK010000073.1 GCA_030746555.1 Planctomycetota bacterium | reverse complement strand
ATCCAGGCGCCGCCGCGCTTCTCCGCGGGGCGACTGTAGGGGTCGAGGGCGAAGGACGCGATCTGGGCACCCGCATCGTCGAGAACGCGGAAGGTCAACACGTCGGGGTGCCAGACGGACAGCTCGTCCCCGGCCTCGACGACGCGCACGGCGAACAGGCGCTCGGTCAGGGCGAAGAGCCCCTCGAGCACGCGCGGAAGCTGGAAGTAGGGGCGCAGATCCTCGTCGGAGAACTGGAATCGCTCCTGGCGCAGGGACTCGCTCCAGAAGGCGGCGTCCCACTGGCGCAGGTCCTCGGCCTCGCCCTTCGAACTCGCGAACTCGCCGAGATCGTTCCAGTCCCGCTGCGCCGCGTCATGGCACACTCCGCGCAGCTCCTCGAGCAGGCGGTCGACATCGGCCACCCCCGGCGCCATCTTGCTCGCCAGGCTGACCTCGGCGTAGCTCGCGTACCCCAACAGGCCGGCCAGCTCAGCGCGCAAGGCCAGGATGCGGTCGATCAGCGGCGAGTTGTCGAGCTCGCCTCCGCTGGCGCGCGTGATCGTCGCCCGGTAGAGCTTCTCCCGCAGGTCCCGGCGCGAGCCGTGCTTCATGAACGGCAGGTAGCTGGGCATGTCCAGGGTCACGCGCCAGGGTCCGGCCTCGGCCGTCGCCCCCTCGTGGCCGTGCTCGGCGGCGGACTGGGCCGCGAGCTCGAGGGCGCTCACCGGCAGCCCCGCGACCTCATCGGGTTCGGTCAGGACGAGCTCGAAGGACTTGGTGGCGTCGAGCAGCTGGTTGGAGAACTTCGTCCCCAGCTCCGCGAGCTCCAGCTGGATCGCCTCGAAGCGCTCGCGGGCCTCCCCCTCCAGGGCGACGCCGCTGAGGGTCGCGTTGCGGATCGCGCTCTCGACGAGGTGGCGCGCGCTCTCGTCCAGCGCCGCCCAAGCCTCGCCGTCACGCAGCCCGACGAGCGCATCGTGGATCGCCTTGCTCTGGCCGATCTTGACCGAGAGCCGCACGACCTCGGGCTCGACCTGTTCGAACGCCGCGCGCAGCTCGTCGGAGTTCCTCACGCCGAGGAGGTGCGAGACGATCCCCCAGCGGTAGTCGAGGGCGTCGTGGATGCGCTCCAGCGGCTCCACGACCCCCTCCCAGGTGGGGGCGGCCTCGCTCTCCAGGCGCGCGTACTCGGCCTCGACCCCGGCCAGGATCTCGCGCACGCCGTCGACCACGTGGGAGGGCTCGATCTCGTCGAAGCGGGGCGGTCCCGCGGGGGCCAGGAGGGGATTGGTGAGCGTGCTCATGGTCGGGCGGGGAGGATGGGGGCGGTGTGGGATCGCGGCCACGGGAAGGCGGGCGGGAGATCTTACCGCGCCCCCGCCGGACTTGTGCGACGGGCTAGACTGATCACGTGCGGTTTCGCTTGGTACACCACGACCTGATCGACTCGACCTCCGAGCGCGCCTTCGCCGCCCTTCAGGCCGGCGCGGCCCGCCACGGCGACGTGCACGTCGCCCGCGGGCAGTCGGCGGGCCGTGGGCGCCGCGGGCGGAGCTGGTACAGCGCCCAGGGCGAAGGCCTCTACATGAGCCTCGTGCTCCTGCCGCCTCCACCCCCGACGAGCCCGGCCGCCCTGACCCTGGCCGCCGCCCTCGGCCTGCTCGACGGCCTCCGAGCCCTGGGGCTGAGAGATGCCATCTTGAAGTGGCCCAACGACCTGACCGTCGGCGGTGCGAAGCTGGCGGGGTGTCTGGTGGAGAGCCGCGGCCTCGATCCCCTGCAGCCCCACTACGTCCTCGGCATCGGCGCAAACGTCACCCAGCGCGGATTCCCCGCCGGGCTCACGGCCGAGCGCGCTGTCACCAGCCTCGCCCTGTGCGGACTCGCGGCCACGGTCGGCGACGTCCTGGCCGCGATCCTCGATGCCCTCCCCGCCCGCCTCGCACAGGCGCGCGACGACGATCAGCGCCTGACCGAGGACTTCCAAACCGCGAGCGGCCTGCGCGGGGCCTCGGTGGCCGTCGAGGCGGGGGCACACCGCCACGTCGGGACCGTGCACGAACTCGGCTTCGAGCGGGGCCTGGTGCTCACCGGACCCGACGGCGAGCTCCAGTCCGTGGCCCTGGAGCACATCGCCAGCCTCGAGATCCGGGGCGAGTGAACGAATCGGCGCACCCTCGCGCCTATACTCTGCCGCCACCCCACCCTCGACCTGCCATGCGACGCGAACACGACAGAGCCACCAACCAGATGCGCCCGGTCTCCTTCGAGCGCGGCTTCAACCGGGCTCCCGGCTCGGTCCTGGCCTCCTTCGGAGAGACGCGCGTGCTCTGCACGGCGACCTACACCGACGGCGTCCCGCCCTTCCTCCAGGGCAAGGGCCGCGGCTGGCTCACCGCCGAGTACTCGATGCTCCCCTCCTCGACCAACACGCGCAAGGCGCGCGACCGCACCGGCCGCGTCGACGGCCGCTCCGTGGAGATCCAGCGCCTGATCGGCCGCTGCCTGCGCGGGGTGATGGACTTCAAGCAGATGAGCGAGCGCACGATCTGGGTGGACTGCGACGTGGTGCAGGCCGACGGAGGCACGCGCACGACGGCCATCTCGGGCGCCTGGGTCGCCCTGCACGATCTGCTGACGAAGATGGACGAGCGCCGCATCCTCCGCGGGTGGCCGCTCGTCACGCAGGTGGGCGCCGTCTCCGCGGGCGTCGTCGACGGCGAGGTGCTGTGCGATCTCGACTACTCCGAGGACAGCCGCGCCGAAGTCGACCTGAACCTGGTGATGACCGGCGACGGGAACTTCATAGAGGTGCAGGGTTCGGCGGAGGCCGCCCCCTTCGACCGCGAGTCCCTAGACAGCATGCTCGAGATCGGCGACGCCGCCATCCGACGCATCTTCGAATCTCAGACCCAGGCCCTGCGAGACGCCTGACTCGCGGGGAGCGACTCGTGCGAATCCTGATCGCCAGCGGCAACGCGAAGAAGCGTCGTGAGCTCGAGGAGCTGCTCGCGCCCGAGGACATCGAGGTCGTCGGGCCCGCCGAGGTGGGAGACCTGCCGGAGGTGGACGAGGACCAACCGACCTTCCTCGGCAACGCCCGCAAGAAGGCGATCGCCGCGGCCACGGCCACCGGCTGCCTGGCCCTGGCGGACGACTCCGGCCTGGAGGTGGACCACCTCGGTGGCGCCCCGGGCGTGCGGTCCGCGCGCTATGCGGGCGAGCACGGCGACGACGGCGCCAACAACAAGAAGCTCCTGGAGGAGCTGGGGGGTGTCACCGAGAGCGACCGGACGGCGCGCTTCGTGTGCGCCCTGGTCCTGGCCCGTCCCGACGGTTCGTCCGCCGTCGAGCTCGTCGGGACCGCCCGCGGTCGCATCCTGACGGCGCCCAGGGGCGACGGCGACTTCGGCTACGATCCCCTGTTCGAGTTCGCCGAAGAGGGCTTCGACCAGACGGGACGCTCGTTCGCGGAGCTCTCGGGGTCGGAGAAGGCCGCGGTCAGCCACCGGGGGCGAGCCCTGCGGATGCTCCTCGGGCGCCTGGGCGAGACGACGACCACAGGCCGTTAGGCCGGCGATTCCCGTGGACACCCAGCACATCCGCAACTTCTCGATCATCGCGCACATCGACCACGGGAAGTCCACCCTGGCCGACCGCATGCTCGAGCTGTCGGGGGCGGTGAGCAAGCGCGACATGCGCAGCCAGATCCTCGACGACATGGACCTGGAGCGCGAGCGCGGCATCACGATCAAGGCACGGGCGGTGACGATCGAGCACGAGGTCGACGGTGAGCGCTACCAGCTCAACCTGATCGACACGCCAGGCCACGTCGACTTCAGCTACGAGGTCCAGAAGAGCCTGCAAGCCTGCGAGGGCGCAGTCCTGCTGGTGGACGCTTCCCAGGGAGTCGAGGCGCAGACGGTGGCCAACGCCTACCTGGCGGTCGAGCAGGACATGGAGATCCTGCCGGTCCTGAACAAGATCGACCTGGCCCACGCCCATGCCGACGAGGTGGCCGAGGAGATCGAGAACAGCCTGGCCATCGAGGCCACCGACGCCCTGCACATCTCCGCCAAGTCCGGGACCGGCTGCGAGGCGGTCCTCGACCGCATCGTCGAGCGCATCCCGGCGCCGGAGGGCGACCCGGAAGCGCCGCTGCAGGCCCTGATCTTCGATGCGGTCTATGACGAGTACCGCGGCATCATCGTCTACTTGCGCGTCTTCAACGGCACGCTGAGGCGGCGCGCGATGACGCGCATGGTGGGCACGGGCAAGGTGTACGAGGCGGTCGAGATCGGGCGCTTCGCCCCCGTCATGACACCCAGCGAGGAGCTCGGCGCGGGCGAGGTCGGCTACCTCGTCTCCAACATCAAGCGCCTGGGAGACGTGCGCGTGGGTGACACGATCACCCTCGACAAGGGGCCCGAGGTGGCGATGCTCCCCGGCTACGAGGAGCCGGCGCACATGGTCTTCGCCGACTTCTACCCCACCAATCCCGGAGAATTCGAGCGACTGCGCGACGCCCTGGAGACCCTGTCGCTCTCCGACTCGGCGCTCTCCTACCAACCCGAGAGCTCCGACGCCCTCGGCTTCGGGTTCCGCTGCGGGTTCCTCGGTCTGCTGCACATGGAGATCATCCAGCAGCGGCTCGAGCGCGAGCACGACCTCGACATGATCCAGACAGCGCCGTCGGTGACCTACCGCATCCGCGACGACGACGGGACGGAGACCGAGATCCGCTCTCCGGGCCAGCTCCCCCCGCCCGACACCTATGCCGACCTGATGGAGCCGGTAGCGCGCACGACCATGCTGACACCCGTCGAGTACATCGGCGCGCTGATGCAGATCGCAAGCGACCACCGCGGCACGTTCGTCCGCCAAGAGCACCTCTCCCCCACCCGCGTCCAGCTGGTGTTTGACCTGCCGATGGGGGAGATCATCTATGACTTCTACGACAAGCTGAAGTCGGTCACGCGAGGCTTCGGGACCCTCAACTACGAGCTGCTTGGGTTCCACGCGGACGATCTCGTGCGCTTGGAGATCCTGGTGAACGGAGAGTCGGTCGACGCCCTCTCCAGCATCGTGCACCGCTCACAGGCCGACTACCGCGGCCGCCAGACCCTCAAGCGGCTGCGCAAGGAGATCCCGCGCCACCTCTTCGAGGTCCGCTTGCAGGCGGCCATCGGCAGCCGCATCATCGCCCGCGAGTCGATCGCCGCCCTGCGCAAGGACGTGACGGCGAAGTGCTACGGAGGCGACATCACGCGCAAGCGCAAGCTCCTGGAGAAGCAGAAGAAGGGCAAGCGGCGCATGCGGCAGGTCGGCAACGTGGACATCCCGCAGAAGGCCTTCCTCGCCGTGCTCGGCGGAGAGGAGAAGTGACGATGAGCGGCGACGGAGACCAGCGCAAGCACCCGTGGCGCGACAACATCGAGGCGATCACGATGGCCATCATCATGGCCGTGATGCTGAAGTACTTCATCGTCGAGGCCTACAAGATCCCGACGGGGTCGATGCAGCCCACGCTGATGGGCAACACCGAGACGCAGGTCTTCGATCGCATCCTGGTGGACAAGTTCTCGTTCCACTACCGCGACCCCGAGCGCTTCGAGGTCGTCGTCTTCAAGTACCCCCTCGACGTCTCCAAGAACTTCATCAAGCGCATCGTCGGCGTCGGTCCCGAGCAGCTCAAGGTTGCCAACGGCGACCTGTGGCGGCGCGCGGACGAGAGCGAGCCCTGGCGGGTCCTGCGCCGCCCGCGACCGGTGCAGGAGTCGGCCTGGAAGGAGCTCCACCCCGGCGAACCGGGGAGCAGGACCTGGAAGGTCCTGGCGGGAGCGCCGGGCTGGAAGGCGTCCAAGGACACGATCACCGCGCGCGGCTCCGGCTCGGTGCGCTTTCCCCAGAGCGGGCTGATCACCGACCAGTATCGCGACGGCTACCCGCTCAGCATCCGCGACAAGATCGTCCGCAGGGTGGGCAGCTCGGCGCACATGGTCGGTGACTTGCGGGTGCGCGGCGAGGTGGAGGCGCTCGAGGGTTGCGAAGCCGTCACCGTCCAGCTACGCGAGGGAGACCGGCGCTACAGATTCCGGCTCCCCGGTCCCGCCGCACCCGAGGACGAACGGCCCTCGATCCGATTCGAGCGCTCGGCGGCGCTCGGTGCCGCGCCCGACGGCGTCGTCGAGCTCGCCGAAGACTGGCGCCTGCCCGCCGGCCGCTCCGTCGCCTTCACCGCCCAGAACCTCGACGACCGGCTGACGCTCGAGCTCGAAGGCAGGGTCGTCCTGGAGCTCGACGTCCCACCCGCCACCGACCAGAGCTCCTTCTTGTTCCTGCACGTGGAGGGCGAAGGCGCCGACTTCAGCGACGTGGCGATCGCGCGCGACATCTTCTACATCTCCGACTCACGCCGCGTCTCGCGCTGGGACATCCCCGCCGACCACTACGTGATGTTGGGCGACAACACCCAGGACTCCAGCGACAGCCGCGAGTGGGCCTGGCGCGCCTACGACCTGCCCGGCGTGGGGATCGTGCGCGGCAACCTGCGCCTGAACGAGGAGAACCCGCACACGGTGAAGGGCCTGCCCGGAGGCCCCCAGGTCTGGTTCCGCGACGAGTGGGGCGAGCGGCACCACTGGAACCAGGGTGAGGCGCGCCAGCTCGAGGACGAACAGGCGCCCTTCGTCCCGCGCAAGCTGATCACCGGGCGCGCCGTGGTCGTGTTCTGGCCCTTCAAGTGGAGCCTGGGGCTCTGGCGCCTGCGCTGGATCCGCTGACCCCAAACCGGGTTCTCCACAGGCGGCACGGGACTGGACGAAACGAGCGGCGAGAGGGCCGTGGACCAACACCGCGCCGGCGGCGCAAGGGGGCATCCACCCGGGGGAGCCCGCAATCCGGACGGAAGCGCCATAAGTCCCTGGGAGAGAGGCCCTTGAGGCGCTCCCAGATCGGCGACTGAGATTCGAGGAAAGCGGTGACCCCGGGCGCGGTGCGACAGCCGGCCTGACGCCGACGGAAGGCTCGGCTCCGATCCCCACAGGTTCTCCACAGGCTGCGGCGGCCTTCCGCCTCCCCGCGGAGAAAGGGAGATTCCAGCCAGTATCGGGATTGCAAAACGGACGACGCCTGCACCCTCCCCACGGCTCGCAGCCCAAGTCCCTTCCCCAACGCTGCTTGCGATGGAGGGCCCAGCTTCCGGGCGCTCTGTCTGGCACCCGATTCGCGCCTCCCCCGCCATCGAATGGTGCGGCGCTCGCACGAGGGTCCGCCGGCTTTGCCTGGGCCGGGGTGAGGGTGCGCGCGCGCCGCGGGCTACACTCCCTCGTCCATGCAGGCGCTCCACGACTCACGAGACGAGACGGCCCTCCTGGAGGTCGAGGGACTGGTCAAGGCCTACCGCGGCCGACGGGTCGTGGACGGGGTCAGCTTCCGGGTCGGCCGGCACGAGATCGTCGGCCTGCTCGGCCCCAACGGAGCGGGGAAGTCGACGAGCTTCCGCATGACCGTCGGCCTCACGCGCCCCGACGCGGGCTCGGTGCGGCTGATGGGCGCCGACTGCAGCCGCCTGCCGATGTACCGCCGGGCGCGCCTGGGGATGGGCTACCTGCCACAGGAACCCAGCGTCTTCCGGCGCATGTCCGTGCGGGACAATCTGCTGGCCGTCCTGGAGACCCTGCCTCTCTCGCGGGGCGAGAGGCATCGCAAGGCGGACGAGCTGATGGCGGACCTGGAGCTCTCGCACCTCGCGGAAAACGAGGCGCAGACCCTCTCGGGGGGCGAGAGACGGCGGCTGGAGCTCTCCCGCGCACTGGCCACGCGGCCCTCTGTCCTGCTCCTCGACGAGCCCTTCGCCGGAGTCGATCCGATCAACGTCCAGGAGATCCAGGGGCTGGTGCGCAACCTGCGGGAGCGGGACATCGGCATCCTGATCACCGACCACAACGTGCGGGAGACGCTCCAGAGCACAGACCGGGCCTACATCATCCACGAGGGCAGGATCTTGCGCGAGGGCTCGGGCGTGGAGCTGGTGAACGACCCGCGGGTGCGCGAGGTGTACCTCGGCGAGCACTTCGACCGGCCCCTCGAAGAGGTCAGTCAAGCCGAGGAGCGCGAGCTCCTCGAAGACTGAAGGCCGCCGTTGCCCCAATGTGGGGAGGGCGATATCTTGTTTCGCCCCGAATCCCCGAGGACAGCCATGAAGATCGTCGCCTGCATCAAGCGCGTCCCCACGACCGATGCCCAGACCAGGGTGGCGGGAGGGACCGCCCTGGACTCCGGTTCCTTCCAGTACATGACCTCCTTCTACGACGAGATCGCCGTCGAGGAGGCCATCCGCACGCGTGAGGCGCACGAGGGCGAGGTCACCGTCGTGACCATCGGCCCCTCCGAGGCGTCCAAGGAGCTGCGCGAGTGCATCGCCAAGGGCGCCGACCGGGGCGTCATCCTCACGGACGCGGACTGGAGCGGGCGCGACTGCCTCTCCACCGCCCGCGCGCTCGCGGCGCAACTCGAGGAGCTGGCACCGCAGATCGTCTTCATGGGCAAGGTCGCCACCGATCGCGACAACGCGGCGGTCGGCCCGATGGTGGCGACGATGCTCGGCTGGTCCTGCGTCACCAACGTGGTCGACCTCGAGCTCAGCGACGGCGCGGGCAAGGCCAAGCGCGAGACCGAGCACGGCATCGAGACCCACGAGTTCACCCTGCCGGCGGTGATCACCTGCGACAAGGGCCTCAACGAACCGCGCTACGCGGGCCTCAAGGGCATCATGGCCGCCAAGAAGAAGCCGCTCGACGAGCTGGCCTGTGCAGCGCCCGAGAGCCAAGTCACCGTCTGCGAGCTCACCCTTCCCGCTCCGCGCGCGGAGGGCCGCATCGTGGGCGAAGGGGTCGAGGCCGTGCCGGCCTTGATCGACGCCCTGCGCAACGAAGCCCAGGTCCTCTAGGGCGGGAGCACCGAGATGACCACGATCCTCACTTTCGTCGAACACGCCGACGGCGCCGCGCGCCGCGCGAGCCTCGAGTGCATCGCTGCCGCCCGCGCCACCGGCGCCACGGTCCTGGCCGCAGTCACCGGCCCCGGCGCCGACGCCGCCGCCGCAGGCCTGGGCACCCACGGCGCGTCGCGGGTCGTCCACCTGACCGGCGCGGAGGCCTTCAGCCCCGACGGCACGGCGAGCGACCTGGCGGAGCTGGCCCGCGAGCACGAGGCCGACGCCTTCCTGGCCGCCGCGACGGTCACCGGTCGCGACGTCGCCGCCCGCGTCGCCGCCCACCTCGACTCTGTCATCTTCAGCGACTGCACGAGCCTGGCCCATACCCCCGAGGGCTTCGAGATCACCCGTCCCTGGCTGGCGGGCAAGGCGATCGCGCGCTGCACCTCCTCCGCGCCGGTCTTCTGCGCCACGACGCGGCCGAACGTGTTCACCGCGACCAGCGACGGCGAGGCGGCCGAGGTCGTCGAGAAGGCCGCCGGAAGCACCGGCAAGGTCTTCGTGACGGCCGTCGCCCCCAAGGAGGAAGGCAAGCTCGACGTGACCGAGGCCCCCGTGGTCGTCTCGGGCGGCCGAGGCCTGAAGGGCCCCGAGGGCTTCGCGATGATCGAGGACCTCGCCGAGGCCTTCGGCGAATCCGCGGTAGGAGCCAGCCGGGCCGTCGTGGACGCGGGCTGGCGGCCCCACGGCGAGCAGGTCGGCCAGACGGGCAAGGTCGTCTCGCCCGGCCTCTACGTCGCGGTCGGCATCTCCGGCGCGATCCAGCACTTGGCGGGCATGAAGACCTCGGGCACCATCGTGGCCGTCAACAAGGACGCCGACGCTCCGATCTTCAAGGTCGCCGACCTCGGCATCGTGGGCGACGCGTTCGAGGTCGTCCCCGAGCTCGCCAAGGCCGTGCGCGCGGCGCGCAACGGTACCTGAGCGATCCGACGCCGGAGCGAAGCTCCCCCGGCCGCTCAGGCCGGACCGTCGGGGTCCTCGGCGCGGGCCAGGACTTCGATCAGCTCCGCCGCCGCGGCGACGGCGATGGCGCCCGGCTCCTTGGAGGAGCGCGTCTGGCCGATGGGGCAGCGCACCATGTCCAGGGCCTCCTCGCTGAGGCCCTTGCGCTCCAGCCGCGCGCGAAAGCGCCGCCACTTGCGCTCCGAGCCGATCATCCCCAGGTAGGCGAAGGGCTCGTCCCTGCGCAAGGCGTGCTCGACGAGCGACTCGTCGAGGGCGTGGCTGTGGGTCATGACCAAGACGGCGGCCTCGCCGGGCAGACCGGCGACCTCGTCCTCGGGGGCGTCGACCGACAGCAGCTCGAAGGACGGCCGCGCCGGGAGGGCCGGCTGGATTTCCTCCGGCTCTCGAGGATCGATCAGGAGCACGTCCGCCGCCAGGTGGCCCGCCAGGGCTCCCAGGGCCTGTGCCACGTGCCCGGCGCCGAAGACGACGACCCGGCGCGCGCGCCAGGCGAAGGGCTCGAAGAACAAGGTCACGGCCCCGCCGCAGCATTGGCCCGTGGAGGCTCCGAGCGGGTAGTCGATGCTCCTCGAGCGCGCCCGAGGGCTGACGATCAGCTCGCGCGCGGCCTCGATGGCCAGAAGCTCCAGGTTGCCGCCACCGATCGTGCCCCAAGCGAGGCGACCGCCCGCGACGATCATCCGCGCCCCGACCTCGCGGGGCGTGCTGCCGCTGACGCCGGTCACGACGACCACGACGCACGGCGTCCCCGCCGCCCGTAGGGCGGCCAGCTCTTCGAGCCAACTCGTCGGCGCGTCCATCGGCTCCGAGTCTAGCAACCCGGGCGTTGCGAACTGGCGCCCGCGTGAGCGCGCCCCCCCGACGGCGGGAGGGCGGGGCGACGAGGCGACCGCATCGATGAGCCGAGGTGGATCGGGCGAGTCTGCGACCTGAGGATCGCTCGCGAGCAGCTACGACGCGGGGGTCGTGGTGGGCGACACTGGACTTGAACCAGTAACCTCCACGCTGTGAACATGGCACTCTGCCAATTGAGTTAGTCGCCCGTGGAGCCCGGCGGCGGTCACCGCCGAGAGCCGCAGAATGTAGGCCGACCGGGCGCCCCGGGCAAGTGGAAGGCGGGCGAGCCCGGATGGTTCATGAAGACGTGCACCAGACACAGCAACTCGGTTCGGGGTGGTGCTTTGCGGGTTCTGGCGACGCAGGCGACCCTGAACGGGTCGTCGAGGAAGCCAGGTTCCGCAAGGCGCCGCCAGGGGCCGAGAGGCCGTCGAAGACGGCCGGTTGCGAAGTCTGGTGTGCGTGTTCATGAATCATCCGGGCTAGTCCCCGCGCCGGTCCTTGCCCACGGACGGCCGTAGGAGCTCTCGCAGGCGACCTTCGGCGCGGCGCAGGAGCATGCGCACGGCGTCCTCGCTGCGCCCTCCCATCCGGCGCCCGGCCTCGCGCAGGGTCAGTCCCTGGAAGAAGGCCAGGATGATGGCCGTGCGGTGGTCGGGAGAGAGCTGCGCCAGGGCCTGGTGCAGCTTCTCGTAGTTCTCGTCACGCGTGACCTGCCTGGTGATCGTCAGGTCCGGGCTGGGCAGCTCGAAGGGCGAGCGCGCCTCGGTCGCGTCCGCGGGCTTGGCGTCCATGCTGCGCTCCTTCGTGAGGTCGCGCTTGCCCGCCGAGTAGAACTCCGCCCGGTCGCGGATCTTGTTCTGGAGGATCTGGAGCAGCCAGCGCTGCAGGCTGCCCTGTCCTCGGTAATCGTAGTTGTGGAAGTCGCGCGTCGCCTCGCGGAAGGTCGTCTGGGCCAGGTCGTCCGGCTCTTCCTTCGACTTCAGCCGCGCCCCCAAGCGCCTGCGTGCGGTCTCGAGCATCAACTGGTAGTGGCGGGCGAAGAGCTCGTTGAGGGCGGATGCATCGTCCGCCTGGGCCATCTTGATCAGGTCGGCGGTCTCGACCTCGTGCAGGTCGACTCGCGGCCCATCGCCGGTCGAGTCGGCACCCTTTGGGGCGAGAGGCTCCTCGGCGCCCTCCCGCGTCTGTCGGTGATCGTCGTTTCGCATGTGGGGCGAGCCAGGATAGCCCCGAGGAGCCGTCCGGGCCAAGCACGGTGGGCCTCAGCCCTCCTCGCCCGCCGCCGCGTCCTCGCCCAGCACCTTCAGGAACGCCTCCTCGGTCAGGACCTCTACTCCCAGCTCCTCGGCCTTGCGCGCCTTGCTGCCGGGCTTCCCGCCAACCACTAGGTAGTCCGTGCGTGCACTGACCGAGGAGGCGACGCGGCCGCCGCCCGACTCGACGCGCTGCTTGGCTTCGGCGCGGGTCATTCCCGAGAGCGAGCCGGTGAACACGACGGCCTTGCCCGTGAAGGGGCCCTCCCCCCGGGCCTTTGCGACAGCGGCGATGCGGACCCCGCCCTCGGTCAGGCGCGCGATGACGGCCCGATTGGACGGATCGGCGAACCACTCCAGGACGGTCCGCGCCACTTCGGGGCCGATCCCGTCGATCGCCACGAGCTCCTCCTCTTCCGCCGCCGCGAGGTTCTCCAGGGAACCGAAGTGGTCCGCGAGCAGGCGAGCGGTGGCGCGGCCGACCTCGGGAATGGAAAGGGCCACGAGGTAGCGGGCGAAGGGAACCTCGCGGCGCTGCTCGATTTCGGCGAACAGGTGCTCGACGCTCTTCTCGCCCCATCGCTCCAGGCCGACCAGCGCCTCCAGGCGTGTGGGATCGCGGTCGAGGTGGAAGAGGTCCGCGGGGGCCTCGAGCAGGCCCGTCTCGAAGAGCTGGCGGATCTGCTTCTCGCCGATGCGCGCGATGTCGAAGCCGTCGCGGCCCGCGAGGAGGACGGTGCGGCCGACGAGCTGAGGAGGGCAGGCGTGGAGGTTCGGACAGCGCGAGTACTTGCCCTCGGTCACCGCCTCGGCCCCGCAGGCCGGGCAAGTCGTGGGAGCGGCGAACTTCGCGCGCCAGCGCCAGAAGACACCGGGAGCGACCGCACCGTCGGGACCGAGCAGATCCTGGGGAACGCCGTCCCTCCATCCGGCGGGCGCGGCGCTGGGAGCCTTGCGCGACACACCGGTGATCTGGGGGATGACGTCTCCCGCCCGCCGCAGGAACACGCGATCGCCCACCCTCAGGCCCAGGGCTTGCACGTAGTCGGCGTTGTGCAGCGTTGCGTGCCGCACGCTCACGCCCCCGATGCCCACGGCATCGACGTGCGCCCGTGGAGTGAGGCGGCCGTTGTTCCCGACGCTGACCTCGATCGCCCGCAGGGTGCTGGTCGCCTCGCGGGCGGTGAACTTGTGGGCGTACTGCCAGCGCATGGCGCGCGCGGTGCGTCCGAGGCGCTCGCGCAGCTCGAAGTCGTCGAGCTTGGCCACGATCCCGTCGAGGTCGAAGGGGATCTCGTCGCGGCTGGCCTCCATGGCGGAGTGGTAGGCGAGGCACTCCCCGAGCCCGATCACGCGCCGCGCGTGGCCGGAGAGCGGCAAGCCCCACTCCTCCAGGGCCCGGTAGGTCTCGGTCTGGGACGCGAACGCCGTCCCCTCCACGCGCGGCGCGGCCCACACGTGGAGCTCCAGGGGATAGCGCGCCACCTCCGCCGGGTCGTTGCGCCTCAGGGCGCCCGAGGTCGCGTTGCGCGGGTTGGCCAGCGGTGCGCTGCCCGCCGCGACGCGCCGCTCGTTGAAGGCGTCGAACCGCCCGCGTTCGATCAGGATCTCCCCGCGCACCTCGAGCAGCTCGGGCAGGGAGCGCGCGCTCGCCTCGAGCTCCAGGGGCAGGTTGCGCACCGTGCGCAAGTTCGCGGTCACGTCCTCGCCCACCTGCCCGTCGCCGCGAGTCACGCCGCGGACGAGGCGCCCACCGTCGTAGAGCAGGGAGGCGGAGACGCCGTCGAACTTCGGCTCGACCGACCACGCCAACCCCTCGCCACTCTCCATGCCGAGGAAGCGCAGGATGCGCCCTTCGAACTCGCGCACCTCTTCCTCGCCGAAGAGGCTGTCGATCGAGAGCATCGGGACCTCGTGGCGGACCTTCTCGAAGCCCCGGCCCTCCTCGAGGGGCGCGCCGACGCGGCGCGTCGGGCTGGACTCGACAGCCAGCTCGGGGTGCTCCCGCTCCAGCTCGACGAGCTCGCGAAAGAGCAGGTCGTACTCCGCGTCGGCGATCTCGGGGCTGCCCTCGACGTAGTACAGGCGATCGTGGCGAGCGAGCTCTCGCCGCAGCCTCGTCGCCCGCTCGCTCGCCGCCTCGGGAGCGCTCATCGCTCCACCCGTCTCACCGCGCGCCGCCGCGCAGGTCGTCGGGTGCGAAGGCCGTGGGGAGCAGCTCGCCCAAGGTGCTCTCCTTGCTCGCCCCGCCCATGCCCACCGACACGACGCGCAGGTCCTCGGCGAACTCGCGCAGGACCTGCCGGCACGCTCCGCAGGGCATCAGGGGCTCCTCGAAGCTGGAGGTGATGACGACGGCGCTGAAGTCCCGTGCCCCTTCGGCCACCGCCCGCGAGAGGGCGGCACGCTCGGCGCACTGGGTCAGGCCGAGGCTCGCGTTCTCGACGTTGCAGCCGGAGAACACGCGACCGTCGTCGGCCACGAGCGCCGCCCCCACGCGCACCCCCGAGTAGGGGCTGTAGGCGTTCTCCTGCGCCGCACGGGCGGCGGCGATGAGGGCCTCGTCGTCCTCGGGCACGCTCGCCGGCGGTCGGGGGGTCGCGGCCATCCGTCCATGATTCGGCCTGGCCCCCCCGACCGTCAACCGCTACCCGTGGCCGTTTCCTTCGCCCCCCGATTCGGCTCCCTCCTCACAGAGGCCGCGCCAGCGCTCGGCGGGGAGGTAGCCGTCGTAGGGCACGCGGTTTCGCAGCTCGCGGCGCCCGCTCAGGGGATCCTCGCGCTCCTCCAGGACGACCTCGACGCAGGTCTCCAGGCCCACCAGCTCGTCGGGCGCGATCTCGACCACGCCCTCGGTGTCGATGCCCAGGGTGTCGAGCACGAGCTTGACGCGGTGGATGCCGCGCTCGCTCCAGGTGATCGAGTCCCAGGCCGCCGTGCGCCCGGCGCGGTCGCCCTCGGCCACTTCCAGCCTCAGGCTCCAACGCGGACTCCCGTCCCGCGACTCGCCCTCGCGCACCTCCGCCACCCGGCACAGGTAACGCCCCTCGGGGACGGAGGCGAAGGAGACCACGTCCGCCACCGTGCTGAAGTCGTACTGCATCGATCCTCTCCTGGGTTGGGGCACGCGCTCGGCGCGCTCGTGTTTTCCGCCGCACCTCGGGCCCGGCGCCCGGGCGCTCCCTCGGCGCCTGCACGCCGTGCACCCGCACGGCGCAGCCTCGTGCGGCCCGCTGCCCCGCGCGCGGCATGCGCCCGGGGCATCCTCTCCGACGCTCTCCGCCGGGCCCCTCCTGGACCGCCGCCGGGTCGTGCGGTTTCCCCGCGCAAGACAGGATCTTCGGCAGCGCCCGCGATCGCCGCCCCCGCCCGGTAGGATGTCGGCCCCGACCCGCCCCGCGCCCACCCGATGAGACCCAACGCCGCCCCCGCCCTGCGCCTCGCGCTCCTCGCCGCCGCCGGCGCCTCCTGCGCCCTGGCCGCGCCCCAGACGACCGCCGTCACCGGCGCCCGCCTCCTGCCCGTCGACGGTCCGCCGATCCCCGAGGGCGTGCTGCTCATCGAGGACGGGCGCATCCGGGCGATCGGAGCCGTGGGCGAGCTGGCGGTCCCCTCCGGCTCCACGGTCGTCGACGCCCGCGGCAAGGTCGTCATGCCCGGCCTGGTGGACACCCACTCCCACCTCGGTGGGGTCGGCGCCGCCGACCGGTCGGGCCCGCTCCAGCCGGGCGTGCGCGTCTACGACTCGATCGACGTGCGCTCGTCGGGATTCCGCCGGGCCCTCGCCGGCGGCCTGACGACCCTCAACCTCATGCCCGGCTCCGGGCACCTCTGCTCGGGACAGACGACCTACGTGAAGCTCCGCTTCCACGAGGGAGCTCCGCGCACGATCGACGCCGTCGCCTACCGCTTTCCCGACGGCTCGCCCATGGGCGGGCTCAAGATGGCCAACGGGACGAACTCGATCCGAGAGGGAGGCGAGGGCGGGTTCCCGGGCACGCGCGGCAAGTCGGCCTTCCTGGTGCGCGAGCTGTTCATCCGTGCGCGCGAGTACGGCGCGAAGATCGCGGCGGCGACCGACGAGGACGGTGTCGTCGACCCCGACGAGCGCCCACCGCGCGACCTGCACCTGGAGACCCTGCTGGAGGTGATGGACGGCAAGCGCGTCGTCCACCACCACACCCACCGCCACGACGACGTGCTGACGGTCCTGCGCCTCGCCGAGGAGTTCGGCTTCCGCGTCGTGCTGCACCACGTCTCCGAGGGCTGGCGGGTGGCCGAGGAGATCGCGGCCGCCGGCGCGCCCTGCTCCCTGATCCTGGTGGACTCGCCGGGCGGCAAGCTCGAAGCCGTCCACCTGGTGATGGAGACCGGCGCCGTGCTCGAACGGGCCGGCGCCCGCGTCGCCTTCCACACCGACGACTGGATCACCGATTCGCGCCTGTTCCTGCGCATGGCGGCGTTGGGCATCCGCGGCGGCATGAGCCGCGGGGCCGCCCTGGAGTCGGTCACCCTGGCCGGCGCCGAGATGCTCGACCTCGACGAGCGCATCGGCTCGCTGACGCCCGGGAAGGACGCCGACTTCGTGGTCCTCTCGGGCGATCCGTTCAGCGTCTACACCCAAGTCGAGCAGACCTGGGTCGAGGGCGTCAAGGTCTTCGACCGCTCCGATCCCGACGACCTGTTGCACGCCGAGGGCGGCTGGGGAGCGGCCGACGACGTGACGCCGTATCTGTGCTGCCACGACCGCGCGAGCGAGGGAGGCAGCCGATGAGCCGCGCCCCGTTCGCCGCCGTCGCCGTCCTGATCTGCTCCGCGCTCCCCGCCGCCGCCCAGGTCGCCGTGCGCGCCGAGCGCATCCACACCGTCAGCGGCGCGGTCATCACCGACGGCGTGGTCGTCGTCAGCGACGGTCGCATCGCCGCCGTCGGCCCGGCTTCCTCCACGCCGATCCCCGCCGGCCACGAGGTCCTCGAGGCCGCGGTCGCGACCCCCGGCCTCGTGGACGTGCGCACGGTCGCCGGGCTCTCGGGCATCTACAACGGCGACGATCAGGCGCACGACCAGGACATGCTGGAGCGTTCCAAGCCGATCCAGCCGGGCCTGCGGGCCATCGACGCCTACAACCCGCGCGAGGCCCTGATCGAGTACGTGCGCTCCTTAGGCGTGACGACGATGCACGTCGGCCACGCTCCCGGGGAGCTCGTCTCGGGCCAGACGATGATCGTCAAGACCCGCGGCACGACGGTCGCCGAGGCGGTCGTGAACCCCTTCTTCGGGATCGCGGCGACCCTGTCCCCCGCGGCCCAGAAGGGCGGTGGTTCGTCGCCGGGTACGCGCGGGAAGATGATGGCGATGCTGCGCGAGGCGCTCCTGGCCGCCCGTGAGTACGCCCGCGAGCACGCCGCCCACGACGGCGAGGGCGCGCCGCCGGCGCGCGACCTGGAGAAGGAGGCCCTGGCCGCCGCCCTGGCGGGCGAGGTCCCCTTCATCGTCACCGCCAACCGCTCCCAGGACATCGCCGGGGCCCTGCGCCTGGCCGAGGAGTTCGGCCTCGAGCTCTGGCTGGACATGGCCGCCGAGGCCTACACCCTGGTCGACGAGATCCGCGCCGCCGGCGTGGAGGTCCTCCTGCACCCGACGATGTACCGCGCCTGGGGCGACACCAAGAACCTCTCCTTCACCACCGCTGCGCGGCTGGCGGACGCGGGGATCGACCTGGCGATCCAGACCGGGTTCGAGAGCTACGTGCCGAAGGTGCGCGTCCTGCTCTTCGAGGCCGCCGTCGCCGCCGCCCACGGGCTGGGACCCGTCCGCGCCCTGGAGGCGATCACCCTCGCCCCCGCGAAGATGCTCGGCATCGCCGACCGCGTCGGCTCGCTGGAGGTCGGCAAGGACGGCGACCTCGCCCTGTTCGACGGCGACCCGTTCGAGTACACGACCCACTGCACGGGCGTCGTGATCGAGGGCGAGGTCGTCTCGCGCCGGGCGCGCTGAGGGATCGGCGTCTACGGCTGCCAGACCAACTCGAGCCCGTTGGTCAGGTTGAAGGTCGCGCCGCAGGGGCTGGAAGCGGGGTCGCGGTACCAGAGCTGGTAGCGGCGCGTCTCGCCACCGATGAGACCGCCGGTCGCGGCCAGAGGCACGCTGGTCTGGGAGTGGCCGGCCGCGTCGGCCACGGCCACCTGCAGGCGCACCACGTTCCCGCCGGCGCAGCGCAGGCCGTCGCCGAAGACCGCTCCACCGCCGCCGTTGACGGCGTTGTCGCCCTGGAAGTACAGGCCGGGCTGGCCCGGGACCAGGTCGCGTCCCAACAGCATCGCGGAGTCGACCGCCACGCTGTCGGAGCCGATGGCCGAGAGCACCGCCCCCGCGCCGGAGCCGTTGAGGCAGCCGCCCTCGCCGCCGGGGTCGTCGTTCCCGCACGGGCAGCCCACCGCGCCGCCGTCGCCCACGCAGAAGGCGTCCCCCAGCCCCTCGCCGAAGGTCTCCAGGCGAATCCCGTCGAACCAGTAGCCGTGGGTGGAGAGGGTGTTCCCCGACTTGAACCCCAGCTCGTTGAAGCGCAGGTCCGCGATCTGCGTGTCGAGGTCGGCGGCGCCGATCGGGTTCGGATCGGCGGGATCGAGCCACAGCCGCAGGCGCTCCATGCCCGGCTGGAAGTCGATGCGGTAGACGAGCAGGGTGTCCTGGTCGACGCTCGAGCCCGGCACGGTCTCGGGGTTGGGGTTGTTCCACGGGTCGTCGTGGATGCCCCACTCGTAGAGGCTGTTGGGGGAGCCGAGGAAGAGGCGTTCGGAGACGAACTGCTCGTAGAGGGACACGCCGCCGTAGTCGTCGGCGCTGCCCGGTGCGCGCCGGCTGTGGAACGCGATCCACAGGGTGTTCCCGTCCGCACCGAAGAGCTGGTTCTCGGTCATGTGCTCGAACCCCGCATTGGCCGGGAAGCGGTAGGAGCCCTGGTCCGCATGGTTGTCGACCGCCATCCCGCCCGCGCCGTCCATGCCCGGGACGGCGACCAGGGCGTCGTCGGCCCCCGCCCCCGACCACCAGTCGTTGGCCCAGCCGACCCCGCCGGAGAGGCCCCCGAGCGGCGTCCCGTCGGGGTAGTCGAAGGTCTCCTCGGCGACGGTCAGGATCGGCGCCTGGGCCGCGGCGGGAAGGGCGGAGAAGAGCACGAGGGACAGGAGAGCACGCGTGGACATCGAGGAGTTCCGAAGCGAAGGGACCGGCGGGGAGGAGGAGACCAGCCTCCATTCTCTCCCAAGGTCCCGGATCCACAAGCCCCCCGGCGACGGGCTGCGCTGGGTCGCTCGACCGGCGCCGGTGGCTGAACCGGGATCGATCCTGGCCGCGTCTTCACGCCGCCTTCATCCGCGCCCGGCACGATGGTCCACCGAGCAGGAACGAGAAAACGCCCCGCACCCACGCACGACATGAACCACGCACGCAACGAGATCGAGGACCTCAGCACCGCCGAGGTGGCCGCGGCGGTCACCTCCACCTACTCCGAGGGAGCGCAGGTGAAGAAGGCCGAGCTGTGCTGCCCGATCAGCTACGACCCGGCGATGCTCGAGGTCATCCCGCCGGAGATCCTGGAGCGCGACTACGGCTGCGGCGACCCGTCCCAGCACCTGCGCGAGGGCGAGACCGTCCTCGATCTGGGTTCGGGAGGAGGGAAGATCTGCTTCATCGCCAGCCAGGTCGTCGGGCCGACCGGGCGCGTGATCGGGGTGGACATGACACCCGACATGCTGGCGCTGGCGCGCCGCTGGCGGGAGGAGGTCGGCCGACGGATCGGCTGGCAGAACGTCACGTTCCTCCACGGACGGATCGAGGACCTCGGCCTGGATCTCGACCGCTTCGGCGATTGGCTGGGAGCTCACCCCGTGGAGGACCTCCAGGGATGGCTGGCGGCCGAGGCCGAGGCGGACAGGCTGCGGAGCGAGGAGCCCCTGGTCGCGGAGGGCTCGGTGGACGTGGTGGTCTCCAACTGCGTCCTGAACCTGGTCGCAAATGAGGCCAAGCAGCGCCTGTTCGGCGAGATCTACCGCGTCCTGAGGCGCGGCGGGCGTGCGGTGATCTCCGACATCGTCAGCGACCGGGAGGTCCCCGGCGAACTGCGTGCCGACCCCCAGCTGTGGGCGGGCTGCGTCAGCGGCGCCTTCGAGGAGTACTCCTTCCTGCGCGCCTTCGAGCGCGCCGGCTTCACGGGAGTGGAGCTCGCCTCGCGCCAGGAGGAACCCTGGCAGGTCGTGGACGGGATCGAGTTCCGCTCGGTGACGGTGGTCGCCTGGAAGGACGAGGTGGGCGAGAAGCCCGCCCCTGGGGGCTGCTGCTGAGTCGCGCCGGGGCGCGCCCGGCGCGCAGCGACTCGCCGCGGGCTAGGTCGAGCAGGCCCGGGTGTTCGCCCCGGTGACCGCGCCGAACACCCGGCGAAGGTTGGCGCCGAGGACGAGGTCGAGCTCTTCTGCGCCCAGGCCGCGGCGGGCGAGCGCGGCGGCCAGAGCGGGGTAGCGGCTCGCGTCCTCGAGGCCCGCCGGAGCGTGGTCGATCCCGTCGAAGTCCGAGCCGAGACCGACGTGCTCGATGCCGGCGACCTCGATCGCGTGCAGCACGTGGTCGGCCACGCGTTCGAGGGAGAGCGGGCGCGCGTTGCGCTGGAGGTGGGCATTGCGCGCCAAGGCGCGCTCGACCGGATCGGTGTGGTCGATGGCGCGGTAGGCGTCGGTGGCTCGCACGCGCTCGGCCTCCGCGCGCGCCGTCGCATCGAGGAAGCTCGGCAGGAAGACGATGCCGCACACCCCGCCGTTCGACGCCAAGGCGCGGAGCTGCTCGTCGGTCAGGTTGCGGGGATGGTCGTGCAGGGCACGACAGGCGGAGTGGCTCGCGATCACCGGGCGCTCGCTCGCCTCGAGGGCGTCGTAGAAGGAGCGCTCACCCGCGTGGGAGAGGTCCACGACCATGCCGAGCTCGTTCATGCGCCGCACGACCGAGCGACCGAACTCGGAGAGGCCCGCGGGCACGCCGGCGCCAGCGCCGTCCTGGCAAGAGCGGACCCACGAGAGGTGGTTGTTCCAGACCAAGGTCATCAAGCGCACGCCGCGCTCGAAGAAGTGCTCGAGGGTGCCGAGGCTCTCCTCGATCGAGTGCCCCCCCTCGATGCCCGCGATGGCGGCCACGACCCCCGCCGCGCGCGCCGCTTCGAGCTGGCCCCCGTTGCCCGCGAAGCGCACGCGGTCGGGATGGCGCTCCAACAAGGTGTGGAAGGCATCCAGCAAGGCGTCGGTGCGCGCCTTGGCGCCGGTGGTCTCGATCCAACGCGGTTCCACCCAGGACACCAGGACCACGGCTCCCAGGCCGCCGGCGAAGCCGCGCTCGAGGTCCCACTGGCCCCTGCCGGCCCGGCCGAGGTCCCGGTCGAGGTCCACGGCGAGTTGGAGCGAGTCGACGTGGGCGTCGAACACCGAGAGGGACGGGGCGGAGGGAGCGGACACGGGCCGCGATCCTGGCCCCCGCCCCCCGGCGGCGCAACGACGCGGGCGCCTGTCATCGTGACAGGCGGCGTCGCGGGCCCGGGCCCAGGCTGCCACGATGGCAGGCACGTCGGGCGCGCGCGGGGGCCGGGCTGGGGCGACCGATCGACGGAAATCCTTTCAGGGCAAGGGCTGGCGCTCGGGAGAGGCCCGGCACGCCGCCCGCGACGCAGCGGGCACGCGGTTTGCTTCCGCGGCACCCACCGGGGCCGCGTCCCGGGGCAGCCTCATGGCCATCGACCCCACCATCCTGATCGCCGACGACGAGCCGGAGATCCGCCACGGCGTGGCCGATCTCCTCTCGGGCCTGGGCCTGGCGGTCCTCATGGCCGGTTCGGGCGGCGAGGCCCTCGAGATCGTCCGCTCACGGTCGATCGACCTGGCGCTGCTCGACCACAGAATGCCGGGGGGCGCCGTCCCCCACCTCACGGGCCTCGACATCCTCCGCACCGTCCGTGCCGAGGAGCTCGCGGTCCCCTGCATCTTCTGCTCCGCGGACGCCCACGGCGACCTGGAGCAACTCGCCCTGCAGGCCGGCGCCGTCGCCGTCCTGCGCAAACCCGTCCAGCCCGTCCAGCTCCGCACCGAAGTGTGTCGCGTGCTCGGACTGGCGTGATTCGCCACCGACCTCCCCTAGCAAAGAAGAGACCTGATCCCATGGCTACCAAGACGAAGCCGGCCCGCAAGGCCAAGACCTCCGCCCCCATGATCCGTCCCCTCGGCGACCGCGTCCTCGTCCAGCGTGTCGAGGCCGAAGAGATCACCGCCGGCGGCATCCTGCTGCCCGAGAGCGCCAAGGAGAAGCCCAAGGAAGGCGTCATCATCGCCGTGGGCGAAGGCCGCATGCTCGACAACGGCGAGCGCTCGACCTTCTCCGTCTCGGCCGGCGACCGCGTGCTGTTCACCTCCTATGGCGGCACCGACGTCAAGTACTCCGGCGAGGAGTACCTGATCATGGAAGAGCGCGACATCCTCGGCGTGATCGAAGGCTAGACCCCTCCGGCACACCTCCTTCGAGAACCTTCACGAGAGGCCGGAGCGCACGAGCCTCCGGAGAAAGAAAAACATGGCCAAGCAGATCACCTACGACGCGAACGCGCGTGAACACATCAAGAACGGCGTCAGCAAGCTGGCGCGCGCCGTCAAGATCACCCTCGGCCCGCGCGGCCGCAACGTGATCATCGAGAAGTCCTTCGGGAGCCCCACGGTGACCAAGGACGGCGTGACGGTGAGCAAGGAAGTCGACCTCGAGGACGCCTACGAGAACATGGGCGCCCAACTGGTCAA
>JASLMK010000072.1 GCA_030746555.1 Planctomycetota bacterium | reverse complement strand
CTCGTCTGTACACTCTGTCGCTCCCCGACGCTCGTGCGATCTTCGGACCTTGCGGTCCCTGGGCGCCGTTGTTGCCGTCGGCACCTGCGGCTCCTGTCGGACCTTGCGGTCCCTGGGCGCCGTCGTTGCCGTCTGCACCGGCGGGTCCGGTCGGACCCTGCGGTCCTTGGGCGCCTTCGCTTCCGTCAGCACCCGGCGGCCCGGTCGGACCCGCGGGGCCCTGGAGGGTGGCCGTGGTCTGGAGCGAGCCGTCGGGGAACTCGAAGCCGCCGGAGCGGGAGCGCACGACGCCCTCCACGTCGAGGGGCCGCTGGGGCGCGAGGACACCGATGCCCACCTCGCCGCGGATGACGGCTAGCGAGGAGTTGTCCAGGTTCCAGGTCGTGCCGAACAGACCCGGACGGATCTCCGAGCGCTGGGCGCCCGCCACGTAGAACTTGATGCCGTTCGCCCCCGGACCGGTGCCCAGGGTCAGGCCGGCGAGCGTCGGAGCCGGGCCGAGCTGGAGCTGCTCGCCCAGGATCGCGCCGCGGACGTCCAGGTCCGCCCGCGGAACCGTCGTACCCAAGCCGACCTGGCCGAGATCGCTCACGAACAGGTCCTCGCTGATCGGGTACAGCATCCCGAGGGTGGGGAAGGAGGAAGCGTCCAGGCAGCTGCCCGGGAAGGCCTGGTCTTCGATGCTGGGGGCACAGCCGGACGTGCTCGGGAGCGCGCCGGTGCTGTCGAAGGCCCCCGACGGAGCGGGCGGGACGCCGCCGACTCCACCTCCCGCTCCGGCCGGAGAGGACGAGCCACCCAGGGCTCCGGCGCTCACGGTCGGCACGCCCGCCACTGGAGCCGTGCGCAAGAGGGAGCCGAGGGAGGCCGACCAGGGGAGGTCGATCTCCACCCGATCGAAACCGGCTCCCTGACGGTTGCGGTAGATCAGGTGCCCGGCGGTCGTCTCCAGGTGCAGGTCGGCGTCGCCGTCCCCATCGAAGTCGATCCACTCCCCGTACAGGTCGCGGTCGGTGTGCGTGAGGCCCGAGGCGCTGCCGACCTCGCGGAAGAGACCGTCGGGACCACTGCGGTAGAGCAGGCCCGCGCGATCGAGGGCGCCCACGTACAGGTCGAGCCGGCCGTCGCCGTCGAAGTCCGCCCACATGCCGAAGCGGGCCGGCGCGAGGCCGCCCAGTCCCCGGGCGTGGCTGACGTCGCTGAAGGTGCCGTCCCCCTCGTTGCGCAGCAGGGCCGTCGCACCGCCGGGAGCCACCACGAAGGCGTCGAGACGCCCGTCCCCGTCGAAGTCCGCCCAGGCGAAGTGCGTGCGCAGACCGACGGCCCCGGGGGGCTGGTAGGGAGGCGCAGCCCCTGCCGGCTCGGGATCGGAGGCGGAGGCGGGGGCGGAGGAGAGCAACGCGACGAGCAGCGACGTGACGGTCAGGGCGAACGGACGAAGCATGACCTGGACTCCTGCTGGGGTCTGGCTGAGCGGACGGGGCGATTGTCAAAAAGCGGGCGGGGCCCCCTTTCGAATCTGGACCTCCATTGGACCCGGAGGTCGTGAAAGCGGGGGGGTTTTCCACGGATTCGGGGGAATGCCGCGGCGGAGGGCCCGGCAACCCGACCGCCAGGGACGTCCCCCTCCGACCCCCGCCTGCCAGAGCGCGCCGAGCTCGAACGGTCCGGGGGTGACCCTCTCGGCCAGCGGGTCGACCCGCGTGTCGGCCGACGACCTCGTCCCCTCCGCCCCTGCCTCCGGCGGCGCGGGCTTCCACCTGACCGGGGAACCGCGGCGACGTTCTGTCCGTGACGCCGGTCAGCTCTCCCGGCCCGGCCTCGCTGGCGAGGGAGGCGCTCGGCGGATAGGGTCGCGGCGATGCGGACCGCTTGCCTGAGACTGGCCGTCGCGGCGGCCCTGCTCGTCGCCGTCGACCAGGGGTTGCTCCACACCCTGGCTGCCGACGACCGGCTGGGGGACGAGCGTCTGGCACCCTTCGATCCGCCCCTGTTCAGCGACTGGCAGCGAGAGCAGCTGGGACGCTACCGCGCACAGCAGGCGGCCATCGAGGCCGGGAGCGTGCGACCGCACCAGACCATGCTCGACCCCGAGCTCGGATGGGTTCCCGATCCCCACCGCACCCACCCCGACTACCGCTACGACTGGAGCGGTGCGCGCGTCGGCGTCGCGCCCCTGGCGCGCGAGCGACGGGAGGGGGTTCGGAGGGTCGTCGCCGTCGGGTGCTCCTTCACCCATGGGGACGAGGTGTCCGGCGGGCAGACCTGGGCGGCGCGGGTGGACGAGGCCCGGAAGGACCTCGAGGTCGCCAACCTCGGCTGCGGCGGCTACGGCCTGGACCAGGCGCTCCTGCGCCTGCGGCGCGACGGATTGCCCCTGGGACCCGACGAGGTCTGGTTCGGCTGGCTGCCCGCCGCCACGGGCCGGGTCACGACCGTCTTCCCGCCCCTGTTGCACCACCAGGCGCGCACGATCCTGTTCAAGCCGCGCTTCCACCTCGACGGGGCCGGGCGGCTGGTCGCCGTCCCCAACCCCGCTCCCTCCCTGGCCGCGAACCTCGCGGCGCTCTCGTCCCAGGAGGCGTTCCTCGCGGCGGTGGGGGAGGACGACCTGCGCCTGGCGCGCACCCCGGCGGCCTACGCCCCCCGCGGCTCCCACTGGCTCCACCGCTCCTTCGTCGGCCGCGTCCTGCTCACCCGCCGGGCCCAGTCGCGCCGCGCCAGTTCGGACTGGCTCGCCGATCCCCAAAGTGAGGTCTACCGGCTCTACCGCGCCCTCGTGCTCGCCATGGCCGAGGAGGCGAGGGCCGCGGGGGCGCGCTTCCGCCTGTGGGTGCTGCCGGCGGTCTCCCACCCGCACCGCTCCCGCCTGGAGACCGGCGGCCTGTACTGGAGCCACCTGGCGAACGACCTCGCCGCCGCGGGCGTGGAGACCCATGACGTGACGGCGGTGCTCGAGGCCGCCGGCGGACACGCCAACCCCTCCCTGTGGCGCCCGGCCGGTCACTACTCGGCCGAGGGCAACGCCCTCGTCGCCGGCGAGATGCTGCGGGTGCTCGCGCTCGACGGGTGACGCGCGTGGGTCAGCCCCCGGCGCGGTAGAGGGCCTCCTCCCGCTCCCTCGCCGCCTCGTCACCGAGGGCACCGTAGCAGGTGGCGAGGTGGCGGTGCACCTCGTGGTACCCGGGCTCGAGCTCCAGGGTGCGCCGGAAGTGCTCGACCGCGCGCGCGGCCTCCCCAGCCTCCATCAGAGCGTAGGCGAGGTTGAAGTGGGTCTGGAAGGCCGCGGGATCGGCCAGTAGGTGGCGCTCGTAGAGCTCGATGGCCCGCGCGCTCCGGCCGGCGCGCTGGGCACCGAAGCCCGCGGCGAACAGGAGGCGCGTGCGCTGCTCTCGGTAGGTCTGGTTGCGAGGCTCGAGCTCGCAGGCCCGCTCGGCGGCCGCCAGGGCGTCCTCGTGGCGACCGAGGCGCTCGCGGGCGACCGCCAGCCAGTGGTGGTTCACGCCCCAGCGGGGCATCAGGCGCGCGGCCTCCTCCACCAGGGCCAGCCCCTCGGCCCCGCGCTCGCTCGCGATCATCAAGAGGCCCAGATTGATGCGGGCCCAGACGTGGCCGGGGTAGAGCTCGAGGGCGCGCCGGTAGTGCTCCTCCGCCAGGGCCGGATCACGGCGCGAGACCGCCAGGCCGTAGTTGGTGTGGGCCAGGGCCGAGCCGCCGTGGCGCACGCTCTGCAACCAGAACGACTCCTCCGTCAGCCAATGGCGGTTCAGGGACGCCGCAGTGCCGCCAAACCACGTCGCGGCGGCGGCGAGCAGGGCCACCCGCGCGCGCCGTGACGTGAGGCGCGCGCCGGCCAGGGCCATGAGCAGGCACAGGAACGCGAGGGACGGCACCAGCCGGTAGTCCGTCGCCAGGCGGCGCAGGGGCAGGACCGACGAGGTCAGGGCGGGCAGGATCCAGTAGGCCGCGACGCAGAAGGCCGCCAGGGGTGCGCACCGGCGGCGGCGGACCGCCCAGACCAGGGACCCCCCGACCAGGAGGGCTCCGGCCCAGACCCGGGGGTCGCCCAGGGTCGAGGGCTCGACGTGGGCCTCGGCCCGCAGGGTGAAGGGCCAGACGACGTGGCGCAGGTAGTGGAACAGGTGCAGGCGCAGCTGGGTCAGGGGGTACTCGAGGTGGCTCGCCCGCTCGACGATCAGCTGACTTGCGTCCGAGAAGCCGAGGACGAAGCGGGTGAAGAGCCAGAACCCGGCGGCGACGGCGGCGAAGGGCGCGGCGCGGGCGAGGGCGCGGGGGGAGGACCAGCGCTCGCGGGCGCAGGTCCACTCGAAGGCGAGGACCACCAGGGGCGCCACGAGGGCGTTGGTCTTGGAACACAGGGAGAGGACCAAACACGACAGGCACACGGCCCAGCGCCAGGCGCCTCCGCCCAGGCGCCGCAGGCGCGCGTAGACCCACAGGGATGCGACGAGGAAGGCCAGCATCAGCAGGAGGTCGCGCCCGCAGAGGTAGTTGACCGAGGTCCCGGCGACGGGGTGCACGGCGAACAGCAAGGCGCCGGCGAAGGCGGTGTGCGCAGCGCTCCCGCGCGAGGCCGTCCCCGCGCCCCAGTGGGCGACGAGCTCGGAGAACAGCCCGTAGAGCAGGAGGACCGCGACCAGGTGCAGCGCCAGGTTCCCCAGGTGGTAGCCGACCAGGAGGTCGATGCCGGCCGCATCGGAGAGGGCGCGGTTCAGGGAGAGGGAGAGGGGCAGGAGCGGGCGGTACTGGACCAGTTGCGGGAGGGTGGCGCTGGTGGTCGGGTCGGTGAAGTGACGCCAGACCGGCCGGACCCGCTCGAGCTGGGGGTTGTCCTCGATGCGGTAGACGTCGTCGAGGTGGTACTCGCCCGAGAGGGAGTTGGCGAAGACCAGCGCCGGGAGCAGGAGCAGCCCGGCGAGGTGCCAGGCGCGCGCTCCTCGCCACGGCGGCGAGGGCACGGTCTCAGGGGGCGCCATAGGCCTCCGTCAGCCGTGCCACCATGCCCTCGCTCACCCGCCCGCCTCCCGAGGCACCCATCAGGTCGTCGCGCAGTCCGGACCACTCCACGAGCACGACCCCGAAGCGGTCGCCCGGGCTGCCGTCGTAGCCGCGCAGGTAGGCGTCGGTGAACCCGAGGAGGTGGCCGAACTCGTGGGCCAGGGTGCGGGGGGTGACCTTGCCCGGTCCGAGCAGGATGTGGCGCCCGACCCGGGCGTGGGTGCTCGGCGCGCCGGTGGTGAGTGTCAGGACACCCTCCCCGAAGCGCGCGAGGTGGTCGTCGGTGTCGATCGCCGCGCCGCGGGCCGGCGCGCCCTCGGGGTAGAGCTCGTCGATCGGGCGACGGACGAGGGTGAGCTCGATCCGCAGGCGCGCCGCCCCCATGGCCGAGGCCCGGTTCCAGGCCGCGTCGACCCCCGCCACCAGGGCGCCGAGGAAGGCCTCGTCGGCGATGTCGGTGTGGACCTCGACCGCCAGGGTGCGCGCGCCGTCGGGAGCCTCCTCGATGGCGAGCCCCCGGGTCGCGGTGAAGGGCGCCACGCGCGCGAGGAGCTCCCGCTCCAGGCGCCGCGCCCGCTCGGGGTCGTCGCCGGCCTCGACGACGCGCCTCCACTCGCGAGTCAGGGCCACGCTCTCGTTGCGGGCGGCGAAGGCGGCCGCGTCCTCGACCGCGGCCTCCTGCCACCATTCGTGGTAGCTGAGGTGCTCCTCGAGGTCCCGCAGACGCTCCTTGAGGCGCTCGAACTCGGCCACCTGGTCGGCGAGCCGATCCTCGTCCCCCGCGCCGGCGGCTCCGGCCAAGAGGGCGGCGTCGCGCCGCTCTCCCGCGAAGCCGGTCGTGAGCCGCTCGAGGGAGTAGCGGCGCTCCCGGGGCCGCGCGGTCGAGAGGGCGGCGTCGGCCGCCACCCGCGGGAGGATCCCCCAGCCCGAGGGCGTCGGCGCGGGCGGCGTGGGCTCGAGGCGCTCGACCAGGTCCGGCCGCCCCTCGCAGGCCCGGGCGAGGAGCCCGCCGTGGGCGGTCGCCAGGTCGGCGGCCAGGCGGTCGCGCTCCCCGGAGAGCCAGGCCCACGCGGCCCTCCAGGGGGACCGGTCGGGGGACTGCGCGGCGCCGGCGGGCGTCCCCGGGGGAGCGGCATGGGAGGCGAGGGCGCCGAGGGCGGGGACGACCAGGGCGGCGGCGAGGAGCGGGACGGGAGAGGAGTCCACGGGACCCGATGCTACCGACGGTGGGAGGCGATGGGCACCGGGGAGTCTCCGGGGAAGGCGCGTGGCACCGCGGGCGCCGTGGCGCTACACTCTCGGGCTCGCCCGAAGGGAGCGCCTGCCCGGCTTCCCCGGTGACCCCGAGCGATCCGGCAGGGATCCAGCAGGAAGAGGACAGTCGTGAAGATCAAGACGCGGAACAGCAGCACCAAGCGCAAGAGGAAGACCGGCTTCCGGACCCGGCAGAAGACCGTGGGCGGGCGCAAGGTCAACAAGCGCCAGCGAGCCCGCCACGGGAGCTTCTAGCCCCAGCCGTTCGCGCGTGCCACGCCCCGGCCCGGCACCATGAGCGGCCCCGTCGCCCAGGCGCCGTTCTTGCCCCGGACCTCCGCCGACCTGGCGGAGCGCGGCTGGGACGGGCTCGACGTCCTGCTCGTCACCGGCGACGGCTACGTCGATCATCCCTCCTTCGGCGTGGCGGTCATCGGCCGCCTGCTCGAGTCGCGCGGCTGGCGGGTGGGCGTGCTCGACTGCCCCGAGCTCGAGCCCGACGGCTCCGGCTGGCGGCGACTGCCCGCGCCGCGCCTGTTCGTCGGCGTCACCGCCGGCACCATCGACTCGATGGTGACCAACTACACCGCCGCCCGCCGACGGCGCTCGCGCGACGTGTACCGGCCGGGAGGGGTCCCCGGCCGTCCCAACCGGGCGACGATCGCCTACACCGCAGCGGCCCGCCACCACTTCCCCGGCGTCCCGGTCGTGATCGGCGGCCTCGAGGCCGGGCCGCGCCGCCTGGCGCACCACGACCACTGGCAGGAGAAGCTGCGGCGCTCGATCCTGGTCGACTCCAAGGCCGACCTGTTGGTCTGGGGCATGGGCGAGCGCGCGGTCGTGGAGATCGCCCGGCGCCTGGAGGCGGGGGACGACCTGACGGGCATCGCCGGCACCGCCGAGATCGTGGGGGAGGCGCAGCTGCCCGACCGAGCGCGGGTCGTGCCGTCCTTCGAGGAGATGGCGGCCGACGCCGACCTCGCGACCGACCTCTTCCTGGCCTTGCGCGAGGAGAACCGGCCCTCGGGCCGGCCCCTGGCCCAGGGGCACGGCGCGCGCTTCCTCCTCCAGCACCCGCCGCCGCCGCCGGCGGACACCTCCGAGGTGGACGAGGTCTTCGACCTGCCCTACCGCCGGGCCTGGCACCCCGACCACGACGGGGCGGGCGGCATCCCGGCCCTGGAGGCCGTGCGCTGGAGCGTCAACACCCACCGCGGCTGCCTGGCGGACTGCTCCTTCTGCTCGATCACGTTCCACCAGGGACGCACGATCCAGGGCCGCAGCGAGGAGTCGATCCTGCGCGAAGTGTCGCGCCTGGCCGAGCGCCACGACTTCCGCGGCACGATCACCGACGTGGGGGGCCCGACCGCCAACATGTACGGCCTGGGCTGCAAGCTGCTCGAACGCGGCGAGGCCTGCCTGGACCGGGACTGCCTGCTGCCGGAGCCTTGCCCGGCCCTGCGCCTCGACAGTCAGTCCGAGGGCTACCGGCGCCTGTTGGGGCTGGTGCGCTCGAGCGCGGGCGTCGAGCACGCCTTCGTCAGCTCGGGGATCCGCCACGACCTCCTGCGCGGGAAGTCCGGCGAGCTGCTGCCCCTGCACCACGACCTCGTCCGCCACCACGTCTCTGGGCGCATGAAGCTGGCCCCCGAGCACGCCGCGGCCGGGACCCTGGCGGCCATGAACAAGCCGGACTTCTCCGTCTACGAGGACTACGAGCGCGACTACGCCGCCGAGTGCCGGGAGCTCGGCCGCGATCAGCACCTGGTCAACTACTTCATCGTCGGCCATCCGGGCACGACCCTCGACGACGCGGTGGAGCTGTTCGAGCAGCTCCTGGAGCGCTCCTACGCGCCCGAGCAGGTCCAGGAGTTCATCGCCCTGCCCATGACCCGCGGAGGCGTGCAGTACGTGACCGGCCGCGACCCGCTGAGCGGCGAGCCCCTGCACGTGCCGCGCGGCGCCCGCGAGCGGCGCATGCAGAAGGCGCTCGTGCGCTGGAAGGCTCCCGAGTCGCGGCCCTGGGTGGAGGAGGCCCTGGAGGCGGCGGGGCGCACCGACCTCGTGGCCCGCTGGCGCCACGAGGTACGGCGGGGGCGCGGGACCGACCGAGAGCGCGCCCGCCGGGCCGCGACCGAGGGAGGACCGGGATGAGGTCGGCGGCGTCGGCCGGAGAGGGGCTGGCGTGAGGCGAGCGGGCGCGCCGCGGCCGGGCCTGGTCGGCCTCCTCGAGGACCTGGCCGCCCACCCGGTGAGCGGGGGCACCGTGCTCGTCGCCGTCGCCCTCAACCTCGCGGCGGCCTTCGGCTTCTCCCTCGACCACCTGATCCTGGCGGGCGGTGCCGAGCTCGCAGCCGAGCCCTGGCTCGCGCTCACCTCGGTGCTGCCCCACGGCGGCTGGATCCACCTGGCCTTCAACGTCGCCTGGGTCTGGGTGCTCGGCCGCCGCCTCGAGGCCGTCCTCGGCTCCCTCGCCACCCTGGCCCTGTTCCTGCTCCTCGCCTGCGTGCCCCTCGCCGCCGAGTTCGCGCTGTACGACGGCGGCATCGGCCTCTCGGGGGTGGGCTACGGCCTGGTCGGGATGCTGTGGATCCTCGCCCGGCGCGACGAGCGCTTCGCGGGCGCCCTCGACGACGGCGTCGCGCGCCTGTTCGTCGCGTGGTTCTTCGTCTGCATCGGCCTGAGCTGGAGCGGCGTGCTCCCGGTGGCCAACGTGGCCCACGGCGCGGGCGCGGTCCTGGGCCTCGTCCTGGGTCTCTCCCTCTGCGCGGAGCGCCCCGGCGCCGCCCGGGTCGCCGCGGTGGCGTTGACCCTCGCGGCCCTGGGCGGGGCGACCCTCGCCCGCGAGCGCGTGAACCTCTCCTCGGGATCGGAGGAGGCCGCCTTCCGCCGCGCCGTCGAGGCCCTGCGCATCGACGACCTCGAGGGCGCTCTCGAAGCCGGGCTGCGGGCCGTGGCGGCGAGGGAGGACTTCCCCGAGGCCTGGTACAACCTCGGCGTGACCTACTCGCGCCTGAGCCGCGGCCGCGACGCCCTCGAGGCCTTCGAGCGCGCCCTGGCCCTCGAGCCCGACGACCCCCTGTACCGGGAGGCGGTCGAGAGCCTGGGCGGCATCGTGGAGTGAGCCGCGGGCGCGCGGTCCGCTCAGGCGCCGCGGCACACCGCGAGCAGCCAGGCCCCGGCGAGCAGGGCGGCCAGGGCCGCCGCCATCGCCCGGCGCGCGGCGGACGAGATGCCGCCCGGGCGCGCGTGCCAGAGGGCGAGGGCCTTGCCGAGGACGATGCCGCAGACGAACCCGGCGATGTGAGCGCCCACGTCGGTGGTGTCGGTCGGGTCGCGCACGACGCCGCCGAGGGGCTCCAGGCGCGCGCTGCCCATGCCGTTCCAGCCCAACAGGACCGCGCCGACGACCAGCGGTGCCCAGCGACCCAGGGGGCCGGCGCCGCCGAGGGTGCGGCGGGTGGACTGGATCGCCGCCAAGGCGCCCAGGGCTCCGAAGACCGCCGTCGAGGCGCCCACCGCCAGGTGCTCTCCCTGGACCAGGGCGTTCAGCAGGTTCCCGGCCAGGCCCGACAGGAGCACGCACAGCCAGGCGGGGCCCGGACCGAGGGCCTGGGCCAGGAGGCAGCCGAAGACCGCGCCGAACACCAGGTTGCTCGCGAGGTGGGCCAGGGAACCGTGGAGGGTCAAGGCGGTGGCCGCGCGCCACCACTCGCCGGCGCGCACCGCCGCCGCGTCCAGACGCCCCGCGGCGTACCAGTCGACGCCGAAGGAGCTCCCGACGGCCAGGCGGTGGAAGGCGCCCAGGACGAGCACGAACAGCCCTCCACCGGGCACCCAGCCCGGGGCGCTCTCGAAGGCCGAGCGCGCCGGCGGCCAGGCGCTGTTCTCGCGCCGGTAGCGCTCGAGCTCCGCGGCGGCCCGCTCGGCGTCGGTCGCGGCGACGAGCAGGGAGCTGGCGCCCGGATCCCGGCGCAGGCGGTGGGGGATGCCGACCGAGTTGAGCACCAGGGCGGCCTCCCGCGCCGCGCGTGCGCCGCGCGTGCGCAGCACCTCGGTCTCCGCCGTGTCCTGGGGGTCCGACATCACGCCGCGCCCGGGCGGCGGGTGCGAGTCTACCAGTGGAGGGGATCCAGGCCGACCTCGACGCGCCGCAGGGCCTCGAACCACTCGCCGTCCTGGGGGTCGAGGGCTTGGGCCCGGCGCCAAGAGGCGACCGCGGCCGCCCGCCGCCCAAGGCGCCACTCGACATCGGCCAGGTCGCCGAGGGCCTCGTCGAGGTCCTCGACTCCCTCGAAGGTCTCGGGGGTCGCGGCGGCCAGGGCACGGGAGCGGCCGGCGACCATGGCCAGGAACGTCTCGGGGTCCTCGCGCCCCCACTCGGTCAAGCTCTCGGAGTCGCTCCAGTGCTCGGAGAGCAGTCCACCGAGCACCGCGGCGGCCTCCTCCGGCTGTCCGCTCGACCGCAGACGGCGTGCGAGGGGCAGGGCCAGCTCCTCCTCTCCGGGAGCGTAGGCGCACTCCCGCTCGATCAGCGCCCAGCCGCGTTCGGGGCAGAGGTCCGCCAGGACCAGGGCCAGGCCCTCGTCGTCCGCCGCCCGGCCCCGGCAGAGTTCGAAGAGCTCCTCCAGCTCGTGCGTGCGCCCCTCACGCCCCAAGAGCTCGCCCAGGCGCCGGACGGTGGTGGCACCCGGACGCCGGCCATCGCCCACGAGGCGGCGCAGGATGGCCTCGGTCTCCCTCGGGCTCGCGGCTGCCGCCGCCTCCCACTCCCAGTCCTTGCCGCTCAGGGGCGAGCACGATCGGGGGCTGTTCCAGTCGACCAGCTCCTGGGGATCCCGAGCGAGGGCGGCGGCGTCGCGCGCCCGGCCGAGGGCGCACAGGGCCCGGCCGCGCAGGGAGTCGAGGGAGCCGTCCTCGGCGATCCAGGCTGGCAGGCGCGACCGCCAGTCGTCGGCGGCGTCCAAGGCGTCGGCGGGCGCGAGGCGCAGCAACACCTCGAAGCAGTCCTCGGCCCAGGGATCGATCGCGAAGCGTGCCGTGGCGACCTCGACGGCCAGACGCGTACGGCCTTCTCGTTCCAGGGCCTCTGCCACCTCGGTGTGGACCGCGCTCTCGCGGGCGGGCGAGGTCAGGAGCCGGCGCGCGGCGTCGTCGGTGCGGCCCAGGGCGATCAGGAGCCGGACGGAGAGGGCCGCGACCTCCCGCTGGGTGGCGCTCGTTCGCGCCGAGCCCTCGACCGTCGCCGCGAGGGCCGCGGACGCCAGGCCCGCCAGGGGCGCCCGGGCGACGGGGACGGGGGGAGCCGGCGGGCGCCGGGGTGCGCGCAGGCCGCGCACGCTCGGCGCGTCGTCGGCGTGGGGCGCGGGCGCGACGGCGCGGGTGGGCGCGGGCCGTCGAGCACCGTGGAGAGCTCCCGCGAGGAAGGCGAGGATCGCCGCGCTCGCGGTCGCGACCAGGTGCGCAGCGCTCGTGCGTACGGCCATCGGCCCACCTAGACCCGCGCGCGGGCGCGGTCACACCCCCCCCGGGCGGTCTGGCCGCGGTGGACGCGGTGGCGTAGACTCTGCGCCCTCCGTTCCCGCTCGACCCTTCCCCCCAGGTCCATGAAGATCCACGAGTTCCAGGCCAAGGAGCTGTTCTGCGAGTACGGCCTCGCGGTCCCCTCCGGCCGCGTCTGCACGAGGGCGGAGGAAGCCGCCGACGCCTACGAGGAGCTGGGCGGCGAGCTGGCGGTCGTCAAGGCTCAGATCCACGCCGGAGGCCGCGGGAAGGGCGGGGGCGTGCGCCTGGTGCGCTCCGCCGACGAGGCCCGTGAGGCCGCCGAGGCGATGCTCGGCAGCCGGCTCGTCACCCACCAGACCGGCTCCGAGGGCCAGGAGGTGCGCCGCGTCTGGGTCGAGGCCGGCTCGGCCATCGAGCGCGAGTTCTACGTGGGGATCGCCATCGACCGCGAGCTGCGCCGCCCGGTGATGATGGCCTCGGCCGAGGGCGGCGTGGAGATCGAGAAGGTGGCCGCACAGACGCCGGAGAAGATCCTGCGCGCGCCCCTCTCGCCCGCCGACGGCCTCTCCAGCAGCGAGGCCGAGCGCCTCGCGCGCGGCATCGGGATCGGCGAGGAGCAGCTCGCGGGCGCCCGCGAGTTCCTGTGCGGCCTCGCGCGGCTCTTCTGCGAGCTCGATTGCTCCCTGGCGGAGATCAACCCGCTCGTCACGACCGCCGAGGGCCGGGTGATGGCCTTGGATGCCAAGATCAACTTCGACGACAACGCCCTGTTCCGTCAGCCGCGGCTCACCGAGTTGCGCGACCTCGACGAGGAGGACGAGAAGGAGGTCGAGGCCGGGCGGTTCGACCTCTCCTACATCGCTCTGGACGGCAACATCGGCTGCATGGTCAACGGAGCGGGCCTGGCGATGTCCACCATGGACGTGATCCAGCTCCACGGAGGCGAGCCGGCGAACTTCCTGGACGTCGGCGGCGGCGCCGGGCGCGAGAACGTGGCGGCCGCCTTCCGCATCCTGCTCTCCGACGAGAACGTGGCGGCCGTGTTGATCAACATCTTCGGCGGCATCATGAAGTGCGACGTCATCGCCGAGGGCGTGATCGCCGCGGCGCGGGAGGTCGAGCTCTCCGTGCCTCTCGTCGTGCGCCTGGAGGGGACCAACGTCGAGCTCGGCCGGCGCCTACTCGACGAGTCCGGCCTGGCGCTGATCACGGCGGACGACCTCGACGACGCCGCTCGCAAGGCTTGCGCCGCCATCGGCGCCCAGCAAGGAGACGAGTCCCGCTCATGAGCATCTTCGTCGACGAGAACACGCGCGTGATCTGCCAGGGGTTCACCGGCGACGCGGGGACCTTCCACAGCACCCAGGCGATCGAGTACGGCACGCGGATGGTCGGCGGCGTCAACCCGCGCAAGGCGGGCACGACCCACCTCGACCTGCCGGTCTTCGGCACCGTGGCCGAGGCGCGCGAGGCGACCGCGGCCGACGCCAGCGTCGTGTACGTCCCGCCGCCCTTCGCCGCGGCGGCGATCATCGAGGCCGTCGAGGCGGGGATGGAGCTCGTCGTGGCCATCACCGAGGGCATCCCGGTCCTCGACATGGTGCGCGTCATCGAGTGCCTCGAGGGCAGCGGCTCGCGCCTGATCGGGCCCAACTGCCCCGGCGTCATCACGCCCGGCGAGTGCAAGATCGGCATCATGCCCGGCTACATCCACGCGCCCGGCCGGGTGGGGGTGATCTCGCGCTCGGGGACCCTGACCTACGAGGCCGTCTGGCAGCTCACCTCCCTGGGGATCGGCCAGTCGACCTGCGTGGGCATCGGCGGCGACCCGATCCACGGCACCGACTTCGTCAGCGCCCTGCGCCTGTTCCAGGACGATCCCCACACCGACGCCATCGTCATGATCGGGGAGATCGGCGGCACCGCGGAGGAGGCGGCGGCGGAGTTCGTCCGTTCCGAGGTGACCAAGCCGGTGGTGGGCTTCATCGCCGGACAGACCGCGCCTCCGGGCAAGCGCATGGGCCACGCGGGCGCGATCATCGCCGGGGGCAAGGGGACGGCGGCGGAGAAGGTCGCCGCCCTCGAGGCGGCGGGGGTGAGCGTGAGCGAGAATCCCTCGCGCATCGGTGCCCTGATGGAGGAGCGCCTGGCCGACGCCGGTCTCTCCCAGGCCTGCTCGGGGAACTGACGCGACCGTCGGCGGCAGCGAGGGGGAGGCGCGAGCGCGGCCTGTGCTAGCCCGGATCATCCATGAACACGCACACCAGACTTCGCAACCGGCCGTCTTCGACGGCCTCTCGGCCCCTGGCGGCGCTTTACGAGAACCTGGCCTCCTCGACGACCCGTTCAGGGTCGCCTGCGTCGCCAGAACCCGCAAAGCACCACCAGGAACCGAGTTGCTGTGTCTCGTGCACGTCTTCATGAATAATCCGGGCTAGGCTTGCGCCCCGGGCACGGGTGCCCGCCGAGCGATGAACGAGTCTCCCTCAGATGCCTCGAGTTGGGACGCGGACGGCCGGGCGGAGGTGGCCTTCCGCGAGTACCTGCAGAGGCTCGAATCGGAGGGCGAGACGGACTTCGACGCCTTCTGCGCCGAGCGGCCCGACCTCGCCGATGACCTCGCCCGCTTGCGCGGGGAGTACGAGCGCATCACGACGATCCTCGACCGGCTCCTGCCCGACGGCACCTTCTCGGACCGGCTGCGGGCCCGCTACGGCGAGGGGGTCGATCCCCGGATCTCCCTCTCCGGCGACGGGGGAGGCGACCCGCGGCCGGCCGCCGCCAACGGCGGTCCCCTCTCGGAGGGCGTGCTGCGCCGCCTGGCGGGCCATGGCGCGGGGCGCGGGCGCTACACCCGCCGGGGGGAGATCGCCCGGGGCGGGATGGGGGCCATCGTCGAGGTCTGGGACGAGGAGCTGCGGCGCACCCTGGCGATGAAGATCGTCCTGGGGCGGCGGTCGGGGCGGGAGGGCGGCGAGGAGGGGCAGGTCGACGAGCGCCGCCTGGCGCGCTTCCTCGAGGAGGCCCAGATCACCGGCCAGCTCGACCACCCCGGCATCGTGCCCGTCCACGACCTGGGGATCGACGAGGACGGGCGGGTGTTCTTCACCATGCAGCTCGTCGACGGTCGGGATCTGCGCGAGATCATCGCCCTGGCGCGCGAGGGGCGGGAGGGCTGGACCTCCCGCCGGCTGGTGGACGTCCTCGTGCGGGTCTGCGAGGCGATGGCCTACGCCCACTCCAAGGGCGTCCTGCACCGCGACCTCAAGCCGGGCAACATCATGGTCGGCCGCTTCGGCGAGGCCTTCGTCATGGACTGGGGCCTGGCGAAGGTCGTCGGCCACGACGCGCGCTCGGTGAGCGCGGACTCGGAAGCGGCGAGCGCCCCGGGCTCGGTCGTGATGACCGACCGCGCGGAGGGAGACGACGCATCGACGTCGAGCCTGCGCACCCTCGACGGCGACATCGTCGGCACGCCGGCCTACATGGCCCCCGAACAGGCCGCGGGGGACCTCGACCGCCTCGGCCCGCGCAGCGACGTCTACTCGATCGGGGCGCTGCTCTACCACCTGCTGGCCGGGCACATGCCCTATGAGCCCCTGGGGGAGAAGGTCTCCTCGCTCACGATCCTCAAGGCCGTGCGGGAGGGACCGCCCTGGGCCTTGAACAGGATCGACCCGGAGGTGGACGGGGAGCTGGTCGCGATCTGCGAGAAGGCCATGGCCCGCGACGTCGCGCGCCGCTACCGGGGCATGCTGGAGCTCGCGGCCGACCTGCGCGCCTACCTCGAGGGGCGCGAGGTCGAGGCCTACGAGACCGGGGCCCTGTACTCCCTGCGCAAGTGGGTGCTGCGCAACAAGGCGGTCGCCGCCGCCCTCGCCGCCCTGTTCGTCCTGGTCGTCGGCTCCGCCGTCGTCTTCGTGCGCCAGGAGCGGGCCGCCTCCACCCGGCTCCAGGAGGAGCTCGTGCGCACCGAGGACGCCAGGGCCGAGGCGGAGCAGAGCGCCGAGGAGGCGCTGTTGCGCTCGCGGGAGGTCGAGGCGGCCAACACCGAGTTGGAGGCCCAACGCCGCCGCGCCCAGGAGCAGGCCGAGGAGGCCCAGCGACAGGAGCGCCTGGCCAGCGTCCAGGAGCGCGCCGCGCGCCTGCAGAGCTATCGGGCGCGGGTGGTCGCCGCCGCCTACAGCCTGCGCCTGGACGAGGTGCGCGTGGCCGCCGCCCACCTGCGCTCGGTCGAGCCCGCCATGGCCGGCTGGGAGTGGCGTCACCTCAACCTGACCCTCGACCAGAGCGTGCGCACGGTGCTCGATCTGGCCGGTGGAGTGACCGATGTCGCCGTCGACGCCGCCGGCGGCCTGATGGTGGCGAGCAGCCTCGACCTCGCCGCGCGCGCGGTCGAGCTCGACAGCCTGGCCGAGCTGGCCCACACGCCGCCGGCGGTGGTCACCAACCTCGGCGACATCAGCGCTCGCGGTGTGCGCTGCGCGATCACTCCCGACGGGCGCCTCGCCGCCAGCTCGGCGGCGGGCAACCTGGTGCAGTTCGTAAGCCTCCCCGACGGCACGGTGCTGGCCCAAGTCCCCAACGACGGGATGGTGCGCTGTCTGGACTTCAGTCCCGATGGAGAGCGCCTGGTGGCCGCGGCGCGCGGCGGGACCACGCGCGTGTGGCGGACCCACGACTTCTCCCTGGAGGCCGTCCTGAGCGGCCATGCCGGAGCGGTCAGCGCGGTCGCCTTCGGGCCGCGCGGACGGCGCGTCGTGACCGGCGGCGAGGACGGCACGGCGCGCGTCATGGAGTTGGGACCGGTCTCCGCCGCGGCGGTGACGCCACGCGAGCTGCGCGTGTTGCCCGGGCGCGAGGGTCGCCCGGTCACCTGCATCGACTGGGGCGCGGAGGGCGAGCTCGTAGCCGTGGGCTACATCGACGGCTCGATCGGCCTGTGGGACACGGCGGCGGACCGCCTGGCGACCGTCCTGCACGGCCACCGCGGCGCCGTGCACGCCGTCCTGCTCGACACCGAGGGCGACCGGCTGTTCTCGGGAGCCGCGGACATGACCGTGCGCGTGCGATCCCTCGGCGGGGCGCGCGGCGAGCGCGTCCTGCACGGCCACGACGACACCGTCACCTCCCTGGCCCTGGCGGCCGGCGGGCGCCGGCTGGTCACGGGCTCCCTCGACGGCCGGGTGCTCGAGTGGGAGCCCGCCTGGGACCCGGCCCACGCCGTGCGCACGGTGCCCGAACCCCTGCTCGGCGCCGCCTTCGCGGCAGGCGGCTCAGAGCTCCTGGTGATTCCACCGCGCGGGAGCCTGCGGGCCTGGGACCCCGACACCGGCTTCGAGCGCCTCCTCCCCGAGCAGGCCGCCGGGAAGGGCGCGATCGAAGCGGCCGCGGTGAGCGCCGACGGTCGCGTGGCCGTCGTGGTCCGTGCGGGAGTGCTCTCCGTGCTGGAGCCGGGGCGCGACGCACGCCAGGAGAGCTTCGCGGCCACCGGCCGCGTGCGCCGGTTGGCGCTCTCGGGGGACGGGACGCGCATCGCCCTCCACAACGGCACGCACCTGGAGGTACGGGAACGCGCGAGCTCGGAGGTGTTGTGGCGCCGGGAGTTCCGGCGCACGCGCCTCTCGGACCTTGCGCTGGACGCCGCCGGCAGGCGGCTGGCGCTGGTGGGCCAGGACGAGTACCTGCGCGTCCTCGACGCCGCCGACGGCCGGGAGCTGTGGGTCCTGCCCAACGCCCACGCCAAGCGCATCAACGCCGTGGCCTTCGAGCCCGGGGGCGAGCGCCTGGCGACCGCCTCCCTCGACGGCACCGTGCGCGTCTGGGACGGCGTCGCGCGCCGCCTGGTTTCGACCCTGGACTGCGATGGAGCCGAGGTCACCGCCCTGGCCTTCCATCCCCACCAGGCGCGCCTGGCCAGCGCCGCGCGGGACGGGACCCTCAGGATCTGGGACCTCGAGAGCGGCAACGCACTCCTGGATCTGGGGCTCCCCGCGGGGGAGGTGGCCGGTCTGACGTTCAGCGCCGACGGGGAGCGCCTGGCCGCGGTGTCTGCCTCGCCCGCCGTGCCCGGCGCGCGGGAGGTGCACGTCTGGCATTCCCGGAGAGCGGGCGAGCGCCACTCCGAGCGGGTCGGCGTCCGGGGCCTGGCCGAGTTGCTGGAACCGGAGGTGAGCGAGGCGGCGGCCCGGGCGATCCTGCACCTCGCGCGCAGCGAGCAGACGCGGGGACGTGGAGACGACCTCCTGGTGGGGGCGGCCCTCGTGCGCGCCGGTCGGGCTGCCGAGGGTCGGGAGCGCCTCGCCGCCGCCGTCGTGGATGCGCAGGCGAACCCGGTGCGCTCGGCGCGGGCGGACCTCCTGCTCGCCCTGGCGGACGCCGCCCTCGGCGATCGGGAGCGGGCGCGCTCGGCCTTGCTCCGGGTGCGCGGACTGGTCGGCGCGCGGGAGACGATCGACCCGCGGAGCGCGGGAGAGTTGCAGGGCCTCGAGCCCCTGCTGGCGGCCCTGGAGGCCGAGGTCGGGAGTGAGCGCACGGATGCCCGCTGAGACTTGGAGCGTGCGCAGGACGGCCGACGGCACGCCGACCCTCTGCCATCCCGGCCACGGCGAGACCTGTCACTCGCGGGTGGGGGCCTGGACGGAGGCGCGGGAGCGCTACGTGCTCGGCTGCCGCGTCGCCGACGGCTTGGCGCGTGACGACCCTCGGCCCTTCGCCGTGCTCGACGTGGGCACCGGACCGGGGATGAACCTGGCGGCCCTGGCGGCCTGCGCCGCGGAGGCTCCCGGCTCCCCTCGGCTCGCGGTGACCAGCCTCGAGTCCGACCCGACCGTCCTGGAGGCGGGCCGGCGCCTGGTGGCCGACGCGTCGCTCTGGGGCGATGGCGAGCTGGCGCGCGAGGCCGCGGCCTGGTTGGCGGTGGTCACCGGGGCCTTGGATTCCGCCCGCGCCGCGGGAGGAGCGCCGGTCGAGTTCGGTGAGGCGGGGCGCCTCTCCCTGCTCGTGGGCGACGGGCGGGAGACCCTGCCGCCCCGCGAGGAGACCTACGACGCCGTGTTCCTCGATCCCTTCTCGCCGGCGGTGGACGGCTCCCTGTGGGAGCCCGAGTTCCTGCGCGTCCTCGCCCGACGGCTGCGGCCGGGCGGCTGGCTCGCCACCTACAGCGCCGCCAGCCGGGTCCGCGCGCGCCTGGCGGCCTGCGGCTTGCGCGTCGGCGCCACAGCGGCCCTGGGCAGCAAGGCCGAGGGCACTCTCGCCAGCCCCGACCGGGAACCGCCGCCCCTCGCCCCCCGCCAGCGCCGGCGCCTGGGGCGCAGGGTCCCCGCCTTGTGCGCAGAACTGGGCTGGCCCATCCCGCCCTTGTTCGGAGCGGGTTCGGGGGGCTTTCCGTTCGGCCTTGAACTAGAATCTGGCCGAAAGAACGCGTAGTCGCACCGGAGACGCGCGGGCCACAGACCCGCCTCCGAGGGAGCGACCCTTCGGACCGAAGCCCCGCGGGATACCGGGGCGCCAGCGAACACCATGCTGCAGACGGCGATCATCGGTTGGCAGGAGCTCTGGCCCATCGCGCTCGTGCTCGTCTTCCTCTTCGGAGCCGCCAAGCTCCCGGCCCTGGCGCGAGCCATGGGATCGAGTGTGAACGAGTTCAAGAAGGGACTGGGCGGGGGCGAGAAGGGGGAGCTCCCCGAGGAGTCCGAGTCGGCCGACGAGGCGAAGGAGAGCGAGGAGGGGTGATCGCCGTCGGCGACTCTTCCCGGATGACCGACGCCGAGAACCCCGCACGGGCCGAGGTGTGCGGCGTCGTCCTCTGCGGCGGGGCCAGCTCGCGCATGGGGCGCGACAAGGCGACCCTCGACCTGGGTGGGCGCACCCTGCTCGAGCGCGCCGTGGCCTGCGTGGCCGGCGTGGCCGGCGAGACCGTCCTGGCGGTCGGCCCCCGGCGCCGCTACGGCGAGCTGGGCCTGGACTGTGTCCTCGACGCGCCGGGCGACGTGGGGCCTGCGGCGGGCATCCGCTCGGCCCTGTCCGGCGTGGACGCCGAGTGGTTCTGCGTCCTGGCCTGCGACATGCCGCGGGTGGAGACGCGCCTGCTCGACGGCTTGCTCGAGCGCGCGCGCAGCGAGGGGTTGGACTGCTGCTTCGCCGTCGGGCGCGAGGAGCTGCCCGAGCCCGTCTGCGCGATCTACCACCGCCGCTGCCTCGCTCCCATGCGGGCGGCCCTGGCTGCGGGCCGCCGGCGCGTGCTGGCGTTCCTCGACTTCCCCACCGAGGGCGGGCGCGCGGTCCGCTGGGGGACCCTGCCGGCGGCCGATCCCCCCGGCAGCGCGGCCTGCGCGGAGCGGGTGGTGAACCTGAACACGCCCGAGGAGTGGGAGCGCGAGCGCGCCAGCGAGGGCGAGGCTGGTGCGGGAGGGCCTGGATGACCGCACCCGACGCCCGCCTGGTGCTCCTGCAGGAGCCCGTCGCCGAAGGCCTGGAGCGCATGCGCGAGCTCCTCGCGGGCCAGCTCGACGAGGCCTCTCCCGCTGTGCGCGACATGACCGGGCACATCGCGCGCTTCCGGGGCAAGCAGCTGCGTGCGTCCCTGACCTTGCTCGCGGGCGAGGCGGGGGGGAACTCGACCGACGAGCATCCCGCGGTGGCCTGCATCGTGGAGATGATCCACCTCGCGACCCTCGTCCACGACGACGTGCTCGACGGCGCCACGGTGCGCCGGCGCGTGGCCTGCGTCAACGAACGCTGGGACAACCAGGTCGCGGTCCTGCTCGGGGACTTCCTCTACGCGCGGGCCTTCGCCCTCTCGACCGAGCTCTCCTCGCGCATGTGCAGCCGCGTGCTGTCCGAGGCTACCCGCCGCATCTGCGTCGGGGAGATCGAGCAGAGCACCCGGCGCTACGACTTCGAGATGAGCCAAGGCGACTACGAGGCGATCGCCGGCGCCAAGACCGCGACCCTGTACGGGGCGGCCTGCGAGCTCGGAGCGTGCTATCCCAGCGGGAACGAGGAGGGCGGGGCGCGCATGCGCGCCTTCGGCTACGAGATCGGCCTCGCCTTCCAGATCATCGACGACTGCCTCGACGTCGTCGGCAACCCCGAGGTGGTCGGCAAGTCGGTCGGCAACGACGTGGAGGACGGGAAGGTCACGTTGCCGGTGCTGTGGACCTACGCCCGGGCTTCCGAGGCCGCGCGGTCGCGGATCAGGGACGCCTACACCTTGCCGGCGGAGGCGGTGGAGGAAGCGGCGAGCGGGCGCGGGCGCGCCGAGCTGTTGCGCTCGGTGTGTGACCTCGAGCCCGGCGTGGAGTACGCCTTGGCGCGGGCCGGCGAGTTGACCCGCGGGGCCCTGGAGCGCCTGGAGGGGCTGGGGGCCTCGCAGGCCCGCGACGCCCTCGAGGCCCTGGGCGGGTACGTCCTCGAGCGGCGCTGGTAGAGACCGACGCGACAGCCATGGACGCAGAAGAGCAGAGCACGGAGAAGAGCATGGAGATGCCGCGGGCGCGCGCGTTCCGTTGGGGCTTCGCCTCCGCGAGCGCCATGACCCTGGTGCTCATGGTCGCCGGCCAGGCGGTGGGCGTGATGCTGGACGGCTTCGGCGTGGGCGGCATGCAGCCCCGCGACTGGATCTTCAGCGCTTTCTTGGCCTCGGCCGGCTGGCTCTGCTTCCTGCAGCGTTCGGCCATCTGGCGCTTCTTGCGCACGGTCCAGGTCGGCGTGAGCCTGGTCGCGATGACGACCCTGGCGGTCGCCGTCGGCGTCCTGGTGCCGCAGATCGACGGCTTCGAGGATCCCGACCAGCGCGTCACGGCCGCCAACTACGAGGAGCAGTACGCGGCGTTCCGCTGGGCGGAGGGGTACTTCCTCTACCACCTGCTGCACCCCTACGGCATCGGCATGCCCGAGGCCGAGCTGCCGCCGGGGCTCGACGAGCGCCTGGAGGCATTCGGGCGGCGCTACGGGCGAGAGGAGGAGAAGAACCGCAAGAAGCAGATGGCCAGCGCCTTCGCCTCCGGCCCCAAGTCGAACGAGATCGGCGCCTTCGTCGAGCGCCACGACGCCCTCTTGCGGCGGGCCTTCGACGTCTGCACCGCCCTGCACCTCAACCGCACCTACAAGTCCTGGTGGTTCGCGACCCTTCTGGGGCTGCTCGGGGCGTCGGTCTTCGCCAACACCTGGCGCGGCAAGCCTGCGCGCTGGCTCTCGATCGAGAAGATCGGCTTCGTCACCACCCACGTGGGCATCCTCGTGATGCTCGTGGGCGGCGCCGTCTCCAAGTCCCAGACCGTGCGCGGCATCCTGCACCTCGACCTGGAGCGGGAGCCCCAGAACGAGTTCTGGGCCTACCACAGCCCCGACGACCGGCGGGCGATGCCGTTCTGGCTGCACCTGCAGCGCTTCGCGCGCAAGGACTGGAGGCAGCTGGAGGTGGGCTTCGCCGATGACCGCTTCAGCTCGCGTCCGCCGACCTACACCCTCTGGGAGGGCCGTACGATCGACCTGGACTTCGTTGCCGACGAGGACGGAGGCCTGCGGCCGCGCGTGCGCCTGGAGGTCCTGGGCCTCCACGACCGGGCCGAGGTGAGCGAGTGGCTCTTGAGCGAGGCCGGCGAGGAGCACGCCGGAGAGGGGCTCGGCCCGGTCCTCGAGTTGACCGTCCCCGACTACCAGGGCCTGCTCGCGGCGCGGGCCTCCGGCGTGGCCTTCGAGGACATGCCGCGCCTGTCGCGCTCGGAGTTCCTCTCGCCGGCCTACCCCGGACAGGACGTCTACCACGACCTCGCCTGGCAGGTGCGCATCAAGGCGGTGTTCGGCGATCCGGACGCCGGGGCGCTGTTCCCCGCCGAGGAGATCGTCGGCACCCTCGAGCTGCGGGACCTCGAGAGCGGCGACGTGCAGGCGCAGCGCGTGCCGTTTGGCGTCGGCGACACCCTCGAGGCTCCGGGGGGCTATCGGATCGTCGTCAGCGACGCGACGGCCGCCTACCGCGTGGACCGCGAGGAGCTGACGGAGATCCGCGACGAGCGCCCCCTGGCGGAGCAACCGCCCCACGCCCCGGCGGTGTGGCTGGACATCACGCCCCCCGACGGGGGAGAGGTCGAGCGCCGCCTCGTCCACGAGCGCGTCGACGCGGAGAAGCACGGCAAGCTCGAGCAGTACACCCACGACCACCTCGTCGTGCGCCTGGAGTGGGAGCGCTGGGCCTCCGCGGGGCCGCCGCGCTTCGTGCTCGCCTGGAACGAGGACGGCGAGGCCCGGCTCCACAGCGAGGCCCAGCCCGAGGCCGGGGGCGTCGTCCTTTCCTCCGGCGACCCCCTGTCCGTTCCGGGGAGCATCGTGTTCGAGAACGCCTACGCGGACGCCTTCGCGGACAAGCAGGTCCTGTTCCTGGAGGAGCGCCTGGGCGTGGCGGGGTTCGAGGAGGACTTCTACTCCAGCGACCCCTCGGGACTCGAGCTGCGCATCACCCAGGACCCCGGCACCGTCGACGAGACTAGCGAGGTCGTCCGCCTGGCGACCACCGAACACAGCCTGGCCGACCGCTGGCAGTCGGGTGACGAGCGCTTCCATCTCAGCTTCTTCGAGAACGACGCGGTGATGCCCTATGAGTGGCGCAGCGTGTTGACCGTGTTCGACGAGGACCCCGACGGGCGCTGGCACGTCTACTCCGGGGTGGACGGGCGGCTGATCGAGACGCGCGACGCGGCGGACTCGCGCCTGCTCGGCGAGCGCCACGGGACGCGGGTCATCGCCCTCGAGGACATCGACGGCGACGGCCAGCGGGACTTCGCCGGCCCCGTGCTGCGCCTGGACACCGGCTCCGAGCGCGAGCGGGAGATCCGCGTCAACGACTACCTGACCCACGCCGGGTATCGCTTCTTCCAGACCAACGCCATCCCCGAGATCCCGACCTACTCGGGCATCGGCGTCGTCTACGACCCGGGCATCCCGACCGTGCTGACCGGGATGTACACCATCATCGCCGGGACGGTCCTGGCCTTCCTCGTACGGCCGATCGTCCTCGCCCGACGCAAGAGACGCGGGAGTGCCGCATGAGCTTGGCGGAGTGGACCGATTGGGGACAGCTGGCGGCCTCGGCGCGCTGGGTTCTGCTGATGGAGGTGTGCTGCGCCGTCGGCGTCCTGCTCGCCTTCCTCGGCGCCAGGGGCCACTTCGTGGCGGCGCGCGCGGCGGCCGGCGGCGGAGCGTCAGACGCTCCCGGTTCCTCGGCGGGCCGCTCGCCCGCGGTCGTCGCCCTGGCCGCCGGCACGGCGGTCGGCCTGGCCTCCCTGTGGGCACGCTACGTGGAGGTGAACCACTTCCCCAGCCAGACCATGAGCGAGGTCCTCACGGTCTTCTGCGTCGCCTTGTTGTCCTCGCTCCTCGTCCTGCACTTCGCCCTGGGCCTGCACCGCCGCGGGCCGGGCTGGGCGCTCGTGGACGACTCCATGATCGTGATCGTCCTGCTCGGCGTCCTGGGGACGGTCGCCCACCTGCGCGGCCTGTCCACGGCCCAGCGGGACCTGCCGCCGGCGCTGCAGTCCTACTGGTTCGCGCCCCACATCGTCGCCCTGATCTTCAGCTACGCGACCCTGGGGATCGCGGGCGTGATCTGTCTGGTCTACTTCATCACGCGCTTTTGGAGCGGCGTGCTGCACGGCGGCCAGTCCCGCGGCGGCCAGTGGCTGATCCTGGGCGCTTTGACCCTGATCCCGTTCCTGCACGTGGTCACCCTGCCCGTGCTGGCCCTCTCGGGCGTCGTCTTCTGGGTGCTGGTGCGGCGCGGGAGCATGCCCGACGCGGCGGGTCTCGCCCGGCTGGAGCGCGAGCTGGACGACGTGAGCTTCCGGGCCTTTGCCGTCGGGATGCCCTTCCTGACCGCCGGTCTGTGGATGGGCGCCTTCTGGGCGCAAGAGGCCTGGGCCAACTACTGGGGCTGGGACAGCAAGGAGAACTCGGCCCTGATCACGTGGCTGATCTACGTGGTCTACATCCACCTGAGGATGCTCGGCGGCTACCGGGGCGCGAAGGCCATGAGCGTGCTGCTCGGCGGCGCCTTCTCGATCTTCATCACCTTCCAGGTCTTCGGCTACCTGCCTGACAGCCAGAAGAGCCTGCACCGCTACACCGACGACGAGGTCACGCCCCAGGAGGGGCAGCTCGGCCCCAAGCCCGAGGCTCAGGCGTCGGTGGAGCGCTGATCGGGCCGCTGCGCCCTCGTCGCGCGGCGCGGCGCGGCCTATAGTGATCCCCATGAAGGATCGGGTGCGCATCATGGACGGGAAGGCGACCGCGGCCCTCGTGCGCGCGGAGGTCGCGGAGGACGTCGCCAGGATCGTGGAGCGCGGTGTGCGGCCCGGGCTGGCGGTCGTGCTGGTGGGGGACGACCCCGCGAGCGAGGTCTACGTGCGCAACAAGGACCGGGCGGCGACCGAGGCGGGCATCGCCGTGCGCACCCTGCGCCCCGAGGCGACGATCTCCCAACCAGACCTCGAGGCCCTCGTCAGGGAGCTTGGCGCGGACGGGAGCGTCCACGGCATCCTGGTGCAGTTGCCGCTGCCCGCGCAGCTTGACCCCGCCGGCGTCGTGGAGGCCATCGACCCGCGCAAGGACGTGGACGGTCTGCACCCGCGCAACGTGGCCGCCCTGGCGATGGACCTGCCCGGCCTGGTGCCGTGCACGCCCGCGGGTTGCATCGAGCTCTGCGACCGCTACGGGATCGAGCTCGCCGGCCGCCACGCGGTCGTCGTCGGGCGTTCTCAGTTGGTCGGCAAGCCCGTGGCCCAGCTCCTGTTGGCGCGCAACGCCACCGTCACGATCTGCCACAGCAGGACCGCCGATCTGGCCGGTGTCGTGGGGACCGGCGACGTGATCGTGGCCGCGGTCGGCCGCGCCGGCCTGATCCGGGGGGAGTGGATCCGGCCGGGCGCCTGCGTCTTGGACGTGGGGATCAACCGCGGGGCCGACGGGAAGCTCTGCGGGGACGTGGAGTTTGGGGCCGCGAGCGCCCGCGCGGGGGCGATCACTCCAGTTCCCGGCGGCGTAGGGCCGATGACCATCGCGATGCTGTTGAAGAACACCGCCCGCGCCGCCGAGGCTGCCCTCGACGCCGTGGCCAGCCCCGGCCGTACGACGGGGGCCGGGATCTGAAGTGAGGGACTACCTGTCGAGGGAGCCCGGCGAGGGCGGCGCCCCCTTCGACGGCGGAGCGCACCTGGCTCTGCCCACCCTGACGCCCGTGACTCGGGCGCTGCTGCTCGTGAACGCCGGCGTGTTCGCCGCCGGATTCCTGCTCTGGCTGGCCGGCCTGTGGGCTTGGCCCGAGCGCCTCCTGGGCCTGGACCGCTCCTTGTGGGCGGATTGGTTCCCGTTCGCTCCCGTGTGGCAGGTGGTCACCTACGGCTTCCTGCACAGCGTGCGCACCCCGACGCACATCCTGTGGAACTCCCTGCTCCTGTACTTCTTCGGCACGATGCTGGAGGGGCTGGTCGGCTCGCGGCGTTTCGCCGTGCTCTACGGGGGGGCGATGGTCTCGGGCGCCCTGGCGCACCTGGTGTTCGGCGGCCTGCTCGACCCGGGGGGCGGCGTCGCCCTGGGGGCTTCGGGCGCCGTCCTGGGAGTCGTCGTCGCCGCCGCGGCCCTGCGTCCGGCCGCCCAGGTGCTGGTCCTGTTCATCCCCGTGCGCCTGTGGTTCCTCGCGGCGCTGATCGTCGGCTTCGACCTGTTCGCCGTCCTGGCCTCCCTGCGGGTCGGTGCCGGAGACGGGGTGGCGCACTGGGTGCATCTTGGTGGCGCCGCCTGGGGCTTCGCGGCCGTGCGGACCGGATGGATCCACCGGGATCCTCTGCGGACGCTCCAGCTCAGGCGCGAGGCCGCGCGCGTCGCACGCCGGCGCGGCGACGAGGAGCGCATGGACCGACTCCTGGAGAAGATCCAGCGCGAGGGGATGGGCTCCCTGACGCGCGCGGAGCGCGAGTTCCTCAAGCGCGTCTCTTCGCGAGGGTAGGCAGACGGGAGGGAGAGGGCTGGGCGGTTTGTCGGTCCCGGGCGGGACCGATAGACTGTCGCCGCCCCCCGCCCGTACCGACCCTCCGCCGAGAGGACCCTCCACACAGAGGGCGCAGCCCATGATCCCGTCTCCCACCGTCGTCCTCCTCACCCTGTCGCTGCTCTCGGCGGCCGGAGGGGTCCAGGACAAGCATCTCGAGTTCCAGAAGCGCTTCGAGCAGGCGATGGCGATCAACTCGACGACCGAGATGAGCCGCCTGGTGAAGAACAGCACGCCCGAGGCGGTGGACTGGATCATCAAGACGGCGGAGAGGATCGCGACCCAAAACAGCGAGAAGCTGGAGACGCGCATGGCCGCCCTGCAGGGCGCCTGGCGCTCCGCGATGGAGACGGACTTCTGCGACAAGATGTACGAGTACTTCTCGTTCCTCGACGGCCACACCAAGAAGGAGCGCACGAGGATGCGCAAGGAGTACGACAAGCTCCTGGGCGACTACCTCAAGAACCTCGAGAAGAAGGACGGCCCGACCTTCGAGCTGTTGGCCAAGCGCTACGAGGGGCTGGCGGACGGCTTCGACCAGATCGGCGACCACTTCTACGACTCGCAGTGCTCGATCTTCGTGGCGCACTGCAGGGACGAGGCGAACAGGGGCAAGCGGGCGGACCTGTACAAGGTCACCGCGGCGCTCAAGCGGGTCGTGGCCGAGCGGGAGGCGATCGGCCTCAAGGACCGCTTCTGGATGGACAGCAACCGCCGCTACCAGTTCCTCGCCAAGCAGGGCTACGACCGGGTCAAGCCGACCGAGGAGGAGGCCAAGGCCGAGGCGACGCCCAAGGCCACCGAGCCGGCCTTGGCGGCGGCGATGGGCTTCGAGCTGGTCGAGAAGCCGGGAGCCTTCGAGCGCCCGATGTACTACCTCGACGACCTCTACCCGCTGTGGAACTCCCTGGCCCTCAAGACCAAGGGATCGACGGCGCGCTTCATGACCCTGGGGCTGAACGCCGACGGCACCAAGCGCAAGACCGACCTGTCACCGGTCGTGATGCGCGTGGGCTCCGCGGACGTGCAGCTCGACCTCGACGGCGACGGCGAGGGGGACGGGAAGGTCCCCCTGACCGGCAACCTCGAGCCGGTCGAGTTCGAGGTGGGCGAGGGAGCGGAGCGCCGGCGCCTGGCGGTCTTGTGCATCGTCGGCGTGCAGCAGGACAACTACCAGGGCATCCAGATCAACCTGGCCCCCGACGACAACCAGATGGCGATCTACTTCATCCCCGCCGGCAGTGTCGTGGGGGAGCTCGGCGGCGAGAAGATCCGCGTCTTCGACGACAACCTCGACGGGACCTACGGCGGCCCGCCGTCGGTCTGGCAGCACATCGGCATGAGCGCGGGCGTGCTGCACCCCGAGATGGACGCCATCGCCGTCGGCAAGGACAAGCGCGCCCGGCCCTGGAGCGAGTACCAGAGGCTCGGCGAGCGCTGGTTCCGGCTGCAGAGCGCCGAGAGCGGCAACCGCGTCCTCGGCGAGGCTGTCGAGATCGAGACCGGCGAGCTGAAGCTCAAGTTCAAGGGGGGCAAGCCCGCCTGGGTGGTCCTCAAGGGGGAGGGCGTGTACGAGAACTCCTACTTCGACATCGCCGACGGGGCCGCCGAGGTCCCCACGGGGCGCTACAGCCTGTACTACGGGGAGCTGCGCAAGGGCAAGAAGCGCCAGATGGTGAAGACGCTCATCGTTCCGGGCGAGGCCACGCCGACCTGGGACGTCGTGGCGGGCGAGACGACCGTGGTCGAGCTGGGAGCGCCGTTCGGCTACGACTTCACCGTGGAGCAGGACGCCGCGACGATCGCGGTGACGGGGAAGCAGGTCGTCGTCACCGGCGTGGCCTACGAGCGCTACGAGCGCCCGTGGGGCTGCGTGCCGCGTCCGGACGTGGCCTACCGCAAGGCCGGCTCGCGCAGGGGGAGCAAGCCGGAGACGATGCAGGCCGTGCTGGATCAGGACCAGATCTTCGAGGCCGGCTGGGCGGCCGCCTGGTCTCCCCTCGATCTGATCCTCGAGAAGCGCGCGGGCGTGGAGGAGGCCGAGGTGCAGCTCACCGAGAAGAAGAACAAGCTCTTCGGCAAGATCGCCTCCGACTGGAAGTGAGAGGGAGCCGGGAACCGTGCTGGACATCAAGTTCATCCGCGCAGAGCCGGAGGCGGTGCGCGAGGCCGCCCGCAAGAAGCACATCGAGTGCGACGTCGACCGCATTCTCGAGCTGGATCGCGAGCGGCGCGAGGTCGGGCGCAGGGTGGACGAGCTGCGCTCGCTCCAGAAGCAGGCCGGCAAGCGCATCGGACAGGCCTCGCCAGAGGAACGCGCCGGGCTGCTCGAGGAGCAGAAGGCCCTCAAGGGCGAGCTGAAGGGGCTGGAGGCGGGGCTGGGAGTCCTGGCCACCGAACTCGACGAGCTCCTCCTCCTGGTCCCCAACGTGCCGGCCGCCGAGGTGCCCGAGGGCGCCGACGACACCGACAACGTCGAGCTCCGCACCTGGGGCGAGCCCCCGAGCTTCGACTTCGAGCCGAAAGACCACGTCGCCCTGGGGGAGGGGCAGGGCTGGCTCGACATCCTGCGCGGGGCGCGGCTGGCGGGCTCTCGCAACTACGTCCTCAAGGGGGACCTCTCGCTCCTGGAGGGCGCGGTGATGCGCTTCGCCATGGACTCCATGGTGGCGCGCGGCTTCGTCCCGCTGTCGGTGCCGACCCTGGTGCGTACCCAGACGATGGTCGGGACGGGCTACTTCCCCGGGGGCGAGGACCAGGCCTACCGCTGCGACGAGCGCGACGACCTCTGTCTGGTGGGTACCGCCGAAGTCCCGGTGACCGCGCTGCACCAGGACGAGATCCTCGAGCTCGACAGCCTTCCCCTGCGCTTCGTGGCCCTCTCCTCGTGCTACCGGCGCGAGGCGGGCACCTACGGCAAGGACACGCGCGGACTCTACCGCGTCCACCAGTTCCAAAAAGTCGAGCAGGTCGTGATCGACGTGGCGGACGCCGGGCGCAGCCTGGAGCACCACCGGGCGATCCTGGGGAACGCGGAGGCGGTCCTGCAGGCCCTGGAGCTGCCCTATCGGGTCGTGGACGTCTGCGGCGGCGACCTCGGCCAGCCCCAGATCCAAAAGTTCGACATCGAGACCTGGATGCCCGGGCGGGCGGCCTACGGGGAGACCCACAGCGCCTCGCGCTTCCACGACTTCCAGGCCCGGCGCCTGAACCTGCGCTATCGCGACGGCGAGGGGAAGGTGCGCTTCTGCCACACCCTCAACAACACTGTCGCCGCCAGCACCCGCATGCTGATCGCCCTGGTGGAGAACCACCAGCGAGAGGACGGGACCGTCGGGGTCCCCGAGGCCCTGCGGCCCTACCTCGGAGGGCGCGAGGAACTCGGGGAGCCGTTGGTCTAGCCCGGGGAAGGGGATCAGTCGCCGCGGCCGCCGCCGCCCTTGGCCTGGGGGCCGGCCCGGCCCCCGCCCGCGCCGCGCCCGCCGATGGCTCCGCCACCGGCCGCGCCGCCCACGGTCGTGGCGCTGGTCGCTTCGGCCCCCGCCGCGGCCCCGCCGACCTCGGTGCCCGCGGTCGGCGCCTGGGGGACGGTCAGGATGACGATCTCGTCCTCCTCGGCGACCCGCAGGGCCTCGGGCAGGCGGATCACCCTGCGGTAGGTCACCATCGCCTTGCGCGCGTAGTTCATCGCCAGCTGCTCGCGGGCCACGCGCTGCTTCAGCTCCAGGGTGAGGCTGATCTCCAGGCGTGTGGGGAGCCCGATGCGCTCGTCGCCCTCCTGACCCCACTGGTCGAGGGGGTCCGCGTCGGGACCGTCCTCCTCGAAGACCTGGATGTCCAGGCTCTTGACCCGGTCGTGCAGGAAGGAGAAGGCGCCGCCCTCGAACGGCGTGTCGTCCACGCCGAGGTCCTCGCGTCGGTAGAGCTCGAGGAAGTCGTCGTAGATGGGGCTGGGACGCAGGCGGTAGCCGACCTCGTTGACGTCGGAGAGGAGGGGGCGGTCACCGTCCGTGCGCAGGATCAGGCTGTCGGTTTGCGTGACGAAGTCCAGGCTGTCTCCGTCGAGGCCGAGCATGACCCGGTCCTCCACGCGCAGGTGGTCCTGTCGCGTGCGGTTGAGGGTCACGAGGCCGCGCAGGTCCCGTTCGATCATGTCCATGATCGCCGGGCCGGCGAGCTGGGTCTCCTTGATGATGTGGATCGTGTCCCGCGAGACGCGCGCCGCCTGCAGGATCTGGGTGATGGCGAGCATGATGCCGCTCATGATCAGGACCGTCAGCAGCACCTCGGCCAGTGAGAAGCCCGCACGCGGGGAGACCGAGGCGGCGACTCGGCGGGTCTTCATTCGCCCGCTCCCCCGAGCGCGTCCGCTTCGTCTTCCTCGTCGTCACCGTAGACCTGGTCCCAGGGCATCCACTGTTCGAGCGTCAGTTGGTTCTCGTACTCGCCGATCTTGGGGAAGGTGACGCGGATGCGGACCTTCTCGAAGGCCTCCTCGACCTCGCCCTCCTCGTCGTCCTCGTCATCGTCGTAGCGGTCGGGATCGTTGAAGCGGCTGTAGTAGGCGGAGTACTCGTACTCCTCGCTCTCCATGTCCTCGAAGACCTCGTCCCCCAGGACGATCTCGAAGCCGAACTCCTCGTGGTCCTGTTCGGCATAGGTGCCGAAGAAGTGGTCGCGTAGCTCCTCCTGGTACAGACCGGCCTCGATCTCCCCCAGGGTCAACAGGCCGAGGTCGCGTGCTAGCTTCAGGTTGCGCGTGTGGGCGGAGGCGAACTTGGCACCATTGAGGGCCTGCATGACCAGGGTCAGGCTGACGCCCACGATCACGATCGTCACGGCGACCTCCGCGAGGGTGAACCCCGCGCGGGCGGACGATCGGGGGCGGCGGGAGGCGTCCATGGCTCAGTCGAAGTCCTCTTCGGAGACGGGCAGTCGCCGGTAGTCCTGGTAGTGGAAGCGTACCAGACCCGTGAGGGGCAACACCTCGATGGTGTAGACCGCCTCGTACTGGGGCTGGGCGACGGTGATGCTGTGGTCGGTGGCGCTGCCGATGGGGTCGAAGCTCACGAAGACCTTGCCCTCGTTGTAGTCGATTCCGTCGATCGTGACGCGGGTGATTTCGAGCCCGCGCGGCAGGCCGACCATGCCCAGACTCATGCGTTCCTCGATGCGCTGGGCGAGGCCGCCGCCGGCTCGGAAGGGCGAGCTGACCTCGTAGCCGTTGCCGTCGAGGTCGTAGTAGATGCGCCAGACCGCATTGCGGGCGATGGCTTCGGAGCGCGCCCCGTGGATGGCGGCGGAGATCTTGTGGACCTCGGAGTTGAGCTTCGCGCGGGGCAGGATCGCGTTCCACTCGACGGCCACCAGGCCGGCGATCAGGCCGATCACGACCACCACGGCCAACAGCTCGACGAGGCTGAAGCCGGACCGGACGCTCACGCTCGTGGTTCGCGGCTTCACGGAAAGGGATCTCTGGGCGCTACCGCCCGTCGATGACGCTCCAGTTGTCGACGTCCGCGTCGTCGCCCTCGCCGCCGACCGCGCCGTCCTTGCCGAGGGTGTAGACGCGCGGGCGGACCTCGCCGCCGCCGGGCGGCTCGTAGAGGTACTCGTTCTTCCACGGGTCCAGTGGGATGCGCGTTCCCTGCAGGATGGTGTAGCCGTTCTCATCCGGCTCGACGAGCACGTCGAGGGTGTCGGGGTAGAGGCCGTCGTTGCTGACCGCGTACTCGGTGAGCGCGTTGTGGATCGCCATGATGTCCGCCTTGACCTTGCCGCCGAAGGCCTGGGAGAGGCGCTGCATGACGTTGGGCAGGACGAGGGTGGCGAGCAGGCCGAGGATCACGATCACGACCATCAGCTCGGCGAGGGAAAACCCCGCCCGGGCGACCCTGCGCGGGCGTGCGGGGGCAGGGGTGTGCATGACGTTCATGGGAGCTCCGGGTTCCTTCGAGGGGTTGGACGGGGCGGAAGGCGGGATCTTCCCGCGCTTCGGCGGGCTCACTGGATCTGGCCGACCTGCAGGATGGGGAGGATGATCGAGACGACGATGTACCCTACCACCACCGCCAGGCCGATGATCATCAGCGGCTCCAGGACGGCGGTCATCTTGTCCGTGGCGATCTCGATCTCCTCGTCGTAGGCGGTCGCGATGCGGTCGAGCATCTGCTCGAGCTCGCCGGACTGCTCACCGACCGCGACCATGTAGCCCACCAGGGCCGGGAACACGCCGGTGGCTTTGAGCGGGGTCGCGATGTCCGCGCCTTCGAGGATCCGCTCGCGGATGTGGTCGGTGGCGTCGGCGATGACGCGGTTCTGGACTACGTTGCTCGTGATCTCGAGGCTCTGCACGGCGTTGACCCCGCTCTGCAGCAGGGTCGCCAGGGTCTTGCTGAAGCGCGACACCGCCTGCTTGCGCAGGACGTCTCCGACGACCGGGACGCGCAGCATCGTGCGGTCGAGGAACAGTCGTCCGGAGTCGGAGTTGTGGTAGACGCGCTCGATCACGAACGAGACGGCCCCGATCGCCAGGGCTCCCACCCACCAGTAGTCCTTGAAGGCGTCGGAGATGGCGATCAACAGCTGGGTGGGGACCGGCAGGGTCTGGCCCGTATCCTCCAGCATGGCCGTGATCTTGGGGACGACGAAGGCCATCAGGGCGGTGACCACGAGCATGCCCAGGGCGATCATCATCGCCGGGTAGGTCAGGGCTCCGACGACCTTGCGGCGCAGGGTGCGCTGGTACTGGAGGTAGTCCGCCAGCCGCGACAGCACGACGTCCACGTTTCCCGTCGCCTCGCCCGCGCGCACCATGTTCACGTACAGATCGGTGAACAGGGCGGGGTGGAGCTCGAGGGCGTCCCCGAGGCCGGAGCCCTGGTTCACGCTCTCGCGGATCTCGCGGAAGATCGTCTCGATGCGCCGGTCCTCGGCCTGCTCGATCATGGCGCGCAGGGTCTCGGTCAGGGGGATGCCCGAGGCGAGCATCGTGCCGAGCTGGCGCGTCACGCCCGAGACCGTGTCCAGGTCCTTGGAGCTCAGGGAGGTGCGCCGCGAGCGCCGCGCCTCGCGCAGGCGCGCGAGCACGCCGACCTTCTCTCCAGGCGTGCTGCGGCGACCGCCGCGCGCCTCGTGGATGTCGCTGACCAACAGCTCGTCCCGGCGCAGGCGCTGGCGGGCGTCCCGGGCGGTGTCGGCGTCGATGACGCCGGTCTTGGTCTCGCCGCCGGGAGCGATCGCCTTGTAGCGGAAGATGGGCATGGCGGCGCGCGGCGCGGCGGCTAGACGTCCAGCTGCGTCACCCGCAGCACCTCTTCGATGGTGGTGATGCCGTTGATGACCTTCTGGCGGCCGTCCTCCCGCAAGGTGACCAGGCCGCGCTCTACCGCGGAGCGCTTCAGCTCGGTCGCGGTGGCGCTCTCCATCACCAGGGTCCGCAGGGTCTCGTCAACGGGCATGAACTCATAGATCGCCGTCCGCCCGGCGTAGCCGGACTGGAAGCACTCGTCGCAGCCCTCGCCCGTGTGGACGATGCCGCTCATCGCACCCGGATCGATGCCGATCTTCTTCAAGGCGGCCTCCCACTCCTCGGTGATCGGATGGGTCGTGCGGCAGTCCTTGCAGATCGTGCGCACCAGGCGCTGGGCGATGACCAGCACGAGGGAGCTGGAGACGAGGTAGGGCTCGATCCCCTGGTCGACCATGCGGGTGATCGTGCTGGCGGCGTCGTTGGTGTGCACCGTCGAGAACACGAGGTGACCTGTCAGGGCGGCACGGATCGCCACCTCGCCGGTCTCCTGGTCGCGGATCTCGCCGACCATCATCACGTCGGGGTCCTGGCGCAGGAACGAGCGCAGGCCCGAGGCGAAGGTCAGGCCCTTCTTGTTGTTGACCTGCACCTGGCTGATGCCCGCCAGGGAGTACTCGACCGGGTCCTCGATCGTGAGCACGTTCTTGGTGGTCGTGTCGAGCTCGCTCAGGCTGGCGTAGAGCGTCGTCGTCTTGCCCGATCCCGTGGGTCCGGTGACCAGGATGATCCCGTGGCTGTAGTTGATGTACTCGCGCAGGATCTCCTCGTTCTGCTCCGACAGGCCGATCTCCCGCAGCGAGTAGCGCTTGGACGATTTGTCCAAGAGTCGCATCACGATCCGTTCACCGCCGGTCGTGGGGATGGAGCTGATGCGGACGTCGACCTCGCCGTCGCCGATCTTGATCGTCGCGCGCCCGTCCTGGGGGAGGCGCCGCTCGGCGATGTCCATCTTCCCCATGATCTTGACCCGGCTGACGATCGCCTCCTGGACGCGCCGCGGGATCGAGTCCATGTCGTAGAGGATCCCGTCGATGCGGAACCGCACCTGGAGGCGGTCCGGGTAGGCCTGGAAGTGCACGTCGGAGGCGCGCAGCTTGAGGGCCTGGAAGAGGATCGTGTTGACCAGCTTGATGATCGGCGCCTTGTTGGAGACGTCGAGCACGTCCTCGGCGTCCTCGATCTCCTCGGCGAGGCCGGCGATGTCCCCGTCCTCGGCGACATCAGCGAGGGCCTCGTCGACGCCGTCGGCCTTGTGGCGATAGGCGCGGCCGATCAGGGAGGTGATCTCCAGGCGCGGCGCGAGTACCGGGTCGATCTCGCAGCCGACCAGCGCCCCGAGGTCGTCCATCGGGTGCGGTTCGAGGGGTGCGCAGGTGGCTACCTTGACGACCCCGCCCTCAGCCTCCTCGAGCGCGACCAGGTTGTAGTTCCGCGCAAAGTGCACGGGCACGCTGTTGACGAAGGTCGCGGGGACGGCGATGCCCTCGAGCTCCTCGCGGAACTCCAGGCCCAGGGCCGAGGCGTAGACCTGCAGGAGCTCGTTCTCGGGCAGGTAGGCCTTCTGGAGGATGACCCGGTCCAGGGTCTCGCCCGTGGTCCCGGCGATCCTGCGGCACTCCTCCAGCCGCTCCCGGGAGAGACCGGCGTCGATGAGCAGGCTGCCGATGTTGGTCATGGTGTGCGGCCGTTGCGTACTACTCGCCGTCCTCGGAGAGCATCTCGTTGACGTCGCCGGGGGTCTTGCCGAGGACCTCGTCGCCCACCTCGCCGCGCGCGGGAGGCTGGAAGAGGGGCACGTCGAAGCCGCCGAGGTCCAGGCCGCCATCGGTCTGGCCGAAGTCCTCGTCGATCAGCCGGATGCGGCTGGAGCCGATGGCGTCCGCGGCCTCTAGCTTCTTGTCGTAGCTGTAGGTCGAGAGATCGGCGAACTCCCGGTCGAACATGATGTGGGGGGTGACGAAGAAGTACAGGCTCGTGCGGTCCTCGGTCTCGGTGTCGCGCCGGAACAGATGCCCGAGGATCGGGATGTCACCCAGCAGCGGGATGCGGTTCGACGTGTCGTTCTTGTTGTCGACGATGATGCCGCCGATGACCATCGTGTCTCCGTCGGGGACGTTGACCGTGGTGATGATCTCGCGCGTGATGCGCGGCGGGGGGATCGCGCCCTGGAACGTGCCCAGGAAGCTGGACACCGAGAGGGAGATGTCCAGGCGCAGGTAGCCCGAGGCGCTGATGGCGGGGGAGATCTGCAGCGTGATGCCCGCCTCCTGGTAGTTGGCGAAGTTCTCCTGGGTCTGTCCGCCGACACCGCCGGTCGCGGTGATCGTGGTCGTGGGCTGCTCGTCGAGGGTCCGCACCGTGGCGCTCATGTTGTTGTTCACGAGCACCGACGGGATGTTCAGCACGTTGGTGTTGCGCTTCTCCTCGAGCGCCCGGATCAGGATCGGCAGCTGGAAGTCGTCACCGTCGAGGATGCCGGCCGTCACCCCCGTGGCGAGGTTGGGCACGCGTGTGTCGGGGACGCCGTCGAGGTCGTTGTCCTGGAAGGTCGAGAGGCCGAAGTCGGTGATGCCGAAGCCCCCTGACTCGTCCACTCCCGGGATCGACGCTCCGCCGAGTTCGACCCCCAGATCGAGGGTGTCACGGCCGGAGAGCTCGATCAGGGCGGTCTCGATCAGCACCTGGTCCTGGCGCCGGTCGAGGCGCTCGATCAGGTCGAGGATCTCCTCGTAGCGGGTACGCCCGGCGGCGATCAAGAGCGAGTTCGTGGCGGGATCGGGCACCACGGCAACCTCGTTGGACGAGCCGCTGCTCGTCTGGCCGCCTCCCTGGCGGTTGCCCCCCCCCTGACCGGTGGTCTGGATCCGGTTGGCGTCCTGCAGGAACTCGTCGAGCACCTCGCTCACCTCCTCAGCCTCGGCGTTCTCGAGGTTGTAGAAGTGGTAGGTGCGCTCGCGGTCGATCTCGTCGGTGTCGAGGCGCGCGACCAGCTCCATGATGCGCGGCATCTCGTCGGGCATGGCCATCACCAGCAGGGAGTTGGTGCGCGGATCGACCATGATCTTGGTCTCCACCTCTCCCTGGCGGATGCCCGCCGTGGCCCCCTGCTGCTGGCGGTTCTGCTGGTTCGCGCCGCGCGTCGCGCGCTGGCTGGCCTCGAGCAGCTCCTCGAGGGTCTCGGCGATCTCGTCGGCGCTGGCGAAGGCCAGCTTGATGACCTCGAAGACGGGGAGGATCGGATCCTCGGCCTTCGACGCCTCGTCGACCAGCTCCAGCATGCGCACCAGGGCAGCGATGTTGCTCCCGAAGCCCTGGAGGATGACCGTGTTGTCCCCGACGGGCACGGCCGTCATCGTGTTCGGATCGGGAGCGAGCTGGCGCATCGAGTTCGCCAGGGTGCGCACCTCGATGTTGGGGAGCACGACGACCGTCTGGATGAGGGTCGCGGGCTGGTCCGCGTAGAGGGGCAGCTCCTCGGGGGAGACGTAGATCGAGTCCGCCCGCGCCCCGCCGCGCCCCTGCCCCGTGTCGAGGCTCTCGACCACCACGACCGAGAGGTGCTCGGGGCCGACCCGCTTGCAGACGTAGCGGTTGATGATCATGATGATCTGGAAGAAGGAGTAGAAGTCCTTCTTCAGGATGCGCTTGGACCCGAACATGCTGACCGAGACCGTGTCGAGGGCCGTGGCGTTCTCCGTGCTCGTGTAGAAGTTGATCCCGGTCTCCTGCTGGCAGATCTTGATGAACGCCTTGAGGCTCAGGCCGTCGGCGTGCTCGTCGAAGGTCAACAGGTAGTACTCGCCCAGGTCCTGGATGAGCGGGACGGTCTCGTCGTCGGCCGCGGACGGATCCTGCGCGAGGCCAGCGGCGCCGACCGTCCCCGACGGCGTCGGATCCACGGCGAGGGGGGCGGACCCCGTCGGGGCGATCCACAGCGGTAGGCTGGCGAGAATGGCGATCATCTTCAGCGTGGGTTCGGCGTGTCGGCGGCGGGTGACGCGTGGGCTGTCCAGCCCTATCTCGTTGAAACCATGAGGGTTAGGGATCCCGTGCAAGGTCGCGAGGGCGCAATCTAGGAAGCGCTGGGGGCCCTGTCAATCGCGCCCCGTCGACCTCTGTGTGCTGTGTCGACGCCCGGTCGGGGGGGATCTTCCCAGCGGGTCGCGACAAGAGGCTGGCGATGTGCGCCGCGAGTCGATCGACTGCCCTTGCCCGCTCCGAGCGGGCGCGGAATACTACGCGGCTCCGCGCCGGCGAGAGGCCGCCGAACGCCCCCGTGTCGTCATCCAGCCACAGTCGTCCGGTCCCCGGTTCGGGGTCGCCCCGCCCGCGCGCGCTCCCGCGAACCGTCGAGCTCGCAGGGGGCGCGCCGTGAGGTCCGCCGCAGCCCTCACCGGTCTCCTGGCGGCGATCTGGCTCCTGGCGTCCGGCCACACCTCTCCCCTCCTCCTGGCGTTCGGCGCGCTCTCCTGCCTCCTGGTCGTCGTCCTCTCGGTGCGCATGGGCATCGTCGACGAGGAGGCCCTGCCCGTGCGCATGGTTCCGCGCGCGATCGTCTACACCCCGTGGCTCGTGAAGGAGGTCCTGCTCGCCAACCTCGACGTGGCGCGGCGCATCCTGAGTCGGAAGCCGGTGGTCAGCCCGCGCATCGTGCGCGTGAAGCCGAGCCAGAAGTCCGACCTGGGGCGCGTGCTCTACGCCAACTCGATCACCCTCACGCCCGGCACGGTCTCGATCATGGTCGACGCCCACGCGATCACGGTCCACGCCCTCTCCCGCGAGGCCGCCGAGGCCCTCGAGCAGGGCGAGATGGACCGACGGGTCACCTGGCTGGAGGGGGAGGGCTGATGTTCGCGGCGGCGATGGCGGCCCTGCTGGCCTGCATGGTGCTCTCCCTGGTGCGCTCGGTCCTCGGCCCGACGGTCTTCGACCGAGTGCTGGCGCTCAACAGCTTCGGCACCAAGACCGTGCTCCTGATCGCCGTGCTCGGGTTCCTGACCGGCCGTCCCGACTTCCTCGACCTGGCCCTGGTCTACGGCCTGATGAACTTCATTGGCACGATCGCGGTCATGAAGTTCACCCGCTTCGGGGACCTGGCCGGCATGGAGCGCGACCTGGACGAGGAGAGCGGCGCGGAGGCGGGGGGATGAGCCTCGCGGTGGAGATCCTGGGCTGGTGCCTGCTCCTCAGCGGGAGCGCCGCGGTGCTCGTCGGCTCCATCGGCCTCCTGCGGCTGCCCGATTTCTACACGCGCATCCACGCCGCGGGGATGACCGACACCCTGGGGGTCTGGCTGATCCTCGCCGGGCTGGCCTGCCGGGCGGGCTGGGGACTGGTGACGGTCAAGCTCTTGATGCTCGGCGCGTTCTGCCTCCTGACGAGCCCGCTCTCCAGCCACGCCCTGGCCAAGGCCGCCTGGCTGCGGGGGCTGCGGCCGCTGACCGGGGAGGAAGGGGACGAGGGGCATGGCTGACCTGATCCACCTGATCCTGTTCACGCTGCTGGCGACCATCGCCCTGGCCATCATCCGCCTGCACGACTTGTTCGCCGCGGTCATGTTGGCGGGCGTCTTCTCGCTCCTCTCCGCCGCTCTGTTCACGGTCATGGACGCGGTCGACGTCGCCTTCACCGAGGCGGCGGTCGGCGCCGGAGTGTCGACGCTCCTGATGCTGGGCACCCTGGCCCTGACCGACAGCGAGGAGAAGCCGGAGTTCAATCGTCGCAGGCCCCTGGCGCTGGTGGCGGTCTGCCTGGCGGGCGGGGCGTTCTTCTACGCGACCCTCGACATGCCCGTCTACGGCGACCCCGAGGCGCCGATCCACGTGCACCCGATGGTCGAGCGCTTCCTGGAGACCTCCCTGGAGGAGATCGCGATCCCCAACGTCGTGACCTCGGTCCTGGCCTCCTACCGCGGCTACGACACCTTCGGCGAGACGACGGTCGTGTTCACGGCCGCCGTGGGCGTGATGCTGGGCTTCGGCGCCGGGCGGCGTCGGCGCAAGGTGCTCGGCCGGCCCGAGGACGACCCAGGGACGACCGACGTGGTGCCCGAGTCCTGGCAGTCGGTCGGCCCGGTCGTGGGCGGCGACGAGGAGGAGAGCCCGTGACCCGTCACGTCATCCTGCGCGCCCTCGCGAAGCTGTTGATCCCCTGCATCATGCTGTTCGCGCTCTACGTGCAGTTCCACGGGGACTACGGGCCGGGCGGCGGCTTCCAGGCGGGCGTGATCTTCGCCGCGTCCATCATCCTCTACGCCCTGATCTTCGGGCTCGACGAGGCGCGCCGCGCCTTCCCGCCGCGAGCCGTCGAGCTGGGCGTGGCGGCCGGGGTCCTGCTCTACGGCGGAACGGGCGTGGCCTCGATGCTCTCGGGGGCGAACTTCCTCGACTACACGGCCCTGGCCCACGACCCGGTCCACGGCCAGCACTACGGAATCCTCCTGGTCGAGCTGGGCGTCGGCATCACGGTCACGGCGGTGATGGTGACGCTCTTCTACCAGTTCGCCGGCAGGAGGCGAGTCGAGTGACCGCCGGCCACTACCAGTACTGGATCGTCGCGGTCCTGATGATGACCGGCCTCTACGTGGTCATCTCCAAGGGCAACATGATCAAGAAGATCATCGGCCTGAACCTGTTCCAGGTCTCGGTGATCCTGCTCTACGTCAGCATGGGCAAGGTCGAGGGCGGGACCGCTCCGATCGTCGCCGAGGGGTTCGAGGTCTACTCGAACCCCGTGCCCCACGTGCTGATGCTGACCGCCATCGTCGTCGGCGTGGCGACGACCGCCCTGGCGCTCTCGTTCGTCGTCCGCATCCACGAGGCCTACGGGACGGTAGAGGAGGACGAGGTCCTGGCCATGGAGGACGACTCGACAGGGAGCGACGCGTGAACGCCGCCCAGCTCCCGGCCCTGCAGATCGTGATCCCGCTCCTCGCGGCGCCCGTGTGCGTGGCCCTGCGCCAACCGCGCGTCGCCTGGCTGACGGCCGTGGTCGCGACCTGGTCCTCCCTGGCCGTCGCCGTGGTCCTCCTGCAGCACGTCCTGGCCACGGGCGAGGCGGTCTCCTACCACCTCGGCGGGCACGCGCCGCCGCACGGGATCGAGCTGCGGGTAGACGCCCTCAACGCCTTCGTGCTGCTGATCGTGACCGGGATCAGCGCCGTGGTCGTGAGCGCCTCGCGCAAGAGCCTGAGCGAGGAGCTGTCGGAGAAGCAGCACTACCTCTACTTCGCCGCGACCCTGTTGTGCATGACCGGGCTGCTGGGGATGACGGTCACCGCCGACGCCTTCAACGTGTTCGTGTTCCTGGAGATCTCGTCCCTCTCCGCCTACTCGTTGATCTCCATGGGGCGCTCGCGCCGCGCCCTCACGGCCGCCTACCAGTACCTGGTGATGGGAACCCTGGGGGGCACGTTCATCCTGCTGGGGATCGGCCTGCTCTACATGGCGACGGGCTCCCTGAACATGGCGGATCTCGCCGTCCGCCTGCAGGGCATGGAGGCCAACCGGACGGTGCAGACCGCCCTGGCCTTCCTCGTGCTCGGGGCGAGCATCAAGCTGGCCTTGTTCCCGCTGCACGTGTGGCTGCCCAACGCCTACGCCTTCGCGCCGGCGATGGTCACCGCCCTCCTGGCGGCGACGGCCACCAAGGTCGCCTTCTACGTGCTCGTGCGCTTCCTGTTCGGGGTGTTCGGCACCGACTTCGCCTTCGACGCGATGCACCTCGATCGGGTGCTCATGCCCTTGGCCCTGGCGGCGATGTTCAGCGCATCGATCGTGGCCGTGTTCCAGCGCGACCTGCGGCGCATGCTGGCTTTCTCCAGCGTGGCGCAGATCGGCTACATGGTCCTGGGCCTGTCCTTCGCCAGCGAGCTCGGCCTGGCCGGCGGGATCGTGCACCTGTTCAACCACGCGGTCGTCAAGAGCAGCCTCTTCCTCGTCATGGCCGCCGTCGCCATCGGCGTGGGCTCCACCCAGATCGAGGACCTGCGCGGGATCGGGCGGAGGATGCCCTGGTGCATGGGGGCCTTCGTCGTCGGCGGCCTGAGCCTGATCGGCGTTCCGTTGACCGTGGGCTTCGTCAGCAAGTGGATCCTGGTGCGGGCGGCCCTGGAGGCGGGGTTGTGGCCCGTGGCGGTGCTGATCCTGTTGAGCTCCCTCCTGGCGGTGGTCTACGTGTGGCGCGTGGTCGAGGTGGCCTGGTTCGAGGCGCCCGCCGAGGACGCGCCACAGGTGCGCCGCCCGCCCGCGGGCGTGGTGTGCGCCGCCTGGACCCTGGCGGCGGCCGCCCTGGTCTTCGGCGTCTTCACCGACGCCACCGCGGGAGTCGCCCTGCGGGCGGCGCGCATGCTGATGGAGGTCAGCTCGTGAGCCCGGTGACCGCCATCGGCTGGTGCGTCCTGTGGCCGCTGGTCGGCGCACTGGCCGTGGCGGTGTGCGGCGAGCGGCGTCGCAACCTGCGCGAGCTCGCCAGCCTCGCCACGGCGATCAGCTTGTTCTGCGTCGTCGCCGGCGTCCTCCTGCCCGCCGTCGAGGCCGGCGGCCGGCCGCGCCTGGAGGTCTGGGAGGTGCTGCCGGGCGTCTCCCTGGCCTTCGAGATCGAGCCCCTCGGGATGGTGTTCGCGCTGCTGGCCTCGGGGCTTTGGATCGTGACGACGCTGTACGCCATCGGCTACATGCGCGGCCACGACGAGCAGAACCAGACGCGCTTCTTCGTCTGCTTCGCTCTGGCCATCGCCGGGGCCCTGGGCGTGGCCTTCGCGGCCAACTTCTTCACCCTGTTCGTCTTCTACGAGGCGATCACGCTCTCGACCTATCCGCTGGTCACGCACCACGGCACCGAGGCGGCCAAGCGCGCCGGGCGCGTGTACCTGGGAATCCTGATGGGGACCTCGGTGGCGTTCCTGCTGCTGGCGCTGGTCTGGACCCACACCCTGGCGGGAACCACCGAGTTCACTCCCGGCGGCATCCTGGCGGGCAAGGCGTCGGAGGGGACCGTGGCAGCCCTCGCGGCCCTGTTCGTCTTCGGCTCCGCGAAGGCCGCCGTGATGCCCTTCCACCGCTGGCTGCCGGCGGCCATGGTCGCGCCGACTCCGGTCAGCGCCCTCCTGCACGCCGTGTGCGTGGTCAAGGCGGGAGTGTTCACGGTCCTCAAGGTGGCCGTCTACGTATTCGGCATCGACCTGCTCGGCGCGAACCCGGCCACCGACGTCCTGATCTGGGTGGCGGCGGGGACGATCCTGATCGGCTCGTGCGTGGCGCTGACCAAGGACAACCTCAAGGCGCGCCTGGCCTACTCCACGATCAGCCAGCTGGCCTACATCGTCCTCGGCGCCCTCCTGGCGACCGACCTCGCTGTGCTCGGCGGCGGGATGCACATCGTCATGCACGCCTTCGGCAAGATCACGCTGTTCTTCTGCGCCGGTGCGATCCTGGTGGGGGCCCACAAGACCGACATCAGCCAGATGCGCGGTCTGGGCCGGCGCATGCCGTTCACCATGACGGCGTTCCTCGTCGGGTCTCTCAGCGTGATCGGCCTGCCGCCCCTGGGCGGTGCGTGGAGCAAGTGGAACCTGGCCCTGGGGGCCGCCGACGCCGGGCAGCTGGCCGTCCTGGGAGTCCTGATGGTGAGCTCCCTGCTCTCGATCGCCTACCTGATGCCCGTCGTGGCGCACGCCTTCTTCAGCGAGCCCGCCGAGGAGCCCGGGGACCACGACGACCACGGCCACGGCGAGGCGCCCCTGCTCTGCGTGCTCCCGCCGCTGTTGACGGCGGTCGGGTGCGTCGTGCTCTTCTTCTGCGCCGGGGAGCTGCAGGGTCTCCTGGAGGGGATCGAGCTGCGATGAGCGAGCACGAGAAGCGAGGGTGGCTCGACGAGCCCCGCAACGTCGACCGTCTCTTCTGGGGCCTGGCGATCGTGTGCGCCCTGCTGGTCGTCGTCGAGCTGGTCTTCGGCCGCCACGCCGAGTTCTCGTGGGAGGGCTGGCCCGGGTTCTACGGTGCATTCGGCTTCGCGGTCTTCGTCGCCGTCGTCCTGATCGGCAAGCGCCTGCGGCGCTTCCTCCGGCGCGAGGAGGACTACTATGACCGGTAGCCTCGCCGACGCCCTGGCGAACCTGCCCCCCGGGCTGATCCTGATCCTGGGGGCCCTGGTCCTGCCGCTGTTGCGCGGGCGCGCGCAGGCGGCGCTGACCCTGGTGCTGCCCCTGGCGAGCTTCGCCCACCTCTCGCTCTTCGGCGAGGGAACGACGGCGACCTTGGAGGTGCTCGGGGTGAGCCTGACCCCCGTGCGCGTCGATCGCTTGAGCCTGGTCTTCGGCATCGTCTTCCACATCGCCGCCTGCCTCTCCGCGCTCTACGCCCTGCACGTGCGCGACGCGACCCAGCACGTCTCGGCCATGGTCTACGTGGGCAGCGCCGTGGGCGCGGTCTTCGCCGGCGACCTGGTCACCCTGTTCGTCTACTGGGAGCTGACCGCGATCAGCTCTGTGTTCCTGATCTGGGCCAGCCGCAGCGAGCGCGCGACCCGCGCCGGCCTGCGCTACCTCGTGATCCAGGTCGGCTCGGGCGTGCTGTTGTTGGCGGGCGTCGTCCTGCACTACCGGGCGACCGGCTCGGTCGCTTTCACGCGCCTGATCGGCGAGGACGGGAGCCTGGCCACGGCCGGGCCCGGCGTGCTCCTGATCCTGGCGGCCTTCGGCATCAAGTGCGCCTTCCCCCTGCTGCACAACTGGCTGCAGGACGCCTACCCGAAGGCGACCGTGACCGGCACGGTCTTCCTGAGCGCCTTCACGACCAAGCTGGCCGTCTACACCCTGGTGCGCGGCTTCCCGGGGACCGACGCCCTGATCTGGATCGGGGTCGTGATGACCCTCTTCCCGATCTTCTTCGCGGTGATCGAGAACGACCTGCGCAAGGTCCTGGCCTACAGCCTCAACAACCAGCTCGGGTTCATGGTGGTCGGGGTCGGCGTCGGCACCGAGTTGGCCCTCAACGGCGCCGTGGCCCACGCCTTCGTGCACATCATCTACAAGGGGCTGTTGTTCATGTCGATGGGGGCGGTGCTCTACCGCACCGGGACCAGCAAGGCCTCCGAGCTGGGCGGCCTGTACCGCTCGATGCCCCTGACCGCGGTCTGCTGCGTCGTCGGGGCCATGTCGATCTCGGCCTTCCCCTTGTTCAGCGGCTTCGTGGCCAAGTCCCTGACCCTCTCCGCCGTCGCCCACGAGCACCTCGTCTGGGTCTGGCTCGGGCTCCTGGCGGCCTCGGCCGGCGTGATGGAGCACTCGGGCATCAAGATCCCCTTCTTCTCCTTCTTCGGACACGACAGCGGCATCCGCTGCAAGGAGGCGCCGGCCCACATGCTGCTCGCCATGGGCATCGCGGCGGTGCTGTGCGTCGCCATCGGCTGCTACCCCGCGCCGCTGTACGCCCTGCTGCCGTTCGAAGTGGACTACCAGCCCTACGCCGACCTCGGACACTGCCTGACCCAGCTGCAGTTGCTGCTCTTCGCCGCCCTGGCCTTCGGCGTCCTGATGCGCACGCGCCTGTATCCGCCCGAGGTCCCCTCGGTCAACCTCGACAGCGATTGGGTCTACCGGCGCGGCCTTCCCCGGCTCGGGGGCGCCGTCGGCGGGGTGGCGGCGAAGCTGCGCTTTGCGCTCACGGGCGTCGCGGGCCGCTGGCTGTCTGTCGCCCTGAGGACCGTCCACCACCTGCACGGGCCGCGCGGCCTCCTCGCGCGGACCTGGGCGACCGGCGGGATCGCGTTCTGGGCCATCCTGTGCCTGTTCGGGTACCTGCTGCTGGCCTTCACCCGCTGACCCCCTCCGCCGCCCGGCGGGCGATTGCGAGTAGACGGCCTCCGGCGGTACACTCCGCCCACATGCGCCTGACTGAGCTCTTCGCCGCCACGGACCTGGTCGTCGACTTCGATCCCGCAGACAAGTGGGACTCGATCAGCCGACTGGTCGACCACCTCGCCTCCTCCGGCCGCCTGCCGGCGGAGTGCGTGGAGGAGGTGCGCGAGGCCGTGATCCACCGCGAGCGCTCGATGTCCACGGGCATGGAGCACGGCATCGCCATCCCGCACGCCGCCGTGGACGGGATCGAGACGGTGGCGGCGGCCATGGGCGTGGTGCGTCGCGAGGACGGCCTGCCCTTCGAGAGCATCGACGGCCGCCCGGCCCGGCTGGTCGTGCTGCTCGTCATCCCGCGCGCCCAGAAGCTCCTGCACATCCGGACCCTGGCGGACGTCGCGCGCGTCCTCGGTCAGGACTCGGTGCGCGAGGGCCTGCTCGGGGCGACGACCGACGGCGAGGCCTGGTCGGCGCTGCGCGAGGGTGAGCTCGAGGTCCGCTAGCGCCGCCCTGGTCCTGGCCGCGGCGCTCTCGGGCGGTGCGGGCTTGGGACTGGAGGTGCTGCTCGTCTCCCTGTGCGGGCCCGCGGTCGGCCAGGGCCGCGCCGGAGCCCTGGGCGTCGCCGTCTTCATCGCCTCCTGGGCCCTCGGCGCCCGGCTCGCCGGCCGGGTCGGTCCGCGCGCCGGGCGCGCCCTCCTCCTGGCCGGCGCGGTGGTGGCGGCGAGCTCCCTCGCCGCGCCGGCGCTCCTCGTGCACGCGGGAGAGAAGGCCTGGCCGCAAGCGGCCGCCCTGGCGGTGGCGGTCGCCTGCGTAGCGGCGGTCGGCCTGCCCCAGGGCCTGTTCCTCCCGCTCCTGGCCCGCGGCTGGCGCGGCGGCGCGCGACTTGGCGTGGGGGGGCTGGTCACCGCCGGTCTCGCCGGCGCCGTGGTCGGCTCCCAGCTCCTCGGCCACGACCTGCCCGCGGCCCATGGCCGAACGCTGGCGGCGGCGGTGGGCGGGGTCGCGGCCCTGGCGGCGGCCGTGATCGGCGCGAGAGGCCTGGGCGGGGCGAGGGCGGGGGCGGGAGCTTCCGAAGGGGACGCCGGCGGCTCCCTCGGCCCCCTCGTGGCCGGGGCTCTCCTGGCCCTGTTGACCGGTTGGTTGGGGAGCCTGGAGTGGATCGGCCTGCGCCTGGGGGTCCTGTGGCTGGGCGGCATGCAGGTCGCCCTGACTTCGGTCTTGTGCGCCTCGTTGTTGGCCTTGGCCCTGGGGGCGGCTCTCGTGCCGCTGGCGTGTCCGCGCGGCTCGGCGGCCGTGCCGACCCTGGTGGGAGCCTGCGCCGTGGCTCCGGCGTGGATCTGGATCGCCCCGCGGGTCGGCCTTCCCGGGGAACTGGAGGGGATCGCCGCGGCCCTGGCGCTCGTGGGCCCCGCCCTGGTGCCCTTCGGCGCGGCCGTGCCCGTCCTGCACCGCGAGGTGCGCGGAGCGAGCGCCCCGCGCCTCTCGGCGCTCTTGAGCTGGGAGGCGCTGGGCGCCCTCGTCGGCGTGCCCGCGAGCCATCTGTTGGCCGTGCCCGCCCTCGGTCTGGGCGGGACCCTGGGGGCCTGGAGCCTCCTCGGCGGCGCGGCCGCCCTGGGCTGGGGGCGCCGCCGCCCCTTGGCGGCGGGCGCCGCGGCGGCCTGCGGACTGGGCTTGGGCGGAGCGGCCCTGTTCGCCCTGGACGAGCCCGCCCTGGCCTCGCCGGCCCTCTCGGATCCGGCGCTGGCGGTGCTCGCTTTCGAGGAGGACGAGCACTTCGCCGTCGCCGTCGTCGACGACGGCCTGTCCGGCGAGCGGACCCTGTTGACCGACGGCTTCCGGGCGGCGGGGAGCGGGCGCGACTACCTCTACATGCGGGCGCTCGGCCACCTGCCGTTGCTCCTGCACCCCGCTCCCGAGCGCGTCGCCGTCCTGGCCCTGGGGACGGGGACGAGCGCCGGAGCGGTCGCGCTCCACGGGCGGGTCGGGCAACTCGACGTGCTCGAGCTGTCGGGGGCCGTGCGCGATCTGGCGCCCTGGTTCGAGGAGGTCAACGGCGGCGTGCTGGGCGACCCGCGGGTACGCGTCGTCCTCGGCGACGGCCGCCGCACCCTCGACGAGCGGCGCGGAGTGTTCGACGTGGTCACGATGGAACCCCTGCTGCCGGATTCGCCCTTCGGCGTCCACCTCTACACGCGGGAGTTCTACCGCACCGCGCGCCGCGCCCTCGCTCCCGGCGGACTGCTGTGCCAGTGGGTTCCGCCGCACGCGGTGGAGCCGAGGACCTTCGACGCCCTGCTCGACGCCTTCGGGGCCAGCTTCCCCTGGTCGGCCGCCTGGCTGTTCGGCACCCAGGTGATCCTGGTGGGCGGCGAGCGCCGTCCCCTGCTCGAGGGCGTCGCCCGGGGCACGGACGACCCGCGCCTGGGGGCCGCGCTAAAGCGCCTGGGGCTCGACGGCCCCGGCGGGGTCGCGGCGCACTTCGTGGGGGAGCTCGCCGCCTGGCCGGCGAGCGCGCGCCCCCTGCGCGACGCCGATCCCTGGGTGGTCTACCGGCCGCGTCGGAGGGGCGCGGTGCTGCTGGGCGACCTGCCGCGCAACCTCGCGCGCCTGCGCTCCGTGGACGTCGGGTTGCCCGATGCGTGGGCGAGCGTGCTGTCGGTGGAGGAGGCGGCGCGCGTCGCCGGCGCGCGGGCCCGGCGCCGGGCCCGCGAGGCCCACGCCGCCGAAGAGGCCGCCGCCCGCGGCATCGACCCGCCGCCCGCCGTCCTGCGGGACGTGGCGACCGAGCTCTCCCGCGCCCGCGAGCTCGACCCCGAGGCCGTCGGGCTGGGGCGCCTGGTCGGGGAGCGGCGCTTCCTGCACGCCCTGCGGGCGGGCGTCGCCCTCCTGCGGGATCCCTCGCCCGCCGCGGCCGGCGCCGCGGTGGAGGAGCTGGTCGCGGCGGCCGAGCTGCGACCCGAGCGCGCCGACGCCCACCTCTACCTCGCCGTCGCCCTCGAGCGCCTCGGCAGTGCTGCCGCGGCCGAGGCCCAAGCCAGGGCGTTGGAGCTGTGCCCCGACCTGGCGCGCACACCTATCGGGTATCGGGCAGCTCAGTTAGGGTGGCACCCCCCAATCGGACCGTGAGATCCCTATTGCCTCGCTCATCGAGCGACCCTGGAGAAGGCCCATGAACCCTGGAACCACCTCAGTCCTGGCAGCCCTCGTCTCGTTGTCTCGTTGTCTCGTTGTCAGCTAGCGCCTCTGCCCAGAGTCAGTTGTTCGAGGTGTTCGCCGCTCCTGAGTTTGGCGGGCTGTACAGCCCTGGGGGCCCGGGGACCACTCACCTCTTCGACCTCGCTTCGGGGGCGGAGCTCCTGACGCTCTCCGCGTCCGACGGGGTGGATGGCGACATGTTCGGAGTCAGTGTCGACATAGGCGAGGGACGCGTTGCTGTAGCAAACAGCATCGGTTTCTCTGCACAGGTGGGCTCAGTCTAGGTGTTCGATGCGACGACGATGCCTGCAGTCTGGAGTCCGCAATCTCCTGGCCCACGAGCGCGGGCCTGACCTACACGCTCCAACTGGGCACGTTTCCAGGCGCGGGGCGGGGGCGCCTCCCGAGGATGGCATTGACGTGCAACGGGTGCCGGGAGCGCTATCCTGATCCTCATGCCGACCGTGACGATCCCGCTGCAGCGTCGTTCGTTGTCCTCAGTCGCTGCGCTCGTGTTCTGCGCCTGGGTCGTGGGCGGATCGGCGCCGGGGGACGGCGACGGAGCGCCGGTGAACGCGGGGACCGACAGCGGCGTCGAGCTGCGGGCCCCGGGCGAGCGTGAGGGGTTCAGCTTCGTCGTGTTCGGCGACCGCACGGGCGGGCCGCCCGAGGGCGTGCGTGTGCTCGAGGAGGGCGTGCGCATGGCGAACCGCCTCGACCCCGACTTCGTCATGACCGTCGGCGACATGATCCAGGGCTACAACGACGCGCCGCAGTGGCTGGAGGAGATGCGCGAGTACCGCGGCGTGATGGCGGGCCTGCGCGCGCCGTGGTACCCGGTGCTGGGCAACCACGACGTCTACGCCCGCGGCCGGCCTCCGGGGGGGCACAAGGAGCTCTACAAGCAGCACTTCGGGCCGCTCTACTACTCCTTCGACTACCGCTGGGCGCACATCGTGTGCCTGTCGAGCGACGAGGCCCAGTCCTTCAGCAACCCCGCGGTGAACCAGAACATGAGCGCCGAGCAGCTCGACTGGCTGCGCAGAGACCTCGCCGCCACCGACGCCGAACAGGTGTTCGTGTTCCTGCACCACCCGCGCTGGACCGGCGCCTACGAGGGGTGCAACTGGCCGCGGGTGCACGAGGTCCTCGTCGCCGACGGACGCTGCACGGCCGTGTTCGCGGGTCACACCCACCGCTGGGTGGACTACGGAGAGCGAGACGGCATCCGCTACCTCGTCCTGGGCCGCACCGGCGGAGCGGCGAGTTCGCTCCTGGAGACGTCTTCGATGCACGCGGTGACCCACGTGCGCGCCCGGCGCGAGGGCATCACCCTGGGGGTGATGCAGGCCGGCACCCTGTTCGGCGGCGACATGGTGAGCGCCGAGGAGCTGGGCGAGATGGGGAGGCTCGTGCGGGGTCGGTGGCTGCGCACCCACGGGAGCCTCGCGCCGTTTGAGGCCCCAGCGTCCGCCGTGGAGCTGGAGGTCACCAACCCCAGCGGGCGCGAGGTGACTTGGGAGCTCGTCACTCCGGCGCCCTCGGAGGTTTGGAGTGTCGGCGGCCCCGACGGCGGCCCGCCGCGCGGGAAACTGGGGGCGGGGGAGTCGGCGCGGGTCACCCTGGCGGTGCGACCCCTCTCCGAGTTCTCCGGCCCGCCCCCTGCCGACCACCCCGCGCTCCTCGCCGCCAGGCGCCCCGACCGCGAGGCCGAGGTGCGCTTGACCTACACCCTGGGGAGCGGCCTGACCCAACAGTTCCGCTCCACCCGGCGGCTGCCGACTCGGCTCCCGACCCTCGCCGGCCTGTGCGGGCCGGCTCCGGCGGGGGCAGGGCGCGCCATCGAGCTCGACGGCTCGAGCGCCCTCTCCGCGGCGGTCGGCGAATCCCTCGAACGCTTCACCCTGGAGTGCTGGGTCCGGGGCGCGCCCGGCGCCGGGCGCACGGGCCTGCTGTGCACGACCGAGCAGTCGGGCTACGGGATCTTCTGGGGCGGCCCCGGCGGCGCGGGCGGCAGGGAGGACCTGCCGCGCGGCATGGCCTTCGTCGAGCATCGTGCGGCCGCCGGGCGGGGATACGCCGTTGCCGGAGCGAGCGCGGCCCCCGCGGAGGATGCGTGGACCCACCTCGCCCTCTGCCTCGACGGCGAGCGCCTGCGGTTCTTCGTCGACGGCGCCCTCACCGGCGAAACAAAGGCCCGGGGACTGGTGACCAACGACCTGCCGCTGATGATCGGAGCCGACACCGACGGGGCTGGAGCGCCGGTCCATCCCTTCCGCGGCTCCATCGACGAGGTGCGGCTCTCGCGCACGGCGCGCTACGACGCGCGCTTCACCCCGCGGCGCGTGTTCGAACGCGACACAGACACGGTGCTCCTGCTGCACCTCGACCGGCGCGCCCGCGGGTACTTCCCCGACGACTCCGGCCACGGCCGCCACGCCCGTCCCGTCGGCGCGCCGCGCCTCGTGGGGGCCGGCCGCTAGGCGCGCGCGTCCGACTCGCTCAGGCCCACTCCTCCAGGCGCTCGGCGATGCAGCCGAGGATGTGCTCCGCGCAGCGCTGGTACTCGTGCAGGCTACCGCCGATCGGGTCGGGGACGTCGGCGCCGTCGGGATCGAGGAGCGCGATCGCCGGACCGTCGGATCCGACGGCCAGGAGGCGCAACGCGTCGACGTGGGCGCGGGTCATGCAGTAGACGCGCTCGAGCCCGGCGAGCTGGTCGGCGTGCAATCCGCGGGAGCGGTGTCTGGCGATGTCGATCCCACGCTGGCGGCAGGCCTCGACCGCGTTGCCCGATGCCGGGGAGCCCTCTCCCGCGAAGACGCCGAACGAGGAGAGCTCGAACCCGAACTCCGCCAGCCGCTCGTCGTCGGCCTCCAACCGCCGTGCGAGGGCCCTGCGCCCCAGGCCCAGCGCCATCGGGCTGCGACAGGTGTTCCCGGTGCAGGCGAAGGCGATGCGCAGGCCGGCGGCTCGGCGCAGGCTCTCCAGGTCGCAGGCTCCTTCGCGGAGCAGCTCGAAGCGCCCGCGGCCCAGGCGCAGGACGCTCGAGGCGGCGCCGTCGCGGCTCGGACCCGCGTCGACGACGAGGTCGACCGCGCCCCGCGTCGCGGCCTCGGCGGAGTCGCCGTCGGTGGCCGGGGGAGCGCCGCGAGCGTTGGCGCTCGTCATCACGGCCGGGAACGGCAGGGACCCCAGCACCTCGGCCGTCAGGGGGTGGGCGACGCGTCGGACTCCGGTCCAGCCGTCGCGGGCGGCGGCCTCCAGGCCGGCGGGCACGCCGGGCAGCACCAGGGTCAGGGGGCCGGGCCAGAAGCGCTCGGACAGCCGCCTGGCGAGGGGTGAGGGAGCGTCGAAGCGCTCGAGGGCGTCCCCTCCGCCCACGTGCCAGGTCCAGCCCTGCTCGGCGGGGCGCTGCTTGAAGGCGGCCAGGGCGTCGAGGGCGCGCCCGCTGTCAGCGCGGGCCGCGATGCCGTAGACGGTCTCGGTGGGCAGGACGACCAGGGCACCGTCTCCCAGGGCCGTCCCGACGCGCTCGGTCAGCGCCGCGCCCGCGGCGCCACCGGCGTGGGTGATGCGCGGGGACGGTGAAGAGGGGGACGAGGACATGGGGCGCCGGCGAGGCGCTTGCTAGCCTATCCGCCGCTCCCCGCCAACCCAAGGCGGGGGGCGTCCCCATGCAGACCGAAGAGAGCGCGGAGAAGGGGCGCGGAGCGCCCGGCGAACCCGACCGGCTGGCGTTCCTGTCGCGCCTGGCGGGGGGGCTGGCCCACGAGATCAAGAACCCCCTCTCGACCATGTCGATCAACCTCGCCCTCCTGGAGGAGGAGTGGGGCCGCTCGAACGATCCCGGGCGCCCCGAGCCGAGCGCGCGCGAGAAGCGCTGCCTCAAGCGCCTGCATACCTTGCGCGGAGAGGTTCGCCGCCTCGAGAACATCGTCGAGGACTTCCTGCGGTACGCGCGCGGCGGTGTGATCAATCGCTCACCCTGCGACCTGCCCGGCCTCCTGCGGGAGGTCCTGGAGTTCTCGGCCACCGAGGACGAGCAACTCGACATCCGCCACCACCTCGAGCTTCCGAGCACCTTGCCCCTGGTGATGCTCGACTCGGGCATGTTCCGCCAGGCGCTCATGAACCTGGTCGTGAACGCGCGCCAGGCCATGCCCTCGGGCGGGGAGCTGATCGTGCGCCTCAAGCGGCGCGGGAACTTCGCCGAGCTGACCCTGACCGACACCGGCGTCGGCATGGGCGAGGAGGACCTGGAGCGCTGCTTCGACATCTACTGGTCCACCAAGCGCGACGGCTCGGGCCTGGGGCTGGCGACGGTCCGGCGCATCGTCGAGGAGCACGACGGAACGATCGCCGTCGTCTCCGAACGCGGGCGCGGGACGAGCTTCTCGATCGTCCTGCCGCTGGTGGTCGAGATCACCCACGGAGCCGGAGGCGACGCCGAAGAGGGAGAGGAGGGGGAAGCGTGAGCGAGAGGGACACGATCCGCGTGCTGGTGATCGATGACGATGAGGCGCACGCCGAGGCCCTGGCGGACGGCCTGGCCCTCGACGACCACGAGTGCGCCGTGGCCCACTCGGGGGACGCGGGGGTCGAGCTGCTCTCGGAGCGCACCTTCGACGCCGTGCTGACCGACCTGGTGATGCACGATCGCTCGGGCCTGGAGGTGCTGCGGGAGAGCCGCCGCCTGCAGCCCGACGCCGTCGTGCTCGTGGTCACGGGCCACGCCTCGGTGGAGACCGCCGTCGAGGCCATGCAGAGCGGCGCGGCGGACTACCTGACCAAGCCGGTCAATCTCCAGGAGCTGCGTACCAAGCTGCCCCGGGCCGTGGCGGCGGTCCGCGACCGCCAGGCGAACATCGAGCTGCGTCGCCAGCTCGACAAGCGCTTCGGCTTCGAGAGCATCATCGGCCACTCACCGCCCATGCAGCGCGTGTTCGACCTGTTGCGCCAGGTGAGCGCCACCCACGCGACGGTCCTCGTGCTCGGGGAGAGCGGCACGGGCAAGGAGCTCGTGGCCCAGGCGGTGCATCAGAACAGCCCGCGCAAGGACGGGCCCTTCGTCGCCGTCAACTGCGCCGCGATGAGCGAGGGCCTGATCGAGTCGGAGCTGTTCGGGCACGTCAAGGGCGCGTTTACCGGCGCGGTCGCGGGGAAGGAAGGGCGCATCGTCTACGCCGACGGCGGCACCCTGTTCCTCGACGAGGTCGGGGACATGCCCCTGGAGACCCAGGCCAAGCTGCTGCGCGTCCTGGAGACGCGCGAGGTCGTCCCCGTCGGCGGCAACGAGGCGCGCAAGGTGGACATCCGCCTCGTGGCGGCGACCAACCGCGACCTGGAGGTGATGGCGGCCGAGGGCGCCTTCCGCGAGGACCTCTTGTTCCGCCTGCGGGTGATCGCCATCGACCTGCCGGCCCTGCGGGATCGACCGGGGGACGTGCCGCTCTTGATCGACCACTTCATCGGCGAGCTGAACGCGGAGCACGGGCGCTCGGTGCGCGGCATCACTCCCGAGGCGCGCACCATCCTCGTGCGCCACCGCTGGCCAGGCAACGTGCGCGAGCTGCGCAACGCGATCGAGAACATGGTCGTCCTCGCCGGGGGAGACGTGCTCGACGTGAGCGATCTGCCGCAAGGCCTCGAGGAAGGGGGCGGCGAGCGCGGCGGGCGGGGAGGCTACGCCCTCGCCGGCCGCTCGGTGGCCGAGGTCGAGCGGGCGCTGATCGAGGAGAACCTGAACCTGATGGGCGGCAACCGGGAGAAGACGGCGAAGGTGCTCGGCATGGGCGAGCGCACCCTCTACCGCAAGCTCAAGGAGTACGGCCTGGGCTGAGGGCCAAAGGGGCGGCTGCCAATGCGGCAGAGGATCCGGGAGGTGCGGGAGTCGGCTGCCAATATGGCACTCGCCCAGGGGCTCGAACATGCCGTAAAGCACTTCATAGAAGCAGTTTAGGCGTAGGCGACGGACTGGCACGCCGTTTGGATGGCTGTCGCCTACATCGTCCCCCCGACCGGACTCCGAGAGGCAGTTTCCATGAGCAAGAAGAAGATCATCGGCATCGACCTGGGCACCACCAACTCCGTGGTGGCGGTGATGGAGGGCGGAGAGCCCACGGTCATCACCAACGCGGAGGGCCTGCGCACGACGCCCTCGGTGGTGGCGTTCACCGGCGACACGCGCCTGGTCGGCTCCGCCGCCCGGCGGCAGGCGGTGACCAACCCCATCCGCACGGTCTCCTCCATCAAGCGCTTCATGGGCCGGCGCCACAGCGAGGTCGGCTCAGAGGAGAAGGAGGTCGTCTACTCTCTCGTCGGCGGCCCCGACGAGCTGGTCAAGGTCGAGATCGACGGGGAGCAGTACACGCCGCCCGAGTTGAGCGCCATGGTGCTGCAGCACCTCAAGGAGGCCGCCGAGGCCTACCTCGGCGAGACCGTCGAGCGCGCCGTGATCACGGTCCCGGCCTACTTCAACGACGCCCAGCGGCAGGCCACCAAGGACGCGGGGGCGATCGCCGGCCTGACCGTCGAGCGCATCATCAACGAGCCCACGGCGGCCACCCTGGCCTACGGCCTCGACAAGGACAAGACAGGCCGCGTGGCGGTCTACGACCTCGGCGGGGGCACCTTCGACATCTCGATCCTCGAGATCGGCGACGGCGTCTTCGAGGTGCTCTCGACCAGTGGCGACACGCACCTGGGCGGGGACGACTTCGACGAGGAGCTCATCCGCTACGTCGCGGAGCAGTTCAAGACCGAGAGCGGCATCGACGTGCGCGAGGACCCGATGGCGATGCAACGCCTCAAGGAGGCCTGCGAGAAGGCCAAGTGCGAGCTCTCCAGCGCCACCCAGACCGACATCAACCTGCCCTTCATCACCGCGGACGCCTCCGGTCCCAAGCACCTGCAGTGCTCGGTGACCCGCGCCAAGTTCGAGCAGCTCGTCGAGGGCCTCGTGGGCCGCACCCGGGGTCCGTGCGAGCGCGCCCTGGCCGACGCGGGCCTGGAGCCGTCGGCGATCGACGACGTCATCCTCGTGGGCGGCTCGACCCGCATCCCGGCGGTGCAGGCCATCGTCGCCTCGATCTTCGGCCGTGAGGCCAACCGCGGCGTGAACCCCGACGAGGTCGTGGCCGTCGGCGCGGCCATCCAGGGCGGGATCCTCGCCGGCGAGGTGAGCGACGTGGTCCTGCTCGACGTCAACCCCCTCTCCTTGGGCATCGAGACCCTCGGCGGCGTGTGCACCCAGCTGATCGAGCGCAACACGACCATCCCCACGTCCAAGAGCCAGGTCTTCTCGACCGCCTCCGACAACCAGCCGAGCGTGGAGATCCACGTGCTCCAGGGCGAGCGGGAGTTCGCCAAGGACAACCGCACCCTCGGGCGTTTCCACCTCGACGGGATCGCGGCCGCGCCGCGCGGCATGCCGCAGATCGAGGTCTCCTTCGACATCGACGCCAACGGCATCCTCGAGGTGAAGGCCGTCGACAAGGGCACCGGCCGCGAGCAGCAGATCCGCATCGAGGCCTCCTCGGGCCTGAGCGACGAGGAGGTCGAGCGCATGCGCAACGAGGCCGACGAGCACGCGGCCGAGGACAAGCAGCGGCGCGAGCTCGTCGACCTCAAGAACCAGGTGGACCAGGTCGTGCACGAGACCAAGAACCAGCTCGAAGAGCACGGCGAGAAGCTGGGCGAAGAGGAGGTGAAGGCCATCGAGGTCGCCACCGAGGAGCTGAAGAAGGCCGCCGAGGGCGACGACAAGGAGGCCATCGAGACCGCCCTGCGCGACTTCCAGCAGAAGGCGCAGAAGCTCGGCGAGGCGATCTACGCCAAGGCCCAGGCCGAGCAGCAGGCCGCGGGCGGCGAGGCGGCCGGCTGCGGCGACGAGTGCGCCGACGAGAGCGGCGACGACCGCGGCGACGAGCCGGTGGACGCGGACTTCGAGGTCAAGGCCTGATCCCCTTGCGAGAAGCCCGAGCGCGATGAGCCGGGGCGCGGGCGCGAGAGCGTTCGCGCCCCGCGCGCGTGGAGAGGGGGACTGCGCGCCCTCCGACCCGACCCCTGCCGGCACCCGCCTTCCAGACGTGGCCGAGCGACACCGCTCGGTCGGGCGAGCGATCCCGCGCACCGGCGTTGCGAGGCGCGGCCAGGGGGCTCCCCGGCGCCGGGCACGGCGTTTGCTCGGGTCCGGGCGCGCCGCTACAGTCCCCGCCCGTGATCCAGGTCCGCCACCTCACCCGGCGCTTCGCGCGCCTCGTCGCCCTCGACGACGTCTCCTTCGAGATCGGCCGCGGCGAGGTGACCGGGTTCCTCGGCCCCAACGGGGCGGGCAAGACCACGACCCTGCGCATCCTGGCCGGGTACCTGCCGGCCAGCTCCGGCTTCGCCAGCGTCGCGGGCTACGACGTCTTGCGCCAGTCCATGGAGGTGCGCCGCCGGATCGGCTACCTGCCCGAGGCGGTGCCGCTCTACGGGGAGCACCGGGTGGCGGAGATGCTCGACTTCCAGGGGCGCTTGCACGGCATGGCGCGCGGCGAGCGCCGCCGGCGGGTGGGGGAGGTGCTCGACCTCGTGGGCCTCGCCGACCGCGCTCGCCAGCTCGTCGGGACCCTCTCGCGCGGCCTGCGCCAGCGCGTCGGACTGGGCGTGGCCCTGCTCCCCGATCCCGAGGTGCTGATCCTCGACGAGCCGACCAGCGGCCTCGACCCGCTCCAGCGCATCGAGGTGCGCGAGATCGTGCGCCGCCTCGCCGAGCGCCACACGGTCCTGCTCTCTTCCCACATCCTGCCCGAGGTGGAGGCGGTCTGCCCGCGGGTCCTCATCATCCACCGCGGGCGCATCGCGGCCGACGGGACGCCCGAGCGCCTGCTCACCGACCTCGGCGGCGACGCCCACGTGCGCTTCGAGGCGCGCCTGGAGGAGGACCCGGCCGAGCCCTTGCGACTCTTGCGCGCGCTCCCCGGAGTCCGCGAGGTCTGTGACCGGGGGATGGGCGGCGACCACCGGCGGTTCGACGTCAGCGCGGACGAGGACCTGCGCGAGGAGATCGGCGCCCTCGCCGCCCGCCACGGTTGGCCCCTGCGCGAGCTCTCCTGGCACCGGCCGACGCTGGAGGAGGTCTTCGCGCGCATCGCTCTCGACCTGGAGCACGAAGGGCCGGAGCCCTCCTGAGATGCGCGGCGCCCTCACGATCTACCGCAGGGAGCTGGTCGGCATGTTCTTCGGCCCCCTCGCCTGGTCCCTGTTGTGTGTCGCCCTCGGCCTGTCGGGCTGGCTGTTCATGGCGGTCGTGAAGCAGTCGGGCGGAGACGTGACCGCCAGCCTGCGCTACACCCTCGGCGCCTCGACCGCCCTGCTCTTCGTGCCGCCCCTGTTGACCATGCGCATGATCAGTGAGGAGGACCGCTCGGGGATGCTCGAGTTCCTCCTGACCGCACCGGTCAGCGACGCCAGCGTCGTGTGCGGCAAGTTCCTGGCGGCCCTGTCCTTCATGACCCTGTTCTGGTCGAGCAAGCTCGTCTACGCGGTCGTGATCGCCTCCCTGGGAGTCGCCCCCGACTGGGCGCCGCTCTTGGGCGGCTTCCTCGGGGCCGTCTTCGTCTCGGCGCTGTTCTGCGCCCTCGGCCTGGTAGCCAGCGCCGCCTTCTCAACGCCCATGCTGGCCGCCTTCATGGCCTTCGTGGCCAACGTCGTGGTGCTCTTCTTGCCCGTCCTCGCCGGTCTCTCCGAGAGCGAGCGCCTCGCCGAGCTGGTGGGTTTCCTGAGCGTCAGCGCCCACTTCGAGCTGTTCCTGCGCGGCGTCGTCGACACCTCGGCGATCGTCTTCTTCGTGGCCTGGACCGCCGTGGCCCTGTTCGTGGCCGTCCGCTTGGTGGAGGCGCGCCGGTGGCGCTGAGCACCGACGAGCACGCGCCCGCGCGCCCGACGGGGAACGCGACGCGCCTGGGGATCGCCGCGACGGTGGCCCTGAACCTTGCCCTGGCGGCGGGCGTCGCCGGCGGGCTCTGCTGGCTCGCTGCACGCCCTGGCCTGCGCGCTCGGATCGACCTCACGGCGACCGGCGAGAACACCCTCGACGAGAACGCGCGCGCCGTGATCGACGCGGTGGAGGGGGACGAGCCGATCGTCGTCGACACCTTCCTACGGCCCCTGCCCGCGCCCCTCGACCGCATCACCGCCCGCGCCCAGCAGCGCTTCGTGGGCCTGTTGCGCCTGGCGCGCGAGCAGCGCCCCGAGCTGTTCCGCGTGACCCACCACGCCCTGGCGGGAGCCGCGGGCACGAGCGGGACCGAGGCGCGCATGCGCGAGCTGGGCCTCTCCGAGGTCGACGTCGTCGTCGTCTCGAGGGGCGACCGCAAGGAGATCGTGCGCTTCCTCGGGGACGTGGCGGAGATCGACATCGGTCGCCCGGCGAACATGCCCGGGGGATACGTGCCCCCGCGCCTGTTGGCCTTCCGCGGCGAAGAGACGATCGTGAAGGCCGTCTTGAAGGTCACCCAGGGTGAGCGGCCCTACGCCTACTTCTCCTGGGGACACGGCGAGCGCGACCTCTACGGGGAGGAGCCGCGCGACCTCGGCCTCTTGGAGGCTGCCCTGCGCGAGGACGGCTTCGCCGTCAAGCGTTGGGAGAGCGACGAGCAGGGGGCGGTCCCCGACGACTGCGCCGTGCTGGCCGTGGTCGCGCCCGAGGAGGCTCTCAGCCCGCGCGAGACGGACTTCGTGCGCGAGTACGTGGACCGCGGAGGGAGCCTGATCGCCGTCCCGGGGCACCGACTGATCACCGGCGCGGGCAGCGTCGGCGAGCTGCTCGAGGGGTACGGCGTGCGCGTGGGCGAGGGCGTCGTCAGCCGACCCTACGTGGGCGCGGGCGGCTCTCCCGTCTACGGCATCCCCGAGTGCGCCGAGGTCGTCGTGCGGGCCGAGGGCATGGCGGCCACCCATCCGATCACCGCTCCCCTGCGGCGCGCCGAGCGCCGCGTGCGCCTGGTCTTCTCCCGCCCCCTCGAGCGCGGCCGCAAGCCCACCGGCGGCGTCCTGCTCGACCTCTTGACCGCCAGCGAGTTCACCTGGGCGGACCTTCCCGATGCCGACGGCGTGCACCGCTGGATGTGGGACGAGGAGGCGGAGCGCGAGGGTCCCTTCAGCCTGGCGATGACCGCGCGCTTCCCGCCGCCCCTGCCCGGGCCGGCGCCGCCGGCGGGCACGATGGAGGAGCGCCCCGAGTCGCGGGTCCTCGGCCTGGGCGCCCCCGACCTGTTCGCCAACGTGCTCTTCGAGACCAACCGCGACTTCCTGCTCAACGCCTTCAACTGGGCCGCCAGCCGGGAGTACCGGGTCAGCATCTCGCCGCGCGATCCCGACCTGCGGCGCCTGGAGTTGGGGAGCGGGCGCGGGCTGTTCTTCTTGACGATGTGCGCCGTGGTGATCCTGCCCCTCTCCTGCCTGTTGTTCGGGTTGGGCGTCGCCTGGAAGCGCCGCCGCTGAGCGATGGGCCGGCAGACGACCCTTTGGCTGTTGTTGGCCGCCGCCCTGGCCGCGGCCGCGGTCTGGTGGCAGCGCGGCCGCGAGGTCGAGGGAACCCTGGGTCGGATCGACGTCGCGCTCTTCGAGGGGATCGACGTCGAGCGCGTGCGCGCGCTGCGCGTAGACCACCTCGAGCGCGGCATCGTCGCCTTCGAGCGTGACGGGCGCGGGTCCTGGATCATCGTGGACCCGATCGCCTACCCGGCCGATGAAGCGGTGATGCGCGTGCTCCTCGACGCCGTGGCCCGCAGCCGGGCCGTGGTCGTGGCGGCGCCGGAGGCGGACCCCGAGGCGCTGGGGCTCTCGCCGCCTCGGGCCGTCCTGGTGCTCGAGGAGCAGACCGACGCCGGTCCGCGCGAGCACCGCCTGGAGCTGGGTACGCTCGATCTCGACGGGCGCTCTGTGAACGTCCGCAGCGGCGGTCGAATCCTGCGCACCCTACGCACGATCCACACGACCCTGGAGCGCAGCGTCGACGACTACCGCTCCCGGCGCCTGTTGGAGATGCTGCCCAACAGCATCGTGAGCCTCGCGCGCTCGGGATCCGTGCAGCACGACGACGGCGAGGCGGCGGTCCCGCTCGGCCTGAGCGCCGTCATGGACGGGGGCCACTGGACGGCCCTCACGCCCCACGCCGCGCGGCTCGATCCCTTGGAGGTCTCGGTCATCACGGTCGGCGCCGCGACGATGCGCATCGAGTCGTTCGTGGACGACGACGAGCCCGACCTGGGGCGGTACGGCCTCGCCGAGCCGACCTTCAGCCTGGAGCTGGGCAACGCCGCCGGCTTGCGGGAGGTGCTGCACTTCGGGCGCACCGCCCGCAAGTCGGACCGCTGGTTCGCCTGCCGCGAGGGCTGGCCCCACGTGTGGCGCCTGTCCACCGACCAGATCCTGCGCCTGGTCGTGCCCTTCGACGTGCTCCTCGACCGCAGGTTGTTGCGGGTGGATCGCTCCGCCGTGGACGCTGTGGTCTGGGACGACGGCGCGCGGGTCGTGCGCCTGGAGCGCGCCGCAGACGGCTGGCGCGGGCGGGTGGACGAGGGGGCCGTGTTCGCCGCCGACACAGCGCGGGTCGAGGATGTCCTCAGCCGCCTGGAGCAGGCGGAGCTCCTCGGCTTCGATCTCGCTCGCCGGCCTACCGACGCGGCCCTCGACCAGACCCTCCTGATCGAGGCCGGCGGGAGACGGCTCGGCGGTCGCCTGGGGCAGGACGTCGAGGAGGGACCGGCCGGGACGATCCTGGCCTTCCGCCGCTTCGGCGACGACGTCCTGGGGTTGGCGGAGCCCTGGTTGGGGGAGTTGCTCGCCGCCTCGGCGGACTCCTGGCGATCCCTGGAGCTGTTGACCGTCGAGGAGGTCGGTCTCTCGGGCTTGACCCTGCGGCGCGGGCAGATCGAGCGGTCGTTCGTGCGCGACGAGCGCGGGCGCTGGAGTCCGGCCGGAGAGCAGCGCGAGGCCACCGGGCTCCTCGCGGTCCTCGACCCGCTCCTGTTCCTGCGCGCCGCGCGCTTCAGCGAGGTGGCGGACGCTCCCGTGGGGGTCGTGGAGGTGATCCTCGAGCACCGCGACGGAGCCCGCACCCGCGTGGCGATCGGCCGCGACCGATCAGGCGCGTCCGCCGCCCTGGTGGGGGGGCGCACGGCCGTCCTGTCCGTGGGCGACCTGCACGCCAGGCTGGGCCGGCTCCTGGGGGAATGAAGGCCGCCGACGGTGCTTGCACCGGCGGAGGGGCGGCCCTAGCCTGACCCTAACAGGAGCCGAACCCGACGTGGACCACCCCCGCTCCGACTCCGAATCCGACCCCCTCTCGCGCGAGACCGCCGCGCCCCGGCCGGCGGAGGAGGTCGCGCCGCCGCCCAGCGCGGGGGGAGAGCGCCGGCGGCGTTCGACGGGGAGCGTCCTCGACCTCGCCCGAGCCCTGCGGGCCGACCCGGAGTTGCGCGACGGCTTCGAGCACTGGCGCGAGAGTCCGGCGCGCCCCGCGCGCACCGTCGCGCTGCCCGAGCGCCTCGACCCGCGCCTGGCGGCGGCGTTGGCCGAGCGCGGCCTGTCCGAGCTCTTCGAGCACCAGGGGCGGGCGATCGAGGCCGCCCTGGCCGGCCGCGACGTCCTCGTGGCGACGCCGACCGCATCGGGCAAGACCCTGTGCTACACGGTGCCCCTGATGCAGCGCCTGTTCGAGTCCGGCGGCTCGGCGCGTGCGCTGTTGTTGTTCCCCACCAAGGCGCTGGGGCAGGACCAGTCGGCCGGCCTGACCGAGCTCGTGGCCGCCCTCGGTCAGGACTGGCACGCGGCCACCTACGACGGCGACACGCCCGTGCCCGTGCGCCGCACCCTGCGCGATCGCGGCCACATGATCCTGACCAATCCGTGGATGCTGCACTCGGGCATCCTGCCCAACCACGCCCGCTGGTCGGAGCTCTTCCGCGACCTCGAGACGATCGTGATCGACGAGGTGCACACGCTCTCGGGCGTCTTCGGCTCGAGCGTCGCCAACGTCCTGCGCCGCCTGGTGCGCATCGCGCGGCACTACGGCAGCGAGCCGCGCTTCGTGTGCTGCTCGGCCACCCTGCGCGACGGCGCGGAGCACGCCAGGCGCCTGCTCGGTCGCGAGGTGGAGGTCGTCGACCGCGACGCTTCGCCCTGCGGGCGGCGCCTGTTCACGGTCTACTCGCCGCCCCTGCTCGATCCGGTGGCGGGCCTGCGAGCCAACGCCCTCGAGGAGGCGCGGCGTCTGGCGCGGCATCTGGTCGGTCCGCGCCACCAGACGATCTTCTTCTGCCGCCGGCGCACGGCGGTGGAGGTGTTGACGCGCTACCTCAAGGAGGCGGCGGGAGATCTCGGGCTGCGTCCCGAGGAGGTGCGCGGCTACCGCGGCGGCTACCTGCCGCTCCTGCGACGCGAGATCGAAGCCGGCCTGCGCTCGGGGGAGGTCAAGGTCGTCGTCAGCACCAACGCCCTCGAGCTGGGGATCGACATCGGGGCCCTCGACGTGGCCGTCCTGGTGGGCTACCCCGGCTCCCAGGCCTCCTTCTGGCAGCGGGCCGGGCGCGTTGGGCGGCGCGGCAAGCCGAGCCTCGTCGTCCAGGTCGCCCAGGCGGATCCGGTGGACCAGTACCTCGTTCGCCACCCCGAGGCGCTCTTCTCCGAGCCGAGGGAGCGCCTGGCCGTCGATCCCGACAACCTCGTGATCCTCTCCGAGCAGCTCAAGTGCGCCGCCTTCGAGCTGCCCTTCGCCCTGACCGAGGGGGCGGGAGCGGACACGACGGCCGCAGACGTCACCGCCACCGACGAGCAGCCCCGCGCCGTCCTCGACGACGTCGCCTTCGGTGGGGTCGAGCACGCCGTGGACGTCCTCGACTACCTCGCCGAGGAGTCCGGCCTCCTGCACGCCGCCGGCGGGCGTTGGTACTGGATGGCCGACGCCTACCCGGCCCAGGACGTCTCGCTCGAGGGCGGAGAGGCGGACAACGTCGTGATCCTCGACGCAGAGACGAACAAGGCCGTGGGGGAGATCGATCGCGAGGGCTCCCTGACCACGGTCCACGAGGGCGCGATCTACCAGGTGGAGGGACGGACCTGGATTGTAGAGCGTTTCGATCACGCCAACCGCCGCGCCACGGTGCGCGAGGTCGACACCGACTACTTCACCGACGCCCAGACCGAGACCGAGGTGCGCGTGCTGCGCCTGGAGGTGTGCAAGCTGCGCTGCCGCGGCGAGGCCGCCGTCGAGGATCCGGTCCTCCCGGCGCCGCTCGCCGATGAGGACGCCGGGGGCCCGGTGGAGGACGGCGATCCCGCTGTAGAGGACCACGCGGTCTGGCGCGGAGAGGTGCACGTGACGACACTCGCCACCCAGTACAAGAAGATCCGCTTCTACACCCGCGAGAACGTCGGCGCGGAGAGCATCAGCCTGCCTCCCGAGGAGCTGGACACCGAGGCCTTCGTCCTGACCCTCTCCGAGCGCACCGCCTCCGAGCTCGGCCTGCACGCGGGGAGCCGCGGTGCCGGCTGGCACGGGGTCGGGAACCTCTTGCGCCGCGTGGCGCCCCTGTTCGTGCGCTGCCAGCCCTCCGACCTCGGCCTCTCGACCCAGGTGCGTGCGCCCCACTTCAAGCGCCCCGCCCTCTTCCTCCACGACCGGGTCCAGGGCGGCGTGGGCCTGGCGGACCTGCTCTTCGACGCCCACCGCGAGCTCCTCGAGGCGGCCTTGGAGGTCGTCTCCGCCTGTCGCTGCCGTTCGGGCTGTCCAGCTTGCGTGGGCCCGCCCGAGCAGATCGGGGCGGAGGGGAAGGACACCGCCCGGCGCGTCCTCGAGCACCTCGCCCGCGGCGCGCTCCCTCGGGATGCGGAGGTGCCCGCGGGCCGGGGCGAGGAGTGCGTGGGGGCGGACGCCGGCGGCGGGGGAGGCCCTTGAGCGGGGAGGGCGTGCGCGCCCGCCTGGCGCGCCTGAGGCGCGAGGGCGCGGCGACCAAGGACGCCGCGGCCACCCGCCCACCCCCGGGCGTGCCCCTCGAGACCAGCGCGCCGTCCACTCCCCGCGCGCGCGTCGAGCGCAGGAGCGGTCCGCCGCGAGGGCTGTGCGCGACCGGCGGGCACCTCGCGCGGCTTGGCCGGTTCGGCCTCGACCACCGCCACGGCTCCTGGCGCCTCGAGGAGGCCCTGGACGTCGAGCCGGCCGACTTCGCGCTCCTGACCGGCGACGGGAGCCTGGCGGAGCTGGACCTCGCCGGCGCTTGCTACCTCGACACCGAGACCACCGGCCTGGCCGGTGGGAGCGGGACCTGGGTGTTCATGATCGGGCTGGGCACGTTCGCGGAAGGCCCGCGCGCGCCCGGAGCCGTCCCGGCCTCCTTCGGCGTCTGGCAGGGCTTCCTGGGCGACCCGGCCGAGGAGCGCGCCCTGCTCGCCGAGTGCGCGGAGCGCATCCGCGCCCACTCCGGCGTCGTCTCTTTCTTCGGGAAGTCCTTCGACCGCCACCGCCTCGAGGACCGCATGCGGCTGCATGGAATCGAGCCGCCCTTCGACGAGGTGCCGCACCTCGACCTCTACCACCCCCTGCGTCGGCTCTACCGCGCCGCCACCGACGACGGGCGCCTGGCCACCATGGAGTCCCGTCTCGTCGGCGTCCGCCGGGCCGACGACCTGCCGGGCTCCTTTGCTCCCGAGGCCTGGTTCGACTACCTGGCCGGTCGCCCCCACGCCCTCGAGGGCGTCTTCCGCCACAACCTCGACGACGTGTTGAGCCTGGTCACCCTGGCGGCCCACCTGGGGAGCACGACGCGCGAGCGGCGCGCCGACGGGAGCGAGTTGGGGGAGCCCGCGGCCGCGAGGGCTGCGGGGGTGGCGCGCTCCCTGTTGGCCGCCGGGCGCCGGCCCGAAGCGCTGGTGTGGCTGGATCGCCACGGGGAGCGCTCCCGACGAGACGGCGAGGCGCCGGCGGCGCGGCGGCCGCTCGAGGTCTTGCGCGCCGACACCCTCCGCCTGTCGGGAGCCGCCGCCGAGGCGCTGGACGCCTACCGCGCCCTGCTGGACGGCGGCGAGGATGGCTTCACCGCCCACTGCCTCCTGCAACTCGCCAAGCTCCTCGAGCACCACCGGCGCGACTGGAGCGCAGCCCTGGAGGCGAGTCGCACCGCGCTGGCGCTGGTCGAGCGTCGCCACGTGGGTGGTGAGTTCGCACGCCTGCGCGCCGAGGCGGTCGGCCGCATCGAGCGGTTGGAGAAGCGAGTGGGCCGCGACGGTTGAGCACCCGAGCGCTCCCCGCGTCGCCGCGCGAAGCCCTCAGGATCCGGCGCCCCCTCCGGCGCGCTCGAAGTGCCGGGAAATCGCCTCGGGCAGGGCGATCCGCTCCTGTTCGAACACCCGCGCGCCGAGGCTGGCGACCGTGTCCTCGGGCAGGACCGGGATGCAGCGCTGGAGCAGGATCCGCCCCGCGTCGTACTCCTCGTTCACGTAGTGCACCGTGCAGCCGGTGAACTGCACGCCGCTCTCGAGCACCGCGCGGTGAACCCGGTCGCCGTAGTAGCCCTTGCCGCCGAAGGCGGGCAGGAGCGCGGGGTGGATGTTGAGGACGCGTCCGTGCCAATCGGCGGGCAGGGCCAAGAGGCGCAGGAACCCGGCCAGGACGACCAGGCGGCAGTCGTGGGCGCGCACGCACTCGAAGGCGGCGTGGCTGAAGGCGTCGGGATCGAGCTCGCGCTCCGGATCGAGTAGGACGCTCTCGATGCCCAGGCGCTCGGCGCGCTCGAGGACACCGGCTCCGGCGCGGTCGCAGACGATCACCGAGAGCCGGCAGGCGAGCTCTCCCGCCGAGATGCAGCGCGCCAGGTTCTCGACGGAGCGGCCCCCGCCGGAGGCGAACACCGCCACCCCCGGCGCGTCGCTCACGAGCACTCCTCGCGCCGCGCCCGGGCGACGCGGGCCAGGTCCGGCCGCAGGGCGACGACGAGATCCTCGAGGGCCGGGGCCAGGCGGTCCGCGGCGGCCAGCTGGGCCTCGAGAGGGGACTCGCCGTCGGGATCGATGACCGCGACGACGAACAGGCAAGCGAGGCCGGCGTGGGCGCAGGCGATGACCGGGGCGGCCAGACCCTGGACGGCGACGCTCGCACCGGCGGAGGCGTGGAAGCGGCGTTCGGCCGGCGTGCCGATCGCAGGGCCCGCCGTGCAGGCGACCACCGCCTCGACGCAGGGCAGCCCCAGGCTGGCGGCGTGGCCCAGGGCGGCCTCGCGCAGGGCGGCGTCGTGGACGCGGGTCTGGTCGGGGAAGAGCGGACCCAGACGGGACTCGCCCAGCCCCAGGAGTGGGGTCGTGCCCGAGAGGTTGATGTGGTCGCTCACCACGGCCAGGGTCTCGCCCGGGGCGGTCTCGGGGGACTCGCCGACGGAGTAGCCGCCGGAGGTGTGCAGGCATGCGCCGGCCCCCGAGGCGGCGGCGAGCCAGCAGGGGAAGCCGCGCGTCCAGGGCGCCTCGTCCGCCGTCGGGGCGTTGCCCGTCTCGGGCGTGCCGGCCGCGTCCTCGAGCAGCCAGGTGACGCCGCTCGCCGACTCGGCCACCTGCAGGATCTGGTGGCGCCAGGCGTTCGGCACGCCCTCGACGTCCTCGAGGGGCAGCTTGAAGTCGGCCTCGTAGCCGGCGCCGACCAGTCCGATCCCCGTGCCCATCAAGAGCAGCGCGTCGGGGTCGGCCGCGCCCAGGGAGCGCAGGTGCCGGGAGGCCGCGAAGATCGCGTCGTCGAAGCTGTCGGTGCCCATGTCGCCCGCCGAGATTGCCGTCCAGGGCGTTGCGTGTCCAAGCGCCGCCGGAGGATCTTGACGCCCGTGGGGCGCCGGGCCCTTCCGGCCCGGCGCCTAGCGCCCGTCGGAGGGCCGGGTGCCGTCGGGAGACTCGGGGTCGGCAGCCGGGCCTTCTTCGGGGCCGACCTCCGGGCCTTCGCCGTCGCCGGGCGCACTGGGAGCCTCGTCCTCGCTCGCCCTGCTCGGAGCCGGGTCGGGCGAGGGAGTCCCGCGACCATCGGACAGCAGGCGCACCAGGAGGGTCTCGCCGTAGTCCGACAGCAGCCGCCGGGCACCGGCGAAGGCGCCGCTCCAGGTCTGGGCGCTGGCCTCCATGAGCACGGACGCCAGCAGGTCGGCGGCGGCGCTCTCGGCCTCGCAAGCCTGGGGCGCGCCCGCCTTCTCGGCCCAGGAGCGGGCGAGGTCGAGGGTCTCACGCAGGGCGGCGGCCTCCCTGGGCGTGAACACGGCCCCGGCGCTGGGGTCGAACATTTCGGCCGCCTGGCGGGCGGCGTCGACCACCGCGCACAGCTTCAGCAGCGCTGCGACGCCGTCGGCCTGTTCGGGAGGGTAGCCCCCCGAGAGGCGCTCGGAGAACAGGAAGTCGAGCTCGCGCGTGCGACCACCGAAGGCTGACCAGGGGATCGGCTCGATCGATCCACCGGCGTCCACGCGCAGGCCATCGGCGTCGGCGCCGAGCACCTCGCGCTTGGGGCTGCGCGCCGAGCGCGGGTCTGCGATGGTCTTGCGTCGCCAGCGTGGGAACTCCCGGGCGAGGAACTCCAGGGCGCCCCGCGCTGCGCCGATCTCCGCCCGCAGCGTGTCGATCCACTCGCGGTGGGCGTCGACGGTCAGCTCTCCCCGCAAGGCATCCAGGCGCGCGCCGGCGGCGGCGAAGTCCAGCAGCCCGAGCTCGGCCTCCAGGCCGGCGCTCCCGCCCAGGCCGTACACCAGCCGCAGGTTGTCCACGCGCCGACGCTCCTCGGCGAAGCGGGTCTCGTCGGACCCCATGTCGTCGAGACGCGCGCGCACCTGGACTCGGATCTCGAGCAGCCGGTCGGCCCCATCGGGGGCGCGCCCTTCCGGGAAGGCCGGCAGGTCCGTGCGCGCCTTGACATCGACCAGCACCTCCCGCAAGCGTGCGAACTCGCCGCTGTGTTGCAACTCGTCGGCTCGGGCGAGGTCCTCGTCGATGTGGGTCAGGGTGAGCTGGACTACCTGGGCCTCGAGCTTGGCGCGCTCGCTCAGAAAGCGCGGGTCGCTCTCGAACTGCGCCTGGTCGGCGACGGCGACCATGCGCCGCAGGGAGTCGCCGGCGCGCACCGGGACCTGGTCGAGGGCGGCCGCCGTGCGCAGCAGGGCCAGGATCGCGTCCAGCCGATCGCCGTGCTCGCGCTCGGCGGTCTCTGCGGCCCGCACGCCCTCTTGGACGCGTCGGGCCTCCTCCAGCCCCGCGGCGGCGGCGTCGGTCCCGTCGTATTCGGCGGCCAAGGCGCGCAGGCGTGCGACCCGCTCGGCGGGGGGGAGGTCGTTCTGCGCCAGGCGTGTGAATGCCAGCTCGGCCTGGGTCTCGAACAGGCGCTCCTGGGTGTCGTCGTCCACGACCTCCGGTTCGGGCTCGGGCTCGAGAGGCGGATCGCCTGCGCCGCCCGCGGCCAGGGGCGCTACCACGGGCTCGGGAGGAGCGGAGGGCCCGCCGGCACCGGCGGGCCGCGAGGCCCACCAGGCGCCGCCGCCGATCAGGGCCGCCCCGGCGGCCAGGGCGGCCCAGGGGACCGGGCGCGGCGCGGTGGCCGGCGGGGGCGCGCCGCCGACGGCCGCCTGCTCCCGCGCGCCCGAGCGCACCCGGTCGACATCGGCCAGGAGGGCGGAGGCCGTGGGGTAGCGCCGGTCGGGATCGCGCTGCATGGCGCGGACGATGATGTCCCGCACGTCGGCGGGCAGGTCGGGCACCCACTCCCCGAGGGGGCGCGGGTCCTCGAGCAGCTTGGCGCGCAGGATCGCCCGCGAGCTGTCGCCCTCGAAGGGCGTGTGCCCCGAGAGCAGGCGATAGGCGGTCGCTCCCAGGGAGTAGAGATCGGAGCGACAGTCGGCCGCTCCGCCGCGCACCTGCTCGGGGGAGATGAAGTGGGGCGTGCCGAAGATCTTGCGCTCGCCCACCTCCTCCTGGTCGACCTGGGTGGCGAGTCCGAGGTCGGCGATCTTGGTCACCCCGGCGTGGTTCTGCATCAGGTTGGCCGGCTTGATGTCGCGGTGGACGATGCCCCGCGACTCGGCGTACATCAGGCCGCTGGCCGCGTCGTGGAGGATCTCGAGCGCCGTGCGCCAGTGCAGCGGACCCTCGGCTCCGACGCGCTCCTCGAGGGAGCCGCGATCCATGTACTCCATCGAGAGGTAGTGCAGCCCCGAGGCCTCGCCGACGTCGTGGACCGTCACCACGTTCTGGTGGTGCAGCGCCGCGGCGGCCCGCGCCTCGGCCTGGAAGCGCCGGACGAAGCCGGGCTCGGAGGCCAGGCGCGAGGGGAGCACCTTGATGGCGACCCGGCGGTCGAGGCTCTCCTGGAGGGCCAGATAGACGTCACCCATCGAGCCCCGACCCAGGCGCTTCTCGAAGCGGTAGCCGGGGATCTCCGGCAGGCGCCGGGCAGGCTGGCCCTTCCCTCGGGCGGGCGCGGGGGGCGGCTGCTCGACCAGGGGCGGGGGCGGAGCGGCGGGCTCTGGGGGGCGGGGCACGGCGCTCTCATCGCGCGCGGGGTCTACGATCTCCAGGCGGCGCGAGCCGAGGGTGATCACATCCCCCGCAGACAGGCGCTTCTGGGAGACCCGCTGGCCGTTCACGATCGTGCCGTACTCCGAGCCGAGGTCCTTGAGGGCCCAACCGCCGTTGCGGGCGCGCCCGAGGGCGCAGTGCACCTCGGCCACCCCCTGGCCCGTGAGGACCAGGTCCGCCTTCTGGGCCGAGCTGCCGATCACCAGCCGCCCCGAGCGCGGGAGCTCGGCGGGCGGCCGCTCGTCGCCGGTGACGCACAGGAGGAGGCGCTGCTCGGAGGCGTCGCTCACCGCGCCACCTCCTCCGAGCCCTCGAAGAGGGCGCTGCCGACGCGCACGAGGTGGCTGCCGGCCGCGACCGCCAGCTCGAGGTCGGCGCTCATCCCCATCGACAGGCGCACCCGCCCGTTGGGGAAACAGGCCGCCGTCGGGGGCTCGGCCTCCAGCCCCGCAGCCAGCTCCGCGAGGGCCTCGAAGCTCTCGCGGGCCGCGTCGCCCCCGTCGCCGGAGGTCGGAAGCGGAGCGATGTTCATCAGTCCCAGCAGGTCGACGTGCTCGAGCGCTCCCGCCCTGAGGGCGGCCTCGGCGAGCTCGGCGGCCGCGAACCCGTGGCGGCCCTCGGCCTCGCTGGAGCGCAGCTCGAGGTAGATCGCCGGGCGCCGGCCCTGGTCGGCCGCGACGCGTGCGATGGTCTCCAACAGGCGCAGCGAGTCCACCGAGTGGATCACGTCCGCGAGGGCCACGACGCGCCGCGCCTTGTTGCGCTGCAGGTGCCCGATGAAGTGCCAGCGCGGCCTGACGCCGGCTTGGGCGAGGTACCTGGCCTTCTCGGCCAACCCCTCCAGCCGATTCTCTCCGAGGTCGAGCTGGCCGAGGCGGCACAGAGCGAGGGCCATGGGGGCGCCGACCGCCTTGGTGACGGCCAGGAGCTCGACGGCGGCGGGGTCCCGGCCCGCGCACCGAGCTGCGTCGGCGATGCGCCGGCGGACGCGGTCGAGGTCGGTTTGCAGGCTGGCGGCGGCCACGGGCACAGTGTAGGCGAGCGCTTCCATCGGGGGTCGGAGGGTCGCGTAGGCTACCTGCCCGGGAGCCGGAAGTCACCGCGGGGCCGGGAGAGGGGGGCGCCGGGAAGGGTGCGCCGGGTGCGCGGGAGACTCAGTCTCCAAAGAGCGCGACGCTCGCCCCGGGGGCGGCCGCGGGTTCCGCAGCGTCGTGCAGCTCCAGGCGCAGGCGGCGGGTCGTCCCCGGCCGCACGCGCCCGCACTCGCCGGGGCGCAGGCCGGCGACCCACAGGAGCTCCGCGCCGGCGAAGACCAGGGGCACGCGCGAGCGCTCCTCGCGCGGGATCCCCGCGTCCGCGAGGAAGCGCCTCAGGGGTCGGTGGCCGGGGGCGCCGAGGCCGCGGAAGCGGTCACCCGAGCGCGGAAAGCGCACGCGCAGGCGGGCGGGTAGGGCGCCGGGGTCGAGCTCTACCGCCACCGCCGTGCGTGGCACACCGGCGCTGGCGGGCAGGTCGACCCACTCCGCGGAGATCGAGCGGCCGTCGCCGAGGGGGACGAAGCTCCCGACCACCAGGTCGAGCCCCGCGTCGTCGGTCCCCTCGCCGAAGGGCATCAACCCCTGGTGATCGACGGGCTCGCTGGGCGCCCGCAGCGGCTCGAGGACGGTCGCCGGCGGCGAGAGGTGCAGGTAGTCGGAGCGCAGCTGCAGGCACCAGCCTCCCGGCAGGTTGTGGCGCGCGCAGCGCCCCAGGGCGAGGTCGGAGAGCACGCGCTCGAGCACTTCCCGGGTCGGGGCCCGCGAAGTGCCTTCGGTCAGAAGCCGCCACAAGGCCCTGCGGCGCAAGGGCAGGACCAGGCGCATCAGGCCCGAGCGCGGGAGGCTCCCGCCGATGTGGGCGTCGCGGGCGCTGCGGCGCGCGGCCGCGTGCAGGGGCGGCTGCCAGACGACGTGGGCCGTGCGGGAGGCGAGCTCGGTCTCCAGGCTCTCGATCTCCCGCCCGAAGGCCAGCAGGTTGCGACGGGCGTCGGCGCCGCAGGCCGCAGAGAGTACGTCGAGGAGCTCGTGCCGCACCCGGTTGCGGGCGAAGCGGGCGTCGGCGTTCGAGCTGTCCTCGCGCCAGGCGATGCCGCGGCTGGCGAGCAGCTCGCGCACCTCCTCCCGGCGCATGTCGATCAGGGGCCGCACGACGGTCACCCCCGACACCCTCGAGCGGGGTCGCAGGCCCGCGAGGCCCGCCGGGTCCGTGCCCCGCAGCCAGCGCATCATGAGCGTCTCGAGAGCGTCGTCGGCGTGGTGCCCGGTGGCGACGCAGGTGACCGCGAGGCGCTGGGCCTCGGCGGCCAGGGCGCGGTAGCGAGCGCGCCGGGCCCGCGCCTCGAGGTCGCCCGCGTCCGGGTCGATCGGGGCCGACAGGCGCACGAGGGGCACCCCCAGGCGAGCGCACAGCCGCAGGCAGAACTCGGCGTCCTCGCGGCTCTCGGTGCCGCGCAGCTCGTGCTCGACATGGGCCGCCCAGACCGGGGGGCGCGGCCGCGCCCAGGCCGCCAGGTGCAGGAGCAGGACGCTGTCCGCCCCTCCCGAGAGGGCGATCAGGATCGGATCACGGGCGCCGATGCCGACGCGGGCGGCGAGGCGCGCCCAGCGCCCGCCGGGCTCACCGCCGGGGGGGTCTGTGTGTTCTTCCGGCACGATCTTCGGGCACGCTGGGTGCGCCGGCGCGGGGCCGGCGGCGGTTCGCGGGGAGCGCTGGGGGCGGTGCCGGGCGGAGGCGCCACCGATTGATCCCATCGGCCGGGCCGGGTAGTCTCACCGCCCGAATCGTCGGAAACCTCGACGGCGGGGCGCCCGGAGCGGGCACCGCTCCCGCGGGCATTCCGACTTCCTGTGCCCGTGCCTGTCGGCGCGGCCTTCGGGACCGAGCCCGGCGGGCGCCGGACCCCGCTTCTGGGACGCCCGCGATTCGCTCCCCTCACCCCGACCTCGTAGCCGACGGATCGACCTTCCCCCCCCCTCAGCCACCCTTCACGAACCCTCCTCCATGCGCATCGCCATCAACGGATTCGGCCGCATCGGCCGCAACGTGTTCCGCGTCCTCCAAGGTGTCGAGGGGACCGAGGTCGTCGCGATCAACGACCTGACCGATCCGGCGACCCTGGCCCACCTGCTCAAGTACGACTCGGTCCACGGCCGCTATGGTGGGACGGTCGCGGCCGGCGAGGCGAGCCTGGTGGTCGACGGGCAGACCATCAAGGTCAGCGCCGAGCGCGACCCCGCGGCCCTCACCCACGCCGACGACGGCGTGGACTTCGTCGTCGAGGCGACGGGCATCTTCCGCGCCCGGGCGGACTGCCAGAAGCACATCGACGCCGGGGCCGGCAAGGTCGTCCTGACTGTCCCGCCCAAGGACGAGATCGACGCGATGATCGTCATGGGCGTCAACGACGACACCCTGAAGGCCTCCGACCGCATCCTCTCCAACGCCTCCTGCACGACCAACTGCCTGGCGCCGTTGGCCCTCGTGCTGGACGAGGCGTTTGGTCTCGAGCACGGCCTGATGACGACCGTCCACGCCTACACCAACGACCAGGCGATCCTCGACGTCCCGCACAAGGACCTGAGGCGCGCGCGCGCGGCGGCGGCCAACATCATCCCCACGACGACCGGCGCAGCGCGGGCCGTGGGGAAGGTCCTGCCGCGTCTGGCGGGGAAGCTCGACGGGTTCGCCATGCGCGTTCCCGTGTCCGACGGCTCGGTCGTCGACCTGGTGGCCCAGCTGGGCGCCGACGTCACCGTCGAGACGGTCAACGAGGCCTTCCGCGCGGCCGCCGAGGGAGCCTTGGCGGGCGTCCTGGAGTACTGCGTGGACCCGATCGTCTCCTGCGACATCGTCGGCAACCCCAACAGCTCGATCTTCGACTCGCCCTCGACGATGGTCATGGAGGGGCGCATGGTCAAGGTCGTGAGCTGGTACGACAACGAGTGGGGCTACTCCAACCGCGTCGTCGACCTGATGCTCGCGAGCCAGGCGTTGGGCTGAGTGCGGCGGGGAGCAGGCGACCGATGAACCTCGACGTCCGGGGCATGGAGGAGCTCGACCTCGCAGGCAAGCGGGTGTTGATGCGCGTCGACTTCAACGTCCCGCTGGACGGCGGCGCGATCACCGACGACACGCGCATCCGCGCCGCCCTGCCGAGCGTGCGCGAGGTCCTCGCCGCGGGCGGCCTACCGATCCTGTTGAGCCACCTCGGCCGGCCCGGAGGCGAAGTGCGCGAGGAGCTGCGGCTCGACCCGGTGGGGGAGCGCTTGGGCGAGCTGCTCGGCGCGCCGGTGGTCAAGCTCGACGAGTGCGTGGGCGCGGGCGTCACGGCGGCCGTCGCCGCCGCGCCGCCGGGGAGCTGCGTGCTCCTGGAGAACGTGCGCTTCGAGCCCGGTGAGACCCGCGGGGACGCCGAGCTCGCGGCGGCCATGGCGTCTGCGGGCGACGTCTTCGTCAACGATGCCTTCGGCAGCTCGCACCGTGCCCATTGCTCGGTGTCGGGCATCGCCGCCCACCTGCCCTCGGCCGCCGGCCGCCTCGTGCGCGTCGAGTTGGAGGCCTTTCGGCGCCTGCTCGACACTCCCGAACGGCCCTTCGCGGCGATCCTGGGGGGCGCCAAGGTCTCCGACAAGCTGCCGGTCATCGAGCGCCTGCTCGAGCGCGTCTCTACCGTCGTCGTCGGCGGCGGGATGGCCTACACCTTCCTCGCAGCCCGCGGCGAGACTGTGGGCGACTCCCTCGTCCAGCTCGACCAGCTCGACCTGGTGGCCCAGACCGCCGCCAAGGCCGAGCGCGAAGGCGTCGAGCTCCTCCTGCCCGACGACCACGTGGTGGCCGCGTCCTTCGGCGACGAGGCCACCGCGCGCGTCGTGGAGGGAGAGATCCCCGAGGGCTGGATGGGTCTGGACATCGGACCGCGCTCCCGCGAGCGCTTCGCCCGCGTCGCCGCGGCCGCGCGCACCCTGGTCTGGAACGGCCCGATGGGGGTCTTCGAGCTCGAGGCCTTCCGGGGCGGTACCGAGGCCGTGGCCATGGCGGTCGCCGACAGCGACGGCTTCACGGTCGTCGGCGGAGGTGACTCGGTGGCGGCCATCGGCCTGCTGGGCCTCGCCGAGCGCATCGACCACGTCTCGACCGGAGGCGGCGCCTCTCTCGAGCTGCTCGAGGGGCGCGAGCTGCCCGGCCTGGCGGTCCTGGCCCGCTGAGCACGGGCCGCCCCCGACGCCCCGCCCGCGTTTTCGCGCCGGGGCGGGAGGAGCGCAGACCGGGAGGGCTACAATGCGTCCACGACCCGGCGCCCCAAGCGCCGCTCCGACCATGGACGAACGCCCGCTCGTGATCGCGCCCTCCCTGCTCTCCTGCGACTTCGCCGACCTGCGCGGCGAGGTGGCGCGGGTCGAGGAGGCCGGAGCGGACTGGCTGCACGTGGACGTGATGGACGGCCACTTCGTCCCCAACCTGACCCTCGGCCCGCCGGTGGTCGAGCGCATCCACGCCTGCGCCGCCGTCCCCCTCGACGTGCACCTGATGATCTCCTCGCCGGCCGATTACGCCGGCGCCTTCGCGCGCGCCGGGGCGAGCGTGCTGACCTTCCACATCGAGACCACCGACTCGATCGCCGGAGCGCGGGAGGTCGTCGGCGCCTTCCGGGCCGAGGGCGTGGAGACGGTCGGCGTGGCCCTCAATCCCGACGGGGAGATCGAGCGCGTCGCGGACCTCCTCGAGGACGTCGACCTCGTGCTCGTGATGAGCGTCTTCCCCGGGTTCGGCGGCCAGGTGTTCCTGCCCGAGGTGCTCGACAAGGTGCGCTGGCTGCGCGAGCGCGGTTGGGCGGGCATGATCGAGATGGACGGGGGCTTGAACGCGAAGACCCTGCCGCTGTGCGCCGCGGCGGGCGCCGACGTCCTCGTCGCCGGCTCCGCCATCTTCGGCGCGGAGGACCTCGCGGCCACCGTCGGCGGCTTCCGCGAGAGCGGTGAGCAGGCCCGCAACGAGGAGAGCCGTGTCCGCTGAGCGCATCCAGGGCGGCTCGAAAGGAGTCCAGTTGGACTCCGCCGCATCCGAAGAGACCAGGGACTCCCAGGGCCGGACCCCGGAGTCGATCCGCGAGGAAAGCGTGAGCGCGCCCGAAGACAAGCCCGAGGAGCGAGAGGACGCCGCCGGCGAGGCCGGCGGAGCGGAGGAGGGCAAGCGGCGCCGCCTGCGCTGGCGGAAGAAGGAGCTCCCCGGCGGCCTGTGGCTGAAGTGCGAGGCCTGCGCAGCGACGATCTATCGCAAGGAGCTCGAGGGCAAGGGCATGGTCTGCCCCTCCTGCGGCTTCCACTTCACCCTGCCGGGCGCCGAGCGCATCCGGATGGTCCTCGACGAGGGCACGTGGGAGGAGTTCTACGCCGACCTGGCCTCCCTCGACCGGCTGGAGTTCACCGACAAGATCTCCTACGCCGAGAAGCTCCAGCGCACCGTCGAGCGCACCGGCCAGAACGAGGCCCTGCTGTGCGGCACCGGCGAGATCGAGAACCGTCCCGTGGTCCTCGCCGTGCTCGACTTCAAGTTCCTGGGCGGCTCGATGGGGGAGGTCGTCGGCGAGAAGATCGCCCTGGCCTGCGAGCTCGCGCGCAAGCGCCACCGCCCTCTGGTGATCTTCACCAGCTCCGGCGGCGCGCGCATGCACGAGGGCATGCTGTCCTTGATGCAGATGGCCAAGACCTGCGCCGCCCTGCGCTCCCTCAACGAGGCCGGCGGCTTCTCGATCTGCGTGCTGACCAACCCGACCACCGGCGGCGTGACCGCGTCCTTCGCGACGGTCTGCGACTTGACCCTGGCGGAGCCCGGCGCCCTGATCGGCTTCGCCGGCCCGCGGGTGATCGCGACGACCCTCAAGCAGGAGCTCCCCGCCGGCTTCCAGCGCGCCGAGTTCCTCCTGGAGAAGGGCCACCTCGACGCGATCGTCGAGCGGGCGGACCTGCGCGACACCCTCGCGCGCCTGATCGACTACGGGCGCGCAGCCTGGAGCGCCGAGTGACCGCCGGGGTCGCCCCCGACTGGCTCAACCCCCGCGCCGCAGGCGCATCACCCAGCTGTCGAAGTGGGCCTGGCCGGGCGAGCCGAGGCTCGCGTCGACGGCCGTCGCGGCTTGGTTCGCCCACAACAGGGGGCGCGCCAACGCTCCCGCCAGGCGCTGCTCGTTGAGGTGCATCAGCTCGGGGACCGGCCGCGTGAGCTGGTAGGCGGCACAGGCCTCGTGGTGGAAGCCACGCTCGGCGAGACCGGCGCGCACCTCGTCGCGGGTGAGTGCGTTCAGCTCCCGCACCGGCAGGAGGGGACGGCGCGCGCGCCGGCGGCGGAAGCCGCGCGACTCGCGGTGGAGGTCTCCGATGACCAGGACGCCTCCCGGGGCGACGGTGGAGGACAGGCCGTCGAGCCAGGCGTCCGGGTCGGGCGAGAAGCTGATCACGCCCGAGCTGAGGACCAGGTCGAAGGGCGCCTCGCCCTCGGCGGGAAAGGGCGGCCGCTCACCGAAGCCGGTCGCTCCCTGCACGTCGTCGATCCCCGCCGCCCGGGCGTTGGCCGTGGCGATGGCGACCATCTCGGGGCTGGGGTCGAACAGGCGCAGCGCCTGGGAGCCGTGGGCGAGGGCGGCCTCGATGCCGACCCAGCCCGCGCCGCAGCCGAAGTCGAGCACCCGCCCGTCCGCGCCCGCCGCGCCGAAGCGCCCGACCAGCCGGCGCATCCACCGAAAGTGCGGGTAGCCCGGGCTCCCCGGCGTCCCGTTCCACCCGGCGGCGGCCTGGTCGAACTTGGCCACGGTGAAGGCCGGCGAGAGGACGTGCTCGCGCCGGTGGGCGACGAGCAGCATCCCGCGGGAGAGCGCTGTGGCGCTGAGCTCGCCGCTTCCCTGCAAGGTGCGGCGCCGGGCGGTGCGCTCGGTGAGCTCGTAGAGCGCCACCAGGTGGAAGCGCGGCCACAGGCCGTTGCGTAGGCGGGCGAGGGCGCGGTCGTTGTGCTCACGGGGGAGCAGGGCCAACAGCAGGCCGTCGGGCGCGAGGGCCTCGTCCGCCAGGGCGGCAAGGGCATCCAGGGAGCCGTCGCCGGCGGGATCGGCGCCCTCGAGCGCGGCCAGGAGCGCCCCTCGATCGCGTCCGCCGTGCTCCCCCGTCGCCCGCGCGAGGTCGCCGGGGGCGAGGCCAAGGTCGGCCAGGACGGGCGCGAGGCGCGCGCCGTCGACGTCGGCGGGGAGTCGGCTGGGGGGCGGGGCTTGCAAGGGACCGGGCGCGGTCGGTCCGGCCGCCGCGGCGTCCCTTATACCAGGATCGCGTGCGGTCTCAGCGGGCGCGTCCGCGCCGTCTGGGGCTCCGCCGCCGCCGTCGCCGGATCTCGCGCGCGTCGGGGCGCTCGTCCGGATCGTCCGGCGGCGGCGGGGGATCGGGAGCGCTCGGACGCGCCCGCCGCAGGGCGAAGGAGATCCCGTAGGAGGGCAGGTGGGAGGCGCAGAAGACCGAGTGCATGGCCGTGCGCCCCAGGCCGTGGTTGGGAAGGAGCAGGGCGTCGCCCGCCTCGAGCAGGAGCGCGTGGCCGGCGTCCGCCAAGAACGAGGTGAACTCGGGGCCGCGGTCGGTGAGCGGCCCCAGCAGGCCGCAGCCGGGGAGGGCCAGCTCGGTCGTCAGGCGGCGCTCGTCGGCGACGAGCTCCAGCAGGCGGGGCAGGGAGGAAGGCGCGGCGAAGAGCTCGTCCACCAGCCAGGGGAGCTCCCCGTCCGCCAGGCACTCGCAGAACTCGCGCACGCGGCCGGCGAGGTCGGCCACCGAGAGGGCCAGCCAGGCCGTGCGGCCCTCGACCTGGACGAAGCACACGCCGGCCTGGCCGTTGTCCACGGCGAAGGCGTCGTGGTGGAAGCGGGCCCCTCCCTCGGGGGCGTTCCAGTAGGCGATCGCGCCCCGCAGGTGCAGCGCCTCGCCCGCGATCGCCTCGGCGGCCGCCGCAAGGGCGCCGTTCTCGGTCGCCGCGCGCGCTGCGGGCAGGAGCGCGTCGGTCAACTCGGCCACCAGCTCGTGGCGCAGCTCGTCGGCGCTGGCGTCGTCGTCGACCTCTCGTCCGAAGGCCAGACGCAGGCGCATCGAGGCGTCCTCGGGATGGTCGGAGAGGCGGCCGGTCTTGATCCACAGGTCGCGCACACCGCGGCGGCCGGCGCCCCGCCAGGCCAGGGCCACCTTCTCGACGTCGCGCCCGTCGGCGGTCCGCGGCGGGCGGCGGCGTTGCAGGGTGAAGCCCTCGGGCAGCTCGCCCTCGCGCTCGGCGAGCCAACGCGCCAGGCCGCCGGGCCGTTCGCAGCGCTCCCTCAGGGCAAAGGCCTCGGCGATTTCGGGGCGCACGCCGTCCAGCTCCCCCCGGGCGACACGGGGGAGCAGGATCGGGCGCGCGTCGGCGAAGCGCCGCGAGAGGCCGGCGAGCCCGTCGCGGGCGACGGCGCGCGGACGGGAGAGCTCGGCCCAGCTGCCGTGCCAGACGCCGCGGCGGGCGAGCTCCACGCGCTCGCGCTGCTCCGACTCGATGCGCCGCAGGAACTCCGCGTCGTCTCCCTCGTGGAAGGAGAGCACCGGCCGCGCGCCGGGGATGGCCTCGCGGTCGTCTGCCTCCAGGATCTCCTCGAAGAGCGGCGCCACGACGGGCATCCTACTACGATGCCGCCGCCATGAGCGGGGAGCGGACGGTCACCTGGCGCCTGTTGAACCTCGAGCTGGGCCTCGACGAGCCCGAGTCGGTGCTGCGCGGACGCGCCTGCCGGGAGCTGGGGCTGGAGCCCGACCAGCTGCGCGGCTTCCGCTTCGCGCGCAAGACCCTCGACGCGCGCCGGAGGGGCGGCGGCCGAGCGCCGCGCTTTGTCGTGCACGCCGACCTCATGCTGGACGAGGGCCGCGAGCCGGAGCGCCTGACCCGCGCCCTGCGCTCGGGTCGCGTGATCCCCGCCCCGCTGCCGGGCAGCCTGGAGGCCGACGTGCTCCATCCCTCCCTGGCCGGGCCCGGCCGGCGTGCGGTCGTGGTCGGCTGCGGCCCCGCGGGCGTGTTCAGCGCCCTGCCCCTGGCCCTGGCGGGGATCCGCGTCACCTTGATCGAGCGCGGCTCGAGCCTGGAGCGCCGCTCACGCGAGCTGGTGCGCTTCCACCGCACGCGCGTCCCCGACCCCGAGTCGAACCTGCTCTTCGGCGAGGGGGGTGCGGGCACCTACTCCGACGGGAAGCTCGCGACGCGCGTGGACGACGCCCTGGAGGTGCCGATCCTCGAGGAGCTCGTGGCCGCCGGTGCGTCCGACACCATCCTCTACGAGAGCGGCGCCCACATCGGGACCGACCGCCTGCACGACCTGCTGCCGCGCCTGCGGGCGCGCTTGGAGGCCTGCGGCGTGGAGTTCTCCTTCAACACGCGCTTCGAGGGGCTGGACCTCGAGGAGTCGGATGCCGGCCGCCGCGTGCGCGCGGTGGCGACGAGCGCCGGCGAGCTGCCCTGCGACCTGGCCGTCCTGGCGACGGGCCACAGCGCGCGCGACAGCTGGGCGCGGATGGTCGAGCAGGGCCTGCCGGTCGAGGCCAAGCCGTTCCAGCTCGGCGTGCGGGTGGAGCACCCCCAGGAGCTGATCGACGAGGGGCTCCACGGCCGCGACGAGGCCTTGCGGCGCCTGGGCGCGGCCTCCTACCGCTTGGTGTGCAAGCCGGGCGAGGGCCTGCCGGGCGCGCACTCCTTCTGCATGTGTCCGGGCGGGCGGATCGTCGCCAGCGTGAACGAGCCCGGCCTGCTGTGCACGAACGGCATGAGCAACTCGACCCACTCCTCGGTCTGGGCCAACGCCGCCATCGTGACGACCTTCGGCCCGCGCGAGTTCGGCGCGGGAGCCCTGGCGGGCGTCGAGTTCCAGCGCCGCCTCGAGGAGCGCTTCTTCGCGGAGGGGGGCGCGGACTACACGGCCCCGGCCCAGCGCGTGCCGGACTTCCTCGACGGGCGGGCGAGCACGAAGGAGCTGCGCTCGAGCTATCCCTTCGGCGTGCGGCCCGGTCGTCTCGACGAGCTGCTGGCCGGGCCGGTCCGTCGCACCCTCGCCCGCGCCCTCTCGCGCTTCGACCGCCGGCTGGCCGGGTTCGCCGGACCCCAGGGCCTGCTCGTGGGCCTGGAGTCGCGCAGCTCCGGGCCCGTGCGCGTGCGGCGCGAGCGGGGGGCGGCGCTCGTCCAGGGCTTCGACAACCTGCTCTGCGTCGGGGAGGGCGCGGGGTTCGCCGGCGGCATCATGAGCGCCGCCCTCGACGGAGCGCGCTCGGCCCTGTCGCTGATCCGTCAGGGGGTGCGCGGGTGAATCGACGGTAATTTGGGCTCGATGCCGGGGCCGATCCGGGTCTACAGTAGGGGCACGATCCCGCGCGCGGGAGAGGACGAAATGAGCACCGATCCCGGCAGCGAGTCACGCCGCAAGGTGACCACCAAGAGCCTGCTCGAGATGAAGCGGGCCGGCGAGCGCATCTCCGCCCTGACCGCCTACGACTTCCTGATGGCGGGCCTGATCGACCAGGCCGGGGTGGACGTGATCCTGGTCGGCGACTCGGTGGCGATGGTGGTCCAGGGGGGCGAGACGACCGTCACCGTGACGATGGAGCACATGCTCTACCACGCGATGCTCGTCAGGCGCGGCGTGGAGCGTGCGCTGGTCGTCGGCGACCTCCCGTTCATGTCCTACCAGGTCAACGCGGACGAGGCCCTGCGCAACGCCGGGCGGATGGTGAAGGAGTCGCACGTCGAGGCGGTCAAGATCGAGGGCGGCGAGGTCCTGTGCCCGACCGTGCGGCGGCTGGTCGAGGTCGGCATCCCGGTCATGGGGCACCTGGGCCTGACGCCGCAGTCGATCCACAGGTTCGGCAGCTACCAGGTGCGTGCGACGACCGAGGAGGAGGCCGACGAGATCCGGCGCGACGCCCGGGCCCTGCAGGACGCGGGCGCCTTCGCCCTGGTGCTGGAGAAGATCCCCGCGAGCTTGGCGCGGGAGGTGTCGGAGGACCTGGTGATGCCGGTGATCGGGATCGGCGCCGGCGCGGGCTGTGACGGCCAGATCCTCGTCAGCCACGACATGCTCGGCCTCTACACGCGCTTCAAGCCGCGCTTCGTCCGGCACTACGCCAAGATCGGCGCCGACATGCGCGCGGCCTTCGAGCACTACGTGCGCGATGTGCGGGCCGGCGAGTTCCCTGGCGACGACGAGAGCTACTGATCCGTCTCGCCGAGGGCCTTTCGGAACAGGTCCCCGAGATTGGTGCCTCCGGGGGCGGCCCTGCCGCGGTCGAGGACCTCGCGCACGGCGCTGGTATCGGCGGCTTCCTCCGAGCCGATCACCGCGCCCTGCTCGTCGAGGCGAGAGAGGGAGATGCGCTGCGCCCCCGGGTCGATGGAGAGGACGCGCACGAGGACGGTCTCGCCCTCGCTTACCGCGTCCCGTACGTGGCGCAGGCGCTCGCGGGACACCTGGGAGACGTGCAGGAGCCCCTCGACCCCGGGCTCGAGCTCGACGAAGGCGCCGAAGTCCATCAGGCGCACGACGCGCCCCTCGACGACGCTCTCCTCGCCGATGCGGTGGACGAGATCGTCCCAGGGGTCGGGCTCGAGCTGCTTCATGCCCAGGCCGATGCGCCGCCCGTCCTCGGTGATCTCGAGCACCATCGCCTCGACCCGATCGCCGACGCTGAGCACGTCCTCGGGACTCTCGACACGCTTGCGTGAGAGGTTCGAGACGTGCACCAACCCCTCGACGCCGGGCGAGAGTTCGACGAAGGCGCCGAAGCTCTCGATGCGCGTGACGACCCCCTTGACCAGGGAACCCGAGACCAGGGCGGCCGTGGTCTCGGCCCGCTTGCGGTCGCGCTCCTCGGCCAGCACCGCGCGCCGCGAGAGCACCACCCGCTTCCGCGCCCGGTCGATCTCGAGCACCTTGCAAGTCATGTCGTCGCCCAGGAACTTCGAGAGGTCCTCCTCGCGGCCGAGGGAGGCGTGGGAGGCGGGCATGAAGGCGGAGTTGGGTCCGATCTTGAGCTCGAGACCGCCGGTGTTCTGCCCCGTGACGCGCGCCTTGACGACGTCGCCCTCCTTCATGTCCCGCCAGCTCGCCAGGACCAAAGCCTCGCTGCGGCTGAGCAGCAGGAGGTCGCCGTCGCGCCCGCGCACGGCCAGCTCGAAGACCTCACCGACCGCCGGGGGAGCCTCGAATTCGGCTACGTCGACGACGCCCTGTTCGCGCGGCCCGAGCTCGATGACCACGTCCCTGCCCGACAGGCCGACGACCGTCCCGCGGCGCAGCTTCGAGTCCTCGGCGGAGGGCGCGGCGGCGCTGGGTGTCCCGGCAGCCCCCGGAGCCCCCGAAGGCGCGGATCGGTCGAACTCCTCCTTGTCGAGGCTCTGCAGGTCGAGCCCGTCGAGGGCGTCGGAGATCTCGTCATCGAGGTTGATGGGTTTCTCTTCGGTCATTGGGCTGGGTCACGCGGCCGTGCGGCGCGGGGGAGCTGGGTAGCGAGGGACGCGGCGCGCGCTCGCGCTACGCCGATCGGGCAGACCTTGATTCTACGCCGCCGACTCTCGCGGTGGGGTCCTCCTAGGGTGAGCGGTGCACCAGGGAGGTGCTGGCCTGGTCGGTCGGCCACAGGACGATCTCGCCGACGTTCACGTGGGGGGGGCGCGTGACGGCGTAGAGCACCGCGTCCGCCACGTCCCCGGGGCCCAGGGGCGTCATGCCGTCGTAGACCGCGTCGGCCCGCGCCTCGTCGCCCCGGAAGCGGACCCGGCTGAAGTCGGTCTCGACCATGGCCGGGTCGACGGTGATCAACCTCAGGTTCTTCCCGCACAGCTCCAGGCGCATGGTCTCGTACAGCGCCTTCACCGCGAACTTCGTCGCGCAGTACACCGCGCCTCCGGCGTAGACCTGGCGACCGGCGACGCTCCCCAGGGTCACGACGTCGCCCCTGCCGCGCTCGATCATCCCGGGCAGGACGGCGCGCAGGGTGTGCAGGACGCCCTTGACGTTCGTGTCGATCACCGTGCTCCACTCCGCGGCGTCACCCTCCTGGAGCGGCTCGACGCCGAAGGCCAGGCCGGCGTTGGCGAGGACGACGTCCAGGGGCAGGTCGGCCAGGGCCCGCTCGACGGCCGCGGCGTCGCACACGTCGAGGACGAGGGTGCGCGCTCGGGGGCAGTCGGCGGCCACGCGCTCCAGCTCCGCGGCGCGCCGGGCGGCGAGGATCACCTCGGCACCCGCCGCGCTGAGGGCGCGCGCCGTGGCGGCGCCGATCCCGGCCGAGGCGCCGGTCACCAACGCCAGTCGGTCTCGCAACTCGTTCATGGCGGCCCCTTGGATACGCTACCCTGTGCCGATGGTCCAGACCCACATCACCTACGAGGGCGACCTGCGCTGTCGGGCCGTCCACGCTCCCTCCGGCACCACCCTGGTGACCGATGCGCCGACCGACAACCACGGCAAGGGAGAGTCCTTCTCGCCCACCGACCTGGTGGGCGCCTCCCTCGGCTCGTGCCTGCTGACGATCCTGGGGATGGTCGCCGAGCGCCGCGGCTGGGACGTCCGGGGCGCGTCGGTGACCGTCGAGAAGGTGATGCAGACCGAGCCGGTGCGCAAGATCGCGCGCCTGGCGGTCGAGGTGCGCGTCCCCGGCGCTCTCGAGGAGCGGGACCGGATCGTCCTGGAGCGCGCCGCCGCCGCCTGCCCGGTGGCCGCCACCTTCGAGGGGACCCTCGAGATCGACACGCGCTGGGTCTGGGACACCTAGCCCGGATGATTCATGAACACGCACGCCAGACTAGCCCGGCGTCGCGGGCGCCAGGCTGCGGGCGGCGTCGCGGCCCGCGTTCCAGCCGCGGACGGCGGCGCGGGCGAAGGCGATCCCGTCCAGGGCGTTGCCGGCCAGGAACAGACCCCCGGCGGGGGAGCGCGTCGACGCCAGGGCTTTTTCGATGCGCGCCGCGCGCTCGCGGTGGCCGAGCTCGTACTGGGGGATGGCCGCGGGCCAGCGGACGACCTCGCGCAGGAGCGGGGGAGCGTCCAAGGCGAACAGGCGCGCGAGGTCGGCGTGGGCCGTCTCGGCCAGGGCCTCGGGGGGCAGGGAGGCGGCCTGGGGATCGGTGGCGCCGCCGAGCAGGACGCGCACCAGCAGGCCGCCGCGCGGCCCGCGGTCGGCGAACAGGTGGGAGTCGAGGGCGTAGCCCAACGACCGTGGGCCGTCGCCGCGACCGATCAGCCCGCCGAAGCCCGGCGGGATGCGGCGGGCCGCCTCGGCGCCGTAGCCCAGGCCCACGACGGCCACCCCCGGGCAGGGAATCGCGGCCAGGTCGAGGGCCGCCGCGGGCAGGGGGCCGGCCAGGAGCGCCGCGCTCGAGGGAGCGTCGGCGGCGAGGACGACCGCCTCGGCCCGGAGGGGCTCGGCCTCGCCGGCGATCGCCAGGCGCCAGGAGCCGGGCCCGGCCGCGGCGATCGAAGCGACCGGTGCCCCGGTGCGCAGGCGGAAGGGCGCCCGGCGGGCGAGGCCGGCCGGGAGGGCCTCCATGCCGCCGGGGAAGGAGCACAGGGGCGCCGCCGGGCCGCCGGGACCGCCGCGCGCGCTCCCAGTGCGCCCCAGGGCACGCGCCGCCCGCAGCAGGGAGCCGTGCTCCCGCTCCAGCTCGCGCATGCGCGGGAAGGCGGCCGGCAGGGAGAGGGCGCGGGCGTCCCCGGCGGAGACCCCCGAGACCATCGGCGCCACCAGACGCTCGGCGGCCTCGCTCCCCAGGCGGCGGGCGGCGAAGTCCCAGACGCTCTCGTCGTCGTCGTCGCGCCGCGGCGGGACCCAGGGTTCGGCCGCCAGGCGCAGGAGTCCGGCGGGGGAGAGGACGCGGCTGAGAGCGAAGGCGAGCGGGTGGGTGCGGACCTGCCGCGCGACGCCGCGCCGGACGAGGAACCGGCGCCGCGCCGCGCCCGAGGCGCGCACCTTCTCCAGGCCCGCGCGGGCGGCGAGCTCGTCCATCAGGGGCTCGGCGTCGAGGAACCCAGTCGGCCCGGTCTCCAGGGTCCACTCGTCCAGGCGTCGGGTGCGCGCCTTGCCGCCGACGGTCGGCTCGCCCTCCAGGAGCACGACGTCCGCCTCCCCCGTCCGGGCAGCCAGCTCCTCGTGGGCCGCCCAGGCGGCGGCCAGGCCGCTGATCCCGCCACCGATGACCGCCACGCGGCGGCTGCCCCGACCGCGGCGCGCCACCTCAGACCGTGCGGCTGAAGACCGGGCGCTCTCCGCCCTCGTGCTTCTCCCGCCAGTAGCGGTCGAAGCACATGGCCAGGTTGCGGACGAACAGCTCGCCGGTCGGCGTGGCCGCGAGCCAGCGCCCGTCGAAGGTCGCCAGGCCGTCCGCGACGAGGGCGTCGACCCGCAGGAGGTCCTCCTCGAAGACCTCCCGGAACACGATCCCCGCCGAGCGCTCGAAGCGCTCGACGTCCACGCGGAAGTGGCACATCAGCTCCTGGATCAGGGCCCGGCGCAGCTCGTCGTCCGCGCTGCGCACGATCCCGCGCGAGGTGGGCAGGCGCCCGGCCTCGACGGCGTCCCGGTAGGTCGAGAGCTTCTTGTGGTTCTGGACCCAGGCGCCCCGCACGTCGCCGATGGCCGAGATCCCCAGGCCGACGACGTCCTCGGCCGGGATGATCGTGTAGCCCTGGAAGTTGCGGCGTAGCCGTCCTTCGCGCCGCGCCCGGGCGAGCTCGTCGTCGGGACGGGCGAAGTGGTCCATGCCGATGGGCTCGTAGCCGGCCGCGAGGAAGCGCTCGCGGGCCAGAGCGAACAGGGCGAGCTTCTCCTCGCGGGCCGGGAAGTCGTCCTCGCTCAGGCGCTGCATGTGGCCGCGGATCCAGGGAACGAAGGCGAACGAGTACAGGGCCACCCGGTCGGGAGCGAGCTCGAGGGTGCGCTCGACCGTCTCCTCGAAGGTGGTCGCGCCTTGGTGCGGCAGGCCGTAGATCAGGTCCAGGTTCACCCCGCCGAACCCCTCGGCGCGAGCGGTCTCGACCACCTCGCGCGTGAGCTCCACCGACTGCACGCGCCCGATCGCCTCCTGCACGGTCGGGTCGAAGTCCTGCACGCCCAGGGAGAGGCGGGAGAAGCCGTGGGCGGCGAGCAGGGCCAGGTGCTCGGGGGTGGTGACCCGCGGGTCGACCTCGACCGCCAGCTCGGCGTCCGCGACGGGCTCGAAGGTGCCGAGCAAGAAGCCCAGGAGTCGGTCGAGCTCCTCGGGGGCGTGGTAGGTCGGCGTGCCCCCGCCCAGGTGCAGCTGGGAGCAGCGGCGGCGGTGGGGGAGGCGCTCGGCGACGAGCTCGATCTCGCGCTCGAGCAGCTCGAGGTAGGGCGCCGCCCGCTCCTTGTGGGGCGTGATGATCACGTGGCAGCCGCAGAACAGGCAGCGCGACTCGCAGAAGGGGAGGTGGACGTAGAGCGAGAGGGGCTCGTCCCCGGCCGCGTCGGCCAGGGCGAGGTGCTCCTCGTAGGTCCGCGCGCCGACGGCCTCGTCGAACTCGACCGCCGTCGGGTAGCTCGTGTAGCGCGGCCCGGGGCGGTCGAAGCGCGCCAGCAGCTCCGCGGTCGTTGCGCGGGCGACGGGGCGTTCGGTCATCGGGCCTGCTCCTCGGCGTGGACCGCCTCGATCAGGGCCGCGATGCTCTCGAGCGGCGTCTGCGGGTGCAGGCCGTGGCCGAGGTTCATGACGTGCCCCCGGGCGGGCAGGCTCGCCATCAGGCGCTCTGTGGCCTCGCGCGTGGCCTCCGGACCGGCCAGGAGGCAGGCGGGGTCCAGGTTGCCTTGGAGGGCCTTGCCCGGGCCGAGCGCCTCCCGCAGACCGGCGAGGTCAGAGCGCCAACACAGGCCGAGGCCCTCGCATGGGAGCTCGGCGGCGTCCCGCGCCAGGTGGGGCGCTCCGTTTTGGAACAGGACCCGCGGTCGGTCGGCGCCGGCGAGCTCCGCCAGGAGAGCGCCGGTGTGCGGACGGACGTGCACGTCCCAGTCCTCTCGGGAGAGCAGGCCGCCCCAGGACTCGAAGACCTGCAGGACCTGGGCGCCGGCACGCGCCTGGGCCTGGAGGTAGCGGGCGACGAGCTCGGCGATCAGGGCGAGCAGCTCGCCGAAGGCGACGGGCTCCTCGCGCAGGAACGCCCGCAGGCGCGGGAAGTCCTTCGCTCCGCGGCCCTCGACCAGGTAGGCCGCGATCGAGAGCGGCGCCCCGGCGAAGCCGATCAGGGTCGCCCGCCCCTCGAGGGAGCGCCGCACCATCCCGAGGGTCTCGCCCACCTCCGGGGCGATCTCGGCAGCGTCGGGCAGGCGCAGGGCGCGCACCGCCGCCGCGTCCCGCAGGGGCCGCGCGACGATCGGACCCGGGTCAAAGCGCACGTCGATCCCCAGGGCGGCCACCGGGCTCATCAGGTCGGCGAAGACGATCGCCCCGTCGAGGGGGAAGCGCCGCACGGGCTGAAGGGTCACCTCGGCGGCGAGCTGGGGGGTGGCGCACAGCTCTTCGAAGGAGACCTCGCGGCGCAGGGCGCGGTACTCGGGGAGGCAGCGGCCGGCCTGGCGCATGAGCCACAGCGGTCGGCGCGCGGTAGGCTCGTTGCGCAGGGCGCGCAGCAGCAGGTCGTTGGTCCCGCTCACGATCCGCTCCCCCTCGCGCGGGTGAAGCGGTAGCCCACCCCGCGCTCGGTGTGGAAGTGGGCAGGCTGCTCGGGGTCGCGCTCGAAGCGCTTGCGCAGGCGCACGATGAAGTTGTCGATCGTGCGCGTCGAGGGGAAGACCTCGTAGCCCCAGACCTTCTCGAGGATCTCCTCGCGCGAGACGATCTCGCCTTCTCGCTCGGCCAGGCAGGCGAGGATCATCGCCTCCTTGTGGGTCAGGTGCTGGTCCGTCCCGTCCCACGAGCGCCCGCGGTAGGTCGAGAGGTCGAGCCGATTGTCGCCGAAGGTCACGACCTCGGCGCGCCCCACCTCGCGCGGCCGCGCCCCGCGGCGGACGATGGCCGAGACCCGCGCCAAAAGCTCCCGCAGGGCGAAGGGCTTGGGCAGGTAGTCGTCGCCCCCCGCGTCGAGCCCCTCGACGCGCTCCTCCACGCTGCCGCGGGCGGTCAAGAACAGGATGGGCACCTCGTCCCCCCGGTTCCGCAGGGTGCGGCAGACCGCGAGCCCGTCCATCCCCGGCATCATCACGTCCAGCAGGATCAGGTCCCACGGCTGGGCGGCCGCGCGCTCGAGCGCGGTGGGCCCGTCGTGGGCGACGGCGACCTCAAAGCCCTCCGCCTCGAGGTTCTCGGCGATGCCCAGGGCCAGGTTGCGCTCGTCGTCGACGACGAGGACGCGCGGCGCCGTGCTCTCGTTCATGCCGTCTCTCCTCCGTCGCCGGGCGACGCGGGCCACCAGAACCGGAAGAGGGCCCCCCGGCCGGGACCGTCGCTCGTGGCTTGGACCCGCCCTCCCGACTGCTCGACGAAGTGCTTGACGAGGAACAGCCCCAGGCCCGAGCCGCGCTTGGCGCGCCGCAGTTCGTCTCCGGGGCGGTAGAACTTCTCGAACAGCCGCTCGGCCTCGCGCGGGTCGAAGCCCACGCCGTCGTCGCGGACCTCGACGCGCACGCGCCGCCCGTCGGGGGTGGCGCACAAGCGCACCGAGCCTCCCCCGGCGGCGGCCGCCGCGTCGGTGGCGTTGTGGACCAGATTGGCGAGGACCGCGTGCAGGGCGGCGGGATCCGCCCGCAGGCGCAGTCCCCCGGGAACCTCGTCCACGAGGTCGACGTCGCAGGCCTGGGCGCGGGTGGCGCTCTCGGCCAGGACGTCGCTCACGACGCCGGCCAGCGCGACGTCCTGGGGCGCGAGGACCAGGCGGCCCTCCTCGATCTCCCCCGCGTCGAGGATGTTCCCGACCGTCGCGTCGAGCCGGGTCAGGTCCTCGACCATGCGGCCCGAGAGCGCGGCGAGCGCCTCGCCCGCGGGCTTGCGCAGGGCCAGGGTCTCCGCCGCCAGGCGCAGGCTGGCCAGGGGGCTCTTGAACTCGTGGGAGACGGCGGCGAGGAAGTTGTGTTGGCGTCGGGAGAGCTCGGCGCGCTGGCGCAGGGAGGCGTCGATCACCCCCAGGCCGCACAGCAGCACCAGGAGGAAGAACGATCCCTCCCAGCCGTAGCGGTTGATGCGGTGGTGCCGGGCGCGGTCGAGCTCGTCGGTGTGCTCGGGATCGAGGACCGCCCCGCCGTCGCCGCCGGGAACCAGCCGGGGGAAGACCTCGGCGACCGCTTCCCACGCGACGCCGTGGCGCAACAGCAGGTCGGCGCCCCGGGCCTGCTCGGCGTAGCGCTCCAGGATGCGCCTGTCGACCTCCTGGGTGTAGGTCGCCTGGTCGACGATCCAGTACACCGCCTGGGCCAGGCACAGGACGAGCAGGCCGCCGATGGCGACCTGCACGCGGCGCGACGCGGCGCGGGTGGCGCTCACCGCGCACCTCCCGCGGTCTGCAGGACCTCCCCGAGGGCGGCGGCGAGGCGTTCGACGTGCTCTTCCTCGTGGGCCAGGGACAGGAAGCCGACCTCGTAGGCGGAGGGGGCGAGGGCCACGCCGCGCTCGAGCAGGCCGTGGAAGACCTCGCGGTAGCGTCCCGCGGCGGCGGGCTCGATGGCGTCCGCCCGGCGCGGCGCCTCGCCCTCCTGGAGCGAGAGCCAGAACAGGGAGCCGACGCGCACGAGGCGCGCGGGGACCGCCGCCGCCTCCAGGACGGGAGCCAGGCGCTCCTCGAGCAGGCCGCCGAGGGCCTCGAGCCGAGCCCAACCGTCCTCGGCCTCGAGCACGTCCAGGGTCGCCAACCCCGCGGCCATGGCCAGCGGGTTCCCCGAGAGGGTCCCCGCCTGGTAGACGTCGCCGTCGGGTGCCAGGCGGTCCATCAGCTCGGCGCGTCCGGCGAAGGCGCCGACTGGCAGGCCGCCCCCGATGACCTTGCCGAAGGTCGCCAGGTCGGGCTCCAACCCCAACCGCTCGGCCGCGCCGCCGAGGCCGAGGCGGAAGCCGGTGATGACCTCGTCGAGGATCAACAGCGCGCCCTCCTCCCGCGTCCGGCGGGCGAGCGCGGCGAGGAACTCGGGGCGCTGGACGAGCAGGCCGCAGTTGGCGGGGAGCGGCTCGAGGATCACCGCCGCGATGCGCCTGCGGTGGGCATCGAACAGCTCGGCCAGGCCCGCCTCGTCGTCGAGGTCGGCGACGAGGGTGCAGCCGGCGAAGGCGGCGGGGACCCCGGCGGAGGAGGGCTGGGAGAAGGTCGCCAGCCCCGAGCCCGCCTGGACGAGGAGGTGGTCGGCGTGGCCGTGGTAGCAGCCGGCGAACTTGACCACGAGGTCGCGGCCGGTGGCGGCGCGCGCGAGGCGCACGGCGCTCATGGTGGCCTCGGTGCCCGAGGAGACCAGGCGCACCTTCTCTGCCGCCGGGTAGGCGGCGACCACCCGCTCGGCCAAGGCGGCCTCGCCGGGACAGGGCGCTCCGAAGGTCGTGCCGCGAGCGGCGGCCTCGGCCACCGCGCGGACGACGGCCGGGTGGGCGTGGCCGAGGATCAGCGGTCCCCAGGACCCGACGAAGTCGAGCAGGCGCTCGCCGTCGACGTCGACGAGTTCGGGACCCTCCCCGGCGGCGATCACCCGCGGCGTGCCGCCCACCGCCCCGAAGGCGCGCACCGGGGAGCTCACCCCTCCGGGCAGGACGGCCAGGGCGCGGGCGAAGGCCTGCTCGGAGGCGCTCACAGCCACCCTCCCGCCACGGCCTCGCGGGCGTGGTAGGTGAGGATCACGTCGGCGCCGGCGCGCGCCATCGCCGTGAGGTTCTCGCGCACGAGGGCGGGCTCGTCGAGCCAGCCGCGCTCGCTCGCCGCCTTCACGGCGGCGTACTCCCCCGAGACGTTGTAGGCGGCCAGGGGCAGGCGCGTGACCTCGCGCACGCGGTGCAGGACGTCGAGGTAGGCCAGGGCGGGCTTGACCATCAGCACGTCCGCGCCCTCGGCCTCGTCGAGCAGGGCCTCGCGCTCGGCCTCGCGGGCGTTGCGCGTGTCCATCTGGTAGCTCTTGCGATCGCCGCTCCCCGGGGCGCTGTTCGCCGCGTCCCGGAACGGCCCGTAGTAGGCCGAGGCATACTTCACCGCGTAGGACAGGATCCCCGTCTCCACCAGGCCGCGCCCGTCGAGGGCGGTCCTGAGGGCGCCCACCCGGCCGTCCATCATGTCCGAGGGGGCGACCATGTCCGCACCCGCCTCGGCGTGGACGACGGCCGCCTCGGCCAGGAGCGGCAGGCTCTCGTCGTTGCGCACCACCCCCTCCTCGAGCACGCCGCAGTGGCCGTGGTCGGTCGCGGCGCACAGGCAGACGTCGGTGATGACCAGGAGGTCGGCGCCGAACTCGCGCTTGAGGGCGGCCACGGCCCGCGGCACCGCGCCGGAGGGGTCGCGCGCCTCACTGCCCCGGGCGTCCTTGCGCCCATCGCGGGCCAGGCCGAACAGGAGCACGGAGCGCAGGCCGTGCTCCAGGTCCGCGCCGACCGCGCGCAGCAGGGGCTCGGTGCCGGTGCGGGCGATGCCGGGCATGGACGCGACGGGTTCCTCCCCGCGCTCGTCGGGGAGGACGAAGTGGGGCATGATCAGGCGCGAGGCGTCCAGGCGCGTCTCGCTCACCAGCTCGCGCAGGACCCGGCCGCGGCGCAGGCGCCGGGGGCGGGAGGCGGGATGGGCGGGGGACGGTTCGCTCATGGTCTCGGTCGGGGTTCGGGGGGATCGGTCGGTAGGGAGCGCCAGGCCTCCAGCATCGAGGCCAGGTCACGGCCGCGGGCCTGGGCCGCGACCTCGAGGCCGGCGGCGAGGGCGGCGGCGCGGGTCCGCGGGCCCAGGGCGATGACCGCCGCCGTGGGGGGGATCTCGGCCAGGGCCGTGAGGCCCTCGACTGCGGAGGGGCTGGCGAGGAACACGGCGTCCACCGCGGGGCGCGCGCGGCGCGGAGCGGGCGCGGCCGGCAGGGTACGGTAGACGGGGACGAAGGCCCACTTTACAGCGCGGTCGGTCAGGCCGTCGCGCAGGTCGGCCAGGCCGTCGCGGGCGCCGGCGATCACCACCCGCGCGGCGGCGGGGGGCGCGCGCTCCGCGATGGCCGCCGCCAGGGAGCGGGCGTCACCGCGGGGAGCGACGAGGTCGCAGCGGCCCAGGCTCGCGCGCGCCTCGGCGGCGGTGGCCGGGCCGACGGCGGCGACCGCGACCCCCTCGGGCGGGCCGCCGGTCAGGGAGGCCACCGCCGCCGCGCCGCGGCGGGAGGTGAGGGCAAGCCAAGCCGCGCCGGCGAGGGCGCGCTCCAGCTCGGGGGCTCGCCCGGGCAGGACCTCGCACCGCAGGCAGGCCAGCTCGACGGGCTCGATGTCGGCCGCCCGCAGCCGCTCGGCCCAGCGGGCGTTGTCCTCGGCGGCGCGCGTGAGCAGGACGCGCTTCATGCCCGGCTCTCCTCGGCGGCGCCCAGGGCCTCGAAGGCGCGCGCGGCCACCTCCTTGGGGCTTGCGCCCTCGACGCGCACCCGGCGCAGGCGCCCGGTGACGGGCAGCACGGCGCGCAGGACCAGGCGCCCCGGCTCCGGCTCGGTGCCGTGGGCGCCGAAGGGAGCGTCGCAGCCCGCTTGCACCAGCCCCAGGAGTTGCCGCTCCGCCTCGACGGCGCGCCGGGCGCCCGGGTCGTCGAGCTCGGCCACCGCCGCCTGGGCCGGGCTCCCGGCGCGCACCTGCAGGGCGAGGGCGCCCTGGGAGGGTGCGGGGACGAAGCGCGCGGGGTCGAGGCGCAGCTCGACGATCCCCCCGCGCTCGACGGGGGCGCACTCCCCCCGTCCGGCGGCGTCGTCGAGGCGGTCGAGGCCGGCGGCGGCCAGGACCACCGCGTCGTGGTCGCCCTCGAGCAGGCGTCGCACGCGGGTCGGCACGTTGCCGCGCAGGGGAGCGATCACGAGGTCGTCGCGCACGTCGCGCAGGAGGGTTGCGCGGCGGGCGGCGGAGCTGCCCACCCGCGCGCCCTCGACCACGGGCAGGAGGCCGGCTCCCTCGTCGTGGGCATCGGGCCGGATCAGGAGCCGGTCCGCCGGATCGGCGCGGGGCGGGACCGCGGCGACGACGAGCCCGTCGGGCGAGCTGGCGGGGAGGTCCTTGTAGGAGTGGACGGCGAGGTCGATGCGACCTTCGCACAGGGCGCGCTCGATCTCGCGCACGAAGACGCCGGGAGGCCCGATGGCGGCGAACGGGCTGGTGCGGTCGGCGTCGCCGCTGGTCTCGATCACCTCCAGGTCAGCGTCGTGGCCCCGCTCGCCCAGGGCGGCGAGGGTCCACCGCGCCTGGACCAGAGCCAGGGCCGAGCCGCGCGTCCCGACGCGCAGCCTCACGCCTTCGCCTCCTCGTCGGTGGGCAGGGCGGCCAGGACCCGTTCGAGGTCCAGGGCGTCGCCCAGGGCCGCGGACAGCTCGTCGCCGTCGTGGGCGAGGAAGGCGTCGAGGGCCTCGGGCCCGCCGCGCACGGCGAGCTCCCGCAGGCCTCGGCTGGGGAGGTGGGCGAAGCGCCTGGCGAGGGCCTCGGCCCAGCGCCGCAGGGCCGCTCCGTCCTCGGGGGCCAGCCCCCGCAGCTCGCCCCGGAGCAGGTCGTCGGCGCCGGAGAGGGCCGCCCTGCGGTAGTGCTCCTGCAGGACCGTGACGGCGGCGTCGACCGAGCGCAGCCCCAGGCGGCGGCGCAGGCGCGCGAGGGCCTCGTCCACCAGGGCCCGGGCCTCGGCCGAGTCGCGCCGCCGGCGCTCCCGGTTCCCCGCGGCGGCGGCGTTGATCTCCTCCATGCCGACGCGCACCAGGCCGAGGGCGCGGGCGGCGTCGGGGTCGACGTCGGGGGGCAGGGCCAGATCCACCAGCAGCGGTGGGCGTCGGGGAGCGGCCGCCGCCAGGGCCGCGAGGGCGGCGGCGTCGAGGACCGGCTCGGGAGCGCCGGTGGCCGAGACGACGGCCGCCACGGGTTCGGGGGCGGCGCGGAAGTCGGCCAGGGAGCGTGGCCGCGCATCGACGCCCAGCTCCCGGGCGGCACGCGCCGCGCGCTCGAGCGTGCGGTTGGCCCAGACCAGGGGGCGGCCGCGGGCCGCGAGGTGCTCGGCGCAGCGCAGGGTCATGGGGGAGACGCCGACCAGGGCGACGGGACCGTCGGTCCGGGCGACGCGCTCGAGGGCCAGCTCCGCCAGGGAGGTGCGCCCCAGGCCCAGGCCGCTCTGGCGGCGGACGCGGCGGGCGACCTTGAGGGCCTCCTCCCACAAGAACGCCAGGCGCGGGCCTGCGAGCCCGAGGCGCCGGGCCTCCTCCAGCGCCGAGCGCACCTGGCCGGAGATCTCGCTCTCCCCCAGGTGCGCCGAGTCCAGGCCCGCGGCGACCAGGAAGAGGTGCTCGGCCGCGCCCTCCCCGGCCCAGGCGCGCAGGTGGCGCTCGGCTTCGCCGGGCTCGGCGGGGCGGGCGGCGAGGGCCTCGAACACGCGCCGTCGGAGGATGGCGGCGGGGATCGGCTCGTCCACCGCGAGGCACAGCTCGACCCGGTTGCAGGTGGCCAGGTAGCACAGCTCCGCCGCGCCGACCTCGCGCGCCAGGGCGGGCAGGCGCTCGCCCCGGCCGTCGCCCTCCAGGGTGAAGCGGGCGATCGCCTCTTCTCCGGCCCAGCGCCAGTCCAAGCCGACGATGACGATGCTGTCCATGGTGCGCGCGGGGCCTGCTGGGGCACTTGTAGCCCGCCGAGCCGGGCGGTTGTCACAGGAGTGTCAGCCGCGCAGGGATTCTCACCGGCCCCCCGCCGCGGGGCGCGCCAGCCTCGCCAGGGCGCGCCCCAGGGCGGGGTGGCCGGCGGGGGCGCGCGCCAGGGCGAAGTCGGTGCCGCCGGCGGCGAGGAAGGCGGCCCGGCCGCGGACGCCGAGCTCCTCGAGGGTCTCCAGCCCGTCCGCCAGGAAACCGGGCGCGCTGACGACCACGCGCCGAACGCCGCGCCGGCCGAGCTCGACCAGGGTCGGCTCCGTGGGCGGGCCGAGCCAGGAGCCGGGGCCGAAGCGGGACTGGAAGCAGAGGGTCCAGCGTTCGCTGGGCCAGCCGCTGCGCTCCGCCAGGGCTCGGGCCGTCCGCTCGCAGGCTGCGCGGTAGCGGCCTCCTTCGCGACGGTCGACCGACGAGGGGATCGAGTGGAAGGAGCACACCAGGTGCTCGGGATCCTCCCCGGCCTGAGCCGTGACGGCCTCCGCGAGGCGGTCGGCGAGGCTCGTGACGTAGTCGGCGTCGTCCGGCTCGAGGTGCGCGACCCTCAGCCGTCCTGCGAGCCCCTCGAGGCGGGCGCTGTCGCGGGCCGCCGCCTCGACACTGCCGGCGCTGGAGGCGGTCCGCTGGGGGAACAGGGGCACGACCACCGATTCGTCGGCGCGTCCGGCGGCCTGGGCGAGGACCTCGGCAAGGCCGGGCGAGCCGTACCGGTAGGCGAGGCTGGCCGAACACTCCGGCCCCAGCCCGTCCCGGGCCGCGTCGAGGATGCGCTCGGTGTCGACCGCCAGGGGCGAGCCCGCCTCGGTCCAGATGCTCTCGTAGAGGGCGGCGACCCGCCCGGATCGGCGGCGCAGGACGATGCCGTGGAGCAGGGGCAGCCACAGCCAGCGCGGGAGCTCGACGACCCGCGGATCGCTCAGGAACTCGCCCAGGAAGGCGCGCACGGCCCGGGGCGTGGGTGCGGCGGGCGTCCCCAGTTGGACGAGGATCAGCTCCGTCTGCGAGGCGGGCGGGCCCATGGAGCGCCGTTATACCAGCCCGGCGGGGGCGGGTCGGCGCCGCGGCCCTCAAGGGCAGAAGGTCACGCCCAGGCCGTCGGAGAGGTTGAAGCCCGAGCCTCCCGGACCGCGGTACCAGAACTGGAAGAACCAGGTGTCCCCGGGGGCGAGCTGGCCGCCGGGGGCCACGGGCGCGTCGTAGTCGACCCGCCGGGCCGTGTGGCCGGTGGGGTCGATGACCTGGGGCGGGTTCAGGCGCCAGGAGCTGCCGCCGATGCAGCGCAGGCCGTCTCCGAAGGGGACCTCGGCCATCTGGGGGCCGTAGTAGAACAGGCCGAACTGGCCCGCGACGGCGTCGTCGGCGAAGAGCTCGAAGTCGTCGGCGGAGACCATGGTCGTGCCGCCGTGGGAGATCCGCGCCCGTCTGCCCGACGAGTTGGGCAGGGAGGAACAGGTGCTCCAGGAGGTCGCTCCGGCGGGGACGATCTTGAAGATCTCGCCGCCGGTTCCGTCGACGACGTACAGCTCGCCGTCGGCGTCCTCGCCGAAGGAGATCACGTGCTCCAGCCCCGCCGGCCCGCAGGGCGTGAGCTCGGCGGTGCGGTCGGCGAACTCGGTCACGTTGGAGCCGTCGAAGCGCATGGACCAGATCTTGCCGCTGCAGAAGTCGCCGAAGAAGTACCGCCCGCGCTCGGCCGGCAGGGCGAGGCCGCGGTAGACGAAGCCGCCGATCACGCAGCAGTTGCCGGTCGTGTGGTCGTACTCGTACACCGGCGGCAGCCAGCTCGGGTCGGCGCAGGCGCACCCGGTCGCGAGGGTGCAGTCGGTCCCCTCCATGCAGCGCCAGCCGTAGTTCTCCCCGCCGGTGCTGCCGAAGCGCTGGAAGTCGATCTCCTCTCGGTCGCCCTGGCCGACGTCGCCGATCCACAGGTTCCCCTGTTCGCGATCGAAGCTGAAGCGCCAGGGCTGGCGGATGCCGTAGATCCAGATGGCCTCCTCCGCTCCCGGGACGCCGACGAAGGGGTTGTCGGCGGGACGTGGGGCGGCGGCAGGTTGACGTCCAGGCGCAGCAGCTTCCCGAAGGTGGTCGAGAGGCTCTGGGCGTGGTCGTTGGGATCGAGGTTCAGTCCCCCGTCCCCGATCCCGACGTACAGCATCCCGTCGGGGCCGAACTGCAGGCAGTTCCAGTTGTGGAGGACGTCGGGCTGGGGTTGGGGACCGAGGATCGTGACGGCGCTCGCGGGGTCGGCGACGTCGGGATCGCTCGACACCTCGTAGCGCACCAGGTGGGAACTCTGGCCGCTGTCTTGGTAGGTCAGGTAGAAGCGGCCGTTGGTCGCGTAGTCGGGGTCGAAGGCCATGCCCAGGAGGCCCTCGGCGTTCTGCTCGACGATCGCCGAGAGGTCGAGGAAGGGCTGGCCCGCCACGGTCCCGTCCCGGATCAGGTGGATGACGCCGCGGTTGGTCGTGACGAAGAGCCGGCTGGCGTCGTCGGGCGGCGAGCAGACGTAGGTCGGCGTGTCGAAGCCCGTCGCGATGCGCACCGAGGCGATCCGCTGGGCGCAGACCTCGGGCGCGGCCAGGACGAGCAGGCACGGGAGGAATCGGTTCACCGGGGACCGCGCCGGCACCGGCCGACGCCACCCGAGGGTAGCACGACCCGCGGGTTGGGACCTCGGCGCGCGCCCCGGGGAGGATCCCGACGGCCCCCGTTCCCGCTGCTGGGGGCTGGACCGGCGACGACGGGCTCCGCAGCCGGCGGGATCCGCCGGCGAGCGACGAGGCTCCAGCCCCGGTGCTCAGGGGCAGAAGGTCACCGACAGGGCGTCGGAGAGGTTGAAGCCCGTGCCGCCGGGGCCCTGCGGGTCCCGGTACCAGAACTGGAAGAAGCGGGTGTCGCCCGCGTCGATGCTCCCGCCGGGCGCCGGGGGGGCGTCGAAGTCGACGGCCCGCGCGGCGTGTCCGCCCGGCTCGATCACCTGGGGCGGATTCAGCCGCCAGACCGCGCCCGCCACGCAGCGGAACCCGTCGCCGAAGGGGATGCGGGTCTGCTGGGGACCGTAGTAGAACAGGCCGAACTGGCCGGCGATCGCGGCGTCCGCCCGGAGCTCGAAGTCGCCGGCGGCGATCGACGTCGTGCCGCCGTGGGAGATCCACGCGCCCGGGCCGGCGGAGTTGGGCGCGCTGGTACAGGTCGTCCAGGCCGTGCTCCCAGCGGGCACGATCTTGAACACCTCGCCGCCCGCCTTGTCGAGCAGGTACAGCTCGCCGTCGGCGTCCTCACCGAAGGAGACCAACAGGTCGATGCCGGCCGCGCCGCAGGGCGCCAGCTCGGCGGTGCGCTCGGTGAGCTCGCTCGCGCTCGACCCGTCGTAGCGGACGGACCAGACGCGGCCCGTGCAGAAGTCGCCGAAGAAGTACTTCCCCCGTTCGGCGGGCATGGCCGCTCCGCGGTAGACGGCGCCGCCGATCACGCAGCAGTTCCCACCCTCGTGGGGGTAGTCGTGGATCGGGTCCACCCACGACGGGTCGTCGCAGGCGCAGCCGGAGGCGCCCGTGCAGCTCGTGCCCTCCATGCACCTCCAGCCGTAGTTCTCGCCGCCGGTGCTGGCGGCGGGCTGGAAGTTGAGCTCCTCGCGGTCGGCCTGCCCCACGTCGGCGATCCACAGGTCCCCGGTGGCGCGGTCGAAGCTGAAGCGCCAGGGCTGCCGCAGGCCAAAGGCCCAGATCGCCTCCTCGGCGCCGGGGACGCCGACGAACGGATTGTCGGGCGGGACGTGCGGCGCCGGGAGGTCCACGTCGAGCCGCAGGAGCTTCCCGAAGGTCGTCGAGAGGTCCTGGCCGTAGCCGTTGGGGTCGTTGGCCGGGCCGCCGTCTCCGATGCCGACGTAGAGCATGCCGTCGGGACCGAACTGCAGGCAGCTCCAGTTGTGGACGAGATGCGGCTGGGGCTGGGGGCCGAGGATCACGACCGCGCTGGCGGGATCCGCGACGTTGGCGTCGCCGGTGAGCCCGTACTGGACGAGGTGCGAGACCTGAGCCACGTCCTGGTAGACGAGGTAGAAGAGGCCGTTCGTGGCGTGGTCGGGGTGGAAGGCCATCCCCAGGAGGCCCTCGGTGTTCTGGGCCACGACGCCGGAGAGGTCGAGGAAGGGCTGGCCCAGGACGCGCCCGTTCTCGATCACGAAGACGACGCCGTTCTCGGTCGTCACGAACAGGCGCTGGGAGTCGCCCGGCGGGGAGCAGAGGAAGGTCGGGGTGTCGAAGCCCGCCGCGATCCTCACCGAGGCGATGCCCTGGGCCCCGGCGTGGGGAGCGAGGAGGAGCAGCAGGCAGGTCGAGAGCGTCTTCATGTGCCGCGCCGGACTGGCCGCCCGACGACCTCCAAGCCTAGCACGCTCCGTCGAGGCGGGTCCGCGAGGGGCCCCGGCGGCCCCGTCAGACGCCGATGTCCTCGTTCCAGAGGGTCGGATGGGCGGCGATGAACTCCTCCATCAGGCGGATGCACTCGCCGTCGTCGACGAGGGTGAGCTCGACGCCCGCCGCCCGCAGGCGTTCCTCGGGCCCTCGGAAGGTCCTGTGCTCTCCCGCGACGACTCGCGGGATGCGGTAGAGCAGGATCGCCCCGCTGCACATCTCGCAGGGGGAGAGGGTGGAGTAGAGCGTCGTCCGGGCGTATTCCGCGGCGCTGCGCCGTCCGGCGTCCTCGATGCAGTCCATCTCCGCGTGCAGGATCGCGCTGCCTCGCTGGACGCGCCGGTTGCGGCCGCGGCCGATGACCTCGCCGTCGAGGACCAGGACCGAGCCGATGGGGATGCCGCCCTCGGCCAGCCCGGCCCGGGCCTCGCGGATCGCCTCGTCCAGGAAGGGGTCGGGCATGTCTCTGGCGTGGGGGAGCGCGGTGGGACCGCGCCCTTCCCGGACAGTACAGTAACGCGCTCCCCCGACGCCACCCGCGTCGGTCCGCGCGAACTCCAGCGGAAAGCGGCGCGCCCATGCCGAGCTACCCGGACCCGTCCCTGATCAACGCCGACCTCGCACCGACGCCGCCCGAAGCGCGGAACTGGTCGGTCCGGCACATGGCCTCCCTGTGGATCGGCATGGTCGTCTGCGTGCCGACCTACATGCTGGCGGCGGGGATGATCGACCTGGGCATGAACTGGTGGCAGGCGGTCGGGACCGTCCTGCTCGGAAACCTGATCGTGCTCGTCCCGATGATCCTCAACGGTCACGCCGGCACCAAGCTGGGCGTTCCCTTCCCGGTGCTCTCGCGGGCGAGCTTCGGCATCGCCGGGGCCCACGTCCCCTCGCTCCTGCGCGGGCTCGTGGCCTGCGGCTGGTTCGGGATCCAGACGGCCATCGGCGGCGCGGCGATCTACCAGCTGACCGGCGTGCTGCGCGCGGAACCCTACGCGGGAGCGGATCTGCCGGTGGTGGGGCTCAACGCCATCGAGCTGGGCTGCGTGCTCGTCTTCTGGGCGCTGCAGGTCGCGATCCTCTGGCGCGGGATCGACTCGATCAAGGTGCTGGAGACCTGGGCCGCGCCCTTTTTGATCTTGATGGGGTTGGCCCTGCTCGCCTGGGCGTACTTCAAGACCGAGGGCTGGGGCGACATGCTCTCGGCCGGCTCCGCATTCGATCAGGGAGGGGAGAAGGAGGGCGAGTTCCTGTCGGTCTTCTTCCCCAGCCTGACGGCGATGGTCGGGTTCTGGGCGACCCTCTCCCTCAACATCCCCGACTTCACGCGCTACGCGCGCTCCCAGCGCGACCAGGCCCTCGGGCAGGCCCTCGGCCTGCCCCTGGTGATGACGCTCTTCGCCTTCGTGGGCGTCGCCGTGACCTCGGCGACGATCGTGATCTTCGGCGAGCCGATCCCCAACCCGACCGACCTGGCCGGCCGCATGGGAGGCGGGTTGACGGTCGTCGTGAGCCTCGTCGTCCTCTCCATCGCGACCCTCTCGACGAACATCGCGGCCAACGTGGTCTCGCCGGCAAACGTGATCATGAACCTCGCTCCGCGCCGGGCGACGTTCCGCATGGGCGCGGTGATCACGGCGGTCGTCGGCGTCGTGATCCTGCCCTGGAAGCTGATCGAGTCGACCGACGGCTACATCTTCACCTGGCTGATCGGCTACTCGGCCCTGCTCGGTCCGATCGGCGGCATCGTGATCTGCGACTACTTCCTGGTGCGGCGCACCCACATCGACGTGGATGCCCTCTACCAGAGCCGCGGCGCGTACTCCTTCCGGGGCGGAGTGAACCCGGTGGCCATGCTCGCGCTCGTCATCGGCGTCGCGCCCAATGTTCCGGGGTTCCTGGCGGAGGCCGGCTTCGTCGACTCGGTTCCCGCCCTCTTCGCCAGCGTCTACACCTACGCCTGGTTCGTGGGCTTCGCCCTCGCCGGCGCCGTCTACACCATCGGGATGAAGCTCCGGGCCTGACTCGCGGTCAGTCGGTCACCAGGCTGTCGGTCTCGGCGGCGATGTCGCCCTTCCACATGCCGTCGCGGTTGGTCGTACCGGCCTTCTCGCGCCGCGCCGCGCGCTGGCGCTCGACGAGGTCGGCGTGGGTCGTGAAGGAGGGGAGGCTCTTGCCGACCATCTCGGCCACGCTGTCGAAGGCGTGGCGCTCCATGAAGGCGGCGAGGCCCTCGCACAGGTCGGTGATCATCTCATAGCCGTGCAGCATGGCGCCGGTGCAGACCTGGACCGTGCTCGCGCCGACCAGCAGGAACTGCACCGCGTCCTCCGCCGTCTCCACACCGCCCATGCCCGAGACCGATGCGTCCGGACAGGCGCGGGCGATCTCCATCACCTGGCGCAGGGCGATCGGGCGCACCGCCTGGCCGGAGTAGCCCCCCGGCTCGGAGTGGCCCTCGACCGTCGGCATCGGCTCGAGGGTCTCGAGGTTGATGCCGATGATGCACAGGATCGTGTTGATCGCGCTCAGACCGTCCGCGCCGGCGCGCGTCGCCGCCAGGGCGGGGATGGTCGGGTCGGTGATGTTGGGCGTCATCTTGGCCCAGACCGGGATCGTCGCTGCGCCCTTGGCCCAGCCGCAGACCTCCGCGACGATCTCGGGGTCCTGGCCCATGGCGGCGCCCATGCGGCGCTCGGGGAGACCGTGGGGGCAGGAGAGGTTGAGCTCGAGGGCGTCGACGCCGGTGGCCTGGGTGCGCTCGACGATCTCGACCCAGCGGTCGGCGTGGTACTCCTCCATGATCGAGGCGATCAGCATCCGGTCGGGGAACTCGGCCTTGCACTCGGCGAGCTCCTCGAGCCACAGCTCGAAGGGGCGGTCTGAGATCAGCTCGATGTTCTGGAAGCCGAGCACCTTCTTCTTGTCGTCGCGGTCGGTGAGCTTGCCGTAGCGCGGGACGACGTTCGTCACGAGCTCGTTGTCCAGGCTGATCGTCTTGCACACGATGCCGCCCCAGCCCAGGGAGAAGGATCGCTTGATGACCTTCCCGTTGGTCCCCGGAGGACCCGAGGCCAGGATGAACGGGTTGGGGAAGCGCAGCCCGTCGACGGTGATGGAGAGGTCGGTCACGGTCGCCTCACTGCGCCTGGGGGTCGATGACGTCGAAGGCCTCGCCGAGGACTCGGAGGGCCTCGTCCACGTCGGCCGCGCTCGCGACCAGGGGCGGGGAGATGCGGGTGACGTTGCCGAAGAGGCCGCCCTTGCCGATCAGCAGACCGCGCTCCTTGGTCTCCTCGAACAGGCGCGCGGTGGCCGCGGCGTCGGGCGTTCGGTCGCCGGCGGTCTCGTCGGCGACCAGCTCGAGGGCCTGCATCAGCCCCTTGCCGCGCACGTCGCCGATCTTGCGCGGATGGCGCCGCTGGAGGTCTTCGAGGCCCTCCCGCAGGCGCGCTCCCTGTACCTCTGCGTTGGCGGCGAGGTCGTCGCCCTCGATGACGTCGAGGGTCGCCAGGGCCGCGGCGCAGGAGGGCGGGTTGCCGCCGTAGGTCGAGATCGTCATGGACTGGAACGCATCGGCGATCTCGGGCGTGGCGATGGTCACGCCCAGGGGCATGCCGTTGGCGACGCCCTTGGCCATGGTCATGATGTCGGGCTCGACGCCCCAGTGCTCGATCCCGAACATGCGGCTCCCCGTGCGTCCGAAGCCGGTCTGCACCTCGTCGCAGATGAACACGCCACCGTGCTCGCGCACGATGTCGACTGCGATCTGGAAGTACTCGGGCGGGGGCGTGATGAACCCGCCCACGCCCTGGATCGGCTCGGCGAGGAACCCGGCGACGGAGCCGGTGGTCGTGGTCTGGATCAGTTCGCGCAGGTCGGTGGCGCAGCGCACCTCGCACTCGGGGTAGGTCGCGCCGAGCGGGCAGCGGTAGCAGTAGGGGGAGACGGCGTGCTTGATGCCCGCGATCTGGGTCGGCACGGCGCGCCAGGGGGCGTGGGCCGTCAGGGACTGGGCCAAGAGCGAGCGCCCGGAGTAGCCGTGGCGCAGCGCGATGAGCTCCTGGGCCCCGGTGAAGACCTGGGCGAGGACGACCGCGGTCTCGTCCGCCTCGGTGCCCGAGGCGGAGAAGAAGCTCTTCTGGAGCCGGCCGGGGCTCAGGCGAGCGAGTCGCTCGGCGAGCTCGACCGTGGGGACGGTGGGGTACAGCGACGAGACGTGGCCGAGGCGCTCGATCTGCAGCTTGAGCGGCTCGGTGACACGCGGGTTGCAGTGCCCGACCGAGACCGTGAGGATGCCTCCGAAGAAGTCGAGGTACTCGCGTCCGTCGACGTCGCGCAGGGTCATCCCCTCGCCGCTGTCGAGCACGATCGGCTTGTCGTAGTAGTTGGCGACCGCCGGCAGGAGGAACTCGCCGTGCTTGGAGCGGGTCGCCGCAGCCTGGGATTCCTGGCGCGTCTGTTCGGTCATCTCGTGTCGAGGAGCCGTTCTCAGATCAGGGGGGTGAGCGGGGCGAAGCGATCCTTGCGGGGCAGGTAGCGCCCACGGCCGGTGGCGCCGCTGAAGCTGCCTCGCTCCACGATCACCTCTCCACGGGAGAGCACGGCCTCGACCGCGCCGCGCACGACGCGCCCCTCGTAGGGATTGTAGTCGACGTTCATGTGCAGGGTCTCGGCGCTGAGCGTCGTGCTGCCTGCGGGGTCGAACACCACGATGTCGGCGTCACCGCCCGGGGCGATCGTGCCCTTCTTGGGGAACAGGCCGAACAGGCGCGCGGGGGAGGTCGAGCAGAGCTCGACCCAGCGGTTGAGGGAGATCCTCCCGGCCGCCACGCCGCCGTCGAAGGTCAACAGCATGCGCGTCTCGATCCCGGGCGCGCCGTTGGGGATCTTGCTGAAGTCGTCCCGTCCGAGCTGCTTGCCCTCGTTGAAGCAGAAGGGGCAGTGGTCGGTGGAGATCGCCTGCAGGTCGCCGCCGGCCAGGCCGCGCCACAGCTCGCCCTGCTTGGCCTTGTCCCGCAGGGGCGGGCTCATGACGTACTTGGCGCCCTCGAAGTCCGGCTCCTCGTAGTTGTCGTAGGAGAGGAACAGGTACTGGGGACAGGTCTCGGCGAAGGCCGCCAGACCGCGGGCGCGGGCGGCGGTCACCTCCGCCAGGGCCTCGGCGGCGGAGAGGTGCACGATGTAGACGGGGACGTCCGCCATCTCGGCCAGGGCGATCGCACGGTGGGTGGCCTCCGCCTCGGCGCGCGGCGGGCGCGTGAGGGCGTGGTAGCGCGGCTCGGTCTCCCCGCGAGCGAGGGCCTGCTCCACCAGGACGTCGATCACGATGCCGTTCTCCGCGTGCATGCAGATGGTCGCCCCGATCTCGCCGGAGCGCTGCATGCAGCGGAAGATGCCGCCGTCGTCCATGTAGAAGACGCCGGGGTAAGCCATGAACAGCTTGAAGGAGGTCACGCCCTCCTCGACCATGTCGCCCATCTCGCGCTCGAGCTCGCGCGTGTGCTCGGACAGGATCATGTGGAAGCCGTAGTCGATGGCCGCCTTGCCCTCGGCCTTGGCCATCCAACTCTCCCAGGCGTGGCGCAGGGTCTTGCCGCGCTCCTGGATGGCGAAGTCGACCACCGTCGTCGTGCCGCCGTGGGCCGCCGCGATGGTCCCGGTCTCGAAGTCGTCCACCGAGAAGGCGCCGCCGAACGGCATGTCGAGGTGCGTGTGCACGTCGATGCCGCCGGGGATCACCAGTCGGTCGGTGGCGTCGATCGTGCGGTCCACCTCGCCTGAGAGGTCGCAGCCGACCGCCTCGACCCGCTCGCCGTCGACCAGCACGTCGCCGCGGAAGACCTCGGTCGCCGTCACGACCGTTCCGCCTTGGATGAGTGTCTTCGCCATCGCTCTCCTCAGGGCAGCAGGCCGACCATGTCCTCGTAGGTCTCCGGGCGTCGGTCGCGGTAGAACTGCCACACGCGCCGCACTTCCTCGATCAGCTCCAGGTCCATCTCGGCGCAGACCAGCTCGTCGTCGTCCTCGGAGCCTTCGGCCAAGAAGCTCCCGCGCGGATCGACGAAGTAGCTGGTGCCGTAGAACTTCCCGAGGTTCCAGGGCGCCTCGGTCCCGACCCGGTTGATGCAGCCCATGAAGTAGCCGTTGGCGACGGCGTGGGCGGGCTGCTCGAGCTTCCACAGGTACTGGGAGAGGCCCGCGACCGTGGCGGAGGGATTGAAGACGATCTCGGCGCCGTTCAGGCCCAACAGCCGCGCCCCCTCGGGGAAGTGACGGTCATAGCAGATGTACACCCCGACCTTGGCGTAGGCCGTCTCGAAGACCGGATAGCCGAGGTTCCCCGGCTTGAAGAAGAACTTCTCCCAGAACCCCGAGGTGTGGGGGATGTGGTTCTTGCGGTACTTGCCGAGGTAGGTGCCGTCGGCGTCGATGACCGCGGCGCTGTTGTAGTAGACGCCGGCCTGCTCGCGCTCGTAGAGCGGCACGACGAGCACCATCTGGTGCTTGGCCGCCAGCGGTGCGAGGGCCTCGGTGGTCGGCCCTGGGATCGGCTCCGCGGCGTCGTACCAGCGGGCGTCCTGGCCGGGACAGAAGTAGGGGCCGTTGAAGATCTCTTGCAGGCAGAGGATCTGCACGCCGGCCGCCCCGGCCTCCTCGATCAGCGGGAGGTGCTTGGAGAGCGCAGCCGCCTGGATCTCCGCCACCGGGAGCGTCTCGTCGTTCTTGGGGTTGGCGCACTGGATCAGTCCGCCCTTGACGATTCTTGCCACGCTTTGGGGATCCTCTCTCTACCAGCGGGAGATGACGACCTTGCGGTCGGTGAAGAAGTCGAAGGCCTCGCGCCCGTGGGCCTTGAGGTCTCCGAAGAACGAGCCCTTCGCGCCGCCGAAGCCGAAGAAGGACATGGGGGCGGCGACGCCGATGTTGACGCCGGCCATGCTGGCCTCGATCTCGTAGCGGAAGGTGCGCGCGTGCCTCCCGCTGGTGGTGAAGATCGAGCTGGCGTTGGCCAGCGGCTGGTTGCGGGCGAGCTCGAGGGCGTCCTCGATGGTCTCGGCCCGCATCAGGCACAGCACCGGCCCGAAGACCTCCTCGGTGCCGATGCTCATGGTCGGGGAGACGCCGTCGAACAGGGTCGGACCGAGGAAGAAGCCGCCCTCGGAGCCGTCGACCTTCACGCCGCGGCCGTCGAGCACCAGCTCGGCGCCCTCCTCGACGCCGGCGGCGATGCGCTCCTCGACCTTGCGCTTGTGTGCCGCGGAGATCAGCGGGCCCAGGGTCACTCCCTCACGCGTCCCGTCGCCGACCTCGATCTCGCCCATGGCGCGCACCAGGCCCGCGCGCACCTCGGCGTGGCTGTCGCCGACACACACGACGATGCTGGCAGCCAGGCAGCGCTCGCCGGCGCAGCCGAAGGCGGAGTCGGTGATCGAGGCCACGGTCGCGTCCATGTCCGCGTCGGGCATGACGATGACGAAGTTCTTGGCGCCGCCGAGGGCCTGGACGCGCTTGCCGTGGGCCGCCGCGGTCTTGTAGACGTGCTCGGCCACGGGGCTGGAGCCGACGAACGAGACGCCGCGCACCAGGGGGTGTTCGATCAGGGTGTCTACGGCCTCGCGCCCGCCGTGCACGAGGTTCAACACGCCCGGCGGGAAACCGGCCTCGTCGATCAGGCGCCAGACGAGCTTCTGGCTGAAGGGGACCTGCTCGGAGGGCTTGCAGACGAACGTGTTCCCGCAGGCCACGGCGAAGGGGAAGAACCACATCGGCACCATGGCGGGGAAGTTGAAGGGTGCGATGCAGGCGAAGACGCCGAGCGGCTGGCGCACGCTCTCGCAGTCGATGCCGGCGGCGATGTCCTCCAGGGCCTGGCCCATCATCAAGGAGGGCGCGCCGCAGGCGGCCTCGATCATCTGGATCCCACGCCGCACGCTCCCGCGCGCCTCCGGCAGCGTCTTGCCGTTCTCGCGCGTGACGACGGCGGCCAGCTCTTCCGCGTGCTCCTCGAGCAGCGCCTTCAGGCGGAAGAGGGGTTGGATGCGCTCCTGGATCGGCGTGCGGCGCCAGGCGGGGTAGGCGCGCGCGGCGGAACGCACGGCGGCGTCGACCTCCTCGGCTCCGCACAGGGGCGTCAGGCCGATGACCTCGCCGCTGGCGGGATTGGTCACTTCGTAGACCTCGGCGGCATCGGAATCGGTCCACGCGCCGTCGATGTGATTCTGCAGTCGTTCAGCCGTCATCTGGGGGAGGTCTCCCGCGCCCTGCGACCGCGGCCGGCCCGGTGCGGGCGGAGCCTCTGCGGCGGGAGCGGGGCGCCGATGATATCGGCCCACGTGGCGGTGGACAAACAACCTCGGCGGCTCAGCCCCCGGCTTCGCCCGAAGCCTCGACGATGCGCCCGGTGGCGGGGTCGACGACCAACCCGAGGTCCTGCTCGTCCTCCGTGAAGAAGAGGAAGCCGATCATCATCTCGTGGTGGGTCTGCGGGCCCCAACGCACGGTCTTCGAGGGATCGGGGTTGTAGGGGTTGAAGGCCGAGTTGTCGAAGTGGGCCAGGACGTCGACTCGCGTCCCTGCGGGGAAGCGCCGGGCGTCGGGAGCGAGCTCGTAGCCGAGCTGCCAGTCGAAGCTGTAGTTGGGGATGGACAGCAGGACCTCGCGCTCACCGGAGGGGTAGGTAGCCTCGAAGGTCATGTCCCGCCCGCGCAGGTGCATGTGGGAGAACATCCCGACCCCCGTGGCGTCGCGTGCGAAGGTCGCCGCGGCGGCGACCGGGTGGGCGGGCGCGTGGGGCGGGATGCGGAACCCGTGGTTCGCGATCATGTGGTGCTTGAGCTCCTTGCGCACCTTCGCTCGCGGGTAGCGCAGGCCGACCTCGATCTGGCAGCGCTCCTCGACGCCGGTGGTGACGAAGTGCATCTGCAGGGCGAGCACCGAGTCCTTGGGGATGAGGACCGCCGTTCCGCTCGGCAGGTCCATGGGCGAGCCTCCGGGCACCTGACCGGTGATGAACCCGCCGTCGTCGAAGTCCATCCCGAGGCGAAAGTGCACGAGGTTCGCGTGGTGCAGGGACCCGGGATTGTCGGGCCGCACCTCGACCGCGGAGACCCAGGTGTCGTGGGTGAACACGTGGGGCAGGACCTCGTAGCGGTAGGGGACGTAGCCATCGGCCGGCAGCTCCTCCGCCTTCGGCTGGGTGATGACGAGGTCGGGTTCTCCGATGCGCCAGTCGGTCTCGGGCCACTCGACCGGCGGCGGCAGGGGCTGAGGACCGGGGTCGGGGGCACCGGCGGCGACCCAGGCCAGCAGGGTCTCGCGCTCGTCGTCGTCGAGCAGGCGCGAGTTCCCGAAGGTGCCGTGACGCTCGTCGGCGTACCAGGGCGGCATGCGCCCCTCGCGCACGACCTCCCCGATCGTGTCGGCGTGGGCCGCGACCTGGTCGAAGGTGATCAGGGAGAAGGGCGCCTCGGTCCCGGGCCGGTGGCACTCCTGGCAGTGCGCGCGCAGGACGGCGTCCACCGCGGCGTAGGGCGGCGCCTGCCCCGTGCGTTCCCGCGTCGGCTGGATGCGGCAGCCGTCCACCGGAGTCTCGCCGACGCTCACCTCCCTCCCCGCGAGCACGGCCTCCAGGGCCTCGCGCAGGTCCGCGCGCCCCTCGTCGGGGCGCACGCCGCCGAGGCGGTACTGGCTGTCCACTCGCCCGCGGTAGCGCAGGCGCCTCTGGCCGTCGAGGACGACCACCTCGGGGGTGCGCTCGACGCCCAGGGCTTCGACGGTCGAGCCGTCGAAGTCCTTCACGAAGGGGATCCCGCCGCCCTTCTCGACCGCCTGGGCGGCGATCTCGATCAGGGAGTCGTGAGGTCCGACGCCGACGGCGAGGAACTGCACGCTCCGGGGGCGGTACTCACGCTCCATGGCGGCCAGGCGCGGCAGGTAGCGCTGCACCAGGGGGCAGTCGGTGGTCGTGAAGACCAGCACGAAGGCCTCTCGCTCTCCGAACTCGCCGAGGGAGCGCGGCAGGTAGCGCGTGTCGGTGAAGGAGAGCTCGCCGATGCGCTCGCCGATGGCCGGCGCGTCGGCGAGTGCGGCGGGCGGCGCGACGACGGCCGCCCACGAAAGGAGGATGGAGCGTGCGATCATGCTGGCAGATACGCGCGGCGCGCCGCCGCGTTTCGCCGGGGCGTGATCTCCTTCGGGCGGAGGCTGTCGTGCTTCAGCCCCCCCCGCGCAGCTCATCCCAGGAGCGCCCGGCCTCGGGCGCCTCGGTGCACGGCAGCTCTCGCGCCTGCCAGCCCGCGATCACCACGGTCCCCGCCTCGTCGCGTTTCCCGCTGAACCCGCCGGGCATGTCTACCAGCCCGGTGAAGCCGGCGGCGACCAGGAGCTCGCAGGCACGCTGCGAGCGCCCTCCGGCCGCTCAGTACACCACCATGCGGGCCTGCTTGCCGAACAGGCGCTCGATCGCCTCGAGGAACTCGGGATTGGCGACCAGGCCGCCGGGGCTCTTGAAGCCGAAGGGGACGTTCCAGGCCCCCGGAAGGTGCCCGGCGGCGAACTCCTCGGGCGTGCGCACGTCGAGGCAGTGCCAGCCCTGTTCGCGCTGGATGCGCTCGTGGGCGTCGGAGGGTTCGAGGGTCTCGTGGCTCATCGGGGGGGGGCGGCCGGAGTCTGGGCAGGGTCGATCTCGTGGCGCGTCGATCCTACCGCTGGGAGGCTCTCCCCCTCCAGCGGGGAGAGCGGATGTCCGCGCCGTTCCCGGTTCAGGGTGGGGTGAGCCGCCGAGGTGGTCGGCGGCGGGCCGAGCCGCTCGCCGCCCACCTTGGAGCGGCGGGCATCCCCACCGCGCGGGCGATCCCAGGCGTCACTGGGCCCTTTGGAACACGCGCTGCTCGAAGGCGCCCATGTCCACCAGCGGCGCCGTGCCGGCCCCGGTGTCGGGGGCGAGGGGCTCGCCCACGCGGCGCGGGGTCCCGTTCAGGTCGATGGGAGTGGGCTCGTTCATCACGCCGTCGCCGTCGAGGTCGACCTGGTCGGCCGCGATCGCGCCGTTGTCCCCCGCGTCGTTGACCGGGGAGCCGGGGCCCGGCTCGTACCCCGCGCCGGAGGGCCCGGTGAAGAGCGGATCGGCGTCGATGTTGCCCACCCCCGGGTAGCCGCCCTCGACGTCGCAGAACTCGACGACCTGCCCCGGACCGTGGATCTGCGGGCTCCGGGGCGCGTCGTTGCCCCAGACGATCGAGTTGAACAGGTCCGCTCGAGCTTCGATGGTGGAGTTGGTGTTGAGGTGGAAGGCCCCGCCGGTGGTGCCCGCCTGGTTGTCGGCGAAGGTGCAGTTGCGCCAGGTGCCCACGCCCGAAAAGAAGTTCGACCCGCTCAGGTGGACGGCGCCACCCGAGCTCCCGGCCGTGTTCCGTGCGAACAGGCAGTTGGCGTAGTCGATCATCCCCGAGGAGATGGACGTGGCCCAGAGCGCGCCTCCGCGGCCGCCGGCCGCGTTGTCGGTGAACGTGCAGTTCGCCGCGTGCAGGGAGCCCGTGCGCGCGAACACGGCCGCGCCGTCGGTGTGGGCGGTGTTGTTCTCCACGCGACAGCGCCGCAGGAACAGGAGGCCGAAGTCGAGCGTGGCGATCGCCCCGCCCTGGTCGGCGGCGTTGTGGTCGAACAGGACGTCGCTGACGGTCAGGGCGGGGGAGTAGCCCTGGCCGTCCAGCCCGATCACCAGGCCCCCTCCGCGCCCGGGGGCGTTGCCCCCGGTGATGCGGAAGCCGCCAAGCTCCGGCAGGACGGTGGCCGGGGTCGACAGGCTCCCCATCTTCACCACGTGCTTGGCGTTGTCGGACGGGTCGGCGGGGACGCCGATGTCTCCGGAGAGGACGGTGCTCTCGAAGAGGGTGGGATCGCGCTCGTCGAGGTTCGACTCGGTGCCCCGGAACCCGCCGAAGAGGGAGACGCGCTCGGAGAGGTAGAACATCACGCTCAGGGGGTCACCGGGGACGTGTTCCTTGGTGGGGTGGTAGACGCCTGCGGCGACCCAGATCTGGTCGCCCTCCAGCCCGACGTCGAGGGCCGTCTGGAGTTGGCCGAAGGCCGTCGCCCAGCTGTGGCCGTCACCGCCTGGAGTGGCGGAGGCGTCCACGAACCACACGGACTGGGCGAGAGCGGGGGGCGCCGCCAGTGCGAGCAGGGCCGCGGGCAAGGCGCGTGAGAGGACGGATGCGGAAGACATGAGCGATCTCCAGTCTCTGTCGGGTGCACGGATGGGCCGTCTCGATCATAGCCGGGCCGCCGCGCGCCGGGCGGAGGGATCCGCGCCGCCCCGCACCACGAGCCCTCGGCACCGCCGGCGCGCCCGAGGGATCTGCCCGGGTCGCCTATCGCGTTCGAGGGCGCGGCCTCCCCCTGTCGGGGGGCTGTGGCGCGAGCTCACGTGGAGGGGAGCTTCTGCCCGCGGCGCGGGTGGGGCAGACTGGGGTGGATGGCTGGTCATCGTGTCGTGTTCCTCGCCCTCGCTCCTTGCGCGGTGCTCCTGGGCTTGGCGTCCGGCGGAGGCGTCGACGGCCGCGCCGCGGGGCGGGGCGTCGGGTGCGCGGATGGCCGCGGCGACGGTGAGGAGCTCCGTCGTGGCGCCGCCGCCCTCGCCCGCCTGGCCCGGGAGTGGGGGGAGCGGCGCGACTGCGTCTCCTGCCACACCAACGGCTGGGCCCTCGCGGCCCTGCCCGTGATCGCGCCGGAGTCGGCGGAGCTGAAGCCGGGCCGGGCCTTCGCCCGCGAGTACCTGACGCGCTTCCTCGACGGCGAGGACGAGCCCCACGGGCAGCACGGCAGCGTCGAGGGGATGGTGTCGACGGCGGCCTTCCTGGCCCTGAGCGACGCGCGCCTGGGCGGGCCCGCGCACCCGGTCACCCTGCGCGCCCTCGACCACGCCTGGGGGACCCTGGGGAGCGACGGCGTCTGGGAGGACTGGCTGCGCTGCAACTGGCCGCCCTACGAGAGCGACCTGCGCTTCGGGCCGACCTTGATGCTCGTTGCCCTGGGCGAGCTGCGCGAGGCCGGCGGCCTGAGAGCGGCGGACCGGCGCGCGGCGCGCCTGCTGGCCGACGGCCTGCGCGAGCAACCACCTCCGGGCCTGCACGACGCCGCCATGCGCCTGTGGGCCGCCGCCTCCTGGCCGCGGGTCGCGTCCCGCGCCGACCGTACCGCCTGGCGTACGCGCCTGATCGAGGCGGTCGAGGCCGACGGCGGCTGGTCGATGGCTTCCTTGGCGGCTCCCGACTGGAAACGAGACGGCGGCGAGCCGCAGACCGCCGAGAGCGAGGCCTACCCCACGGCCCTCGCCGCCTACGTGCTGCTGCGCACCGGAGCGTCTCCCGACGACGCCCCCGTGGCCCGCGCCCTGGCCTGGCTGCGCGCCCGCCAGGGCGCCGACGGCACCTGGACCACCCGCTCCCCCCGCCGCGACGGCAAGCACTACCTCTCCCGCGCCGCCACCGCCCTGGCCCTCTTGGCCCTGGCGGACGAGGGCGGCTGAATCCTGCACCCCAGGCGCGAGCGGGATCGCCCGGCGGCCCCCTGCGAGGCCGTGCGGGCAGCCCCCTCGGGGGAGCGCGGGATCTCCCCGGAATCCCGGTCACGATGCGCGCTCCTGCACGCTGAGATGCGCGCTCCTGCACGCTGAGACAGGCGAAAGGACCCCTTCGACATGCTGCTCACGACCACCGAGTCTCCTAGACCCTCGGCTCCCACGCTCCTGTGTTCCGGCCTCGCGGCGCTCCTCTCGGCCTGTGGCGGAGGCGGGAGTCGCTCCGTCGACCAGCCGATCGAGGTCACCGTCGAGAACCTCAACGAGGAGTCGAGAGCCGGCTTCCTGGCCGCTCGAAACGTGCTCGAGGACGCCCTCGGCGACCCGCGCGTGGCCGAGGACCACGACATGGCACGGGTGCTCCTGTCGGTCGTGCGCCTGGTGGTGTTCCTGGACGACAACGAAGGGTCCTCGACCCTGGGCCGACTGCTCGACGTCATGGGCGTCCACCTCTACGGCCAGTTCCTCCTGGATTTCGTCCGCTACGACGACGCCCCCGTCGGCCTCGAGCCTCCCGGAGAGGACTTCCCGAGGGTCGGGCGCATCCAGGAGTTCCTCTCGCAGGACCTGGTCTCGGAGCTGATGGACGCGGCGGAGTTGCTGGAGGAGGTCTCTGTGGAGTTCCGCTACGACCTGAGGGGGCTCAACGACCTCCCCGAGACCGAATTCGACTACGGCGACTGCCAGTTGGCCGCCTCGGGTCTGAGGATGTTGAGTGCGGCCCTGTACCTGCAGGCCGTGATCGACCTCGAGGCGGACCTGTACCCAATCTACGAGCGCGCGCTCGAGTACGTGCCGGACGAGGCGGCGCCGCCCTATCGGCTGTACTGCGGACTCTCGCCGGACGACATCGTCCAGGGCATGACCTCGACCACGGGGCGCGAAGGCGTCCTGAACAGCGCGGACGACCTGCTCACGCACAACACGTTCGAGACCTCCCCCCAGGCGCAGACCCTCCTGAACTCGGCGCGCACCGCCCTCTTGGCCGCCATCGACGACCTCTTCCGCGGGATGGAGTACGAGGAGGATCCCAATAGCTGGGACGACGCGCTGTACGTGACCGATGAGGCCCTATGGAGGTTCGAGCAGGGTGCAACCTGGCTCATGGGCGTGCGTGCGGCGATCGACGGTGGCCCGTCCTACATCCCCGAGGTCTCGTTCGTCGACGGTTGGGAGATCGTGGTGTTGCCCGAGCTCCAGCTCGACGCCGATCTGATCTTCGACAGCGACACCTACGCGGGCCGGGTCTTCCTGCCCGACTACAGCGGCGAGGAGTACACCTACGCCAGCCTGGACTCCTTCGACCGCCTCCTGTTCTCCGACCTCGCCCTGCTGTACTGGCACCTCTCGGGCGATGTGCTGGAAGCGCAGGACGCCCTGGACTCCTGGAACGAGCTGAATGCCGCCTGGGACACCGCCTGGATCGGGTACCCGCTGGAGTGGGTCTACTGACCCGCCCGGGGCCAGCCCCCGCCCCGCACGGTCGAGACGTCCGCGCAGGGCGGGGACGAGCCATGCCCGCCCTCGCGCAGTACCTCCTCCGCAACGCCTCGGGCACGACCCTGGCCGTCCTGGCGGCCCTGGGTCCGCTGCTGTTCCTCATCTTGCTCTCGGGTGACGCGGGGCAGGCGGGGGCGCTGCTCGCCCTGCGTCCCTGGCTCGCCATGAAGGTCGCGGTGGTGCTGGCCGCCCCGCTGCTGTTTCCCCTGGCGGCCGCCGGCGGCGTCGCCCTGCTTCACGCCCGCATGCACGAGACGGGGGAGACCGCGGCGCTCGTACTCGGCGCGCGCTCGCCCGCATGGGCGCTGCGCTGGACGCTCCTGCCCGCCGTGCTCCTCAGCTTGGCGTCCGGCGCCTTGCTGGTGGAGGCCCACCCGGCCGCCGCCCGGGCCGTGCGGAGCACGGACTGGATGAGCGCGGAGCTGGTCGGGTCTCTCCTCGAGGAGTGCGCCGGCTCGCAGGACCTCGAGCACATCGCCTTCGGCGGCCGTCCCCACGGCGACGGTCGCATCGAGGACTTCGCCCTCGCCGTCGAGGACACACGGGAGGGCTTCGCGGCCTTCGCGGCCGCGGAGGCGAGCTTCGCGCTCGAAGAGGACGGCGACCTGTTGATCGAGCTGACTGACGGCGTGACCGCGGGCCGAGGCCTCGCCGGGGATTCGTTGCGCTTCGGTCACGCCCGGATCCGGGCCTGGCTGCCGGCGCTCGCGCGAGCGGGGCGCGGCTCCTGGCTGAAGGCGGACAGCCGGCCCCTGCTGCGGCTGGCCTCGGACGCCCGTCAGGCCCGGGCCATCGTCGGCCCGACGGCGCGGACGGCAGCGAACCGCTACCGTGTCGAGCCCTTCTACCGCCTGCTGCTCGCGGCCCTGCCCGCGCTCGCCGCCCTCCAGGTGTCGCTCTGCCTGTACAACCTCCCGATCGGAGCGGACCGGGCGCTGCCAGGCCTGGTCGCGTTCCTGGTCGTCTGCTCGTTGTCGGCCTGGATGGCAGCGGGGGCTCGTTCCTTCGCCGGTGATGCCCCGAGCCTCTCCGTGGCCCTCCTGGCCGCCACCGCCGTGGGCCCAGGCGTCGTCGCCTGGCTGGTCCTGAGCGTTACGGCGTGGCGCTCATGAGCCGCTTGGGGCGGCATCTCGTCGGCGATGTCCTCCACCAGACTGCGGCCGCGGTGGCGGTCGTGACGGTCCTGAGCGTGGCGGCGTCCGCGTTCCGTCATGCCCACGAGCTGGGAAGCTCCCCGCCCGGTCGCATCGCGGTGAAGGTCGTCGAGGCCGCGGCGAACCATCTCCTGGTGTGCTGGCCCCTCGCCTGCGCCCTCGGGTTCACCGGTGCCCTGGCGCTCTGGGTCGGAAGACGCCAGCACACGATGGTCGCCTGCGCGGGCCTGCCCCTTCCCCGGGTCTCCGGCGGCGCCCTGGCCGCCACCCTCGCCCTGCTCGGGGCGGGTGACGCGGTCGGGATGGTGTGGACGGACGCTGAGGCCCCCGGGCGAGTGACCTGGGAGTCGGGCGATGCCTGGGGTGCCGCTCTACGCCGGGGCGAGGGGGAGTGGCGCTGGGTGGAGTTCCGTCCGGACCCGGCCGGACCCCGGGTTCGCGAGGGGAGGGTCGCTTCCCTCGAGGAGCTCGCGGCGACCGTGGCGTTCACCCCGCCCGAGACCCCCGTCCTCCCCGGACTCTGCAGCCACGCGCTGTTCGTGCTGCTGATGGCGGCCCTCGCCCTGTGCGCGGTCCAGTGGTCGGCGCGCTGGATGGGTGCGCTCTCCTACGGGGGGCCTCTCTTGGGATGGCTCGGGTGGACGCGGCTGAGCAACGCCTTGGCTACCCTGGCCGGGGCCGGTCCCGAGGCCGAGGTGCTGGGCGGAGTGCTGGCCGCCGCCGCCGAGGGCGCCTTGGGCGTCCTCGTCCTCTACGCGGCCCGGCCCCGCTGACCGGCGCTCGCGCCGAACTCTCAGCGGCTCCCTGCTCGCCAGCGAACCGTGCCGTCGACGATCGTGAGCCATCCTCGGGGCGCCTCGCTCGTCTCCACGCTGCCATCGACACCCGTACAGCGGACGGGGCCGAACCAGGCGTGGGGGCCGAGCTCGGTCGCCAGCTCCAGGCGGCGGAAGGCCCACTCCGGCCTGTCCCCATCCACGGGGTGCAACAGCACGTCCCGGGCGACGAGGGCCTTGGCGCTCGAGACGAGGCCTGGGGTGTGGGCCGCCTCGAGCCTCAGGGAGGCGGCGGTCAGTCGCACCCGCGTGCCGTCGCTCCCGGCGAGGAGGGTCCCCGCCTCCCGGAAGGCGCCGTCCAGCCAGAGGGGAAGGCGGGGGCTGAGCGCCGATTCCGGCGCCCGACGCAGGGAGAGCCCGAGGACGCATGGGAGAGGGGCGAGCAGGAGCAGCAGGAGGAGGCTCCTCCAGGGGGCGAGGCGGGCGCGGCCAGGGTCGCTCCCCTCGGCCGGTCTACCGGGCGGGGTCATGCCGAAGCCCATTCTAGGTGCTGGGCCGCGGTGGACACCGGGGGAGAGCGGAAGAAGCTCGGGGCCGTCGATCGCGCGACGCGGGAGACCGGCGACTTCCCGTCGGAACGGCGTTTCCTTGGAGTCTCGCGAGGTGCTACGGTCCTCGCGCGACGGAGGATTGGTCCGCGATGGGAGGCCCCGGATGAGCGACGCGATCGGTTGGAGCAGGTGGGCGCTGGCGGCGGGAGTGCTGGGTGCGATCGTCGGCGGACTGCGGCAAGGCGAGGGCAGGGTGGATGCCGCGGGAGGGCCGGCCGAAGCGGCGACCACACCCACCGATGGCTTTCCGCGCGCCTCGCCGGGGGAGATCTTCGGCTCCTGGCACCTCGACCGGGCGGCGACGCGGGCCCTGTGGCCCGGGGAGACGCTGCCGAAGGAGTGGTCGGTCGACCTCGCGGCGAGCGACGGCTCGCCGGTCATCGAGGGGCTCGGGGACGGCGTGCAGCTGATCGAGGCCTGGCGCCGCGGCCATGTCGAGAGCGCACTGTTCGAGCTGCCCGAGCGACGGGACGTCGAGCGGCTGCGCCTGGAGTTCACGGTCCTTGGCGCGGGAGAGACCGCCCTGGGGGTCGCCACCCTGACCGAGCGCGGCGCCGAGCCGGTGCGCTACCTCTGTCGGCGGAGCGCCTCAGCCGACGGGACGGCGCGGGGCGGAGCCCGCCCGGTGAGCCGCGGCTTCTGGGCGCGCTCCTCGGGCATCGACAAGCAGCGCTTGACCCTCGACAACGGCGTGCGGGTCGACGTGCGCGGGCCTCTGGACTTCCTCGCGCCGCGGGCAAGGGCGTTCCTGCACTCAGGCGGCCGGCGGATCTGGCTGGAGGGCCAGGGGCACCGCGAGGCGGAGCTCGTGCGCGGGCCGGGAGACGACGAGGGACTCGTCTACCGGACCCGACGCGTGCGCCACGTGGCCGAGGACGGCAGCGCCTTCCTGTTCATGGACGGCTCCACCTTCGAGTACGGATACCCGACCGTCGCCGGCGCCTTCTCGCGGTTCCAGACGGTCATGCTCGTCGCGGACTCGATCCTGCTCTTCGAGAACGGCGAGGTCCTCGAGAAGGACTGACGAAGCCCCCTCCTCTCCGAGTGCCACGCGCCGTCGGCTCGCCCGTGCGTCGGCGCGTTCGCGCGCGGGGTACGGCTGGGATACAATGACCCCGTCCCGGCTCACCGCCGGCTCGGGGAGACCGCGGTCTCGGGCTGAGGACGGGATCCTCTCGGAGGAACCCGTGCCCCAGACTGACAGCGCCAAGTACACCGAGCACTGCCGGCCCTCGATCGGCAAGCGCCTGCGCGCGATGCGGATGGACGTGACCTACCACCGCGGGGAGGGCGCGCGCCTGTTCCATCGGGACGAGGACGGAGCCGAGGTCGCGGTCAGCGACTTCGTGGGTGGCTTCGGGGCGGCCCTGTTCGGGCACAACCACCCCGAGCTCGTCCGTCGCGCCCGGGAGACCCTGGCGGCTGGCCTGCCCTTCAACAGCCAGGGTAGCGCCCGGCCCGAGGCCGCCAACGTGGGGGAGCGCCTGGGGGAGATGCTGGCGGCGCGCACCGGCCGGCGCTACCTGACGGCCCTCGCCAACTCGGGCGCCGAGGCGGTCGAGGGCGCCATCAAGCACGCGACCCTGGTCTGGAGGAACCGCCTGCGGGCGCGGGTGCGCGGAGCGCGGGCGGACGGCGTACGGATCCGCCGGCGGGCCGACCTCGAGTCCCTGGGGATCGCCGAGGAGCTCGCCGAGCTCGTGCGTGGCCCCTCCCTGCCCGCGGAGCTCTCCGAACACCCGCCGACCGCCGTCCTGGAGCTGCGCACCCTGGTGCACCGGACCGCCGGGGAGCCCGCCGGGGTCGAGGGACCCGTGGCCGAGGCCCTCGAGCGCCTCGATGCCCACAACCAGAGGACCCTCGCCGAGCTGCCCGCGCCCGCCTTCCTGGCGCTGGAGCGCGCCTTCCACGGCAAGACCACGGGCGCCGTCCAGCTGACCCACCACGACGAGTACCGCAAACCGTTCGCCGGCTTCGGCGTCGAGACGGAGTTCGTGCCCTGCTTCGACGAGGAGGCGTTGGAGCGGATCGTCGCCCGCCGGACCCAGTGCCTCTACCGCCCGGTGATCCGCGCCGGGCCCGCGGGCGAGGAGCTGGCCCTCGAACCGATGCCGCTGGTGACCGTAGCCGGGCTCTTCATCGAGCCGATCCAAGGCGAGGGCGGGATCCACCCGGTTCCTCCCGCCTTCCTGGAGAGCTGCCGGGGCGTCGCCGACGCCGCCGGCTTCCCGCTCATCTTCGACGAGATCCAGACCGGGATGGGGCGCACCGGGACGTTCCTGTTCGCCGAGCAGCTCGGCGTCGTCGCCGACTACTACCTCCTGTCCAAGAGCCTGGGCGGCGGGCTGGCGAAGATCTCGGCGCTGCTCCTGGACGCGGCCCAGTACGACGAGGAATTCGGGCGCATCCACACCTCGACCTTCGCCGAGGACTGCCACTCCGCGGCCCTCGCCGTGGCGGCGCTCGACCTGCTCGAGCGCGACGCTGAGATCTACGGGCGCTGCGAGCGCGTCGGCGCGGAGCTTCTCGAACGCCTCGAGGGCGTGCGCCGCGAGTTCCCAGGCGTGATCGCCGAAGTGCGCGGAGCGGGCCTGATGATCGGCGTCGAGCTCCGCTCCCAGGCGGAGTCCGCGTGCACGACCCTGCGCGCCCTGGGCCAGCAGCACTTGTTCGGCTACGTCGTCGCCGGATACCTGCTGCACGAGCACCGCCTGCGCGTCTTCCCGACTCTGTCCAACAGCGACACCCTGCGGCTCGAGCCGCCCTACTGCGTCTCCGCACAGGACTGCGAGCGGCTGATCGGGGGGCTGCGGCGCCTGTGCGAGGCGATCGAGAAGCAGAACACCTACGAGCTGCTGAGGTTCGTCGCGGGCGATGAGACCCCTGGCACCGAAGGGCCGATCGCCGATCGGCGCCGGCCGGCTCCCCCGCCGTCGGCGCCGCCGGAGAGGCGCCGCGTCGCCTTCCTCGGGCACTTCATCCACCCCCGCGAGCTGCTCGACTTCGACCCCGGCCTGGAGGGGTTCACCGAGGAGCAGCTCGAGGCGCTGATGGACCGTTTCAAGGACATCATCGATCCGTTCCTGATGCCGGTGATCACCGTCCGCTCCTCTGCCGGCGCCGTGGCGGACTTCCAGCTGATCGCCCTGTTCGAGTCCTCGGCGACCATCGGCGCCCACATGCGCGCGCGCAACCATCGATTCCTCGACGAGAAGATCGAGATCGCCGTGGACCTCGCCAAGCGCGAGGGCTGCCAGGTCATGGGCTACGGCGGCTTCACGTCGATCATCACCGGCAACTGCACCGACGTGAAGAACACCGGCTCTTTGGCCCTGACCTCGGGGAACTCGCTGACCGTGGCCATGGGGTTCGAGTCGATCCGGCGCACCGCGGCGGAGGAAGGGATCGCCCTCGGCACCGCGTGCGCCGCCGTCATCGGCGCCCTCGGCAACATCGGCAGCGTCTACGGCGACCTCCTGGCGCGGCACGTGCCGCGCATGATCCTGGTCGGCCGCCCGTCCCATCGCCGGCGTCTGAGGGCCGTGGCGGGGCGCATCCTCGAGGAGGCCTTCGAGACCCTGCGCGGCTGCGACACGGGGCAGCGGGCCTCCCTCTCGGGCATCGCCGGCTCCCTGGCGGACACCGAGCCGGCCCTCCGCCTCCTGGAGGGCCGCGAGTCCCCCGCGGACCTCGGCCCCTGGCTGTTCGCCGAGCTGGAGCGCACCCTGGGCGCGAGCTCGCCCCTGCGAGTGAGCGGCGACCTCACCGACCTCGTCGACGCCACCCTCATCGTCAGCACGACCAACGATCCCGGGCCGGTCCTCTTCCCCTCCATGCTCGGCCCCGGGCCGGTCGTGATCTGCGACATCTCCGTCCCTACCGACACCGACCCCTCCGTGCGCACCGAGCGGCCCGACGTGACCGTGATCCTCGGCGGCGTCGTGAAGCTCCCCTGCAACGAGGACTTCCGCATTCCCGGCGTCACCGTGGCGACCGGGGAGACCCACGCCTGCGTCTCCGAGTCGCTCCTGATGGGCCTGGAGGGGATCGACGAGCACTACAGCTTCGGGCCGATCACGATCGAGCGCGTCGAGGCGATCATGGAAGTGGCGCGCAAGCACGGCTTCGCCCTGGGGCGGATCAAGGATGCGCCGAGCTACTGACGACGGGCACGTGGCCGGCCGCGGGCAGCTCGCGTCCTTCGCCGATCTCGCGGCGGACCCCGCGCGTCTGGAGCAGGCGGGCCGCAAGGCGCAGGGGCTCGTGCGCCTGGAGTCCTGGGGGCTTCGCGTGCCGCCCGGCGCCGTCGTCCTGACCGGAGGCTTCGAGCAGTTCGTCGATGTCGGGGGGCTTGGGAAGCGGGTCGAGGCCGTGCGCCGCTGCGGACCGCCTGATCGCGAGCGATGCCTCGCGCGCGCGGCCGAGGCCCGCGAGGCGATCGTCTCGACGCCGCTCCCCGAGGGCCTGGCCCGCGACCTCGAGGCCTTCCTCCAAGAGCGGCCCGCGGGCGCGCGCTACGCCGTGCGCAGCAGCGGTACGAAGGAGGACCTGCACGGAGTCTCCTTCGCCGGCATGTACACGACCGTGCTAGGGGCGCAGGGCCTCGACCAGGTCGCCGCGGCGATCCGGGAGTGCTGGGCGTCGGCCTTCAACGAGCGCGTGCTCTCCTACTGCCTCGATCGAGCCGTCCCGCTGGCGGACCTCGCGATCGCCGTCGTGCTGCAGGAGCTGGTCGACGCCGAGCGCAGCGGCGTGGCCTTCACGGTCAATCCCGTGACCGGCGCCGACCGCGAGGTCGTCATCGAGGCCTGCTTCGGCCTAGGCGAGGCGCTCGTCGACGGCAGCGTGACCCCCGAGCAGGTGCGCTACGACTGGTTCAGGCGAGTCGAGGTGGGGCGCACGGCGGCGGACCAGGAGCACGCGCTGGTCTGCGCGGAGCCTCCCGCCCTCGTGCGCGCCGTCCCCCTAGCGCAGGAGCGGCGGGAGCGCGCCGTCCTGTCGCCGGAGGAGGCCGCGAGGCTCGCCGAGCTCGCCGTCGGGGTCCAAGCCGAGTACGGCTTTCCGGTCGACATCGAGTGGGCCTGGGCGGAGGGGGAGCCGTACCTCCTGCAGGCCCGGCCGATCACCGCTATCCGCACCGGCGGGATCGAGGGCGAGTGGTCGACCGCGGACTTCAAGGACGGCGGCGTCTCGTCGACCGTCTGCACGCCGTTCATGTGGTCGCTCTACGACTCGATCCTGGAGCGCACCATGCCCGCCTACCTGCGCGGCGTGCGCCTGTTGGGGCGCGACGACGAGACCGTCTGGGGCGAGATGTTCTTCGGGCGTCCCTACTGGAACCTGGCCCGGATCAAGCAGTGCTTCCTCGCCATCCCCGGCTTCGTCGAGCGCGAGTTCGACGAGGAGCTGGGGATCGAGGTCGCCTACGAGGGGCGCGGTCGGACCTCCCGGCTCACTCCCCGGACCCTGTGGAACGCGGCGCGCGTGTTCCTGGCGCTCCAGCGGGCCTTCCGCGAGCAGAGCGCCGGGTTCGAGGCCCACCGGCGGCGCCAACAGGCGCGCCTGGCGGTGCTGGACGCGATCGATCCGGCGGCCCTGGGACGCGAGGAGCTGCTCGCGCTCTACGAGACCCTGGTGGGGCCGGACTACCGCCAGAGCGAGGGGACCTACTTCACCCTCGTCTACAACAACTCCAACCTGCAGTCGCTGACCAAGGGCGCCTTCACCAGGCTCGGCGGCGAGGTCGACCTCTTGACCCTGTTCTCGGGGCTCACCGACGTCTCGCACCTCCTGCCCAACTTCGAGCTGTGGGACGTCAGCCGCAAGATCCGCGCCTCGGTCGACGCGCGGGCGGCGTGGGAGAGCCAGGACGACGGCCAGTTGACGCGCGCCATGCTCGCCGGCTCCGACGAGCACTGTCTGGGTGAGCTGGCGGAGGTGGTGCGGCGCTCTCGTCACCACGCCACGCGCGAGCTCGACCTCTCGGTCCCGCGCTACGGGGAGGCCCCGCGTATCGTGGTCGAGCACTGCCGGGACCTGCTAGGGCTCGAGGACGAGGCGGACCCGCGGCGGGCGAACGCCCGCGCCCACGAGGCCTACCTCGCCGAGCGCGAGCGCATGCTGCGCCTGGCGCCCTTCCATCGCCGCAGGGGCCTCGCGGCCAGGCTGGACCGCCTGCGCGAGTTCCTGTGGTGGCGGGAGGAGCTGCGCGACCTCTCGACGCGCTTCTACTTCTTCGTGCGCCGCTTCACCCTGGAGGTCGCCCGCCGGTTGGTGGGCGGCGGCGACCTCGCCGAGGTGGACGACGTGTTCTTCCTGGCGCTCGACGACCTGTTGGGGCTGGCGAGGGGCGAGCTCACCGCCGCGGACGCCGCCCGCCTCGTCGCGCGCAACCGTCTCTACTACCGCTCCTTCCGCCACTACCGCAACCCCGACGAGATCGGCGAGGGCTACGGGGCCTCGGCCACCGGCGCGCCGGCCGGCCCGGGAGCAAAGCTCGAGGGCGTCGCCTGCAGCCCGGGCGTGGTGACGGGCCGTGTCCGAGTGGTGCGCGACATCTTCGACGCCGACCGCCTCGAGGAGGGGGACGTCCTCGTCACGCGCTACACCGACCCGGGCTGGACCCCGCGCTTCGGCCTGCTGGCGGGCGTGGCGACCGAGACCGGCGGCCTGCTCTCCCACGCTGCGGTGATCTCTCGCGAGTACGGCATCCCCGCCGTGCTGGCCGTCCGGGACCTGTGCGCCAGGCTCCCCGACGGCGCGCTCGTGACCCTGGACGGCGACGCGGGGACGATCCGGGTCCATCCCGAGGACGGGACAGCCAGAGAGGAGGCGCCCTGATGGATGCCCTGGAAGTGACCGCGATCGACCGCGAGGGAGCCGAGCTGGAGGCATTCATCGAGCTCCCCTGGCGCATCTACGGAGGAGAGCACCGTTGGGTGCCGCCCCTGCGCGAGAGCGTGCGCACCCAGCTGTCCGACGAGAACCTGTTCTTCCGCCACGGCCGGGCGCGCCCCTTCCTGTGCCGCCGGGCGGGCGAGGTCGTCGGGCGCATCGTCGCCTCGGCGGACGACGGCCTGGCGGAGTCGGGCACCGGACACTTCGGCTTCTTCGAGACCGGCGACGATCCCGCCGTGGCCTCCGCCCTGTTCGCGGCGGCTGAGGAGTGGCTCGCGGGGGAGGGATGCCGGACCGTGCACGGCCCGGTGAACCTCAGCGTCTACGGCGGCTACCGCCTGCAGACCGACGGCTTCGACCGGGAGCCGTTTCTGGGCGAGCCACGCTGCCCCGCCTACTACCGCGCCCTCGTCGAGTCCGCAGGCTTCGCGCCGCACGCGAGCTGGCGCAGCTGGGATCTTCCCCGGCGGGTCCTCGGCGGGCTGGGCGCCGCCGTCTCCGCCGGCCTCTCCCGGCGCGCCGAGGGAGCGGGGGAGTACCTGCCGGTCGACGCGACGGCCTCCTCCCTCGCCGAGCAGCTCGAGCTCCTGCACCCGATGATCATGGAGTGCTTCGCCGAGAACTACCACTGCGCCCCGATCGACCTGGCGGAGTTCCGTCAGGCCTTCGGGCCGCTGCTCGAGCTGTCGCGACCCGAGTTCCTGACCCGCTGGGAGGTGCCCGCGACCGGGGAGATCGCCGGCTTCAGCTTCGGCTACCACGATCTCGCGCGCGCCTTCGGCGAGCTCGACGGCGACGGGGGCGACCTCGCCGCCCTGGCCGAGGCGCCGCGGGACCGGGTCGTGTTCTTCGTGTTCGGCGTGATGCCGCCCCACCGCAAGACGAACCTGATCTACGAGGTCATGGCCCACGGCCTCGAGCTCTGTGCTCGCGGCGGCTACGCCCACGCGACCGGCGCGCTCGTAGGCGAGGGGCCGAGCATCCTCTCGGCGGTCGGCCCCCCCGATCGCGCCTACGCGGTCTTCGAGAAGCATCTAGGCTGAGCCGGCGCGCCCCGCGCGGGCGATGCGCGTCCCCAGGCGCACGCGGGTCTCCAGGCCGCGGGCGGAGTGCTCGAGGAGGTCGGCATCGAAGACCACGCGGCCGGGCTCGGCCAACAGCACGAGGGTGGAGCCGCCGAAGGCGAACAGGCTCTTCTCGTCGCCGCGGCGCACGCGCTGTCTTGCGGCGCACAGGGGGCGCACGCTGGAGATCAGAAAGCCCCCGACCTCGACCATGGCGATGCGCCCGAAGCGGTCGCTTCGGAGCACGCTCACGACGCGGTGGTTTCGGAAGTAGAAGGGCTCGTCGTTGCCGGGAAACGGGGTCACCGACAGGTAGCGGCCGAGGACCTCCCGGGGAGGATCGAGGACGCCGTCGGCGGGGAAGTGGACGCGGTGGTAGTCGGGGAGGTACAAGCGCAGGACGGCGGCGCTGCCTCCCGCGTAGGGTGCCGCGTCCGCCGCTTTGGCGAGGAGCTCGGCCGCGGTGAACGAGCAGCCCTTGATCGAGAGGCGCGCCTCGCTGCCCAGGTCGCCCGCGACGAACAGCTTGCCGTCGCCGGGGGAGAGGAGCGCTTGGGGGTCGGGATCGAGGGGGCGGCAGGACGGACGCAGGCGGCGGCCGAAGAAGTCGTTGAAGCTGCGATAGCCCCCTTCGGGCTCGAGGGCCTCGTCGGTGTCCACGCCGGCGAGCACGCTGAAGCGGCGGATGCACACCCGCGAGGCCGGCGAGTCGGCGAAGCGGGCGAGGGCGCGGTGGAGGAGCCGCGAGCCGGTCAGCCAACCCCGCAGCGCGCGTCCGGCGCGCGAACCGTACAGCCAGCGGAAGAACCCGCCGCGGTGGACGTGCTCGGTGCACGGCTCGCCGCTCTCGCGGTCGACGAAGGTGCTCTCGGTCCGTCCGTCCAATCGCTCTACCACTCCTTCGTGATCGTCCCCAGCGTGCAGGAGGAGTAGCCGGGGGTGCGGGAGGCGCGGTGGATCCCGTCCGCGAGGTCGCGCTCCTCCCGGATCCCGCCCAACGCCCCGATGGCGAGGTCGAGCTCGCGGTGCGTGTTGAACAGGTTCGTCCAGTAGCACAGGCGCGCCCCCGGACGGGCGACGCGCACGACCTCGCTCATCAGGACCACGAACTGCGCCAGGCTGACCCAGTCGAAGGCGTTGGAGAAGTGGAAGCAGTCCACGGAGTCTTCGGGGAGCTCCTCGAGGACCTCCGCCAGGTCGCCCACGGTCGAGGTGAGCCGCCCGAGGCGGTCGCGCAGGGTGGGGTGGGCCGACGCCCGCAGCCAGGCGGGGCAGTGCTCGCGGTCGCGGAAGCCCCGGCGGAAGGCCCAGTGGTAGGGGTAGTTCTCGACCGCGGGGAGGTCGAGGAAGACGCCCTCGACCTGCTCGCGCAGGAGCGTCGCCGGGTGGTGCTCGCGCGTCGCGTAGCGGAAGTGGGCGCGGTCGAAGGCGCGGTTGAAGACCGCGCGGCTGAACAGGACCCGGGCCAGGGCGCGCCAGCGCCAGCCGCGCAGCCCCGGCCCGATGGCGGCGCGCTGCTCGGCGAGGGTGGTGCTCGTGAAGTAGCGCTCGACCGCACGCCGGCCGAGGGCGGCGGTGACCAGCGAACCGGCCCGGTGGAGGAAGCGGTCCTGCTTGCCGTCGAAGAGGAACCCGCGCCGGATCGCGCGCTCGCGGCGGTCCCAGTACTCGCGGGGCCCGGCGGCCAGCCGCGGCCGCAGGCGCGCGTAGAGGCCACCGCGCTCTCCGCAGCTCTCCAGCCCGCAGAAGCCCCACAGCTCGTCGTGGGACAGCTCGGCGAGGGCGGCGACCTTCAGCTGCAGCAGGAAGTCCTGGCGCGGGTTGAAGTCGACCGACAGGACCGAGGCCACGTCGGCGAGCAGGAACTGCAGGCTGAAGTCTCCGCCGGACGTGATCGAGAGCACGCGCTCGCCGGGAGCGGGTCGCAGGCCCTCGTCGATGCAGCGCTCGTCCTCCCAGACCGTGGAGTAGCCCACGTGGTCGAAGAACGCGGCGTCGCGGACGGCCTCGCTCATCGCCCTCAGGCCGCCCAGGTCACGGAGAAGGCGCAGGCCAGACCGATCGCCAGGCCGAAGTCGGCGACGAGCAGGAAGACCTGGGCGAAGGGCTCGAGGTGGGCGCGGCGGCGGCTGGGGGCGATCACGAAGGCCAGGCACGCGCCGACGAACAGGGCGCCGGCGCTCCCCAGGGCCCAGAAGAAGGGTGCGGGCAGGCCGACGCGGACTGCGAAGGAGGCGAGGAGCGCGACGGTCACCAGGGCGAAGGTGATCGGCAGAGCGAGCGCCCGGCGCGGCCCGAGGGTCTTGGTGTAGGTCTCGTAGTCGGTCTCGTCGGCGGGGACGCGGACCTTGCGCGAGGTCTCCCAGGCGAGCATGGGCGCGTAGAGGCCGAACAGGAGCAGGGCCGTCGAGGCGCCCAGACGCCCGGCGCCGAAGTCGGCGGCGAAGAGGGTCGCGACGTAGGCCAGCACGAAGAGGGTGAGCGGACTGGTCGTCAGCAGCGCCAGCAGGAGGTGGCGCTCGACCGCCGGCCAGAAGAACCAGTTCGACGAGAGCCAGAACGCGGCCAGGGCGAGGGCGAACCCGGCCAGGGGCAGGGGGGCGGCGCCGGGGAGCTGGAGGGCGATCAGGGCGACGATCAGGACGTTGCGCAGCGCGCGCAGGTCGGCCTCGTCGACGATGCCGCGCACGATGGGGCGCGAGGCCGTGCGCGGATCGCCGGTGGCGGCCAGGCGGCGGTCGGTGTCCGCGTCCTTCAACTCGTCGTAGACCCGGGCGAGGACGACGAACAGGATCAGGCTGGCGGTGCCGGTGACCGCGCGCGGCCCGAGGACGAGGGCGTCCGATCCCGCCAGGGCTTGCAGGCCCAGGTAGACGGCGCAGAAGCGGGCCACGCCCAGGGGCAGCAGCAGGTGGGGAGGGCACATCTCCCACAGGAAGGCCGCGATCCCGCGCAGGCGGCTCATCCCTCGGCCTCCTCGTCGCGGGCGCGGGCGAACACGTGCACCCTGCCGCTGCGCCCGTCGAGCTCGACGCGGTCGCCGTCGCCGATGAGCGAGCAGGCGCCGGGCACGCCGACCACGGTCGGCACCCCCAGCTCGCGGCCGATGATGGCGGTGTGGGAGAGCAGGCTGCCGCGCTCGACGACCAGCCCCGCCGCGGACATCATCAGGAACACCCAGCCGGGATCGGTCATCTCCGCCACGAGCACCTTGCCGGCCGTGTCGGCGGCCTGGGAGGGATCGCGCACGACGACCGCCTCGGCCGTGACCGTGCCCGCGGAGCAGCCCGTGCCCTCGAGCGTGCCGGCGTCGCCCGGGGCGGGAGCGTCGGCAGGCTGTGTGCGGGAGGCAACGCCGGTCGCGGAGGGGTGTGCGCCCACCGTGCCGCGGAAGCGCAGGCGCTCGCGCGCCGGGCCACCGTCGGGGCGGGCCGCGGCCTCGGCCCGCCGGCGCTCCACGATGGCGCGCAGCTCGGCGTCGACCCCGCTACCGGTGGCGAAGCCCAGGAGCTCGTCGACGGTCAACAGGAACACGTCGTCGGCGGCCTCGAGGGCGCCCTCGGCGACGAGGCGCTCGGCCATGGCCCAAAACACCTCGCGCATCATGCCGAAGCCCCGCGCCCGGTCCATGCGCGAGCTCTCGCGGTAGCGCACCGAGCGCCGGGCGAGGCGGAGGGCGACGGCGAAGAGCGCCCGGCGGTGGGGGGCGCCGGCGAAGGCCCGGGCGCACTCGGCGCGGGCTCGTTCCCGCAGGCGCTTGCGGTGGGCCGCCGCCTGGGCCGCGTCGTGGCCGCCGCGCGCCTGGCGCAGGATGAGGCCGGCCAACAGGCGCGGGTGGCGGCGCAGGCTGGGGGACTCGAGCTTCAGCTCGGCGAGGTGGCGGTCGCCCCAGCGCTCGAGGTGCTCCTCGAAGCGGCGGGCGAAGTCGGGATGGTCGGGGAAGGCTCGGGCGACGGCGGCGTCCTCGGCCTCTGCCGCCGCGGCGAGCGCCTCGAGCAGCGCCTCGTCCCCGCGGGCCGCGTCCGCGAGGAGTGCGAGGCTGTGGGCGGGCCGGGCGCTCTCGAGGTCCTCCTCGCCCGCCATCAGGGCCCCGAAGGCGTCGGCCTCCGCCCCGGCACGCTCGAGCTGGGCGCGCACGAGGCCCGAGCCGATGATCGCGTAGGCGTCGTTGAGCAGGGTGAGGTCCCAGCCGTCCATCAGCTCCAGGGAGAGGGAGCGGTAGAGGCGGGCGAGGGCGACGGTGTCGAGCTCGTCGAGGTCGGTGCGGCGAAAGCGCCGCTCGATCCCCGCGAAGCGCCGCCGCAGCCGCTCCATGCGGGGCGTGAGGCGCAGCAGGTTCCAGGTGAAGCTCCCCGCCGCCCGGGCCGCCCGGGGCAGGTCGCGCAAGACGGCGCTGCGCCGCGCGCGGGCCGAGGCGGGCCGCGGGTTGCGGATCCCGAGCATCTCCTCCCAGACGCCGAGGTAGGAGCCGGTGAAGGGGACCAGCAGGAACAGGCGGTACCAGCTCCCGAGGTTGTAGTACACGCGCCCGTCGAGGTGCCCGAGCATGCTCTCGAACAGGTCGTCGTTGTGCTCGAGCTCGCGGCGAGGCACGCCCAGGCGGCGGGCCATGTCGCGGAAGACGCGCGCGTAGGCGGCGAGGATGTAGGAGAAGGTCAGGGGCGAGGTGATCCCCGGGTAGCTCTCGACGATGTTGCTCGCGTCGAAGATCGACAGCTCGCCCCGCGGCAGGGTCGTGATCGGCCTGCTCTGGGTGATCGCGAGCCGACCCCGCTCGTCGAAGGCCCACTCGACGTCCTGGCCGGGGCCGCAGAGGGCCTCGATCGCCTCGGCCGCGGTGCGCAGGGCCTCGAGCTGGTCGTCGTCGAGGACCGGCCCCTCCCTCAGGGACTCGGGCAGGGGACGCACGCAGGTGCCCGTGCCCGTTTCCTCGTCGAGCACCACGCGAGAACGCTTGGAGCCGACGGAGCGGGACCAGGCCCGGGTGAGACGGTCGTAGATGTAGGTGTCCGACTCGACCAGGTCGCCGACCACCCCTTCCCCCAGGCCCCAGGCGGCCACGACGACCAGCTCGTCGAGGCTCCCGGCGGGGTTGGCCGTGAACAGGACCCCGGCGGAGCGGCTGGCGACCATCTCCTGGACGACGACGGCCACGGGACCGGGCGTGCGGCCGCGCTCCCTCCCGTAGGCGAGGGCGCGCGCGGTGAAGGCCGAGGCCTGGCAGTCGGTGACGCGCTCGACCACATCCTCGCGGCGCACGTGGAGGTAGGTCTCGAGCTGCCCGGCGAAGGAGTCGGCGCTCCCGTCCTCCCCGACGGCGGAGGAGCGCACGGCGAAGCGCTCGCCATCCAGGTCGCCGAGGGCCTCCTCGATCGCCCGCCGGTCCTCCCCGGCCAGGGGCAGGGCCGCCGAGGTCTCCAGGAGCTCCGCGCTCGCGGTGCGCACCCCTTGGGGTCGCGCGGGATCGAGGCGAGCGAGGAGGGCGCCGGCGCGCTCGGCGAGAGGGGCGAGGCGCTCCGCGCAGACCCGCGCGCTGACGCAGAACCACGCCGGCACCGGCTGCCCGCCGCGGGCCAGCTCGTACAGGCTGGACCCCTTGCCGCCCATCAGCGCCGCCGCCTGGGGAGTGTTCCGCATGTCGAGGATGGCGTCGCCCATCGGATCGGAACCTATCCGCTGGGGCGGAGGGAGTCCACGGGACCCGAGCGCAGAGCGGCGGCGCTCGCCGTCCGACCGTATCCTGGCCCCATGGAAGAGACGGAGCTGTTCGAGCTGCTGGGGGCGCACCGGACCGTTCGGCGTTTCGCGGGCGGAGAGGTCGACGAGGGTCTGGTGGAGCGCTGCGTCGCCGCGGCCCAGTGCGCGGCGACCTCGAGCCACGTCCAGGCCTACTCCGTGATCCGGGTCCGGGACTCGGCGGAGCGCGAGCGTCTGGCGGAGCTCTGCGGCGGGCAGCGCCAGGTCAGCGAGGCCGGCGCGTTCTTCGTCCTGTGCGCGGACCAGCGCCGCCACCGCCTCGTCGTGGAGCGCGCCGGGAGCGTGTTCCGCCCCGACTTCGACGCCTTCCTGGTGGCGGTCATCGACGTCGCCCTGTTCGCCCAGAACCTCGCCCTGGGGTTCGAGGCCGCCGGGTTGGGGGTCTGCTTCATCGGGGGCCTGAGGAATCGTCTGGAGGAAGTCGACCGCCTGCTGGAGCTGCCCTCCGACCTCTTCGCGCTCTTCGGCCTGTGCGTCGGCGAGGCGGCGGAGGAGCCTCCGAGGCGACCGCGCCTCCCCTTGGGCTCGGTCCTCTCCGAGGGCCGCTATCCCACCGACGAGCACGTCCTCGCCGGGGTCGCCGCCCACGACCGCGCCATGGCCCGTGCCTACGCGGCCGCCGGCAAGCCCGGTCGCACGTGGAGCGGGGGCATCGCCCGCCTCTTCGCCGCCGCCCGCCGCGCCGACGTGGGCGCCTTCTACCGCGCCAAGGGGGCCGGGCTGGACTGAGGCCGACCCGCGCGCTCCCCGGAGTCTCCCGCGGGGTAGGATGGACGGTGGAGATGCCGATTTCGCCCATCCAACGGCACCCCGGCAGCGCCGGAGGCGCGTCGTGAGCCGGCAGGGACTCCTGGCGGTCGCGGTCGGTGTAGCCGGCCTGTCCCTCATCGCCTTCGCGATGCGCGAAGAGTGGATGCCCCGCCGCGCGCTCGGCACCGCCCACCCGGTGATCGTCATCGACGTCGACACCCTGCGCGCCGACCGCCTCGGCCACTACGGCTACGAGCGGGAGACGAGCCCGCGCTTCGACGCCTTCGCCGCCGAGGCGACCGCCTTCGCCTGGGCCTTCGCCCAGGCTCCGTTCACCGTCCCCTCCCAGACCTCGATCTTCACGGGCCTCTACCCCACGCGCCACGGCCGCATCGACGACAAGGCGGCCCTGCCCGACGCCGTCGTGCCCCTGGCGGAGGTGCTCTCCGAGGCCGGCTACGACACCGCGGCCTTCGTCGACGGTGGCTACATGGGGTCGGGCTACGGGCTCGAGCGCGGGTTCGACGTCTACGATGACCGGGCCGGGGGCCTCGCGGCGATCGGTCCCCGGGTCGAGGAGTGGCTGGGCACGCGGCTCGCCGACGACGATCCCTTCTTCCTCCTCGTCCACACCTACGACGTCCACACGCCCTACGACAGCTCCCCCGAACCGTACCGGTCGATGTTCGTCGATCCGCAGGCCATGCCGAGCCCGGAGTTCCGGGCGCTCCTCGGCCCGGAGCTGCTGCGCATCTGGGAGGGCCGCCACGACGAGGATCCTCCTCGGTTGAGCGCGGAGCAGCTCGCCTACGTCGAAGGTCTCTACGACGGCGGCATCCGCTACGTGGACACCTGGCTGGGGGAGTTCCTCGACGGCCTGAAGGAGCGCGGGCTCTACGACGACGCGCTGATCGTGTTCCTGTCCGACCACGGCGAGGAGTTCTTCGACCACGGCGGGGTCATGCACGACAAGCTCTTCACGCCGGTCTCGCGCATCCCCCTGGTCCTGAAGCTCCCCGGCCAGCGTGAGGGCGGCTCGGTCGAGGCCGTGGTGGAGTCGATCGACGTGCTCCCCACGATCCTCGAGGTCCTCGAGCTCGACGCGCTGGAGGACATCGACGGGGCCAGCCTACTCTCGCTGATCGACGGCTCCGCCCCCGCGAGCGAGCAGGTCGCCATCTCCGAGTCGCCCTTCTACGGGCGCCAGATCGCCGTCGCGACCGACACCCACCACATGCTGACGAGCCGCAAGACCAGGCGTGTCGAGCTGTTCTCCTACCGGACCGACCCCCGGGAGCAGGCCGACCTCAGCGTCGAGCTCCCAGAGTTGGCGGCGAGGCTGGCCCGGTTCGCCCTGGAGTGGCACGACGTCGTGGAGAAGCTGGGCCACGAACAACAGCAGGCCACGGGCGTGAAGCAGGAGACCCTCGACCAGCTCGAGGCCCTCGGCTACACCGGCGACTGAGGGCGCCCACGGTGAGCGGGGAATCCAGGCGACCGCCCGAGCTTCTCTCGAGGCGCACGCCGACCGCGGGCGGCCGAGAGCTCGCCCGGCTGGGCGGGACGCGCGCCGTACCGACCGGCCCGTCCGCTCGGCGCCCCCGACCCGGCTGCTTTGCTTGCGAGGTGGTGGGGTGAAGTGGGTGGGGCCCCTGGCGCTCCTCGTGCTCCACTGGCTGGGCATGCGGGCCTGTTGGGACGCGGCGGACCTCGTGGACGGGCAGCGCGTGCTGCTGGAGGTCCTCGTCGACCGCAAGGGGATCGGAAGCGTCGGGGTCCAAGGCCTGTGGGCGTTCACGGTGGCGGCCGCGGGCGCCGGGGGGATCGAGCTGGCGCGCAGCGTCTGGTGCGCGGCGCGCCGGCGCGAGGAGCCCGACGCCGCCCTGCGCCTGCGCGCCTTCGTCTACCTCGGCGTGGTCCTCCTGGTCTGCTCGGCGTTCTGGTTGTCCACCGCCGAGTCTTTCAAGGGCCCGTTCCGGGTCCGGCATCCGGTGACGGCTCATCTGGCACTGGCCGCGGCCTACTTCGCCTGGGTCCTGTGGATCTGGTGCCTGCCCCTGGCGCGGCGGCTCCTGCCGAAGCGCGTGCGCGGGCTCACCGAGGGGCTGCTCTTGTGCGCGACGGTCCTGCTCGTCTTCGGGGAGCTCTCCCTGCGCGTCACCGCCGCCCTGTGGCCCTCGCCGATCCTGGTCACGCGCGACACGCCCTCCCAGATCCGGCGGCAGAGCGAGCGCCAGGCGCCGGGGAACGTGCGCTTCCAGTTCCCGGTGAACATGACCGGGCACTACGACGACGAGTTCGCCCCGGCCGCGGGGGCGCGCCGTCCCCTGGTGGTGAGCATCGGCGACTCGTTCAGCTACGGCGTCGTCCCGCACCCCTACCACTTCACGACCGTCGCCGAGGAGGCGAGCGGGCTGGAGATCTACAACATGGGCTTCCCCGGCATCGGTCCCGCCGACTACCGGGAGCTGTTGGCGGGCGAGGCCCTCGACTACGAGCCGGACCTGATCGTCGTTCAGCTCTACGTCGGCAACGACCTGGCGGCGGGACCCTCCCCCGCGGGGCCCGCGCGCTGGCACGACGCGGACGCCTACCTCCTGCCGATCGTCTGGCACCGGCTGCGGATCCGGCAGCGGGCGGAGCTCTCGGCGGGCATCCTGGCGGCGGTCGAGACCTCCGGGGTCGGGCTCACCCGCCGCTATCCCTGGCTGGAGGATCCTCTCAAGGAGCGGCCCACGATGGGGGAGGAGCTGTTCCACCAGCTCGAGGCCCGCAACGCCTGGGGCATCTGCATCCCGCACCGCGGCCTCCACGGGCGCTTCTTCGCCGAGCTCGACGCGATCCTCGCCGCGGCGGGCGAGGTCCTGGTGGCGTTCGTCCTGATCCCCGATGAGTTCCAGGTCGAGGACGAGTTGTGGCAGGCGGTCCAGGAGCTGAACGAGCAGCCCCTCGACCGCGACCTCGCCCAGCGGCGGACTGTGGAGTGGCTGCGCTCGCGGGACCTGCCGCACCTCGACCTCCTGCCGCTCCTGCGCGCGGTCGAGCCTCTCGCCGACGGCCGGCGCCACGTCTACCACCTGCGCGACACGCACTTCAATGCGCGCGGCAATGCGGTCGTGGGGGAAGCGCTCGCTGCCTTCTTCCTGGAGCTGCTCGGGGAGCCCGCCGGGCCGCCGGCCGGGGGCGGCGCGTCCGCGGCGGAGGTCTCCGTTGCGGACACCGGCCCCGTCGAGCCCGCGGAAGAGGAGGGGCTCCCCCTGCACCTGGCCTTCGGCTCGGGCCGGGAGCGCCGCTTCCTGCTCCACGGTTGGTCGGCGGCGGAGGTCATGGGGAAGGTGAGCTTCGTCTGGAGCCTCGGGGAGCGCGCGGCGCTTTTGGCTGAGCTCCCTCGAGACGGCGACGTACGCATGACCTTCGACGCGGCGCCCTACGAGTTCCCCTCACGCCCCGAGCAGGTGGTGAGGGTCGTGGTGGACGGGACCGAGGTCGGCTCCGTGCGCCTCGGCAAGGGCCTGGGCACCTACTCCCTCGTCGTCCCCGCCGCCGCGCGCCGAGCCTCGCCCTGCCGCATCGAGCTGATCCCCGCCTACCACCAGGCCCCCTCGGACCACACCGCGGGTTCCATCGACCACCGCCGGCTCGCCGTGGCGTGGTTTGCTCTGGAGTTCGCTCGCGCGGAGCGCTGATCCCCGCGGTGTCGGCGCGTGGAGCCCGGCGCGACCAGCCGTGGGAAACCGGCCTGGAGGGAACGGTGATGGCGGGCCGCGACGGGCCCGTGCGGCGCTCCGCACGGGTGCCGTGGACCGGGCCAGCCGACGCTCTATACTCCGCCTTCGCCCCCGGACCGCAGTCCGGCGTGGAGCGGCCACCCGCCCCACCCGGACCCTTCGGCGGCGTCGTCATGCGTGCGGTGGTCATCGGAGCGGGGGTGCTCGGCTGTGCGATCGCCTGGGAGCTGAGGAAGCTCGGGGCGGAGGTGGTGGCGGTGGACCGCAATGGGGAGGTCGGCCACGGATCGACCTCGGCCTCCTGCGGGATCGTGCGGCGCTTCTACAGCCAGCCCGGGATGGTGCGTCTGGCCAACGAGGCGGCTCACCTGTGGGCGGACTGGGGAGCCTGGCTGGGACCGATCGAGGGGGAGCCGGCGCGCTTCGAACGGCCCGGTGTCCTGCTCCTGCCCCCGGCGATCGACGCGACGGTGCGAGCCATCGTCGAGGACATGAAGGCTTGCGGCGTGCCGGCGCGGATCCTGGATGCCGTCGCCGTCGGGGAGCGCTTCCCGTTCCTGGAGACGGCTCGCTTCGGCCCGCCGGTCCCGGTCGACCATCCCGACTTCCTCGCGCCGGTCACGGAGCGGATCGAGGGAGCCGTCTTCGAGGAGGACGGGGGCTACGTCGTCTCGCCGGGCCTGGCCACCCACAACCTGCGGCTGGCCGGGGAGCGCGAGGGGGTGCGCTTCCTCTTGAACGCCGAGGTCGTCCAGGTGCGCCGCGGCGGCGGCGCGCGCTTCGAGGTGGTCCTGGCCGGCGGCGAGGCGCTCGGGGCGGACGTGGTCGTCAACGCCGCCGGTCCCTGGTCGGCCAGGCTCAACGAGCTGGCCGGCGTCGCTCTGCCCCTGGCGAATCGGCCCTTACGCCGGGAGGTGCACGCCGTGGCCAACCCGCGCCCCGGCGCGGGGTGCGTTCCGGTGGTCGGGGACCTCGACGGCGGCGTGTACTTCCGTCCGGAGGCCGGCGAGCGCCAGCTGATCATCGGCTCGACGGACCCCGCCTGCGACGAGTTGGAGTGGGTGGACGACCCCGACGCCCTCGAAGAGGGGCTCACCGACCTGTATCGCGAGCGCCAGGTCCTGCGGGCCATGAAGCGCTTCCCCGAGGTGCGCCTGGACCCGCCGAGCGGCGCGGTCCACATGTACGACGTCACGACCCTGGACTGGTACCCGATCGTGGATCGCACCGACCTCCCCGGCTGGTACGTCGCGATCGGCACGAGCGGCTCCTCCTTCAAGACGGCCCCGATGATCGGCGTCATGCTGGCCGCGATCATCGACGCCTGCGAGGCCGGCCGGGACCACGACGCCGACCCCCTCGTCCTCGATCTGCCCCGGACCAACGAGCGCGTGGACACGAGCTTCCTCTCCCGCCTGCGCCACGCCAACCCGACCACGGGCACGGTCTTCGGCTAGGCGCCCAACCCGATCCCCACGGGTCTCGGCCCCCGAATCCCGCCGCCGGGCGCGAGCCTTGCGTGGTGCGCCCGCCAGGACTCGAACCTGGGACCCTCGGATTAGAAATCCGATGCTCTGTCCAGCTGAGCTACGGGCGCGGGGGCTGCGCGTGGTCGGGGAGATGGGACTCGAACCCACGACTCGGAGCACCCAAAGCTCCGCCTCTACCAACTGAGGTACTCCCCGAGGACGACACGTGCGGCCGAGGTGACACTCTAGCGCGGATGATTCATGAACACGCACACCAGACTTCGCAACCGGCCGTCTTCGACGGCCTCTCGGGCCCTGGCGGCGCTTTTCGGATCCTGGCTTCCTCGACGACCCGTTCAGGGTCGCCTGCGTCGCCAGAACCCGCAAAGCGCCGCCAGGAACCGAGTTGCTGTGCCTCGTGCACGTCTTCATGAACTAGGACACCGGAGGCCGCGCGCACAGGACGGAGAGCGTGCGAGCGCCGCGCGCAGGGGTTAGCGCTGGTCGGGAGCACACACAGCGGGTAGCTTGCGCCCTCGGCACCGATTCCCTCCTCAGGTCAAGCCCTCCCATGAAGGTCCTCGTCGTCGGGAGCGGCGGTCGCGAGCACGCCCTGTGCTGGAAGATCGCCCAGTCCCCGCTGCTCAGTGAGCTCCTCTGCGCCCCCGGCAACGCCGGCTCCGCCGCCGTCGCCCGCAACGTCGCCGTCGACGCCACCGACGTCGAGGGACTCGTTCGCCTGGCGCGGGAGGAAGCCGTCGACCTGGTCGTCGTCGGCCCCGAGGACCCGCTCTGCATGGGCCTCGCCGACGAGCTGCACGCGGCGGGCATCGACACCTTCGGGCCGACGCGGCGGGGGGCCGAGCTCGAAGGCTCGAAGGCCTTCGCGAAGGACCTCCTCGACCGCTCCCGGATCCCGACCGCAACCTGGCGGCAGTTCGACCGCTCCGGGCCGGCCAAGGCCTACCTGGAGAGCTGCCAGCAGTGGCCGCAGGTCGTCAAGGCCGACGGCCTGGCCGCCGGCAAGGGCGTGTTCATCTGCGCCGACGCGACCGAGGCCTGCCGCGCCGTCGACGCGGTCATGGAGGAGAAGCGCCTTGGAGAGGCGGGCGCGCGCGTCGTCATCGAGGAGTTCCTCGAGGGAGAGGAGGCCACCGTCCAGGCGATCACCGACGGCGAGGCCGTCCTGATCCTCGAGCCCGTCGTGGACCACAAGCAAGTCGGCGAGGGCGACGAGGGACCCAACACCGGCGGGATGGGCGTCTACTCGCCCGCCCCCAGCCTGACCCGGCGCCTGCTGCGGCAGATCGAGCAGCGCATCCTGATCCCCGCCATCCACGGCCTGCGCACCGAAGGGGTGGACTTCCGAGGCGTGCTGTACGCCGGGCTGATGATCACCGAACAGGGGCCCAAGGTGCTCGAGTTCAACGTGCGCTTCGGCGACCCCGAGGCCCAGGCGGTGGTGCGCCGCTTCAAGGAAGACCTGCTGCCCTACCTCCTGGCCACGGCCCAGGGCACCCTGGGCGAGCTCGACCCGCCCGAGTGGGACCCGCGCTTTGCCGTCGGCGTCGTCGGGGCCAGCGAGGGCTACCCCGGCGTCTACCGCAAGGGCGACGCCATCAGCGGCACCGACGCCGCGGACACCCTCGAGGAGGTCGTCACCTTCCACGCCGGCACCACCGTCGGCCCCGACGGCCTGCAGACCTCCGGCGGCCGGGTCCTGTGCGTGACCGCCCTCGGCGACGACATCGAGACCGCGCGCGAGCGGGCCTACGGCGCCTACGATGCGATCGAGTGGTCAGGGAAGTTCTGCCGGCGCGACATCGGGACCCGCGTCGAGGCCCGCAAGGAGCGCATCAGCGCCATGCTCGAGAAGGCGAAGGGGGAGGGGAGCGGTTCGCTCGAAGGCGTGGGCGCGGCGCGGCCCGCCCTCGACCCGGCTCGCGAGGGAGCCTGATTCTGCGGGGCGCTCCGTGAACCAGAACGCCATCGACAGGAAGTTCGAGAGCTACCTGCGCTCGCGCTCCCTCAAGCTCACCCCCCAGCGGCGTCGGATCTTCGAGCGCGCCTTCGCCACCCACCAGCACTTCAGCGCCGAGACCCTCTACGCCTGGATGGCGGAGGAGGACGGCCCGCGAGTCTCCAGGGCCACGGTCTACCGCACGCTGGCGCTGTTGGAGGAAGGCGGCTTCGTCGAGTCCCTCGACACCGGCGGCGAGCTCGTCTACGAGCACATCCTCGGGCACGGACACCACGACCACCTGATCTGCGTCGACTGCGGACGCATCGCCGAGTTCCGCGAGCCGCGCATCGAGGAGCTCCAAGAGCAGGCGGCGCGCGACAAGGGCTTCACTCTACTGAGCCACTCCCTGCGCCTGATGGGACGCTGCGGCGCGTGCGCGCGGTCGGCAGCGAGCGACCGCTGACCGGTGCGCCCGCCGCTCGGGCCCGTGCAACGCTCGAGATCGCTCAGCGCTCGAGATCGTGGACGATCCCGTTCATGACCATCTCCGCCAGCTCGCCGTTGGCGACGCCGTACTTGCGGGCCGAGACCCGCAGGGTGCAGCGGTCGAGGTCGTAGACCTCGACCGAGACGATGACGTCGGCGTTGTCGATGCGAGCCGTCGCCCGCCGCAGGTCCTCGTCGGGTTCGATGATCTCGGTGGCCTGGTGGGAGAGGGAGGCCTTGGCCGTCGCCCACACCACGTCCGCATCCTTGTCGAGGTGCGTGATGTAGGTGTTGGCGTCCATCTCCTGGCTGATGATGATCCCCGCACCGATCCCCGCGGCCGCCGCCAGGCAACTGGGGAGGGCCAGGGCGAGGAGGATGCTGGCGATGAGGTGGTGGCGCATGTCTCTGTCCTGTTGGGTATCGGCCTGTCGGGTTCGGCCTGTCGGGTTCGGCCTCGCGGGGCGCGCTACGGATTCTCGAAATGCGTCTTCGAGAGCTGCCCCGCTCTCGCGGGCTCCGCCCTCTCGACGAACGCGAACCTAGCGCTTTTCGAGCGCCGGTTCAGTAGCGCCGCGGGGGAAAAACGCACCCGGGCGACGACACCGACCTCGGTCAGACGGCGACGCCGGCCGCCACGGCCACCATGCGTCGGAAGAACTCCAGGCCCTCGCCCGCCTCGCGCGCCTCCAGGCGCGTCCAGTGCGGGTGGTGCCAGGGGCTCACGTTGCGCTCGGGATGGGGCATCAGGCCCAGGACGCGGCCGGTCGCGTCGCAGATCCCGGCGATGTCGGCCACCGAGCCGTTGGGGTTGGCGGGGTAGTCCGGCGGAGAGCCGTCGGGGGCCACGTAGCGCAGGGCCACCTGACCCGCGGCGCGCAGGCGCTCCAAGACCCCCTCGTTCGCGACGGCGAACCGGCCCTCGGCGTGGGCCACCGGCACGGGCCAGCGCTCGCCGCCCACGATCCACGGGCAGGCGCACTCGGCCGACTCCAGGGTCACCCAGCGGCACTCGTAGTGGTTGGACGTGTTGGCCGTCAGGGCCACCTCCCGATCGGCGGCCTCGCTGTCGCGCGGAGCGAGCAGGCCCGACTCCAGGAGAGCCTGGAAGCCGTTGCAGATCCCGAGCACCAGGCCCCCGCGCTCGACAAAGGCCCACAGCTCCTCCGCCAGCCGGAGGCGCAGGTCCAGGCCCCAGACGCGCCCGGCGCCGACGTCGTCCCCGTGGCTGAACCCGCCGGCGAGCACCAGGATCTCCAACTGTTCGAGGCGGGCGGGCTCGGCCGCCAGGCGTTCGAGGTGCCAGACCTCCGCCCGGGCTCCCGCCAGCTCGAGGGCGCGCGCCGTCTCCCCGTCGCAGTTGGTCCCCGCCGCCCGCAATACCATCGCCCGCGGTGTGCTCATCCCTGGAATCCTCCTCCGTGTGCCGCACGCAGGTCCGCCAGGGGAATGCGCGCCGTGCGCCCGCCGTCGCGGCCGGTGATCTCGAGCACCTCCTCGGCCAGCACGCGGCCGACGCGCGCGAGGGGCACGCCTTCCATGGCGGCCAGCCAGCGCTCCTCGGCCGCCGGCTCCACCTCGACCAAGAAGCGCGTGGTCGACTCCGAGAAGAGCAGGGTGGCGTCGGGATCGCCGGCCCCGCCGGGTTCGAGGGCTCCGACGGCCGAGAGGTCCAGGGCCAGGCCGAGGTCGCCTGCGAAGGCCATCTCCGCCGCCGCCACCGCCAGCCCGCCCTCGGAGAGGTCGTGGCAGGCGCGGGCGCAGCCGGCGGCCAGGGCGCCGTGCAGGGTGCGCAGGAGGGCGGGCGCCCTCGCCAGATCGGGTGCGGGGACCTCGCCGCCGTCGAGGCCGAGGGCCGCGAAGTAGTGGGAGCCGCCGAGCTCCGCGCGCGTCGCACCCACCAGCCAGAGGCCGTTCCCCGCGCCCTTGAGGTCCATGCTCACGACCCGCGCCACCTCGGGCACGACCGAGAGGGCCGAGACCAACAGGGTGGGGGGGATCGGGATCGTCCGACCGCCGATGCGGTACTCGTTGTTGAGGCTGTCCTTGCCCGAGATGAACGGCGTGCCGTAGGCCACGGCCGCCTCCCGGCAGGCCTCGGCGGCGAGGACCAGGGCGCCGAGCCGGTCGGGCTCGTCGCAGTTGCCCCAGGCGAAGTTGTCGAGGATCGCCGTGTGGTCGGGGTCGCCGCCGACGCAGACGACGTTCCGCAGGGCCTCGTCGATGACCGCCGCCGCCATCCGCCCGGGATGGAGCAGACCGTAGCGCGGGTTGGCGCCGCAGCCGAGAGCCAGAGCCTTGGGGGAGTCCGCCAGGGGCTTCAGCACCGCGCCGTCCCCCGGCCCGTCGCCACGCGTCCCGACCAGGGGCTTGAGGGCCGAGAAGCCCTGCACCTCGTGGTCGTACTGCCGGACGATCCACTCCTTGCTGGCCACGTCGGGCATGGCCAACAGCTCCACAAGCATGGCCGCGGGGTCGGCGCAGGGGGGCACCCCCGGATCGGCGTGGTCAGGCGGATTCCAGACCGCCTCGCGCACGGGCCGTGGCGTGCCGTCGTGCAGGAAGGCCATCGAGAGGTCGCCGACCACCTCGCCCCCGTGGCGCAGGAGAAGCCGCGCGGTGTCCTCGAAGCGCCCGATGACCGTGGTCTCGACGCCCTCGGAGGCGAAGACCTCGCGCAGGTCGTCGACGTGCTCGGGGGGCACGGCCATGACCATCCGCTCCTGGGCCTCGCTGATCCAGATCTCCTCCGGCGAGAGGCCGGGGTACTTGAGCGGGACCGTCTCCAGCTCGACCCTCGCGCCGAGCTCCTCGCCCATCTCGCCCACCGCCGACGACAGGCCTCCGGCCCCGCAGTCGGTGATCGCCCGGTACAGGCCGCGGTCGCGGGCGGTCATCAGGGCGTCGAGCACCCGCTTCTCGGTGATCGGGTCGCCGATCTGCACCGCCGCGCTGGAGACCGTCTCCGAGTCCTCGTGCAGCTCGGCCGAGGAGAAGGTCGCCCCGTGGATGCCGTCGCGCCCCGTGCGTCCGCCGGCCACGACGATCCAGTCGCCGGGAGCGACGCTCTTGGTCGCGCACGAGCGCGGGATCAGGCCCACGGTCCCGGCGAAGACCAGCGGGTTCGCCACGTAGCCGGGGTGGGTCCAGACCCCGCCGTTGACCGTCGGGATGCCCATGCGGTTGCCGTAGTCGCGCACGCCGTGCACCACGCCACGCAGGATGCGGCGCGGGTGCATGCAGCCCTTGGGGAGCTCGTCGGCCGGCAGGTCGGACGGCCCGACGAAGAAGGAGTCGGTGTTGGCGATCGGGCGCGCGCCGAGGCCGACGCCCAGGATGTCGCGGATCACCCCGCCGATCCCGGTCCCCGCGCCGCCGTAGGGATCGATGGCGCTGGGGTGGTTGTGGGTCTCGACCTTGAAGGAAACGTCCCACTCGCCGTCGAAGGCGATGATGCCCGCGTTGTCGTGGAAGACGCTCACGCACCAGTCGCGGTCGAGCTCGTCGGTGGCGCGCTTGATCGTCTCGGCCAGCAGGTTCTCGAAGCGCCGCGGCGCCTCGCCGGGCGCGGAGAACACCACGGTCCCGGCGAAGGTCTTGTGCTTGCAGTGCTCGCTCCAGGTCTGCGCCAGGGTCTCCAGCTCGCAGGCCGTCGGCTCCCGCCCCGCGGCCACGAAGTGGTCGCGGATGGCCTCCATCTCCTCGAGGTTCAAGGAGAGCCCGCCCTCGGAGCTGATGGCGGCCAGCCGCGCGTCGTCGGCGTCGCGCAGGGGCACCTCCACCCGCCCGTGGAGCGGTCCGGTCTCGGGCGGACCGTAAAAGAGCCCCTCCTCGTCCAGGAGCACGTCCTCGATCGTCTCGTTGCCGAGCACGCGCCGGGCGAGCAGGGCCGTGTCCGCGTCCGAGAGGGAGCCCGAGAGCTCCCAGGCCCGGAAGGTCGAGACGCACGCGTCGTCGGCGAGGCGGGCCAGCCCGACCCGCGCCACGGTCTCGCGGATGGTCTGGGCGACCGGGTCCATCACCCCTGGCTTGCGCGCCACGAGCACGCGCCGCACGCCGTCCGGGACGGCGGGGGCGACCGCCGGGGGCGTCAGGCGCACCTCGTCGAGGATCGGATCGGCCAGGAGCTCGCTGACGATGCGCTCGACCGCCCCGCGCTCCAGGGACGCGGGCAGGAGCACGCCGCGCCCGAGGCGGGCGGCCTGCAGGCCCTCGACGCCCAATTCGGCCGCGGCGGCGGGCAGGCCCGCCCCGTCGGGGTCATCGGCGGCCGAGCGCCGGAAGCACTCGACGCGCCAGGCGTCGGGCAGGGCGGTGGCGGCCGTGGCGGGCTGGGGTTCGGTGGAGGCGTGCATGGGGCGGGCGCGGGTCGGGGCGGCTGCGCCCGGGGGACGGGCGCCGCGGAGGGCGACGGGCGGCTCGCCCAGAATAGCGGTCGCGGCGGCCGATCCAACCCGCGGGCGAGGGGATCGCGGGGACTTGCACCGTGCCGGGCGGCGGCGGAGAATGCCGTCGAGGCCGCGGAGGCCGAACCACCCTCGTGAGCGAAGCCCCCCCCGACAAGCCCGAGCCCGGCGCCGGCGAGCGCCCCGCCAAGGGAGCCTCTCCGCCGCGGGGGGCGGAGACCGGGCCGGAGTTCGAGCGACCCATCCGGGACCTCGAGGGCCAGCTCGCCGAGCTGCAGGAGCTCGCCGGCGGCACCCAACTGGACATCTCCAGCGAGGTCGCTGCCCTGCGCGCGCGCCTGGAGGCGGCCATCGAGACGACCTACTCCGAGCTCTCGCCGTGGGATCGGGTGATCGTCGCCCGCCACCCCGAGCGGCCCGTGGCCGGTGACTACGTGAACGCCATCCTCGACGACTTCATCGAGCTGCACGGCGATCGGTCCTACGGCGACGACCGGGCGATCCTGACCGGCCTGGCGCGCATCGACGACGAACGTTTCATGCTGATCGGCCACCGCAAGGGGCGCACGACCAAGGAGCGTTTGGCCTGCAACTTCGGCTGCGCCCACCCCGAGGGGTACCGCAAGGCCCTGCACAAGATGCGCCTGGCGGAGAAGCTCGGCCTGCCGATCGTGACCCTGATCAACACCCCCGGCGCCTACCCGGGCATCGGCGCCGAGGAGCGCGGTCAGGCCCTGGCGATCGCCGAGAACATCCTGGCCATGTTCGGCCTGCGCGTCCCGATCCTGGTGATCGTGATCGGCGAGGGCGGCTCGGGCGGCGCCCTGGGGATCGGCATCGGCGACCGCGTGCTGATGATGGAGTACGCCTACTACTCGGTCATCAGCCCCGAGGGCTGCGCCGCCATCCTGTGGAAGGACGGCGAGCGCACCCCCGACGCCGCCGCCTCCCTGCGGTTGACCTCGGCCGACCTCGAGCGCCTCGAACTCGTCGACGGCGTCATCCCCGAGCCCCGCGGCGGCGCCCACCGCGACCGCGAGGGCGCCATGCAGACCGTACGCGCCACGATCCTCTCCGAGCTGGCCGGCCTGCGTCGGCTGGAGACCGACGAGCTCCTGCGCCTGCGCCGGGAGAAGTTCCGCCACGCCGGGGCCATCGACGGGCGCTTCCCGACCTGTCCCTGAGGGCCCACGAGCCGCCGCAAGGGGCGCTCGGAAGCGGGGCGGGGGAAGTGCTAACATCGACTCCGCGGCGCGCGTATCCCGCCTCGTCCGGACCCGCGCCCCCCTCGAGATCTCCGTGGAATCCGCCTCCGACCGACCCGACGACCCTCGCCCCGACCCCACGCCGCCCCGCCCGGCGGCGGAGTCGGCGGAGGAGCACGTCCTGATCCGCTGTGCCCAGGAAGGGGACGAGCGCGCCTTCGAGCAGCTCGTGCGCCGCTACGAGGGCCGCGCCTGGCGCGTCGTGCGCAACATGGTCCCCTGCGACGAGGACGCGCGCGATTTGGTGCAGGAGGGGTTCCTGCGGGTCTTCCGCAACCTGGAACGCTTCGACTTCCAGTACGCCTTCAGCACCTGGCTGTACCGCATCCTGACCAACCTGGCCATCGACCACCTGCGCCGTAGGCGTCCCGTCCAGAGCACGAGCGCCGTCGACGAGGAGGACGCCGACCGGGAGCTGGTCGATGACGGCGCGCCGGCCCCCGGCGCGGCCATGGAGAGCGAGGAGACCGTGGCCGAGGTGCGCGCCTGCCTCGCCACCCTGGCGCCCCACTTCCAGTCGGTCCTCGTCCTGCGCGAGCTCGAGGGCCTGCCCTGCAACGAGATCGCCGAGATCGTTGGCGCCACACACGTCACCGTGCGCTGGCGGCTCCACCGAGGCAGAAAACTCTTCCAGGAGGCCTGGGAGCGGCGCGGGGCGCGCGCCGCCAACAACCTGGGCTCCGACTCCGTAGACGACCCGCGAGGGAGCGGGGGAGCCTGACCCTCCCGCCTGAGCCGACCGCATGGAACGACCCCCGACCTGTTCTGAAGTCCGCGGCGACCTGCCGCTCTTTGTGGGCGCGGACCTCGAGGTTTCCGCCCTCGAGGCGCTGGCGAACCACCTCGAGGCCTGCGGCGACTGTCGCGCCGAGCTCGCGCGCCTCGACGACGCGCGCCGGACCCTGCGCTCGGTGAAGGACGCCCCTGCGCCGGCCTTCGACCCCTGGCCCGCCCTGCGCTCGGAGCTGGCCGACAAGGGGCGGCTGGCTGCGGCTCCGCCCGCGTTCTCCGCCCGCCGCCGCTCCGCCGTCGCCGCCGCCGCCCTGGTCATCGCCCTCGGCGGCCTGTGGGCAGGAGAGCGCCTGGGAGCCCCGGCGGCCCACGGACCGAACGAAGGCGGCGGACTGGCCGGAGGCGCTACTCCCGCGGCGACCGTCGCGGCTCCCGCGCCGGGAGCGCCGAGCGCCGCCGAAGGCTCCTCGGCCTCGGTCGCCCTGCGGCCGGTAGAGCCCGGCGCGCGCCTGGCCGATCACGCCGCCTCCTTCGCCGAGTCCCTGGGCGACTCCCTGCGGGGGGGCGCGGGCGCGAATGCGGATCCGATCGCGCTCACGCCGGGGGGAGCCAGCACCGCGGGCTCTCCCGGTCGCCTCGTCCTGCCGCCCCAGATTCGCTGAACCGCCCCGCAACGCACGGCCCGCGGGCCGGCATCCACTGAAGAGAATGGGAGGGCCGCCGATGCAGCGTGCACCGATCCTTCACCGACTTCGTCCGCGGGGAGCGTCTCCCGCTCCCTGCGCCGTCCTGACCGCCGCCCTCCTGATCGTCGGCCTGGGAGGGGCGGGCGCGATGCCGCAAGGTGGCGACGACGACGCCGAGGGGGCCGGCCGCCGGATGCGCGCCGCCCAGCGGCCCCTGGGGGAGGACCTCGCCTTCGACGCCGCCGGGTGGAAGCGCCGCCTGAGTCAGGCCGACCTCGCATTGCGCGAGGCGGCCTACGGGGATCTCGTCGCCGTGGCCCGCACGGAGCCGGCCGCCCGCCGCGCCCTGGCCGTCTGGGCCTCGAGCACGGCCGAGCCCGAGCTGGCATGGACCGCGCGCCTGGCCCTGAGGGAGCTCGAGCGCGCTCCGCGCTGCGGCTGGCAGGCCATGGGCCCCGATGGCCACTCGCCCCTGGTCGGTGCGGACGACCTGACCGAGCGCCTGCGCTGGTTCGACGAGTTCTTCGAGGGCGCATTCGACGGCGGAGGCGGACTGAGCCTGGCCCGGCCCCGACGCCTGACCCTGCCCCACCAGGGGGGCGTCGTGCGGGAGAGCCGCGCCTACAGCGTGGAGGTGCGTCCCGACGGGGTGTGCCTGCGCGTGACCGAAGACGGCAAGACACGCGAGTACGCGGCTCCCTGCCTGGACCGCATCCTCGAGGAGAACCCGCACCTCGCCGACGAGATCCCCGGCCTGGCGGACATGACCCTGCAGCCCTTCGGCTCGGGGACCAGCCTGCGTTGGATGGACGGGCCGGTGCGCCTGCGGATCGATCCGCAGGGGTGGCGCGGCACCCTCGCCCCCGACCGCGCGCGGCCGGAGGGGGCGGTGCCGACGGCGATCCTGGGGATCGAGTGCGGCGCGCCGACCCCGGAGGAGCGCGCGGCCTGCAAGGTCGCCCCCGACTGCGGCGTCCTCGTGCGGAGGGTCGTGGGGGGGACGATCGCCGACGAGGTCGGCCTGCGCCGCGGGGACATCGTCGTGGCCATCGACGGCAGGGCGATCTGCTCTCCCGAGGAGATCAGCTGCCTGATGGCCGAGCGCGCGCCGGACGCGGCCCTGACGGTCGAGGTCGTCGACTGCCGGGGTGGCCGGCGCGTGGCCACCTGGCACCCCGACGCCGGGGACTAGGCCCCGTCGCCGGAGGGGCGCGCCGGGCTCAGGGACCGGCGAGGGAGCTGCGGCAGAGCTGGCGCAGGTTGTAGGCGCGGCGGATGTCGGGGTGCTCGAAGGCCAGGCCGTCGGAGAGGCGCAGGTACTCGTCGATCGCGGCCAGGCCCTCCTCGTAGCGCCCCAGCTCGACCAGGAGCTGGGCCCTGCGGCTGTGGAGCTCGGCCAGATCGGGGACCAGGGCGCAGGCGCGGTCGAGGCGCTCGACCGCCTCGGGCTTGCGGTCGCACAGGACCAGGGTCGTGGCGGCCTGCAACTGCACGGCCATCTCGAGCTCGTCGAGCTCGGCGATGTTGTCCCGGGCGCTCTGCTCGTCCCGGACGGAGAGCTCGGGGCGCTCGAGCTGGGAGGTCCAAAAGCCCCGGTCCGCGCCGGTGCTGGCCAGGATCGCGTCGGTCCAGGCCAGAGCGCCGGCGTGGTCGCCGCACAGGCTCGTCACCCGCAGGGCGCCGGTCATCGCGGGGTGGTCGTTGGGGCGCAGGGCGAGGGCGCGCTCGTAGGCGGCTAGGGACTCCTCCCACGCCTCCCCCGCGTCGCGCTCCAGGCGCAGGCGGGTGGTCGCCTGGTCGGCCCCGCCGGTGTGGCGGCCGGGCGCCACGCCACGGGCGGACTCGTCGAAGGCGACGCCCTTGCGCTCGAGGACCTCGGCCAGGCCCAGGGAGACGCGGAAGTCCTCGCTGGGCTGGAGATCGCGGAGGACGCGCTCAGCCTGCAGGAGGTCCTCGATCGAGCCGCGCTTTTGGAGCGCGCGCCCGAGGAACAGGCGCAGCTTGAAGTCCTCGGGCGCCAGGCTCAACCCGCGCAGGGCCTGGTCGACCGCGCGGTCGAGCTCGCCCATGTCGAGGTAGCCGATCGTGGCCTCGGTGTGGATCTCGATCTGGCGCGCGAGCTCGGCCTCGGTGGGCTCGTTGCTCTTGCAGGCCGCGGCGAGCGCGGCGCAGAGCAGGCCGGCGGCCAGGGCGGAGCGGTGTCGGGGGGCGTCCATGTCGGGCAGAGCTTAGCCCGGATGATTCAGGAAGACGTGCACCAGACACAGCAACTCGGTTCGGGGTGGTGCTTTGCGGGTTCTGGCGACGCAGGCGACCCTGAACGGGTCGTCGAGGAAGCCAGGTTCTCGAGAAGCGCCGCCAGGGGCCGAGAGGCCGTCGAAGACGGCCGGTTGCGAAGTCTGGTGTGCGTGTTCATGAATCATCCGGGCT
>JASLMK010000071.1 GCA_030746555.1 Planctomycetota bacterium | reverse complement strand
TGCGGGTTCTGGCGACGCAGGCGACCCTGAACGGGTCGTCGAGGAAGCCAGGTTCCGTAAAGCGCCGCCAGGGGCCGAGAGGCCGTCGAAGACGGCCGGTTGCGAAGTCTGGTGTGCGTGTTCATGAATAACCCGGGCTAGCCCGCGGGCGCACAGCGGGTGGCTCAGTAGCGCCGCTTGCGCAGCGCCAGGGCGCGGACCAGGTTCTCGCGGCGATCGTTGAGGGTCGCGCGCAGGCGTGCGGTGAGTTCGTCGGCGACGGCCAGGCGTTCGGTCAGGGCCGCCAGGGCCCGGTCGCGCTCGCCGCAGGCGCCCTCGAGGGCGCGGACGGAAGCGACGCTCTTCTCGAGCTCGGTGCGCAAGTCCTCGAGCGCCCCGCGGTGCCCCGCCAGATCGGCATCGAGGGCCGCGGTGACCTCGGCCTGCTGTGCGCGCTCCAAGACGGCGGCCTCGCGTGCCCGCTCCAGGGCGGCCGCGTTCTTGGCGACCTCCTCGCGCAACTCCTCCGCCAGGGCGCGGTGACCCTCGAGGTCCGCCGACCACTCCTCCAACACCTGTTGTTGCTCGTCCCGTTGTCGCTCGAAGTCCTCGACGACACGCTCGAGCTCCGCCCTCACCTCCCCCAGCTCCTCTTCCCGTTGGGCGAGCTCCCCTCGAGCCTCGAGCGCCACGGCGCGATGGCCCTCCAGGTCGGCGGTCAGGGTCTCGACGACCTCGACCTGCTCGGCGGTGCGCTCGGCGAGCTCGCGGTGGACGACCTCGCGCTCCACCTCTGCGGCGGAGACCTCCTCGCGCAGCTCCGCGATCACGCCGGCGTGCTCGGTCAAGTCCGCCGTCAGCGTCTCCCGCTCCTGTTCGTACTCCCCCGCGTTCGCCGCCAGCAGCTCCTCGAGCGCCTGCTTGCCCTCCACCTCGCTGGCGTGCAGGGCCCGCAGCTCCTCGACCAGCTCGGCGTGCTCGGCCAGGTCCGCCGTCAGGGTCTCCCGCTCCTGTTCGTACTCCCCCGCGTTCGCCGCCAGCAGCTCCTCGAGCGCCTGCTTGCCCTCCACCTCGCTGGCGTGCAGGACCCGCAGCTCCTCGACCAGCTCGGCGTGCTCGGCCAGGTCCCCCGTCAGGGTCTCCCGCTCCTCTTCGTACTCCCCCGTGTTCGCAGCCAGCTGCTCCTCGAGCGCCTGCTTGCCCTCCACCTCGTTGGCGTGCAGGACCCGCAGCTCCTCGACCAACCCGGCGTGCTCGGCAAGGTCCGCCGTCAGGGTCTCCCGCTCGCTCCCGGCCTCGGTACGCTCGCGCTCGAGCTCCTCCTCGGCCTCGGCGATCGACTCGCGGTGGGCGGCCAGGTCCTCCTGGAGGGTCGCGATCACGGCCCCCTGCTCGGTCTTCTCCCGGGCCGCCTCCTTGCGAACGCCCTCGAGCTCCCCCCGGGTCGACTCGAGCTCCTCTGAGACCTCCTCGATGACGCCGTCCTGTTCGGTGCGCAGCTCCGCGATCTCCGCCAGCGAGCCGCGGTGCCCTTCGAGGTCGGCCTCCAGCCCCTCGATCACCTCGGCCAGGCGCCCCCACTCCGCATCGACGACGTCGCGTTCCGCGTCGAAGTGCAGCAGCTCGGTGAGCAGGTGCGTCGGAGCCTCCACGGCCTCCCGCTCGAGGGCCCCTGCGCTCAGGATCGCGTCCGGGTCCGGCAGGGGGGCGTCCCCCAGGGCAGCCACGATCGCGTGCCGGTACACGGGAGCCTCGTGATCATGGGCGTGGAGCAGCTCGTTGTAGAAGCGATGCAGGTGCCGGGCGATCGGGCGCAGGGGAGCGTCCCGGTCCATGTACATCGAGAGCAACATCAGAGGCAGCCAGCGCTGCAGGCTGGCGTGCCCGATGCTCGTCACCCTGCCCCCGAGCTTGCGAAGGCTGCGCTCGACCTCGCCGCGGACGGGCAGGCCTTGGGCGTGGTGCTCCTCTAGGTAGCGATGCTCGATCTCGAGCTTCTCCCAGAGGAACTCCCGCAGGACGCGCTCGGCCCGCTGGACGGGACCGGTCCTGTAGGGTCCCGCGAGGACGACCCAGCGGCGGGCCACTCGATGACACTCCCGGACGAAGCGGGGACGACGCCGCTTCGGCACGTGCTCGAGGGTGTCGAAGGCAACCACGGCGTCTACGGAGTCGGTGCCGAAGGGCAGGTTCGCTCCGTCGCCGAGCACCAGACCCTTCTCCTCGGAGGGTTCGAGGTCGACGATCTCCACGCGGTCGCGCGGCAGGAAGCGGCGCAGGAGCGCCGTGCGCCCACCGACGTCGAGGATCGTGAATCGCCGACGCCCCACGCGCAGATCCTCGAGCACGTCCGCGACGAGGCGGTAGCGCTGGTACTGGTCGAAGGGGAGATCGAGGAGGTCGTCGCTCACGAGGGCGATTCCCGCTCATCCGTGCCGCCGTCGGGAGTCGATCGCCGGATGGACCAGACTGTCGGCAAATACAGGAGCCCGTGCTGGTGGTGGCGCGGATCGACCACCTCGAAAGTCACTGCGTGCTCCCGGTGGTCGATGGCGGTCGGCGCCGGCTTGCCGTGATCGTAGAGGAACGTCGTGACGTAGTAGCGCCCCTCGAGGACGGGCATCGCGTCGAAACGCATCTCGACCTCACCCTCCTCTCCGGCGGCGACCTCCTCGAGCTCGATCGGGTGCTCGCGCCAGTGGTGGTTGGAGCCGTTGATGTAGGTGCCGTCGGAGCGGTAGATCCCCACTCCGAACACCGGCTGACGACAGGCCTCGTGGGCCTTGTAGCGCAGCACGATCCTGAACGGCGCTCCCGATGCGAAGACGTGGCCCTCCTCGCCGGCGGCGTCGAGCATGCGCACGTCGAGGACCTCCATTTCGCCGGTTCCCCAACGGGGGTACTCCCCGGCCTCCCGGTTGAGGGCCGAGAGGCGCTCGTTGCCACGGGCGTGGGCGCGCTTGAGGTACTCGTCGGCCACCTCTTCGGCGGTCCCCTGCTCGAGCACCTCGCCCCTGTCCATCAGGACGACGTACTGGCACATGCTCTTGACGGCGCCCATGTCGTGGGAGACGAAGACGATCGTCCGCCCCTGCTCCCGGAACTCGTTCAGGCGGTTGATGCACTTGCCGCGGAAGTGCTCATCCCCCACCGAGAGGGCCTCGTCGATCAGGAAGATGTCGGGGTCCACGCTGGAAGCCACCGAGAATCCCAGGCGCACGTACATCCCCGAGCTGTAGGTCTTCACGGGCCGGTCGATGAAATCGCCGAGCTCGGAGAACTCCACGATCGACTCGAAGCGCTCGTCGACCTCGGCCTCGGTCATGCCGAGGATGGAGCAGTTGAGGTAGATGTTCTCGCGGCCGGAGAACTCGGGGTGGAAGCCCGCGCCGAGTTCGAGCAGCGAGGTCATGCGCCCATTCACCACGACCTCGCCGGTCGTCGGCTTGGTGATCCCGTTCAGCAGGCGCAAGAGCGTGCTCTTGCCGGCGCCGTTCTCCCCGATGATCCCGACCGTCGCTCCCTGGGGCACGTCGAGGTAGACGTTGCGCACGGCCCAGAACTCGCGCGCCCTGCGCGTCCCCGGCAACAACAGGTCCCACAGGCGGTGGATCGGTTTCTCGTAGAGGTCGTAGGCCTTGCCGAGATTGCGGGCCACGATCGCGCTCGTGGATCGCTCCGTCCGTGCCTCGTCCGGGCTGGTCTTCGCGGCGGTCTCGGCCATCACAGCAGATCGGGGAAGCGGTCCTTCTGACCGCGGAAGAAGGTCGCGCCGAGGGCGAAGGTCACGACGGCGGCCAGGGTGAACCGACCGAGCAGGGCCGCGTCGGGCCAGGAGGCGAAGAGCACGACCTCCCGGTAGGAGTCGATCAGCCAGTGCATCGGGTTGGCCTCCAGGATCCAGGCGAAGCGGCCGCCGTTGCCCGTCTCGACGAGGTGCGGTGGATAGAAGATCGGCGTGGCGAACATCCAGACCGTGATCCCGACCCCGACGAGGTGATAGGTGTCCCTCAAGAAGAGGTTGAGCGCACTCAGGAGATAGCCCAGGCCCACGGTGAACAACGCCTGGAGGACGATCAGCAGGGGCATCATCAACAGCGGCAGACCGAGGGCGAGGGAGCGATGCTCGGGTTCGGGGAGGATCTCCTGCACCCCCAGGGCGGCCACGCGGGCGTCGCCATCCCCCAAGTAGGCGAAGTAGGCGACGCCCGCCAGGACGATCGGCATCCCCACCAGCATGTTGATCAGGGACGAGATCGTGAGGTAGACGGGCAGCACCTCCGAGGGGAAGACGACCTTCTGGATCAGGTTTGCGTTCTCCACGAGCGAGTTCGTCGCGCGGCCGACGGTCTCCGCGAAGGCCGTCCAGACGACGATGCCCGCCAGCATCCAGACCGCCACGTCCTGGGGCGAGGCCTTGTCCTCCCAGCGCACGTTGAGCACGTAGCGGAACACGAACATGTACACGATCAGGTTGATGAACGGATACACGACGGACCAGAAGAAGCCCATGCTCGAGCCGACGTAGCGGGCCTTCAGGTCCCGCACGACGAGCTCTCGCAGGAGTCTGCGGTTGCGGAACAGGCTGCCGAGGAGGCGGGTCACGACGGCGACCTCCCCGGTCGGGGGTCGGACGATCGAGTGTCGAGAGACAAGACGGGCGTCATCCTACCGATCCCGTGAGGTCAATGCGTCCGCGCGCTCAAGGCTCCCAGCAGCGCGCCCTGCATGACGGGGTCGTTGGTCCGCCCCCGCAGCCGGCGCTGCAGCTCGCCGATCTCGGCCAGGCCTCCCCACTCGCCGAGAGCGAACCCCACGCGCCGGATGTCCTGAGAGGTCGCGCGCGACGGCGGCGTGGCCAGCTCCTCCCGCAGGCGATAGATGCCGATGCGGTCGATCAGCACGGCGGCGGCCAGCACGCTGCGGTCGAAGGGGCCGCGCCACAGAGCGGACCGCACCACGCTCATGGCCTCCACGTGGCGGGCGGTGACGAGCGCCCGGGCCAGGTGGCGGTTGAGGATCGGGCGGCGCTCGAGCGGGAACGAGTCCGCCAGGAGCTCGACGTCCTCCTCGATCCCCGAACTCCCCAGGGCGCGCACGGCCAGGCCCCCCAGCTCTCCATCGGGGAGCCGGCCGTCGAGGGCCTCGCGCAGCTCGATCAGGGCCCCCGCGCGACCGGCGATCCCCAGCGAGGAGGCCACGCGGATGCGCCATTCGTCCTCGCACAGGGGCAGGACCTCGCTCAACAGGTCCCCGATCACCGGATCGTCGGCCAGCTCGCAGGCCAGGCGCACGCGCAGGGCCCAGCCCTCGGCCTCGGAGTCGAGCAGCGCGGTGCGCAGGCTGCTGATCGCCTTGGCTTCGGTCAGGCGCGCCCGAGCGATCAGGACAGCCGCGGCCACCGGCGGTCGAGGGTCGTCCCCCCAGTCGGCGAGGCGCGCCCCGACGTCGGGGCGATGGGTGTTGCCGAGGGCGCGACAGACCAGGATGCGCTCGCCGGCGGTCAGGTCGGCCCACCCATCGCTGAGCTCCTCCAAGTCATCGAAGACGCCCCCACGGGAGAGCAGCTCGATCGCCCGCAGGTTCAGGCCCGACTGGCCGCGGGCAATCATCAATAGATCGACGGCCTCCGCGGCCATCCCACGCGCGCCGATCTCGTCGAGGATCCAATCCCACTGCCCGCGCCCCGGCGTCCACAAGCCGTGCTCGATCAGCTCGGCCAGCTCTGCGGGCATTCCCGCGACGCACGCGCGCACGGCCCACTCGCCACCGACCTCGAGCAGCTGCCCCACGAGGTGGTCCTTGACCCCCGGGGCGGAGAGCAGAGCCGCCTCGGACAGGATGACCGCGTCGAGGAATCGCTCGTCGGCGACGAGCTCTCCCAGCAAGGTGACCGACCACGCCTGCCCGTCCACGAGGCCAAAGGCGCGCGCAGCGTTCCAGCGCAGGTCGAGCAGCAAGCGAGCCGAGGGAAGCTCGCCGGTGCCGAGCGGGTCGACCTCGAACATCAACAGGTTCCTGGCGCGCTCCGCCAGGTCCTTGCGGGCGCCGCGCGTCAGCTCGTCCACCCGTGCGCGGGCGGAGAGGGTCCCGGTGCGCAGGAGAGCCAGGGCCGCGCAGGCGGCCACGTCGGTGTCGGGGTCGTCGCACAGCTCCGACAGACGATCGCCCACTCCTCTCCCCAGCTCGCCCAGGGCCAAGGCGGCCGCCCGGCGCTCGGTGGCCGTGCCCTCCGCGGACCAGGACGCGAGCCGTGCGCGCTCCATCGTCGCTCCGGCGCAGCCCAGGGCCATCAGGGCTTCGGCGCGCTCGTAGGGTCCCAGGTTGCCCCGGTCGAGGGTCGCCCGGGCGGCGACGGCGCTGCGCGGCGTGAACGCGGTCCGGGCGTCCCGGCGCAGGCGCTCGGGCCAGGCGGCCTGGGCGGACGCTGCGGCGACCGCGCGCCCGGTCGGACGCGGGGAGGGCGCCTGTCGGGGCGCGAGGAGCGGGGCCGCGAGCAGGGGGACGAGGGAGAGGAGTGTCATGGGAGTCGGGCGCGCATCACTCTAATCGGCAGCCAGGGTCAGGACCTGGAAACCCCGGGCCGTCTCCGGGCCGGCGTGTGCTCTGCGAGCCGAGGGCGGCGGAGTCGATGCTCGCCTCCACGGCCCCGGCGTACGAGCGCCTGACGGCCCTCCTGGGGCTCTCCCGGCACGCCGGGCACCACCGCGGCCCTGGCCCCAGGGCCCGCGCGCCCACGGGCTCCCGCGGGACCTTGCGGGCTCACGCGCGCGGCCGCCCCCTCCCAAAGCGGGGAATCCGCCCTCCAGCCGGGAGCGCTCAGGCCACCGGCTCCCCGAGCAGGGCGACGATCTCGTCCCGGCGGCGATCCCGGGTCGCCTCAGACCGCGCCTCCAGGTTCAGGCGCAGGAGGGGCTCGGTGTTCGACGCGCGCACGTTGAACCACCACCAGTCGGCGTCTCCCAGGTCCCCGAACTCGACGGTCACCCCGTCGAGCTCGTCGGAGCGCCCCCCCGCGTAGGTCTCGGCCAGGTGCGCGAAGGCCGCCTGCTTGTCCTCCACCCGGAAGTTGATCTCCCCGGTGGCGTGGTAGCGGCGCAGGTCGCTGACCAGCTCTGAGAACGGGCGCTCGCGGTTCTCCTCGCGGCCCAGCAGGTTGAGGGCCGAGATCATCGCCAGCACTCCGGAATCGGTCGTGAAGTTGTCCGCGAAGTAGAAGTGCCCCGAGAGCTCCCCGGCGAAGGCGGCGCCGCGCTCGCGCATCGTGGCCTTGATGAACGAGTGCCCGACGCGATCGCGGATCGGCTCCCCACCCGCGCTCGCAATCTCCTCCTTGACGACCCACGACGACCGCAGGTCGTAGACGATCGGCGCGGGGCCCCGGCGCGCGAGCCGGTCCCGGGCGAGCAGGGCCGTCATCAGGTCGGCGGGCACGGTGCGCCCGGTCTCGTCCACGAAGCAGCAGCGGTCCGCGTCTCCGTCGAAGCCCACGCCGAGGCGAGCGCCCGTGGCGGTGATCAGCTCGCGCACGCCGTCGAGGTTCTCCTCCTTGAGAGGGTTCGCCTCGTGGACCGGGAAGGTGCCGTCGGGTTCCATCAGCATGCACTCCGCCCGCACCGCGGGCAGGCGCTCGAGGATCGACGGGAGCGTGTAGCCGGCCATCCCGTTGGCAGCATCGATCGCGATCGTGATCGGCGCATCGAGGTCGGCGAAGGAGGCCACGTGGTCGGCGTAGGCCCCGAGCAGGTCGAGTTCCTCGCGCGCGCCGGGCTCGCCCGCGGGCGGCAGCGGATCCGCGGCGCAGGCGAGCTCCACGTCGAGGATCCCGTTGGCCGCGGAGATCGGCCGCGCCCCCTCGCTGCAGAGCTTCATCCCGTTGTACTCGCCGGGATTGTGGCTGGCGGTCACGCACAGGCCGCCGTCGCAGTCCACCGAGCCGATGGCGAAGTAGGTCATCGGCGTCGAGGCCAGACCGATGTCGAGGACCGAGGTCCCCGCTTCGAGGATGCCGTCGATCACGGCTCCGGCGATCTCGGGTGAGTGGGTGCGCGCGTCGCGCCCGATCACCAGGCGGCGAGCGCCCAACAACCGGGCGAAGGCGCCGCCGATGCGGCGCGCGAGTGCGGTGTCGAGCTCGTCGGGTACGAGTCCGCGGATGTCGTAGGCCTTGAAGACGCCCATGGGGTAGATGAGAGGATTGTGGTGGGGAAAGGAAGGGAGAGCGGCCGCGCCTCAGGCGGGCTGGAGATGTTCGCGGACGCGCCGCAGCCCCTCGCGGATGTTGTCGATGCTGTTCGCGTAGCTGAAGCGCACGTAGCCCTCGCCGAGGGCGCCGAAGCTCGTCCCCGAGATCGAGGCCACGCCGACGTCGTTCAACAGGCGCGACTCCAATTCGCGGGAGGAGAGCCCGGTTCCGGTCGTGTTGGCGAAGGCGTAGAAGGCGCCCTTGGGCGTGCGACAACTCACGCCGTCGATGGCGTTGAGCTCCTCGACGATGACCGCGCGGCGCTCGTCGAAGGCCGCCCGCATGCGATCGACCGCGTCCTGGGGACCGCGCAAGGCCTCGACGCCCGCCATCTGGGCCACGGCGTTCGTGCAGGAGACGCTGTTGATCTGCAGGCGCTCGGCCTGGGCGACGAGGGACGCGGGCCAGACCCCGTAGCCCAACCTCCACCCGGTCATCGCGTAGGTCTTGCTCCAACCGTCGAGCAGGATCGCGCGGTCGCGGATCGACTCGTACTCGAGGATGCTGACGTGCTCCTCGCCGTCGTAGAGCAGGCGCGAGTAGATCTCGTCCGCCAGGACGGTGACGTGGGGGTGAGCCTCGAGTCCTGCCACGAGCGCATCGATCTCGGCCCGTGGGACGACGCCTCCGGTAGGGTTGGCGGGCGTGTTGAGGATCAACAGGCGCGTGTTCGGCGTGATCTGATCCAGGACCGCCCCGGCGTTGAAGGAGAATCCCTGCTCCTCGCGCAGCTCGATCGGGACGGCCGTCGCCCCCGAGCAGCGGATCATCGACTCGTAGATCGGGAAGCCCGGATTGGGGTAGAGGATCTCCGCGCCCGGCTCCCCGAACATCAACATCGCATAGAACATCGTCGGCTTTCCGCCGGGGACGATCAGCACGTGCTCAGGGTCCACCTCGACCCCACGGCGGGCGGCGATGTCCTCGCAAACGGCCTCGCGCACGATCGGCAGGCCCTTGGCCGGCGTGTAGGCGTGGTAGCCGTCCCGCAGGGCCTTGCAGGCCGCCTCGACGATGTTCTCGGGGGTCTGGAAGTCCGGCGCCCCGATGTGGAGGTGCACGATGTCTCTGCCCCGAGCCTCCAGGGCCTTGGCCTTGGCCAGCACCTCGAAGGCGGTCTCCGTCCCCAGGACGGACATGCGATCGGCGAGTTTCGTGGACACCCTTTCTCCTGTTCGTGGGCCGTGGTCGGGGGAGTCGATAGCCTAGCCCGGATTCTCCATGAAGACGTGCACCAGACACAGCAACTCGGTTCGGGGTGGTGCTTTGCGGGTTCTGGCGACGCAGGCGACCCTGA
>JASLMK010000070.1 GCA_030746555.1 Planctomycetota bacterium | reverse complement strand
GGTTGATCGCGGGGCACCGGCGCTTCCTGATCTCTGATCTCGCCTATGCGGAGCGCGCATCCCTCCTGGCCCACGCCGCCCTCGAGCTCTGCCACGGCCGCCGCCCGGCCCCCGTTTCTCACCCAGGCGGCTGAGTCCCTGCGCCAGGCCCCCGAGCCTCGCCGTCGGAACTATCGGGACGTGCGGTACTGTCGTGTGGGGGAGGTGGCGACGGGTGTGCGACACCGTACGCGCACGGTCTCTCGGTGAAGGTCCGCACTCCCGCCGCATCCGTGGGACCTCCGAAGACCAGGGAGGGCACTCGCTCGGTGTAGTCCGCGAAGTAGACCTCGGCGCCGGCTCGGGGCTGCCCCCGCGGGCCGTGGGTCGATACGGAGAAGGCGGCTTGCGAGGGTTGCGTGGAGGGATCGGCGGAGACCTCTCGACGAGCCGGGGGACCCTCTCGGCCGCCGGGGCGTGGATCGAGCTCGACGACCGCATCGGGAAGAGCGTGGTGGTGAGCTTCGGGCGGCACGACACCCGAGCTCGCCCCGAAGAGCCTGGCCCAGGCCAGGACCGCGACGATCCCCGACACCGCGCCGAGCACACAGGCGACGAGGATCGCGGTGTTTCGGACGATCGGGCGTCGCGTCGTCGGCGTCCTCGGCTCCGCTCGATCGGGACCGGCCATCAGCTCGCCCCCTTCCACTCCTTCGTGCCGTTGGGTCGTGCTCCAAAGCGGGGGGCCACCCCCGCGCTACTCACAGCGCGCGTAGGTGTCGAACAACAGAGGATCCTCGCTGATCCAACGGATGATCCCCGTGCAAACGCCGCTTTCGGGGCAGTCGTCCGTATCACAGGCGCCGAACGGAACAGGCCCCCCGGAGGCGTTGGCTCCGTACACCCAGGGCCGTCAGGCCGGTTGAGAGCGCGAACACCGAAGCGAATACGAGCGATGTGTGCGAGACCACGAGCTTCCTCCTATGGACGGGGTCTACTGCATGGGAAGTGTCGGTGCTCCTTCGGGGGGTCCTTCGCTCCTGGGTCCCTGGGATTGGTGCGTGCGGGAGGAGCCTCCGTTCAGCGATCCAATCGTAGGGGGGGGTGCACGCGGGTGTCAATCTGTCCACTCCCTGCCCTCCCGATGCCCGGCCGGCGGGGTGGCATGACGCCGGAGGCGATTCGAGAGTCGTTGGAGTCGAGTCCGAGGGGCGTGGATTCACCAGTCCCCCCGCGGGTCCTACCCGGGGGACGCCGCTCCTCTTGGAGATCACCGATCGGCCCAGCGCGTGGCTGGACCGACGGGTTCGCCCGGATCACGGGTTGCAACGGATCTTCAGTCCGTTGGTCGTGTTGAAGCCCGTGGCTCAGGGGGAGCCCGGGCCCCCAGGCGGTCTCGCCGGCGTCGGGTGGGCGCTGGGTAGACGACCTTGACGGTGTCGCGCCTGCCTCGTCACCGTCACAGACGGGAGGGCACCGGACCGCGTCCACCGAGACTGAGGTAGGGGCCTGGGAGAGGCGGGTCCATGTTTCGTTGACGTCGGAGGGAGCACCCCAGTAGCCTGGCCTGGACGCCTGACTCGCACCTGCTTCCCATGGAGGTTCGCCCATGTCCCGCACGTTCGTGGTCGCTCTGCTCGGCTCCTGCATCGTCCCCCTCGTCCTGCCCGGGTCGCCCTCGTTCAGTGCGGCGCCGGATTCCACCCTGGCCTGCGACTCGGCCATCACGCCGGTCCATCCGATCTTCGGGCACGGCCTGGATTGCATCGACAACGGCTGTTCGACGGACTGCGCCTCCTACGTCCATCCGACCAGCTACCCGGACATCACCTACGCCTACTGCGTGTGCGACGGCGGGTCCGTCGAGGAGCCCGGGTGCTGCCATGCGGTCCTTGCCCTGAATGCCGGCGTTCCGTTCGGGTCCGCGCTCAGGGGCTCGTGCTCAGCCGAGCAGGCCTGCTCGGACACGCAGGATTGTGACTGGAAGACCCTCGCCAACGGGAGCCAGATCGGCTCCTGCAGCGACTGATGCTCGGACGAGACGCCACGGGCGCCCGCGCGGACCGTGGGAGCCGAAACAGCAACGGCGGCGTCCGGTTGCCGGCCGCCGCGCTGCTCTGCGCAGCCGCGGCGTTGCTGTGGTGGTGGGCCGTCGGCTGGGGTGCGGGCCGAGGCGGGGAGTTCGTTGGGCCGCTGGGGGGGGACCCGCCCTCACGGGAGAGCACGGAGATCGGTGTCGCCGCACGTGTCCCCTCCGACGGCGGGCGGCGTGATCAAGCGCAGGCGCGACGCATCGTGCGCGTGACCGACGAGGCCGGCGAGCCGATCCCCGGCGCGACGGTGGAGGTCCGGGTAGGCGGACGGGTGATCTCGTCGGGCACCACGGGAGGGGAGGGCGCCTGGATCGAGGCTGCGCCTCCGGGTGCTCCGGCGCCGATGACCGTGTGGGCGACCGCGTCGGGTTTCCTGCCAGGGCGACGGGAGGTGGAAGCGTGGCCCGACGCGGGCGTCGAGATCGCGCTCGCCACCGAAGGGGTCATCGCCGGACGCGTCACCCTGCGAGACGGCAGGGCGGTCGGCGAACCCCTGCGGGTGGTGGCCATCCGGACTGGACGATTGCCTACGCGGGAGAACATCGCCTCGGTCATGGAGAGCGGAGAGGAGGGCGGCACGGTCCTCACCGACGAGAGCGGGGCCTTCCGGCTCGGCGGCCTGAGCTTCCCCGGCCACTACGACCTGGTCGTCGGCGGCGCGGGCACCCTGCGGCCGAAGGTCGAGCGCTACGTCGCCACCAACGGCAGGTTCATCACGCTGCACGTGACGACGCTCTACGGCGTGATCCTGTCCTTGCGCGAGCCCGACGGTTCCCCCCTGCGGGTCAACGACCACCTGTTCATGATGGGGATCGGTCGGCCGGTGTTCGACATCTTCGGGATCGAGTGGGTGTCGGGTGCTCCGGCGTCAGCCGTCCTCGCCGGTGTCGATCGCGCCTTGATCGAGCGCAGAGACCTCGGCGAGCGTCTGTTCCTGTTCGCGGGCGACGGCTGGGGCGAGGAGATCGGTCCGATCACCTTCGCGACGACCTACCCAGGCTACGAGCCGTTCGAGGCGACCCTCACGGCCCGCCGCCTGGACGCCGGGTTCGCGCGGGAGGAGCTGACCGTCGAGCCCACCGCGGCCGGCTTCGGGATCGTGGACATCGTCATCGATGGCTGGAAGTGCGAGCGCTTCCCGCCCTTTGTCGCGTCGATCTTCGGCGAGGCCGTACTGTGGCTCGAGCCCGAGGCCCCAGGACCGCCCATGCAGTTCTCCGTCTCCGGGTTCGGCGCCGGAGAGCCGGTGCGCGTGGAGGGCGTGCCCTACGGCACCTACCTCGCCTGCCTGCGGGACGCCGGGCGTTCGTTCACCCGCGGACCGCGGGAGGAGCGGGAGCTGGTGGACTCTCTCCAGCCGCTGGTCGTCGGTCCCGCCCCTGCCGTCCTGCGGGTCGATCGCTCCCTGCGCGGCTCCGTCGAGGTCCACGTCCATCCCGGCGAGCTGGCGAGCCAGACCACCCACCTCACCCTCGGTACCAGCCCCGCGAGCTACACTCGCCCTCGGAGGTTTCGGCGCATCGAGAACTTCGAGAAGCCGCCCTACATCATCTCGGGCCTGTTGCCCGGCCGGCACTTCCTGTTGATCCAAGCCCCCTTCTCGAAGGGCCTGGAGAAGGACGACCCGTCCCTGGTCTTCGAGATCCGGGGCGGGGAGTGCACGTTCCTGGAGGTGGTCGAGGAGTGACGTACGGTGTCGCACACCCGTCGCCACCCCACCGACACGGAAGTACCGCACACTCCGTAACCGCTCCCCTCTTCCCCCGTCCCTCTTCCCATGGGACGCAGACCGAGAGCGGACGGGCCGGGCACCTGGCACCACGTCATCCACCGCGGCATCGCCAGGCGGCCGGGGGAGCTGCTCCGGCGGGCCGGGGAATTCGCGGCTCTCGGG
>JASLMK010000069.1 GCA_030746555.1 Planctomycetota bacterium | reverse complement strand
GGTGGTGCTTTGCGGGTTCTGGCGACGCAGGCGACCCTGAACGGGTCGTCGAGGAAGCCAGGTTTTCGAAAAGCGCCGCCAGGGGCCGAGAGGCCGTCGAAGACGGCCGGTTGCGAAGTCTGGTGTGCGTGTTCATGAATCTTCCGGGCTAGAAGAGCGTGTAGATGAACGGCGCGACGAGCGGGGAGCTGGCCGCCACGACGAGGAGGCTGCCGATCGTGAGCAGCACGGCCACCAGGGGCATCAGGTACCAGTGTCCGCGCAGGGTGAAGGCCTTGAACAGCTCCAGGATGGTCCCGATCCGCCGCCCGAGCTTGTAGAGGATGAAGGTGCCCAGGCCGACCACGAAGACCAGGAGCAGGAACTGCGAGAGGGAGGCGGGGAGGCGCGCGAGCAAGGCCTCGCCGCCCAGCACGATGCAGAACACCGCAGCCAGCATCGCCAGGACCTTCAGGGGCGGCTGCCAGATCGGCTCGTCGGAGTAGGTGCCGAAGTAGAGCGCCGTCAAGAGCACCCAGAGGACGCCGAAGACCTTCAGCCAAGTCCGGCTGGGGGTGGGCGGGACGATCGTGGGGGCGACGCCGGTGTCCATCGCCCGGTGTTCGGGCGGGAACACGGCGACGTCCGCGTCGAGGGCGTCGTGCAGGAACCCGGCCAAGGCCAGGTTGCCCGCTTCGTTGAGGTGCCAGTCCACGTCGAAGTAGACCTGCTCCCCCGCCTCGCTGGCGGCCCGCAGGGCCGCGCGGCAGTCCAAGGTCTCGATGCCTTGGGCGCGGCAGAGCTCGAGGATCGTGTCGACGGGGAGGTCGGGGTTCCACTCGTCGGGTTCCAGGCCGAGGTAGGTCCGGCCGAAGCGCTCGGCGTGCGCGGGGGAGATCGCACTGTGGGAGGGGAGCGGGACGACGACCAGTCGCGCGCCCAACTCCTGGCACTGGGCCGCCAGGTAGCGCAGGGCACCGCCCGTGCGCGCCGTCGCGTCGGTGATGAACCCCGGCGGTTGATCGAGGACGACGGCGAACTCCCGCTCGACCGTGCGCTCGCTGCCCTCGGGCCGGAAGCGGTGGGTGTCGTCGCGGGGCTCGAAGGCCTTGGCGGCCAGGTTTCCGATGGCCGTGGCGCGCAGCCACCCGCGCTCGCCGGGGTCGGTCAGCTCGCGCTCCTCGGGCTTCCCGCTGGCGTCGAAACGAGGCTTCTCGAAGCGGCCGTAGGCCTGCTGCCCGTTCCAGTAGATGTCGTTGTCGTAGGGGAACAGGAGGACGACATCGGGCTCGAAGGCCGCGCCGTGCTCCGCCAGCCAGACCGCCTGCTGGTCGGTGGAGTAGCCCTCGGTGCCGGCATTGATCACGTTCACGCGCCGGTTCTCGCTCTTCCACCAGCGCTCGAGCTGGTCCACGAACAGGTTCGCGCGCTCGACCGTGTAGCCGAGGGTGAACGAGTCTCCCAGGCACAGCACACGGAAGGCGCCGGCCGGCTTGGCAGGGCTCTCCATCGTGTCGTCCCGCAGGCCGAGGTCGTTGATGCGGAAGGTGACGTCGTACTCGCGCGTCGACTTGCGGGCCGTGGCGCCCGGGCGCTTGGACCAGCCGGTGGCGGGATCGAAGCGGTTGATCGTCTTGGCCGGAGCCATGCCGATCACGCGCAGCCCTCCCTCCAGGGTGAGGGCGCAGAGCAGAAGGCTGACGGCGATGGAGAGCAGGACGTTGAGGGCGCGCATGATTCTCGGGGTCGGCTAGCTCACCATCGCCGTAACCGAATCGCCCTCGTGGCGCAGGTTGAACTTGGTGTCGGCGATCTTCTTCTTCGCGTCTGCGGCGATGACGTAGTTGTTGAGGAACAACAGGTCCATGCCCGAGAGGCTGAACGTATTGAAGGCGTGGCTGGGGTCCTCGACGATCGGCTCGCCCTTGAGGTTGAACGAGGTGTTCATGACGACCGGGACGCCGGTCTTCTCGCCGAACAACTCGATCATGCGGTGGTAGTCGGGGTTGGTCGCCTTGTAGACCGTTTGCAGGCGCCCCGAGCCGTCCTCGTGGGTGATCGCCGGCAGGTCGGCGCGCTTGTCCTCGCGCACCGGCGTGACGTAGAGCATGAAGCGCGCGGGAGGGTGCCGCTGGGGCTCTGGGAAGTCGAAGAACTCATCGGCCCGCTCCTCGAGCACCGAGGGGGCGAAGGGCCGAAAGGCCTCGCGGAACTTGATCTTGGCGTTCAGTTTCTCCTTCATCTCCGCCTTGCGCGGGTCGGCGATGATCGAGCGCGCACCCAGCGCCCGCGGGCCCCACTCGAAGCGATTGCGGAACCAGCCGCAGACCTTCCCGTCGACGAGCGCTTGGGCGACGGACTCGAAGAACTCCTCGTCGTCCTCGATCTTGGTGAAGGCGATGTCGTTCTTGCGCAGGAAGGCCTCGATCTCCTCGTCGGAGTACTCGGTTCCGAGCAGGGCGTCCTCGAGGGCCGGACCCCGAGGCTGGTCCAGGACGTGGTTGTAGGCCCAGTACGCCGCGCCCACCGCGCCGCCGTCGTCGCCGGGCGCGGGGTGGATGTAGAGGTCGTCGAAGGGGCCGTTGCGCAGGAGCTTGTAGTTGGCGACCGAGTTGAGGGCCACGCCGCCGGCCAGGCAGAGGTTCTTCGAGCCGGTCACCTCATGGAGGTGCGTGATCATCTTCAGCAGGACCTCCTCGGTCACGCGCTGGATGCTGGCCGCCATGTCGCAGTAGTACGGATCGAGCGACTTGTCCTGGAGCTTGGGATCGCGCGGGGGACGGCCGAAGTGCTCGCCGAAGGCCTTCGCGAGGGTGTTGTCCCGCGAGTAGTGGTAGGCGAAGTACTTCATGTCGTGCCAGAGGCTGCCGTCCTCCGCCACGTCGATCAGCTCGTAGATCGCGTCGACGTGCACCGGCTTCCCGTAGGGGTGCATGCCCATCAGCTTGTACTCGCCCTCGTTGATCTCGAAGCCGCAGTAGGCGGTGAAGGCCGAGTACAGCAAGCCCAGCGAGTGGGGGAAGCGCAGCTCCTTGATGATCTCGATCTTGTTGCCGCGGCCGTGGCTCATGGTCGAGGTGCTCCACTCTCCCGCGCCGTCGACCGTCAGGATGGCGGCCTCCTCGAAGGGCGAGGTGAAGAAGCTCGACGCCGCGTGCGACATGTGGTGGTCGGCGAACAACAACTTGGATCCGCGCACGCCCATGCGCCGCGACATCATCGACTTGATCCACAGCTTGTCGGAGACCCAGCGCTGCATCGACTCGCGGAACACCGCCGCGGAGCGCGGGAAGGTCGCCATTGCCGAGAGCAGCATGCGCTCGAACTTGACGAAGGGCTTCTCGTAGAACACGACGTGGTCCACGTCGTCGATCGTGATGCCGCCGCGCTCGAGGACGAACTCTATCGCCAGGGCTGGGAAGCCGGAGTCGTGCTTGAGCCGGCTGAAGCGCTCCTCCTCGGCGGCGGCGGCGAGCACGCCGTCCTGCACCAGGGCGGCGGAGGAGTCGTGGTAGTAGAACGAGAGTCCGAGGACGTTCATGTCGGGCAGCTCAGTCCTGCCTGCGGGCCGCGGCCAGGTCTTCGTTGCGCGCCTCCCAGCCCACCCAGTTGCCGCTCGGCCGGCGGCGCAGGTGCAGCGGGTCGGCGAGCACGCGGTAGAAGAGGGCGAAGGGGCCCAGGACTCCGTAATACAGCAGCGTCAGGAGCGCTCGGGAGAGCATGTTCCCGAAGCGCTCGGTGAACTCGACCAGGGCTTTCATGGGGCGCGGAAGTGGGGGGGCGCTTTGGGGTCTTGAGGGTGGGGATGCGAGCCTCGCTCTCGGGCTCTTCGACGCCCGGAGGCCGCCTGCTTGAGGGCCCGGCGCGGGTTCGGGGGGCTCGGCCCACAGCCGGGGGCGCAGCCCGGAGCGGCTCCGGGGCGCGGAGTATAGCGCTTGCCGAGGAGAGAGGAGAGGTGTCCGCCCGCGGCGGCGCGCTCAGTCGAGGACCAGGACGCCCTCGAGGAGCTCGCGTTCGCGGTAGACCTGGACCTCGACGGCGGTCGAGGGCTTCAGGCGTCCCACCAGGCCGGCCAGCTCGGCGCGGGTTCCCACGCGCCAGGGGCGGGCCAGCTCGTCGCCGCTCGCGGGCTGGACGGCGTCCACGAGATCGCCGCGATCCAGCCCGATCCCGGCCGCCGGACCGCCCTCCCTCAGGCGTTCGATCTCCAGGATCCGGCGCCGGCCGACGGCGTTCTCGCGGAAGGTGGCGCCCACCCGCTCCCAGAGCAGTCCGCGCGCCTTCTCCCAGGTGAGGAAGCTCACCTCCCGGCGCTGGCCGTCCCGGCCCAGGAGCACGCGCACTGCCCGCGCCGGCCCAAGGCCCAGGCGCGCCAGGCGCCAGGCGCCCAGCTCGGCTACCTCGCGCCCGTCGACCGCGAGGACGCGGTCTCCAGGGCGCACGCCGGCCTCGCTCGCCGGACTGCCGGGGGCGACGCCGGTCACGATCAGCTCGTCGTCCTCGCTGACCTCGAATCCCACCCAGGCGCTGTAGCTGCCCGGCGTGATGAGCTGCTCCTCGAGGACGCGCCGCACCCGGTCCACGGGGATCGAGAAGCCGATGTTCTCCGCCGCCGTGTTGACGGCGCTGTTGATGCCGATGAGCTCGCCGTTGATGTTGAGCAGGGGCCCGCCGCTGTTGCCGAAGTTGATGGAGGCGTCCGTCTGGATCAGGTCCTCGAAGCGCAGGGTCTGGCGCGGCTGGTTGGGGTCGGTGACCGGGACGTCGCGGTGCAGCCCCGAGATGATCCCCATGCTGACGGTGTGCGTGTGCCCCAGCGGGCTGCCGATGGCCAGGACCCGTTCGCCGATCATGAGGTCCGAGCTGGTCCCCAGCTCCAGGGTCGGGAAGATGCGGTTGGGGCTGGCCTCGAGCTTGAGCAGGGCCAGGTCCTCCTGGGGGACCGCCGCCACGAGCTCGGCGACGTAGGGGTGGGGGTCGATGGTCTTCTCGAAGTGGACCGTGATGCGGTCCGCGCCGCCCACCACGTGGTAGTTGGTGACGACGAACCCCTCCGGTCGGATCACGGCCCCAGAGCCGCTGCCGCGGCGCAAGGTGGACTGGCGCTGCCCGAAGAAGTCCCGCCACTGCACCTGCTTGCCCGTCTCGATGTAGACCACCGCCGGGATCGCCTTCTGGACGACCAGGGACTCGGCCGTGCGGCGGCGCTCGTAGAGCTCCGCTTCGCTCATCCCCCGCAGATAGTCGTCGAGGGAGGGCTCCTGGGCGGCGAACGGCGCTGTAGGGGCGAAGAGGAGCGGGAGGAGCAGGTTCAGCATGTCGGTTTCTCCACAGGCGCGGTGCCCGCCGGAGGGCGGGCGAATCCCCTCTACGGTAGACCGGGCGGGATGTGAGGGTTCCCTGGGCTCCCCATGGCGTGGGCGGCGGCTCGGCTCGGCGGCGCGGCGGCGGGGAGAGCTGGTGGGCGATACTGGACTCGAACCAGTGACCTCCACGTTGTCAACGTGGCGCTCTAACCAGACTGAGCTAATCGCCCTCGCCGCGCTCGGCGGCGGCTTCCAGCGGGCGCCGGGGATGGCGCTCGGAGGGGCGCAGAGGATAGTGTCTTGGCCCGGGCCTGCCCAAGCCCAAATCGCATCCCGTCCCCCCCCTGTTGAGGATCCCCGTGAAGATCGGTGTCGTCCGCGAGATCAAGACCCACGAGAACAGGATCGCCCTGACCCCCGCCGGCGCCGACCGCCTGCGCGCGGCCGGGCACGAGGTCACCGTGGAGGCGGGAGGCGGCCACGGCAGCGGCCTCTCCGACGAGGCCTTCGTCGAGGCCGGGGCCTCCATCCTGCCCGACGCCCCTTCCGTGTTCGCCTCGAGCGAGCTGATCCTCAAGGTCAAGGAGCCTCTGGCCCAGGAGTGGCCGCTGATGCGCCCGGGGCAGACGCTCTTCACCTACTTCCACCTCGCCGCCTCCCGGGAGCTGACCGAGGCCATGATCGCCACCGGCTCCCACTGCTTCGCCTACGAGACCCTCGAGGCTGGCGGCTCCCTTCCCCTGCTGACGCCCATGAGCGAGGTCGCCGGGCGCATGGCGATCCAGGACGGGGCCAAGGCCCTCGAGAAGCACCAGGGCGGAGTCGGGATCCTGCTCGGTGGCGTGCCCGGCGTGCGCCCCGCCCAGGTCCTGGTCCTCGGCGGCGGTGTCGTGGGCACCCACGCGGCGCGCATGGCGGCGGGCATGGGCGCGGACGTGACGATCATGGACATCGACCTCGAGCGCCTGCGCCAGCTCGAGGAGAGCCTGCCGCGCAACTGCAGCACGGTCTTCTCGACGCCGCTGGCGATCCGCGAGATGCTGCCCCACGTGGACTTGGTCGTGGGCGCGGTCCTGATCCCAGGCGCGGCGGCGCCGCGGCTGATCCGGCGCGACGATCTCTCCCTCATGAAGCCGGGCGCTGTGATCGTGGACGTGGCCGTGGACCAGGGCGGCTGCATCGAGACCTGCCGCCCCACGACCCACGACGAGCCCAGCTACGTGGTCGACGGCGTCGTCCACTACTGCGTGGCGAACATGCCCGGCGCCGTGCCCCGTACGAGCACCTACGCCCTGACCAACGCCACCCTGCCCTACACCCTCGAGCTCGCCGCCCTCGGGCCGGCGCGGGCGATCCGCGAGAGCCTGCCCCTGGCCACGGCGGCCAACGTCATCGCCGGGCGCCTCACCTGCCGGCCCGTCGCCGAGGCCTTCGGCCTGGACCACACGCCCGTCGAGGAGGCGGTCGAGGCGATCGAGGCGAGCGCCTGATGGAGTGGTGGGAGGCCCTGGTCCTCGGCGCCGTCGAGGGCCTGACCGAGTACCTCCCGGTGAGTTCGACGGGCCACCTGCTGTTGGTCCAGCGCGTCCTGGGCCTGGAGGCGGGCGGCGCCGCCAACGCCTACGCGATCTGCATCCAGGCCGGGGCCATCCTGGCCGTCGCCGGGCTCTACCGGCGCCGCGTGGCCCAGATGGCCCGCGGCCTGGGCGGCGGCGACGCCGAGGGCGCGCGCCTGCTCGCCTGCATCGCGACCGCCTTCGTCCCCGCCGCGGTCGTCGGCCTGCTCTTCGACGAGTGGATCGAGGCGCGCCTCTTCGGTCTGTGGCCCATCGTCGCCTCCTGGTTCGTCGGCGGCGCCCTGATCCTGCTCGTCGGCAGGGCTCGCCGGGCGCCGACCGCGGGTGTCGGCCTGGACCTCGGCTCCCTGCGCCCGTCGGCCGCCCTCCTGATCGGGCTCGCCCAGACCCTGGCCCTGTGGCCGGGCACCAGCCGCAGCCTGGTGACGATCGTCGGCGGCCTGCTCGTGGGCTTGACCCTCTCCGCGGCCGTGGAGTTCAGCTTCCTCCTGGGCCTCGCGACGCTCCTGGCGGCCACCGCCTACAAGGCCCTCGACCATGGGGGCGAGCTCCTGTCGGCCTTCGGCCCGACCAACCTGATGATCGGCCTGCTCTCGGCCTGGGTCTTCGCGGTCGTCTCGGTGCGCTGGATGATCGCCTGGCTGGAGCGCCACGGTCTGGGCCTGTTCGGCTGGTACCGGGTGGCCCTGGCCGTGGTCGTCGGCGTCGCTTTGTGGGCGGGGAAGCTCCCTGCGTGATCGCTGGCGGCGAGAGTAGGATGTCGAGCGCATGAGCGACCCCACCGCATCCGGCGAGCGGCGTCGGGCCCTGGTGACCGGCATCACCGGCCAGGACGGCAGCTACCTGGCGGAGTTTCTCCTCGAGCGCGGCTACGAGGTCTACGGCCTGCTGCGTCGCTCCTCCAGCCCCAGCCTCGACCGCATCGAGCACCTCGTCGAGCGCATCCACTTCGTGGGCGGCGACCTCCTCGACCAATCGAGCCTGGTGCGCGCCATCCAGGAGTCCAGGCCGTGCGAGATCTACAACCTCGCCGCCCAGTCCTTCGTGCCGACCTCCTTCGCCGAGCCCGTGCACACCGCCGAGGTGAACGCCGTCGGGGTCGTGCGCCTGCTCGAGGCCATGCGCCAGGTGGCGCCCGAGGCGCGCATGTACCAGGCCTCGACCTCGGAGATGTTCGGCAAGGTCCGCACCAGTCCTCAGAACGAGAAGACCGCCTTCCACCCGCGCAGTCCCTACGGCGTGTCGAAGGTCTACGCCCACTGGGCCACGGTCAACCACCGCGAGGCCTTCGACCTGTTCACCTGCAGCGGCATCCTCTTCAACCACGAGTCGCCCCGGCGGGGGGAGGAGTTCGTGACCCAGAAGGTCGCGCGCTCGGTGGCGCGCATCGAGCGCGGCCTCGACAGCGAGGTCACCCTCGGCAACCTCGACGCCCGCCGGGACTGGGGGCACGCGGCGGACTACGTACGCGCCATGTGGGCCATGCTGCAGGAAGACGAGCCCGACGACTTCGTCATCGCGACGGGGACGACGCGCACGGTGGCGGAGTTGTGCGAGGTCGCCTTCGGGTGCGTCGGCCGCGACTGGCGCGACCACGTGCGCACGGACCCGGCCTTCCTGCGCCCCGCCGAGGTGGAGCTGTTGGTCGGGGACGCCACCAAGTCCCGCGAGGTCCTGGGCTGGGAGCCGGAGATCTCCTTCGAGGAGCTGGTGGAGGAGATGGTCGCGGCCCACCTCGCCGCCCTCGGCGAGGCCTGAGGGCTCCGGCGGCCGGAGCGGTCACTGCACGACGCCGGCGGCACGCGGCGCCGAGGCCGGGCGCAGCCCGACCGCCGGGAGCCCGCGGCCCCTGTGCGAGGAGCCCCGGGCCCTCTCGGCGGGCCCGCCGCCGCGGTAGACCGCCACCCAGCGCGAGAGGGAGGCGCCCGGGCAGAGGGTCTGCTTCAAGTCGCTGTGCCCGACCACGGTCGTGGCGGAGAGCCCGTGCTCGGCGCGCAGGTCGTCCAACAGGCGGGCCAAGGACGACAGCGCGGCCGCCGTGGGGCTGCGGTGGCGGAAGTCGCCGAGCAGGCAGATGCCGAGGTTGCCCCGGTTGAGGATCCCGCCGGCGTGGGCTCCCTGCCAGCGCAGGGAGCGGCCCTCGAAGACGCGCCCGGCGGCGTCGACGAGGAAGTGGTAGCCGACGTCGCCGAAGGCGCGTTGGTGGACGTGGACGCGCTGGATCTTGCGCAGGGCGAGGGTCGAGTCCGCGATCGAGCCGTCCAGGGTCGCGCCCGGAACCTCGGCGGAGTGGTGCACGGTGATGCGCGTCCAGGGCCCGCCGACCGGGTCGAGGCGCGAGGGCACCGCTGCCGTCGCGCCCCAGCGCGCGCGGGAGATCCGCTCTCCGGGGGCCGGGGGCGCGGCGACGCCCAGCTCGTCGAGGCGCGCCAGGCCCGCCAGGGCCCGGCGGCGCTGGTCGTCGCTCGCGGCGGGATCGGCGGCGACGCCCTCGAAGCCGGCGCGGGCGGCGGCGTGGCGCAGCGGCGGGGCGCCGACGGCGGCTGCCGACTCGCCCGCGGAGATGTCCAGCCGTCCCTCGGCCAGGGTCAGTTCGGCGGTCAGGCGCCAGAAGGGCTCGGCATCCCCCGCGTCGATGAGCCAGGCCTCGATGGCGTCCAGCTTCGACCAGGTGAGGGGCTCACCGACCCAGGCGGGGACCACCGGTCCCGGCCAGGGGCCGCTCGAGCCGCGGGTCGGCCCGGCCCCGCCCGTGCAGGCGGCGGCGAGGGCGCAAAGGACCAGGGCGCACGGCGCCGTCAAGGGGCGCCCGCCCGTCGGACCGCTCCGCGAGCCGGCGCGCGCTGCATCCTCCCGGCGGGCGCTCATGCCCCGGTGCATACCCGAATCGCGGGCGCGAGGCAAAGACCGCGGCGCGGAAGCTGGGGGAAGGGGAGACAGGCATCGTTCGGCGGGAGAGAATGTCCCCGGGTGCGGGGGTCGGACGGCCGATGATCCCCCTGGCCCGCCGCCGCCATGCTGACCGACCTCCTCTGCGCTCTGGCCCTGGCCGCTCCCTCGCCCCAGCCCCCGCCGCCCGGCGCGGGACAGGGCGAGGGCGAGCTGGAGGCCCTGTTGGCCGCGGAGCGGGCCGAGGCGGACCGCCTGCGGCGCCGCGGGGACCTGCGGCGCGCCGGGCGCATCCTGGCCGAGCACCTGCGAGACGAGCCCTCCGATGCCGCCAGCCGTCTCCTGCGCGGGCGCCTGGCCCGGGAGCGCTCCGACCACGAGGCGGCCCTGGAGGACTTGCGCCGGGCCCTGGCCGACGCCGCGGGCGACTCCGGCGCTGGGGAGGCGGCCTGCGCCCGCGAACTCGCCGACCTGCTCTTGGAACTGGGCCGGGCCGAGGAGGCCACCGCGGTCCTCGCCCGAGCCCGCGCGAGCCTGTCGCCCGCGACCGACTCGCGCGACGCCTGGATCGAGGCCCGCGTCCAGGGCGCCTCGGGCCGGCGCGAAGCGGCTCGCAGCACTCTGCGCCAGGGAGCCGACGCAGGCGCGAGCGGGTGGACCTCCCTCCTGGCCCGGGCGCGCTGCCAGCGCGCCCTCGGTCGGCTGGAGAAGGCCCAGCGCTCCCTCGTGGCGGCGGACCGCGCCGCGCGCGAGGGGGAGGGGGTCGAGCCCGATGTGCTCGTCGAACTCGGCTCGGTCTACTTCGAGGCGGACCGGGAGGTGGACGAGGCCAAGGGACGCTCGGCCGCCGACCTCTACGACGAGGCCCTGGAGCTGCACCCGACCTGCGAGGGCGCACTGCTCGGGCTGTTCGAGCTGCACCGCACGAACTGGAGGCGCACCTCAGAGCCCGCTGCCCACTGGTTGGCCAAGGCCCTGAAGGCGCGGCCGGACTCGGTGGCCGCCCTGCTGGCCGGGCTCTCCGCCGACCTCGACGACGGCCGCCTGCGCTCGGCCCGCGCGCGCCTGGGGCGTCTGGAGTCCCTGGCGCCTCGGCGGCGCGACGTGCGCGCGGAGCGGGCGGCCCTGGCCTGGATCGAGCACCGGCGTGAGGAGTGTGGTGCGCTCCTGGAGGAGCTGGCCGGGGAGGACGCGCACGACAGCGCCCCCGAGCGCGAGCTGGGCCGACACCTCGTCGAGCTCTATCGCTTCGCCGAGGCGATCGGTTTCCTGCGCAGGGCCGTGGCCCGCGACGGCACAGACCACGTCGCCTGGACCTACCTCGGGCGTGCCCTGGCGAACACCGGCGACGTGGACGGCGGGCTGGAGGCGCTCGCGCGGGCCAAGGCCCAGGCGGGCCTGCGCCAGGACGCCTGGCGCGCCAACACGACCCGCGTCCTCGAGCGCACCGAGCGCGTGGCGCGCGTCGACACCTACGGCGAGCTGTCCTTCGTCTGGCAGCCCGACGGCGCCGGAGTCCTGGAGGTCTACCTCGTGCCCTTCTACCGCAGCGCGCGGGCCGAGCTGGCCGAACGCTACGGCCACACCCCCGGCCCGGTGCGCATCGAGGTCTTCCGCCGCCACCAGGACTTCTCCGTGCGCTCCACCGGCTTCGAGGGATTCCCGGCCCTGGGCGTGTGCTTCGGGCCGGTCGTGACGGCGCTCTCGCCCCTGTGCGAGATGCGCGGCCGCTTCTCCTGGGCGCGCACCTCGTTCCACGAGTTCACCCACGTGATCCACCTCGGCCTGTCCCACAACCGCTGCCCGCGCTGGATCACCGAGGGCCTCGCGACCTGGGAAGAGGCGCAGAAGAACCCGGCCTGGGCCCGCAACATGCGCCGCGAGCTGGTCGACGCCCGCTACAACGGGACGATCATCCCCGTCCGAGAGCTCAACCGCGCCTTCCGCGGGCCGCGCATCCTGTTCGGCTACTACCAGGGCGGGCTGATCTGCGAGATGCTCGTCGAGCGCCACGGCTTCGCCACCACCGTCCGCCTGCTCGAGGCCTTCGACCGCGGCCTCGACCTCGACGGAGCCCTCGACGAGGTGTTCGGGATCACCCCCGAGGCCCTCGACGCCGACCTGGCGGCCTTCGTGGCCGAGAAGACCGCGTCCCTGGCGATCGAGCCGCGCTGGGCGGGCGACGTGCTCGGCCGCCTGCGCCTGGGGCTGGAGCGCGAACCGCCCGAGGAGCCCGCACGCCTGGAGCGTTGGATCGAGGGCTGGTGCGCGGTCGCCTGGGGGCATTGGCAGGCCGGGCGACGCGTCGACGCCGAGCAAGCCCTGAGGGCCGTCCACCAGGCGGACCGGCGTGTGCCCCGGGCCCTGTTCCTGCGCGGGGAGCTGGCCCTGGCCGACGGGGACGAGGTGGCCGCGCGCGAGGCCTGGGAGGCGGGCCTGGCGGCGGGCGGCGAGGACTTCCGCGTGCGCATCGCCCTGGGGGCGGTGTGCCAGGCGGCCGGGGAGGCGGAGGCGGCCGAGGAGCACCTGTCGGCCGCCGAGCGCGCCTTCCCCGGCTTCGACGATCGAAAGCTGGCGGCCGAGCTGCGCCTGGCGGCGCTCTACACCGCCCAGGGGCGGGGCGACGAGGCGATGGCGGCCCGGGAGCGCTACCTGCGCTACGACGCGGCCGACCTGCCGACGCGCCGCCGCGTGGCCGATTGGCACATGGAGAACGAGCGCCCCGAGCGCGCCGCGGCCCTCTACCGGGAGGCCAACGAGGTCGATCCCTTCGTGCGCGGCCTGCACCTCGACTGGGGCTTGGCCCTGCACGCCTGCGGCCGCTGGAGCGAGGCCCTGCGGGAGTTCGAGGTGGCGGCCCTCGTCCCGCCGGAGCTGGACCTCGACAGCCCCGGACCGCTCTCGGATGCCGGGCGCGCGAACCTGTTGGGCTGGCAGGCCCTGTGCCTGGTCGAGCTCGACCGGGACGAAGAGGCCGCCCGCCTGGGTGCGCGGGCTCTGGCCCTCGACCCCGACTGCGCACCGGCGCTCGAGGCCGCCGGACGCGGGGGCCGCTGAGGGTCGCGGACGGCGGCGGCGGGTGTTTGCCGCTCGGGAGGGGCGGGGCGGCGCCGCGTGCGCGTTAGGATGCGTCCATGGCGCCCAGAACCGAGCGCGGCCTCTTCCTGGTCCTCGACGGCGTGGACGGCTGCGGCAAGTCGACCCAGGCGGAGCGCCTCGTGGAGGCCCTGAGCGCGGGCGCGGCCGCCGACCGCCGCCCCCTGCACCTGCGCGAGCCCGGCTCGACCGTCCTCGGCGAGCGCCTGCGCGAGCTGCTGTTCGACCGCGCTCTCGACCTCGACCCGGGGGTCGAGGTCCTGCTCTTCGCCGCCGCGCGACGCCAGATGCTGGGGGAGCTGGTGGCCCCCGCCCTGGCCGCGGGGCGCCACGTCGTCTGCGAGCGCTTCCACCCCTCGACCTGCGCCTACCAGGCCCACGCCGGCGGCCTGCCCGCCGGGCGCGTGCGCTCGGTGCTGGCCGCCTGGGCCGGGCGTCCGAGCCCGGACGTGGAGCTGATCCTGCTCCTCGATCCCGCCGCCGCCGCCGAGCGCCGCGGCGCTCCCGGCGACCGCATCGAGGACAAGGACGACGCCTTCCACGCGCGGGTCGCCGAGGGCTACCGCGCCTATGCTGATGAGGTCGAGCGCGCCGTGGCCGTGGACGGCTCGGGGAGCGTCGAGGAGGTCGAGGCGGCCGTCTGGGAGGAGGTGCGCCGTGTCCTCGCCTGAGCTGATCGGCCATGAGGACGTGCTCGCGGGTCTGTGGACCGCGGCCGGGGCCGGCCGCCTGCCCCACGCCCTGCTCCTGCATGGCCCCCGCGGCGTCGGGAAGTACCGGGCCGCCCTGCGCCTGGCGGCGGGGCTGTTGTGCGAGGCGGGGCCCGGGCCGCCCTGCGAGCGCTGTCCGGCCTGCGCACGAGGGCGCGCCGGGAGCCAGGCGGACCTGTTCGTGCTCGACCCGACCGCCGAGGAGCTGGAGACGATCCCGATCTGGCGCGTGACCCCGCGCCACGACCACCCGGGGGTGGAGACGGTGGAGGCGTTCCTCTCCCTGCGCGCCCGCGAGGGCGGCTGGCGCGTCGTCTGCCTGCGGGACTTCGACCGAGCCCACGCCGCCGCCCAGAACGCCCTGCTCAAGATCCTCGAGGAGCCGGGCGAGGCGACCCTGCTGGTGCTCGAGAGCTCGCGGCCGCGCCAGCTGCTCGAGACCATCCGCAGCCGCTGCGTGGCGGTGCGCCTGGAGGCGGTGGGGGTGGAGGCGACCGCGGAGCTGCTCGCGGACGCCGGCGTGGAGCGGGCCGACGCCCTGCGCCTGGCACGCTGGAGCGAGGGAGCGCCGGGGCGCGCCCACGAGCTTCTGCGCGAGGGCGCCCTGGAGACGGTCGAGCTGCTGAGCGGGGTCCTCGACGGGCGCATCGCCCCCCTGACGGCCTCCGCCCGGCTGCAGGAGGCGGGCGGGGAGTTCCCCGGCGCCACCGACGCCGCGCGCGCCCGATCGAAAGCCCGGGCCGCGGTGGTCTGCGCCCTGGAGCTGGCGCGCGACCTGCAGCGTTTCGAGCACGGCGTGGAACCGGCCGACCTGGCGCACGGAGCGGCCTTGGCCGCGCGGGGGCGCGTGGGGGCGCGGCCCGTCGCCCGCGCGGTGGACGCGCTCCTGCGGGCCCGGCAGGATGTGGAGGCCAACCTCTCGCCCCCGGGCATCCTCGATCGCACCGCCCTCGCCCTCGCGCGGGTGAACGCGGCGCGGCGCGGGACGACGGAGGGCGTCGCGCGATGACCGATCCCCTCCGCAAGCTGGCCCTGGCCGACGGCCGCTACGCCCCCGAGGCCTTCCAGTTCCTCTTCGAGTCCCTCGACCACGCCGTGCGCCTCGCCGGGCGCGCCGAGGCCGAGGGCGCCGAGCGCCATGTCTCGGGCCAGGAGCTCCTGGAGGGCATGAAGAGCTACGCGCTGCGCCTCTTCGGTCCCCTGGGGGCACAGGTCTGGCGATCCTGGGGGGTCCACGAGACCATCGACTGGGGGCGGATCGTGTTCCTGTTGGTGGAGGGCGGGCTGTTGAACAGCCAGCCCGACGACAAGATCGAGGACTTCCGAGACGGCTTCGAGTTCGACCGGGTGTTCGTGGAGGAGTACGAGCTGGAGCTGCCCGCGGAGATCCCCCCGCGCCCGGCGAGCGAGGGCTGAGCCGCCGGCGCGCCCTGGACTCCGCCCGGCGCGCCCGGCAGGATCCTGGGGATGCTCGAGCGCTTCTCGCCGACCACCCGCAACGTACTGCTCGCCTTCCTGGGCGTCGTGGCGGTCTGGGGAGCCTGGGAGGTGCGCTCGGTCCTCAACCCGATCATCGCCGGCTACTTCGCCGCCTACGTGGTCCACCCCCTCGTGCTCCAGCTCCAGGCGCGGGGCTGGTCGCGGCGCAAGTCGGTCAACCTGATCTTCTTGAGCTTCGCCCTGGGGCTGACGGTCCTCCTGGCGGGCCTCCTGCTCCAGGGGCGCATGTTGGCGGAGGACGTCCGCGACGAGCGCGTCATCGGGCGGGCCGAGGAGCAGGTGGACGCCTTCCTCGAGCGCCATCAGGGCACGATCGACCGCGTGCGGGGGTTCCTGTTCAGTGAGCGCGACGGCGAGGACGCCGCCGACGACGGCCAGGCGGCGGCCGCCGAGCTGGGCGACGAGTCCGCGGACCACCGAGGGGCCGCCGAGGACGACGAGCTGACCCTGCGCTCCCTCGCCGCATGGGTGGGCGGAGAGCTCTTCGGCGAGCAGCGCGCCGGCCAGGCCGCCGAGGTCGGGCTGGCGGCGGGCACCACGGGCCTGGCCCTGTTCCGGCGCCTGTTCGGCTCGGCCCTGGCCTTCGGGACCTTCTGCCTGCTCCTGCCGATCTACACCTACTTCCTGCTCTTCGAGCTCGAGCGCATCCACCGCTTCGTGCAGCAGTACCTCCCGCGCCGCGAGCGGGCGCGCCTGGTGCGCGTCAGCGGCCAGATCGGCGAGGTGCTGGCGAACTTCTTCCGGGGGCGGCTCCTGGTGTGCCTGATCAAGGGCCTGCTGCTCTCCACGGGCCTGGCGCTGCTCGGCGTCGACTATGCCCTGCTGCTCGGCCTGTGCGGCGGGTTCATGGCCCTGATCCCCTTCGTCGGTCCCCTCGTCGCCGGCGTCGCCGCCTTCTTCCTGGCCCTGTTGGGGCACGACCTCGTCGGCGCCCTGTGGCGTGTCCTGGCCGTGTTCTGCATCGCCGAACTCGTCGAGGGCTACGTCCTGATCCCCAAGATCCTCGGCGACAGCCTCGGCCTGCATCCGGTGGTGGTCCTGGCGGCGGTGTTCGTCGGCGGCGCGGCCCTGGGCATGCTGGGCTTCCTCCTGGCCCTGCCGATCGCCGCCACGGCGATCATCCTGGTGCGCGAGCTCGTCCTGCCGGCCCTGGAGGACCTGGCCGAGGAGACCTGAGCGCCGCGCCCTCGCCGCCCGTCAGTGGTCCAGGCGGTTGAGGATGCCGGTCAACAGCTCCAGGGCCTCGTCGGAGAGCTTGCCGTCCTCGCGGCGGGCGGCGGCGAGCTGGGCGAGGGCGTCCCGCACGCTGGCGCGCTCCTCCTCGCTGCTGGAGCGCGCCGCCACGGCCTCGCCGCCGTCCTCTTCGGCACCGCCGTCGAAGGTCCGGGCGTAGGCTTCGATCTCCCAGGCGGAGCGGCCGAGCTCGTCGAACACGACCTCGATGGCGCGCTGGAGCTGGCGGTCCTCCTGGTAGTCGCCGCCGAAGGGGAAGGCGGCACCGCGCTCGTCTTGCACTCGGCGGCGGATCTCGGTGCGCAGCAAGAAGCGCAGGTCGGCGGGCGGCAGGAGCGTGTCGAGCTCGGCGTGGAACCCCTCGAAGCCGGGGTAGCGCGAGGTGTCGTCCCCGTCGCCGTAGGCCAGCTCCTCGAACAGGTCGCGGTGCAACTCCCAGTGGTCGGCCACCCAGGAGCGGACCGCGCGGTCGCTGCGCAGGTCGCGGATCTCCTCCAGCTTCCAATGCTCCCAGCGCCGCTGGTCGACCTCGTGGTCGGGGACGACGCCGCCGGGACTCTCGATCTTGCCCTCCTCGTCGAACTCGCGGTGGATCGAGCGCCCCGAGGGCAGCAGGTAGCGCGCCACGGTCAGCTTGACCCGCGGGGCGAAGTCGAACTCGCCGTTCTCGTTCCAGTCGCGGGTGATCGTCTCCCAGTTGTCGAAGCGCCCGTTGCCGTTCTCGTCGTCGAAGCGGTCGTCGCGCTCCCCGCGCACGGGGATGAGGTTTTGGACCGAGCCCTTGCCGAAGCTGCGCTGGCCGACGACGGCTGCGCGGTCGTGGTCCTGGAGCGCTCCGGAGACGATCTCCGACGCCGAGGCGCTGAAGCGATTGATGAGGACCACCACCGGGACCTCCGCGTCGACGAGGGCCTCGCGGGCGGTGTACAGGTGCTCGGGGGCGGCGACGCGGCTCTCGGTCGTGACGACCAGGCGCTCGGGCGGCAGGAACAGGTCGGCCACGGCGCGCGCCTCGTTCAGCAGGCCGCCGGGGTTGTTGCGCAGGTCTAGGATCACGCCCTCGACGCGCTCGCGCTCCAGGAGGGTGAGCAGGGTGCGCGCCAGCTCCTGGCTGGCTACCCCCGAGAACTGGGTCAGCTCGACGAGGGCGACCCGGCCGGGGAGGATGTCCCAGCGCACCGGGGGGATCGTGATCAGCTCGCGCGTGATCACGACGGCCATGTCCTCGGTCGGCCGGTCGATCAGGGCCGAGTCCATGCCGCGGCGCCAGATGTAGAGCTTGACGTCGGTGCCGGGCCGGCCCTTGAGCTTGCGGATGATCTCGTCTTGGGCCTTGCCCTGGCCGGCCTCCAGGGTCGGCCAGTCGTCGATGCGCACGACCTTGTCGTCGCTCATCAGGCCGCCCTTGTAGGCCGGGCCCGAGTAGATCGGGCGCGTGATCGTGAACAACCCGTCCCCGGGGTCGTTCTGCACGTAGGCGCCGATCCCGCCGTACTCGCCGTCGAGGTCCTGCTGGAACTTGGTGAAGACCTCCTTGCTGAGGTAGTTCGAGTGGGTGTCGAGGCTCTGCAGCATCCCCTGGAGACCGGAGTCGATCAGGGCGTCCCGCTCGGCGTGGGGCAGGTCGCCCTCGATGTGGCGGCCCTGGATGAGCTGGATCATGCGCTCGAACTTCTCGAGGTCGCGCGGCGGTCCCTGCTGGGCGAGGGCCTGGTCGAGGCGCTCGCGCTGGTTGCGGTTCTTGCTGGCCCAGTAGGCCCGCGTCCGCTCGACCTGCAGGAAGGCGTCGGCCAGGAGTCCGGCGTCGCCCGGGGTGCGGGCGAGGCGCTCGAGCTCGTCGCGTGCGGTCTCCAGGTCACGCGCCCGGGCCAAGGCCAGGGCGGCCACACCGCGCAGGCTCGGGTCCGAGGACTGCAAGAAGGTGAGCATCTCCGAGCGGGCGGCGCGCTTCTCGCGCCCGCTGCCCAGACGCCAGGCGGTGACCGCCAGCTCCAGGCGAGTGGCGGGTGCGCGCACTGCGTCGCGCGAGCCGGCCAGCAGGGAGCTGACCAGGGCGTCCCGGCGCTCGGGATCGAGCAGGTGGAACCCGGCGTCGGACAGGAGGCCGGCCGCGCCGCGCACGACCTCCTCGTCGTCCCCGTCGAGCAGGGGGGCGAGGCGCGAGGCGAGGGCGTCCCAGTCCGGCTCCTCGAGGCCCAGGCGCGCCGCGGCCAAGAGCAACAGGCCGCGGGGCGACACGGAGTCGGCCTCCAGGAGGCGCTCGAGCGCCGTGGTCATCGTTCCGGCGGGCAGGTCGTCGGCCAGCTCCGAGAGGGTCCCGGCCTCGGCCCACAGGCGTTCGGCCGGGAGGTCGGCCGCGGCGGCGATGCGCTCGGCGAGGACGGTCGAGAGGTCCCCGGGATCCTGGCGACCGGCGAGGGGCAGGAGGGCGGCGAGGCTGAGCAGGCAGGTAGGTCCGATCATCGGGGCGCGGTGCTGTCGGTGCTGGCCTCCCGCGGCGCCGACGCTCGGCGCCCTGCTCGGGGGCTGCGATGGCTATCGGCCCAATCTACGGCCCGCTTTGACCCGTGATCGGTCAGAGGTGGGAAAAACAGGGTGTGGGTCGTCGAGGAAGCCAGGTTCTCAAGAAGCGCCGCCAGGGGCCGAGAGGCCGTCGAAGACGGCCGGTTGCGAAGTCTGGTGTGCGTGTTCATGAAAAACCCGGGCTAAGATGCGCCGCGGCGTAGGATGAGCGTGGAAGAGAGAGCGGACGACGGCGGGCTGAGCCACCTGAGCCCGGGCCCGGAGGGGCCCGAGTCCCGGATGGTGGACGTGGGCGCCAAGGAGCCCGAGCGGCGCGAGGCCCTCGCCGGCGCCCGCGTGCGGTTTCCCGCGGGCCTGCTGGATCGGGTGCTGACCGAGGGCGGCCCCAAGGGGCCGGTCACCGAGGTGGCGCGCACGGCGGGAATCCTGGCCGCCAAGCGCACGGCGGAGCTGATCCCGATGTGCCATCCCCTGGGCCTGGAGGTCGTCGAGGTGCGCTTCGAGCGCTCCGGAGAGGACCCCGACGTGCTTCTCGTACGCTGCCGCGCCGCCTGCACCGGTCCCACGGGGGTCGAGATGGAGTGCCTGGTGGGGGCCTCGGTCGCCGCGCTGTGCGTGATCGACATGACCAAGGCCCTCTCGCCGGCCATCGTGGTCGAGCGGGTGCGCCTCCTGGAGAAGCGGGGCGGCAAGCGCGGTCACTGGCGGGCGGACGGCGGCTCCTGAGGGCCGGCGGTTCCGACGGCCCCGCGCCGGGGTTATCCTGCCGGCCTCCCATGAGCCCTCCGAAGAACCCCCGCCCCGAAGCCTCCCAGATGATCGACTTGAAGATGCTCCGGCGCCTCGTGCGCCTGATGACCGGAGCCGGGATCACTGAACTGGAGGTCGACGACGCCTCCAACGGCGTCCGCGTGCGCCTCAAGCGCGGCGGCGAAGGCGGCGAGGGCGTCGTCCAGCCCATGGTGCAGGTGCTGCCCGGCGCCGGGGTGCCCGCGGCCGTGCCCGCGGCGAGCGCCCCCGCGCCCGCGGCCGATGCCTCCGGCGCGGGCGGGATCCCCGCCGGCCACGAGCAGATCACCAGCCCCATGGTGGGCACCTTCTACCGCGCCTCCTCGCCGGAAGCGGACCCTTTCGTGGACGTGGGCGGCTCCGTCGAGGACGAGTCCGTCGTGTGCATCATCGAGGCCATGAAGGTGATGAACGAGATCAAGGCCGAGCTGCGCGGCGTCGTCGCGGAGGTGCTCGTGGAGAACGGCGAGCCGATCGAGTTCGGCCAGCCGCTGTTCCTGGTGAAGACCTCCTAGCCCGGGTTATTCATGAACACGCACACCAGACTTCGCAACCGGCCGTCTTCGACGGCCTCTCGGCCCCTGGCGGCGCTTTTCGAGAACCTGGCTTCCTCGACGACCCGTTCAGGGTCGCCTGCGTCGCCAGAACCCGCAAAGCACCACCAGGAACCGAGTTGCTGTGTCTGGTGCACGTCTTCATGAATGATCCGGGCTAGCCCGGAGCTCCTGTCGCGCGGCGGACCGCGCCGGGGGAGGAATCGGGACCTCTACCGAGGCTCGGCAGGGACTCTCGTCACCAGGCAGATCGCCTGCGCCGCGACGCCCGTGCCGCCTGCCAGCGCCCCCAGGCCCTCCAAGGTCTTGCCCTTCACGTTGACCGCGTCGGCGGCGATTCCGAGCAGGGCGGCGATGCGCGCACGCATCGCGTCGCGGGCCGGGGCGATGCGCGGGCCCTCGGTAGCGATCACGACGTCGACGTTGCCCACGCGCCAGCCCTCGTCCGCCGCCAACCCCACGACCGCGGTCAACAGGGCTGCGCTGTCCGCGTCCTTCCAGCGCTCGTCGTCGTCTGGGAACAGGCTGCCGACGTCGGCCAGGCCCGCCGCCCCGGTCAGGGCGTCGATCACCGCGTGCAGGACCGCGTCGCCGTCGGAGTGGCCGACCGGTCCCGCGGGGTGGGGGAGCTCGACGCCGCCCAGGACGCAGCGGCGGCCCGCCTCGAGGCGGTGGACGTCGAAGCCCAGGCCCACGCGCATCACGAGCCGCGGACCTCCCGCTCGCCGCGCGAGCGCAGGATCGCCGCGGCAAGCTCCAGGTCGGCGGGCGCGGTCAGCTTGATGTTGGAGGGCTCGCCCTCCACGAGCGTCACCGGCTGCCCGTAGTGCTCGCACAGGGCCGCGTCGTCGGTGACGACCAGGTTCTCGGCCGCGGCACGCTCGAGGAGCTCGCGCAACAAGGCGGCGCGGAAGACCTGGGGCGTCTGGGCGCTCCACAGGACCGAGCGGTCCAAGGTGCTGTCCACCCGCTCGCCGTCGGAGGAGACCTTGACCGTGTCCGCCAGCGGCAAGGCCGCCAGGGCCGCGCCGCCCTCGGCGGCGGCCTGCAGGGTGCGCTCGATCAACTCGGTCGTGACCAAGGGCCGGGCGGCGTCGTGGACGGCGATCAGCTCCGTCTCCCCGCTCGCGGCGGCCACCCCGCGGCGGACCGACTCGGTGCGGCTCGCTCCGCCGCTGACGACGGCGCCGACGCGCGCGAACTCGGGGCTGTGTGCCGCCCGCGCCCGCAGGCGCACCACGTCCTGCGGGTGGGCGACGAGGACGATCTCCCGCACGGCCTCGCAGGCCGCGAAGGCGGCGCAGGCGTGCTCGATGACCAGCCGACCGCCCAGGGCCAACAAGGGCTTGCGCTCCCCGCCGGTCGGGCCCATGCGCGTCGACTCCCCGGCGGCGACCAGGATCGCCGAGGTCGCGGTGCGCGGTGCTGCGTCGGGCGTCATGGGGGAGCGGTGGGCGTCGGGGTGCGGGGCGGGCCGGGAGTCGGCTTCCCCCGCTCCTTCCCTTCCCTCGCCCCAGACTCTAGGGTCCGATCCGTGCGGGAGGAATCCCCTGTGGAGGCGACCGAGGCGGGCGAGGACGAACGAGCGGTCCCCGAGGACTTCCCCTGGCCGATCGTGCTCGGCGTGGATCCGGGGACGAGGGTCGTGGGCTACGGGGCCGTGGTGGACGCCCCCGACCGGCCGCGCCTGTTGGCCGCGGGCGAGATCCGGGCGTCGGGTGACTCGGTTCCCCACCGCCTGGGGACGATTGCCGGTGAGATGGAGCTTCTGCTGCGGCGCCTGCGCCCCACGATCGTCGTCGTGGAGCAGGCCTTCGCCGCGCGCAATGTGCAGTCGGCCCTGCGCATCGGTGAGGGCCGCGGCGCGATCCTGGCCGCCGCCGCCCGCTGGGGCGCACAGGTCGTACAATACGCCCCCGCCTCCGCGCGCAAGAGCCTGTTGGGCCACGGTGGAGCGGACAAGACGCAGGTCGCCCGGATGGTGGCCGTGTCCCTGGGGCTCGACGAGCCGCCCGGGTCGCTCGACACCACCGATGCCCTGGCCCTGGCCCTGGCGCACCTGCACAAGAGCCGCTTCCCGGGGCCCACACCATGACGCCGGCACCATGACGAACGACGATGCGCCCCCCGACAGTGCTCCTGCTCCCGACGCTGGCGATCCCACCGAACGAGCCCTGGGCGCGCACCTGCCCGGCCTGCGGCTGATCGACCGGGACCTGTGTCTGGACGATCGCCCGATCGCCGACTTCGCCGGCCTGATCGCCGGCCGGCCCGTCCTGTTCCTGGCGATCGAGGGCGACGACGAGGCGGCCCTCCTGCGTACCGGCGATGCCCTGGGATTCGCCCGCCGCCACCCCGACGCCCTCGCGGGGCACCTGGGGGTCGACGGAGCCGAAGAGGAGACCGGGGGAACGGGTCGCCCCCCGACGGCGCGCACGGTGCTGCTCTCCGACACGCCCTTCTCGCCCGCCCTCCTCGAGCGCCTCGCCGGCCTGGGGGAGGCCGACCTGCTCGTGCTCCAGCGCCGACGGCTCCACAGTGCCGTGGGCGAGAGCGAGTTCTTCGTCGCCGTCGACGTCGCGCCCCCCTCGCCGGGCGATCGGGCTGCGACCCCTGCCGCGTCTCCCGTCGCCCTCGGGAGGGAAGGCGCGCCCGAGGGCGCCCGGGCCTTCCTCGCCGCCCTGCCCCAAGCTCTGGCGGTCACCGGCCAGACGCTGATCGAGCGCATCGGCCGTATCGACGAGGGGCTGATGTGCCGCTCGCCCTCCCCCGAGGGCGGGCTGGAGTGGTACGACGACGGCGAGCTGCTGTGCAGTCTGCGCGCCACCGACGGGCACCTCGAGGCACGCCTGGCGGGGACGGACGTCCCGCACTCGATCCGGACCCTCGCCGGCGTGGACGTCTTCCTCGACTGGCTGTTGACGTTCCACCTCGAGCGCCTCGGTCCGCCGGTGGAGTCGGGGGAGCTGGCCGAGGTCGAGCTCACGCCCCCGACGCCGGGACCGATCCTGACCCCCGAGGAGATCGAGGCCTTCCGCGAGTGAGCCTTCCGGTTGGGTTCGACCCACCCCGTTCGGGGTGATTCGGCCCTCGCGGTGTCCTGGGAGCCCCTCACCGCCTCCGATGCGGCGGGGATTCCCCTCGCTCCTCGCTTGGAACGCCCCGCGGGTTGTTGCAGCCTACTTGCGTCTCCCTAGACGACGCAGGACACCGGTGGATCCGCATGGCGGCACGGTCGGGGCCGGCGCGGCGGGCCGCCGCGACGAGCCCGAGGACGCGGGCGAGCCCTCGCCCGGGGGGCGGCCGTCCCTGCGCTCCCTGGCGCGGGAGGCGCTGCACCGCTGGCGGGCGGCCTCTAGCGGAGAGGGCGGGGACGGGGAGGCCGATCGTTACGCCCGCCTCCGGGCAGGCTCGATCTGCGTCGCCGGAGGCAAGGGCGGCACCGGGAAGTCGGTCGTCTGCGCCGCCCTCGGCTCGCTCCTCTCCTACCGCGGTCCCACGCTCCTGCTCGACGCCGACTTCGGCATGGGCAATGCCCATCTCCTCCAGGGGGTGGAGCCCGGACCTTCCTTCGCCGACTTCCTGCGCGGGGAGATCGGTCTGGAGGGACTCCTGGTGACCGGCCGCGAGGGCTTGGACCTGATCCCGGTCGGGCACGGCGCCCTCGACCGCACCGAGCTCTCCGCCTTCGAGATGCACCGCATCGCCACGGGCCTCGAACGCCTGGAGACCGGCTACGAGCACCTCCTCGTGGACCTGCCCGCCGGGGCCTCGGACCAGACCCTGGCCCTCGCGTCCGCCAGCGACGTCGTGCTGCTCGTCACCAACCACGAGAACACGGCCCTGATGGACACCTACGCGTTCTACAAGATGCTCTCGCACCGCCGGCCCGGCGTGCGGCCCCTGCTGGTCGTCAACCGCGTCGAGTCCGCAGAGCTCGCGCGAGACACCCAGCGTCGCCTGGCGTCGGTCTCCGAGCGCTACCTCGGCCGCTCCCCCCGCATGCTGGGTTGGATCCCCGAGGACCGGCGCGTGCGCTGCGGCCTGACCAAGACGACGCCCATCGTCGAGCGCGAGCCCGCCTCCCCGGCGGCGATCGCCCTGACCGAGCTCGCGGCCAAGGTCGCCGACGAGCTCGCCGGCGGCGCCCGCCAGGGCCTGGGGCGGACGCTCCTGCGGCGGGTGGGCTACTCGCCCAAGAGCGGCTGAGGCAACGCCTCGCGCGCTCGCAGGAGGCGCTCGGTCTTGGGGCCGACGCCGGGGACCTCGGAGAGGCGCAGCTCCCCCCCGGAGCGCTCCCAACGCCAGCGCGCGATGTCGAGGGCGCGGCGCTCCCCGATCCCGGGGAGACCGCGCAGGTCCCGCGGATCGCCGTCCTCGAGGACCTCGGGCCCGGTCGAGACCCCAGGGCCGACAGCGCGAGCGGCCACCGCCCGCGCCTCCCTCTCCCGGCCGGTGAGGGACAGGGTCGTGTCGGCCCACAGGAATCCGCACAGGCACGCCAGCCAGAACGGCGTGCGGCGCGGCGCTTTGGATCGTCGGGGCTGGGCCACTCAGACCGGGACCGTCCGTGAGCCGTCTGGTTTCCGCTCGGCCGGCGTGCGCTCGCGGGAAGGGGCGGCCATGAGAGAGTGGCCGGGGACCGGGTGCCGCCGTAGGCTCGACAGCCTGCCGCGCACCATGGACGCGCCGTTGAACCACCGCACCGATTCGCACGGAGGAGGGCCGCCACAAGGGGACCCCCGAGGCGGAGTCGACCCTTGCCCGCCGCCGCCGCCGGCCGGGGCCGTTGAAGAGGCCGTGCACCGGGCCCTGGAGGAGGACCTGGGCGAGGGAGACGTCACCTCCGCGGCTTGCGTGCACTCCGGTGTGGTTGCCCGGGCCGTGCTCGTGGCGCGCGCCGCGGGCCGGGTCGCCGGCCTGGGCGTGTTCTCGCGCGTCTTCGAGATCTGCGACCCCGACTGCGAGGTGACGCTGCACGCCGCCGACGGGGCGCAGGTCGGTGTGGGCGAGCGCCTCGTGACCGTGGTGGGGGACGCCCGCGCCCTCCTGACCGCCGAGCGCAGCGCCCTGAACTTCGTGCAGCGCCTCTCGGGGATCGCGACCCGCAGTGCCCGTGCCGTGGAGCTGTGCGCCGGGCGCGTGCGGGTGCTCGACACGCGCAAGACCACCCCCGGCCTGCGCGCGCTGGAGAAGTACGCCGTGCGCTGCGGCGGCGCGGAGAACCACCGCTTCGGCCTCCACGACGAAGTCATGGTCAAGGACAACCACATCGACCTCGCCCGGAAGCCGATCGAGGAGCTGTGCGCTGACGTGCGGCGCTTCGCACCCGGCGTGCGCATGACGGTCGAGGCGCGAGACGAGGCGGAGGCTCTCGCCGCCGCCCGGGGCGGCGCCGACGTCGTCATGCTCGACAACATGGACCCTGCGACGATGGCGGAGCTCTGCCCTCGCGTGCGCGCCGCGGCGGAGGGCGGCGAAGCCGCGGGGCGGCTGGAGATCGAGGCCTCGGGCGGGGTGGACGAGGCGACCCTGGAAGCGATCGCGGCCTGCGGCGTGGACCGCGTCTCGATCGGCGCCCTGACCCACTCCGCCCCCGCCCTCGACCTCGCGGTCGAGTTGGAGGCGACCGAGTGAGCGCGAGGGAGTGCCGGCCCGGCCCCCACGAGGTGCGCCTGGAGCTGCCCGCCGCCCACAGCGCCACCGCCCTGGCGCGCGGGGTGCTGCGCAAGTTCGCGGCCGGCGAGGGCGTCGCCGCGGCCGACCTCGACGTCCTCGACCTCGTCGTCAGCGAGCTGTTCTCCAACGCCGTGGACCACGGCGGCGGTCGGGCGGCCATGGAGGAGAGCGACCTCTCCGACGACGTGCGCGTCGGGCTGCACCTGCACGCCGCCGACGGCTCCTGGACGCTCTCGGTCACAGACCAAGGGGGCGGGGATCCGGCGGAGGTCGAGCCGTTCCTCGATCCGAAGACGCCGCCCGACCTGTCCGACGAGCGCGGCCGCGGGTTCTTCCTCCTCGCGAGCATGGTCGACGCCTTGAGCGTGGGCCGCTCGGGGGATGGGCTCGGGCTGGAGTTCGTCGCGCGGAAGCGGGCGAGCGAGGAACCGTGAGGTCCGTGCTCGCCCTGCGCGGTGTCGGCGGCGCCCTGCAGCGCATCCCCCGCGGGCTCGCGCCCCTGTGCGTCGTCGCCTGGATGGCGCTGATCTGGCAGCGCTCCTCGATCCCCGACGAGGGGACGACGACCTCCGTGCTGTGGAGCACGGCCCACAACTTCCTGCACGCCCCGGCCTTCGGCTTCCTCGCCCTCCTCGCGGTCCTCTGCCTGCCGCGCGCGGACGCCTGGCCGCGCCTGGGACGCGGGGGAGTGGCCTGCGTCCTCGCCGGCGTCGCCGCCTACGCGCTCGTCGACGAGTGGCACCAGGCGTCGATCCCCGGGCGGGTCAGCTCGCTCCTCGACAGCCTGACCGACGTCGTGGGCGCGGTCTGCACGCTCGGGATGATCGCCTACCTCCCCCGTCCCAGCGCCTGCGACGCCGGTCTGTGGTGTCGGATCGCCCTGGGGCTGGGCCTGTGTGTGCTCTCTGCGATCGCCGCCACCCTTCCCGACCTCGGCCGATGACCCCGGCGGAGCGCGCAGGCTAGAATCGTGCGGCCATGAGCGACCCGGACACCTGGTCGAGCCCGCTGGCGGGGCGCTACGCCAGCAGCGCGATGCGCGAGCTGCTCTCTCCGCGCACGCGCTTTGTCACCTGGCGGCGCCTGTGGCTGGCGCTGGCGGAGGGCGAGGCGGAGCTGGGCCTGCCCATCAGCGACGCGCAGCTCGACGAGCTGCGCTCCACCCTCGAGGAACTCAACCTGGAGAGCGCCGAGGAGCACGAGCGCCGCCTGCGGCACGACGTGATGGCCCATGTCCACGCTTGGGGGGAGCAGTGCCCGACGGCGCGCGCCATCCTGCACCTGGGCGCGACCTCGTGCTTTGTGACCGACAACGCCGACCTGTGGATCCTGCGCGAGGGCGTGCGCCTGATCCGCCGCCAGCTCGTCACCGTCATCGCCCAGCTGCGCGAGTTCGCCTGGCAGTGGCGCTCCCTGCCGACCCTGGGGTTCACCCACTTCCAGCCCGCCCAGGCGACGACGGTCGGCAAGCGCGCCTGCCTGTGGCTGCAGGACCTCGTCCACGACCTCGCCGACCTCGACCACGCCGAGTCGCAGATCCGCTTCCGGGGTGTGAAGGGGACGACCGGTACCCAGGCCTCGTTCCTCGAGCTGTTCGAGGGCGACCACGAGAAGGTGCGCGAGCTCGACCGGCGCGTGTGCTCCAGCATGGGCTTCGAGCGCTCCTTCGGCGTCACCGGCCAGACCTACCCGCGCCAGCTCGACTTCCGCATCGGTCAGGCGCTCTCGTCTCTGGCCCAGTCGGCGCACAAGTTCGCCACGGATCTGCGCCTGCTGTCCAACCGCCGCGAGCTCGAGGAGCCCTTCGAGACCGACCAGATCGGCTCGTCCGCCATGCCCTGGAAGCGCAATCCGATGCGCAGCGAGCGCATGTGCTCCCTCGCGCGCCTGGTGATGGTGCAGCTCGACAACACGGCCCACACCGCTGCCAACCAGTGGCTGGAACGCACCCTCGACGACTCGGCCAACCGGCGCGTCGTCCTCGCCGAGCTGCTCCTGGCCACCGACGCGGTCTTCGGCCTGTACCTGAACGTCTCCTCGAAGATGGTCGTGCACCCCGAGCTCGTGCGCCGCAACCTCGAGGGCGAGCTCCCGTTCCTCGCGTCGGAGGCCCTGATGATGGAGGCCGTCAAGGCGGGCTGCGACCGACAGGACGTCCACGAGGTCGTGCGACGCGCCAGCTTCGAGGCGGCGCGCTCGATGACCGAGGGCGGGGAGAACGACCTGCGCGCGCGTCTGGCCCAAGCCCCGATCCTGGCTCCGGTGGCCGATCGCCTCGACGACCTCCTCGACCCCTCGCGCTTCGTGGGCCGCGCCCCCGAGCAGGTGGCCGAGTTCCTCTCCGAGGAGGTCGATCCCTTGCTGGAGCGCCACGCGAACCTCCTGGGGGCCGTGGGTGAGGTGCGCGTCTAGCCCGGATGATTCATGAACACGCACACCAGACTTCGCAACCGGCCGTCTTCGACGGCCTCTCGGCCCCTGGCGGCGCTTTGTGAGAACCTGGCTTCCTCGACGACCCGTTCAGGGTCGCCTGCGTCGCCAGAACCCGCAAAGCGCCACCAGGAACCGAGTTGCTGTGTCTGGCGCACGTCTTCATGAATCATCCAGGCTCTAGCCGGCGCCAGCGGGGCCCGTCGGCCGCTCGCGGGCCCGCAGGAGCCCGCCCGTGGATTTCCCTGGCGCCGGGGCCCCCGGTTTTGCGACTTTCTGGGC
>JASLMK010000068.1 GCA_030746555.1 Planctomycetota bacterium | reverse complement strand
GGTGGTGCTTTGCGGGTTCTGGCGACGCAGGCGACCCTGAACGGGTCGTCGAGGAAGCCAGGTTTTCGAAAAGCGCCGCCAGGGGCCGAGAGGCCGTCGAAGACGGCCGGTTGCGAAGTCTGGTGTGCGTGTTCATGAATCACCCGGGCTGGCCCGCGGGGCCGCCCGACCCCGCACGTCAGCAGCGGCAAGGGGGCCCGCCCGCGGCCGTGCCCGGCCCTTCCCCGGCCTATCCAGCGGCCCCGCGCCGGGGCTATGCTCTGCGGCCTTGGCCCGATCCGCACACGCCCGCCTCGCCGTCCTGGCGGCCCTGATCCCCTTCGCGCTCCTCGCGTGGAGGTTCGACTTCCTGTGCGACGACGCCTACATCTCGTTCCGGTACAGCCGCCACCTCGCCCTGGGCGAGGGCCTGCGCTTCAACCTGGGCGCCGACCCGCCGGTCGAGGGCTACTCGAACTTCCTGTGGGTCGTCTACCTCGCGCTCTTCGAGCGCCTGGGGTGGGACGTGACCCTGTGGTCGCGGTTGAGCTCGGTCGCCTGCGGCGCGCTCCTGGTCGCCTGGGTCACGCGCTCGGCCGCGCGCCGCCTCGAGCTGGGGCCGGGCCGGGCCGCCGCCTGCGGCCTGTTCGTCGGCACGCTCCCGCCGGTCGCCCTGTGGGCCACCGGCGGCCTGGCGACCATGCCCATGGCCCTGGCGACCTTCGGCTTCTGGGAGCGCCTCCTGGGAGAGCGCGACCGGCCGCGGGGCTGGCAGGCCGGGCTCTTCGCCCTCGCCGCCTGCCTCGTGCGCGCCGACGGCGCGGTCTGGGTGGGCCTGGTCGGCGCCGGCGCCGCCCTCGTCTGGCTCGCCGACGCTCGCCCCGCCGCCCTGCGCAACGCCCTCGCCAAGGGCGCCGTGGTGTGCGCCGCCGGCGTCGCCGCGCACGTCGCCTGGCGCCTTTGGACCTACGGCGACTACCTGCCGAACACGGCGCGCCTCAAGGCCGGCTTCTCCCCCGAGCGCGTCCAGCGCGGCCTCGACTACGTGGCGGCCTTCGCCCTGACGATGCCCTCGCTGGCCGTCGCGGCCCTGGCCGGCCTCACGCGCCGCGCGCGCGCCGAGCGCGCGGCGTGGCTCCCCGCCCTCGTCGTCGCCCTGGGAACCCCGGCCTACGCGGTGTGGGTCGGCGGCGACTTCATGCCCATGGGGCGCTTCCTCTTCCCCGCCGTGCCCTTCGTCGTGCTGCTCTTCGCCGGCGCCCTCTCCGCCGCCGGGCCGCGAGGTGCCGCCGGGTTGACCCTCGCCTGCGTGGGGCTCTCGGTCCTCGCCGCCCTCGACCTCGGACCCCTCCCCGCCTCGGTGCGCTCGCGCTTCCACTTCCGCGCCGACCGCAAGGTCTGGGAGAGCGAGGTCGAGATGTGGAGCGGCATGAAGGAGCGCGCCGAGCGCTGGGCGCTCCAGGGGCGAGCCCTGGCACACTGCACCTCCGAGGGCGAGTCGATGATCTTCGGCGCCTTGGGCGCCTTGGGCTACTACTCGGGCCTGAAGGCCTACGACACCTACGGACTGGTGACGCCCTCGGTCGTCGAGCGCGGGAAGGCGATCCCCGACTCCTCCCCCGGCCACGACATGCGCGTGGCGCCGAGCTTCTTCTTCCCCCAGCGACCGACCTACTTGGGCTCGATCCTGACGCGGACCGGCGCACCCCTCGACGAGGGCCTCGCCGAGCGCTGGGACGACCACCCCTACAGCGAGATGGTGACGGTCGAGCGCCATCCGCTCGGGGTCGAGGAGGGTTTCCCCGAGGGGATCGAGCTGCGCCTGTTGCGCATGCACCGCTGGGAGTGAGGCGCGACGCCCGCCCGACGTTATCCTGTGCGCCCATGGACGACTTCCTGAAGGCCTTCGAGCCCCTGTGGCGGGCCGCCGCCGACCTCGACCTCTCCGACCCCGAGCGGGCGCGCCGCGAGCTGACCGCCCGCCTCGACCCGACCGGCGAGGAGGCCCGCGCCCTGGAGGAGGCCCTGGTCACCCTCCTGGTCGAGGGCCGTGTGGCCGACCGCGGCGAGCCGCCGGTGTGCTACTCGCGCGCCGCCAAGGCCGGCGAGGAGACGGCGGGTTTCTCTCTCGACGTCGTCCACATGTCCGCGCCGGGGCCCGAGCACCGCCACCCCCGGGGGGAGGTGAACTACTGCATCGCCACCGACGGCGAGCCGACCTTCGACGGCTCCCCGCCCGGCTGGGTCGTGCACGCGCCCGGCTCCCAGCACGTCCCCACGGTCGAGGGCGGCTCGATGCTGATCGTGTACCTGCTCCCCGGGGGCGAGATCGAGTTCCTCGGCGCGGGCGGCTGAGAGCTGCGCGCGGGCTCAGCGCACCATGGCGTCGAAGGCCGCCGTCTCCGCGGGCGCTCCCGCTCCCGAGCGCGCGGCGGCGATCCCCGCCACGTAGGCGGCGGGCAGGCGCTTCATGCGCACGATCGCGGCCCGGTTCCCCGCCGGCGTGAGGTAGGGGCAGCGGTACTCCCAGACGACCTCCCCCGCCGGCGTGACCTCGATCGCCCGCCCGCGGTCGGACTCGGCCAGGAGGGTGTTGCCGTTGGCGAGGCGCTGGATCGATCCCTTGGAGGCGGTGAAGAAACCGGCGGAGGGACCTGGCCGGTACTCCCAGACGACCTCCCCGGTCCGCGGATCGACCTCGACGCCGCCCGAGGAGCGCCGGTCGAGGCCGTTGTCGAAGACCAGGACATTCCCGTCGGGGAGGAGGTGGGCGTCGTGGGGTCCCGACAGCGCTCCCGCGCCCCAGCTCCACACGAGCGCGCCGCTCGTCCAGTCGAGGGCGACCACCCGGTCCTGGTGGCGCAGGCACACCAGGAGATGGTCGGGAGCGTAGAGCGGGTGGTCGATCTCCAGGGCCGGGCCGTGCATCCACTCGACCGAGTTGGCGTGCAGGAGGTCGACCCAGGGCGCGCCGCCCAGGTCGTCGGGGGCCACGGTGAAGAGCTCGAAGGGCGCGCCGCCGCCCAGGAGCACCGCCAGGAGGGAGCGCTCCTCGACCACGGCGCCCGCCGGGTCGAGGAGCAGGACGCGGTCGTCGCGCACCGGGATCGATCGATGGAGGTCCGGCTCGTGCACGCGCTCGAAAGCCAGGGCGACCAGCCGCCCGCCCGGGGCGAGGGCGACGTCGTGGTGGACGAGCAGGCGCCGCTCCCAGACCGGGGCACCGTCCCAATCCAGGCGCAGCAGGGCGCGGCTGTCGTCGGGGATGCCGCGCACGGGCTCCCCCTCGGGGCGCGTACCGCCGCGGGCGGCGACGACGAGCAGGTCGCCGTCGGGCAACAGCTCCGCCTGCTCCCAGGTCAAGCTCGGCGGGTGGCTCCACGACCGCAGGACGACCCCGTCGGCGTCGATCAGCTCGGTGCGACCGAGGAGCTGGATCGTGACCAGGTTGACGCCGGGTGCGCTGCGCCTTCGATCGTGCCGCAGGACGCCGGTGCCCTCGCCGGGCGGGGCGGGCGCGCCGCCCAGGTAGGGCAGGCCGCGCAGGGCCGCCGCCGCCGCGCGGCCGGCGGCGTCGGGGTCCGCGTCAGTTCGCGGCGGCTCGGCCTCGCCGTCCCCGCCGCACGCGCCGGCGAGGAGCGCGAGGGCGCCGAGGTGTCGTCGGTGCCTTCCCATCTCGATCGCGCCCGCGCATGCTAGCGGCGGCGCGATGCTCTTGCTGATCGACAACCACGACTCGTTCACCTTCAACCTCTACCAGGCCGCCGTGGCCCTGGGGGCGCGGGTGGAGGTGGCGCGCAACGACGCGCTCTCGGTGGACGACGTGCTGCGCGAGGCCCCCGGCGCCCTGCTGTTGGGTCCCGGCCCCGGCCGGCCCGAGGACGCGGGGATCTGCCCGGAGCTGCTGGAGCGCGTCCCCGAGAGCCTCCCGCTCCTCGGCGTGTGTCTCGGCCACCAGGCCCTCGTCCGCCACTACGGCGGGCGCATCGAGCGCGACGGCGAGCCGGTCCACGGCAGGGCGACGCCGGTGCACCACGACGGGCGCGGCCTGTTCGCCGACCTGCCCTCGCCGGTGGAGGTCGGCCGCTACCACTCCCTGCGCGCCGCCGCCGCCGGGCTGCCCGAGGCCCTCGCCCTGCGCGCCTGGACGGCCGACGGCGAGGTGATGGCGGTCGAGCACGCGAGCGCCCCGCGCCACGGCGTCCAGTTCCATCCCGAGTCGATCCTGACGCCGGCCGGCCCGCGCCTGTTGGCCCGCTTCCTCGCCCTGGCGGGGGAGCTGGAGCCGGCGCCGTCGGACGCGCGGCCCTGAAGACGCGCCTCAGCCCGACCAGGGCAGGACGAAGGGCCGCTCGCCGCCCCCACGGGCCGGCAGGCGGCCGTAGCGGAAGTGGGCTCCGTAGACCGGCTCGAGGACCTCGGCGCGGAGCACCTCGTCGGGGGTGGCGGATGCGACGATACAGCCGTCTTGGAGCACGACGATGCGCGAGGCGAACTGGCTGGCGAGGTTGAGGTCGTGGGTGACGACGGCCACGGCGCGTCCCTCCCCCGCCAGGCGCTCGAGCAGGGCGAAGATCGCCAGCTGGTGCTCGGGGTCGAGGGAGCTGGTCGGCTCGTCCACCAGCAGGGAGCTCGCCTGTTGGGCCAGGGCGCGGGCGATCAGCACGCGCTGGAGCTGGCCGCCGGAGACGCGCGCGAGGGGGCGCTCGCCCAGCTCGGCCACGTCGGCCGCGGCCATGGCGTCGGCCACGACCGCGAGGTCGCCGGGCGTCGAGCGGCTCCAGCGGCGGAGGTGGCCGTAGCGCCCCCCCAGGACGAAGTGGGCGACGGCGACCTCGGGCACAGCGGCCAGGCTCTGGGGGACGAAGGCGACGCGGCGCGCGCGCTCGCGGGGGGCGATCGCTCCGAGGGGCGTGCCGTCGAGGGAGACCTCGCCGCCCGAGGGCGCGAGCAGGCCGCAGCACAGCTTCAAGAGGGTCGACTTCCCCGCGCCGTTGGGGCCGATGATCGCCGCGAGCTCTCCCGCGGCCAGGTCGAGGTCCACGCCGTCCACGGCCCGCAGGGGGCCGGGGTAGTCGTGGACGAGGGCGCGGGCGGCGAGGGTCATCGGGCTCACCAGGACTGGATGCCGGCGCGGTTGCGCAGCAACAGGAGCAGGAAGAAGGGCCCGCCCAACAGGGACATCATCACCCCCGGCTGGAGCTCCGCGCCGCCCCACAGGACGCGCCGGAGAAGGTCGGCTCCGAGCAGGAGCACGGGTCCACCGAGCAGGCACAGGGGCAGCAGGGCGCGGTGGGCCGGGCCGACGACCAGGCGCAACAGGTGTGGGACGATCAGGCCCACGAAGGCGATCTGTCCGGCGACGGAGACCGCGGCGGCGGCGGCCAGGGAGGCGGCGCCGAGGGCGAGGAGCTTGACGCGGCCGGTGTCCACGCCGAGGCCGTGCGCGTCCTCCTCTCCGGCGGCGAACAGGTCCAGCTCGAAGCACACCCAGGGCAGGGCGGCCACGGCGACGGCCAGGCCGGCCCAGACGAGGGCGGCGTGGGTGGGCGTGCGGTCGTCGAGGGTGCCGAAGGTCCAGGTGATCAAGGCGCGGGCGAGCTCGAGCTCGTCGCGCAGGGCGAGCCAGTGGACCGCCGCCAAGAGGCCGCCGACGGTCGCGTTGACGGCGATGCCGACGAGCAGGAGGGTCGGCACGGAGATGCGCCCGCCGGTGGTCGCCAGGGCGGTGACGAGCCAGGCGACGGCGAGGGCGAAGGCGAAGGCGCAGGCGGTGACGAGCAGGGGCGAGAAGCCGGTGGCGGCTTCGAGCCCGAAGACGGTCGCGTAGCCGCCGAGGATCAGGATGCCCAGCGACGCCCCGAGGCTGGCGCCGGCGGAGACGCCGATGATCGAGGGCGAGGCGAGGTCGTTTTGGAACACGCCCTGGAGCAGGCCGCCCGACAGGGCCAGGGCCGCGCCGACGCCCAGGGCGCACAGCACGCGCACGGCGCGCCACTCGACGATGGTCTGCTCGGCTCCGGCGAGGGGCTCTGTCAGGCCGAGCATGGCCCCCAGTCCCCGGCCGATGCGCCCGAGGTCGGAGAGGTCGCTCGTGCCCACCCGCAGGGAGGCGACGACGATCGCCGCCAGGACCAGGGCCAGGACGGCGCCGAGGGTGCCGGGAGGCACGCGCCGCGGCAGCGCCGCGCCGGCGCGCGGAGCGGGCGCTTGGGAGGACGGAAGGGACATGGGTCCGAGCGCGGGGAGCGTGGGCGGTGCGCCCGGGGGCCGCAAGGAAAAACGGCTCGCGGGGTCGGCGCGGGCGCTTCCGGCGGGCCTGTCGGGAGCGGCGGGGACGGGACGGGCGCGAGCCGGACCGACCGCCCCCCTCGCGCCGACCGATTGCCGCAGCTGGGTTGGGGACCGCGGTCGCGCGGGAGCTAGACGGAACTGTAATCCACGGCCTTGAGGAAGACCGCTCCACCCATCCTGTCTAGTGTGTGCGCTCCATGGAGACGTTCCACCTCCTCGCCGCGGGCTTCGCGAGCGCGCAGCCCGCGGTCGTGCGCCCTGCGGTGCTCGCCTCCGCCCTCGTGGCCGCCTGCGGCTGCGGCGCGGGCGACGCACCTCTCGCGGACACCTCGCCCCCGGCCCACCTGCGCGTGGCGGCCCCCGACGGCACGCTCGTCGAGCTCGGCGCCCCGGCGCGCCGTATCGTGCCGACCAACTCGAGTGCGGTGGACTTCCTCGCGGTGCTCGTCGGTCCCGAGCGCCTCGCGGCGCTGCCGGCTCAGGCCTTCACCTACTCGCTCCTCGACCCGCGCTTCTCCGACTGGGACCGCTCGCGCACCTTCCACACCTATCGCGCCGAGGACGTCCTGGCCCTCGGCCCCGACCTGGTCGTGTCCCACGCCTGGCAGAGCCCGGACACGACGGCGCTGTTGCGGGAGGCGGGCGTGGCGGTGGTCGCGATCCCGACCGTGCACACCTTCGACGACGTGTTGGAGACGGTCGGCTTCCTCGGCGCCCTGCTCGAGGTGCCCGAGCGGGCGGCGGCGTTCCGCGCCGACCTGCTCCGCCGCCGCGACGCCCTGGCGGCGGCCGAGAGGCCGTCCTTGCGCGTGCTCTCCTACACCAACATCGGCGTCGGCGGCTGGACCGCGGGCGAGGGGACGACGGCGCACTTGGTGATCGAGCTGGCGGGGCTCACCAACGCGGCGGCCGAGGGCGGCGGCCGCTCCCACTACCGCCTGGACGTCGAGCGCCTCTTGGAGCTCGACCCCGACGTGATCGTCGTCGGCGTGGGCGACGAGGTGATGAGCCCGGCGGCGCGCTACCTGCGCGAGGAGCCGGCCTTCCGCCACCTCCGGGCCCTGCGCGAGGATCGGGTGGTCGAGCTGCCCGTCGAGCTCTTCTCGACCAACTCCCACCACCTGGTGACCGCCGCCGAGCGCCTGGCGGCCGCCGTGGACGGGTCGGACTGACCGCCTAGGCGCCGCCTCGGTCCGCGGGCCGTCCCTGCCCGCCGTCCCCGGCGGCCTCCTCCGTCGCGCGAGAGGTGCCGGCCTCCCAGCGCAGGCCGCGGCGCTTGCCCTCGCGCACGTGGGCGCGGCGCGTCTTGGGCGCGGGGTCGTGGGCCGCGAGGGCGGCGGCGATCGTCGCGGCGAGCGCCTTCTCCTCCGCGTCGGCGGCGGCCCGGGCGAGCACCTTCGCGGTCTGTCCGTAGGGATCGGGCTGGAGCACGGTGACTCCCGGTGCGAGGTCGAGATCCTCGAAGGCCTCGGCTCGGGCTCGGCTCGGCGCGACCCACAGCAGGCGACCGACGAAGGCCTCGCTCCAGGCGAGCTCCGCGAGGCGCTCGGCGAGGGCCTCGCGGTCGGAGGGCTCGTCCGCGACGACGACCGCCAGGGGCAGGGAGTCGCAGGCGGCCACGTTCACCGCCAGGGTGAGGTCGGCGACCAGGGGCAGAGCGCGGGTGCCGCGGCGGGCGGCGGCGAGGCGTTGGAAGCGCTGTGCGACGCGGTCGAGGCGCGCGGCGAAGTCGGCGGGCTCCGCGAACAGGCGCCGGGGCGAGCGGGTTCCGTGCAGGATCTGCTCCCCGCCGGTGGGATCGAGGACGGCGAAGACGGTGTTCTCCAGTTGGCCGCGGTGGCCGGCGAAGACTGAGCGCAGGAGCTCGGACTCGGCGGGATCCTCGAAGGTGAGGGGGCGCACGCAGACGAAGGCGCGGGAGGCCGTGACCACGGCCGGGTCGGACAGGAAGAGCGCTTCCGTGTCCTGGTAGCCCGGTCACCACATGCCGGGGACGTCGCTGCAGCGCGGGGCGGCGGACTGCAGGAGGATCGGCAGGCGCAGGCGCCGCGCCTCGGCCAGGGCCTGGTCCCAGGTCCCGTACCAGGCGATGGCCGCCGGTCTCGTGTCGGGCGCGGCTTCCTCGTCTTGCGCGAGGGAGCCGGCGGGGCCCGCCAGGGCGGCGCAGCACAAGAGGGTGTGGATCGTGATGGGCATGGTGTTCAGCGTACTCCACGCGCACGGAGCGGGCTGTGGGACTCCTCTCGGGGGCGCACGGGCGGGGATCGTGCTTCAATGAACCGATGAACACTCCCGACAGCACGGCGTTCCGCCGCCCGATGTCCCTGGTGGCCGCTGCCGCCCTGGTCCTCGTGCCGGCGGCCCTCCCCCTCGATCCGCGGCCCGCAGCGCCCAGCGAGGGGATCGCGCGCATCCTGGTCACCAACGACGACGGCTGGGACGCCGACGGCCTGGCTGCCCTGGTCACCTCCTTGGCCGGGATGGCCGAGGTCGTGGTCTGCGCGCCCTTGGAGAACCGCTCCGGGGCCAGCCACTCGACCGAGATCCTGCGCGGCGACCACGGCCTGCGCCGGGTCGAGGTGCCCGGCGCCAGCCACGCCTGGGCCGTGGAGGGCACGCCGTCGGACGCGGTGACCTTCGGTCTGGCGTGCTTCGCCGGGGAGCGCGGCTTCGACCTGGTGGTCTCGGGCGTGAACGCCGGGGCGAACGTCGGCGAGATCTCGCACTACTCGGGGACGGTCGGGGCGGCCATGGAGGCGGCCGGGCAGGGGTACACGGCCATCGCCGTCTCCCAGGAGGCTCCCACGGACTTCGAGGCCGCGGCGCGCTTCACGGCGCGGCTGGCGCGGCGCGTGCTGGCGCGGCGGGCGCCCGAGGGGGTGGTCTACTCGGTCAACGTCCCGCGCCACCGTGGCGAGGGGCCGCAGCCGGTGGTCGTCGCTCCCATGGGCGGCCGCTACGTGCGCGTCGAGAGCGTGCAACGGTTCGAGGACGAGTCCGGCGAGCTGCGCTTCCGTACGGAGCTGGCCTTCGACCGCGAGGCTCCCGAGGGCAGCGACACCGCCGCCTACTTCTCGGGGGCGATCACGGTCACGCCCTTGCGCTTCGACTGGACCGACCGGGCCGCCCTCGAGCGCGTGGGCGGCTGGGAGCTCGGCGAGGGTGGCTAGACCGGGGTCGGGTTTTCCCTGGTCGCCTCCCGGCGCGCCGCCTAGCATCCCAACCCGATCGGGGGCGCGCTCGCGCGCGACTCCGACGCCGACACGGCTCGCAAGGCCGGTGCGCGAGGGGGGATCGAGAGCGCCGCGGATGAACGACACGGGGACGATCCGAAACGAGAGCGCGGCCGCGTGCGGCGCAGGGCTCCGCCGTGGCTGAGCTGGTCCTGATCGGCTGGGTCCCCCTGGCGTTGGTGCTGTTCGCGACCCTGCCGCGGGCCCGGGCGGCCCTGGCGGGAGTGATCCTCGCGACGCTCTTCCTGCCGATGGCCTCGATCACCATCGCCGGCCTGCCCGACTACGACAAGTCCAACGCCACCTCACTCGGCCTGCTCCTGGCGGTGGTCGTCTTCGACCACGGGCGCCTGGCGCGCTTTCGCTTCTCGCGCTTCGACCTGCCGATGCTCGTGTTCTGCACGTCGCCGTTCGCCACGTCCCTGCTGAACGGCCTGGGGCTCTACGACGGCTGCAGCTCGGTGATGTTGCAGGTCCTGCGCTGGGGGGTCCCCTACTTCGTCGGGCGCCTGTACTGCGAGTCGGCGCGGGACCTGCGCGAGATGGCGATCGGCCTGGTCATGGGCGGGATGGTCTACGTGCCCCTGTGCCTGTGGGAGGTGCGCATGAGCCCGCAGCTCCACGCCCAGGTGTACGGCTTCCACCAGCACCGCTTCGCCCAGTCCCGGCGCTTCGGCGGCTTCCGCCCGGTGGTGTTCATGCAGCACGGGATCATGGTCGGGATCTGGATGACGGTCACGAGCATGACGGCGCTGTTCCTGTGGCGCGCTGGCGTCCTGCGACGGATGTTCGGTCTGCCCATGGGCCTGATCGTGGGGACGATGCTGGCGACCTGTGTCCTGTGCAAGTCTCTCGGTGCGTTGTTGTTGCTGGCCGGCGGCATCGTGCTGATGGCGCTCTCGATCCGCCTGCGGACGCGCTTGCTGGTGTTCCTCCTGGCCCTGTTGCCCTCGGGGTACGTCGCCACCCGCGTCCTGGGGTGGTCGGGCGAGAGTGCTGTGTGGGTCATCGAGACCTACGTCGATCCGGCCCGGGCCCAGTCCCTGGGCTCGCGCTTCGGCTACGAGGAGCTGCAGCTCGAGCACATCGCGCAGCGTCCGTTCTTCGGCTGGGGCCGCTGGGGCCGCGACCGGCCCCGGTCGGAGACGACGGGCCAGCCGACGACGATCACCGACTCCCTGTGGGTGCTCCTGATGGGCCAGTTCGGTTTGGTCGGGATGGGCGCGTACCTCGCGGTCCTGGGAGTGCCGGTCTTCCTGACGGCGGCGCGGCTGGATCCGGCACGCTACGCCACGGCGGCTGGGGCCCCGGCCTTCTGCCTGGCGGTCGCCCTGGGGGTCTACGCCGCGGACAAGCTGACCAACGGCATGCCCAACCCGGTCTTGATGTTCGTGGCCGGCGGCCTGAACGCCTTCTGGCTCGGCGGCGGGTTCGCGGGCGCGGAGGACGAGCTCGAGTCGGGGGAGGATCCCTCGTGAGGGGGTCCGCCGAGCCGGCGACCGTCGAGGACGCGATCGCCCTGGCCCGCCCCCTGGTGACCGCGGCCCTCACCGGTGAGGGCCGCACGGTCCTGGAGGCGGGTTGCGGTTCGTGCAGCCACTTCGACCTGGCCGGTGCGCGGTCGGTGGGGATCGACATCTCCGCCTCCCAGCTCGAGCGCAACGCGGTGCTCGACGAGCGGATCCAGGGCGACCTGCAGGGCCACGACCTCGGGTCGGAGCGCTTCGACGCCGTGGTCTGCTGGTACGTCCTCGAGCACCTCTCCCGTCCCGATCTGGCCCTGGCGAACATGGCCCGCTCCCTGCGGCCCGGCGGGGTCCTGGTCCTGGCGGTGCCGCGGGTGCTCTCGGTGAAGGGGCTGGTGACCAAGCTCTCGCCCCACCGCTTCCACGTCTGGGTCTACCGTCACCTGCTCGGCCGGGAGACAGCCGGCCTCGAGGGTCATCCTCCCTTCCCTACCTACCTGCGCTGGTCGATGAGCCCTCCGGCCCTGCGCCGCTTCGCCGCCGGGGCCGGCTTCGACGTGGTCCTGTGGTCGATCTTCGAGGACGACACCCAGCGCCGCCTGCGCGCCCGCTACCCCCTCCTGCGCTTCCTCTACGCCGCCCTCGACCTCTCCCTGCGCCTGCTCACCGCCTCCCGCGCCAGGGCCTACCCCACCGACCTCATCGCCGTGCTCTCCAAGCGTGCCTGAGCCGCTCTCCCTTCCTTCCAGGGCTTCCCGGTCGGGCGAGGGGTGATGCCCGGCCCGCTCGAATGGGAAAGAGCGGCGGCCGTCTCCCCCCGGAGACGACCGCCGCAGCGAGACCGAGCAGGTCTCTCTCCTCAGCGGCCCCAGCCCACTATGGACTCCAGCATCTCCTCCACCACCGGGCTGCGGTGGAGGACGAAGTCGGTCGCAGCGAGGGTCGAGTTCTCGACCGTCGAGACGAGCTTCATGGACACGATGACGTTCCGCTCCAGCGGCGCGTAGGTGCTGACCAGCGCCGTTCGCGCGTTGTAGTCCATGGCCAGGTTGGCGACGTCGCGCGAGAGCAGGAACTGACCGGTCTCCTGGATCAACAGGTGGTCCTCTCGCACCGTCGGGTGGATGACGTCGACGTTGTTGCGAGTCAGGCGCGCCGAGAGGAACTCGGTCGTGACGCGCCCGAACATCGTGGTCCGCTTGACGTCGTTCACGTCCACGACCGTCGAGACCAACATGCGCTCGAGGTCCTGGCGATCTTGGTGCTGGCTCAACAGGTCGTCGACCGCTTCGTAACAGGCGTCGACGAGCAGCTCGGCGTCCGAGGGCGCGGTCGGCTCGATGATCTGGCAGCCCGCACCGAGTCCGATGGCCGCCAGGGAGAGGGTGAGGGATCTCATCGACTCAGCCTCCGTGGAGTCCGAGGTCGCACAGCTCGCAGCAGCCTGCGCTCTCATGCTCGTCCGGGGCCACCACGACGGGGAGGACCTCGACGGTCGTCCGGGTCAGGCACTCCGCAGAGCGCCACTCCGGGTGCAGGTGAGTGAAGTCGCAGGGCGCCCGGTAGTGCAGGCAGTCCTCCGCCCCGGACAGACGAAAGCGCCGCCCGTAGTGCACGCGCTCCCGCAGGCGCTGGAGCTCGTAGAGGTTCGCGTGGATCGCATCCTCGGCTGCAGCCAGGTCCTGGACATAGGCCGCATTCTGGGCCTCGGCTCCCGCCAGACCCAGCTCCAGCTCGGCAGACCGGGCCTCGGCCACGGCCACGGCGGACTCGCTCTCCAGGGCACGCAGGGCGGACTCGACGTAGCCGTTGATCGTGTCCACGTCGACGACGGACAGCACCCAGCACTTGTAGCGTCGCAGGCCCGTCCGGCGGCGGGTGAAGGCGTCCTCAGTGCGCATCTCGTTCTTCACCTCCCAGCGCTCCCAGTGCTGGTCGTTGGCCGCCACGCCGCCGACGAGCACGTTGGAGAGTTCGTGGGCCCGGGAGCGGATGTCCTGATTCACGCGTTCCGGGTTTCCCCACTCGGGCATGTCCCGCGGGAGGTAGCGGGTGCCGATGGAGATGTCACGTTCGCAGGCCTCCGCCGTCACCTGGGTGGCCACGTACTGCGCGAGCTGCGCGCGGGCGTGGCCGAGGGCCTCGTCGTAGGCGTGCCGCTCGTCGAGCACGTCGAAGCCACCGCCGCGGCCCACGAAGGCGACGGTGCCCGGAGAGGTGGGGATCTGGCCGGTGACCCACTCGGGGGCGGCATCGCCGGCGATCATGCTGCGCAGCTGGACCTCGTCCTCGGGTTCGGAGATGGTCGTGCAGGCTGCGGCGATGAGAGCGCACAGGGCCGGTGCGAGCCGGGGCCCAACGGGGATCTGGATGTTCATGCGTGCGGTGGACGCCCGCAACGGTCGAGGCGGGCGCCGCTTGGTCAGGAGTCTGTCTGTCGAGGCCGACGCCACGAGCGCCTGGCCCTCCAGGGAGCGGTGTGAGCGTCTACGGACACCCACTAAGGTTAAAGCGAGCGAGCGCCTCCGACGTGACAGGCTTCTGCGAAGAAAATGTAAGGCCGGCCGGGGGGACGATGCCGCCGGGGCGCCGGTCAGGACAGGCGCAGGCGGTCCAGCTGCCAGTGGCGGAGGTGGCGGCGAAACTCGGGGTCGGCGTAGCGGGGGGTGCGGCGGAGGGCGGACCAGAGGTAGCCGGCCAGGATGCAGAGGCCACCGAGGAGCCAGGGGCGCTCGAAGGTGCGGTAGAGGGCGATCCCGAGGGCGTAGAGCGGGTGCGTACCGATGAAGTGCTGGCCCCGACCCCAGCGGAAACGACCGTGGAAGACACTCCCGTGGGAAGAGCCCATGGGCCGGAGTTCGTACAGGCGCAGGGCCTCGTCATGGAAGCTGCGGGAGTGCCGGCCGACCATCAAGCAGCGGTGGCAGTCGATCCCGTCCCACATCACCTCGGCCACGAAGCCGCCGATGGCACGGAAGCACTCGACGGAGTAGCACTTGGCCGCCCCGAGCGAGAACTCGTCGTTGGTGCGCAGCAGCTCCCAACCCGACGCGGTCCTGTCCCAGCACTTGCCGCTCGCCGACCCCAGGAGCGGGTCCGCGGCGAACTTCTCCATCAAGACCTCGAAGTAGCGCTCGCCGAAGCGCAGGTCGCCGTCGAGCTTGCAGACGAAATCGAACTCGTCGAGGTCGAAGCAAGCCAACCCCGCGTCGAAGGCCTCGATCACTCCGCCGCCCACCCGCCGGTCACCCCGGTCGGGGCGGCGCAGGCCCTGGATCCAGGGGTGCTCCGCCGCCGTCCGCTCGACGAGCTCCCCCGTGCCGTCGCTCGAGCCGTCGTCGACGATCATCCAGGCCGCCGGCCGCAGGGTCTGGGCCAGCATCGACTCGATCGTCGCGCCCAGGTGCTCGCGCTCGTCGCGCACCGGCGTGACGACCAGGATGCGCGGGGCCTCACCGGTGGGGATCGGACTGGGTCGGGGCATGGATAGGGAGGCCGCGCCCGCGGCCTGCGAGCCCCTCGGGGGGCACTCCTCCCACCCATCTTCCACCATCGGGCCCGGCCGGGCGAGACGGGGGGAGCGAACATCCCGCGACCGCCACGCCGCCGCGCGGATTGGGGTATCTTTGGGTGGATCCTGCCCCCCATGCACCCTCGAGAGCCGTCACGAAGGGGCGCGCGGCCCGGCGGGCGGCTCGCGACCCCGGCGCCCCGACCCCGCCCGCGGCGCCGCCCGGCGCAGGCCGCCTGAGCCCATGCGCGAGAGCTACGCAACGCCCACCCCAGGCGGCGCGGCGGCCGTCCCCGCGGCGGTCGACGCCGGACGCCTCGAACGCGCCACGCCCCCCGCCCTGCGCAGCACCCTGGTGTGGAGCGAGCACTGCACCGAGTGCGCCATGCCCGCCTGCTACAGCTCCTGCGACCTCTACCACCCGCGCCACGACCTCCACTGCCGGCGCTTCGCCGCCGACCTCACCGCCGCCCCCGCGGGCGGATCCGGCGGCGAGTGGATGACCGTCCGCTTCCGGCGCTGGGGCAGGCTGCAGGCCGAGGGGATCCCCAGCCTCTTCCGCCCCCGGCGCGCGGCGCGCATCGAAGCCCTCGACCGGCGCCTCGGCCGCCTCTTCCACGGCGCGCCCCTGCCCCACGGCGTGCGCATGCGCCTGGTGAACCTGTGGACCCGTGCCAAGGGCCGCGCCTTCCACCGGGCGCGCACCGCCGACGCCAAGGACGCGACCCACTTCGCCTGCGAGGCCTTCCACCACGGGGACGAAGCGCTCACCCTGCTGCTCACGATCCGCTCCAAGCGCCGCCCCGAGCACGTCCTGCCCCGGCGCATCGAGCTCACTCCCGGCTACAACCTGGCCCTCGTCCCCACCGGCGAGTTCTTCGCGGACCTCGACCACGACGAGCGGTTCTTCGTCCACCTCGACCAGGAGGGGGACGAGGGCGGCGCGCACGTGAGCTTCGCCATGCTCGATCTGGTGCACGCCGCGAGCGAGGAGCCCGGCAGCCCGCCGGCCGGCGACGGCGCGCCGGCGCCGCGCGCCAAGTGCGTCGTCTGGGACCTCGACCAGACCCTGTGGGACGGGATCCTCGTCGAGGACGGCCCCGACGCCCTGCGGCCGAGGCCGCGAGCGCTGGAGACGATCGCCGAGCTCGACCGGCGCGGGATCCTCAACTCCATCGCCAGCAAGAACCACCCCGACGCGGCCGAGGCCGTCCTGCGCGGGCTGGGCGTGTGGGACCTGTTCGTCTTCCCCCAGATCGGCTGGGGACCCAAGAGCGAGAGCGTGGGCCGCATCCAGGCCGCCCTCAACGTCGGCATCGACACCCTGGTCTTCGTGGACGACCAGGCCTTCGAGCGCGCCGAGGTCGCCACCGCCCACCCGGCGGTTCGGGTCCTCGACGAGGACGCCGGCGCGGAGCTCGACCGCGCGCAGTGCTGCGACGTCCCGCGCACGCCCGAGAGCGCGCGCCGGCGACGCTTCTACCAGGAGCAGGTCCTACGCCAGGACGCGGCAGAGACCGCGCCGGGCGACTACGCCGCGTTCCTGCGCTCCTGCGACCTGGTGATGGAGATCGAGCCCCTCGGCGAGGCGCGCCTGGACCGGGTGGCCGAGCTCGTCCAGCGCACCAACCAGATGAACTACTCCGGGCGGCGCTACACCCGCGCCCGGCTTGCGGAGCTGGCGGCCGACCCTGAACGCTCCTGCCACGTGATCCGCTGCGAGGACCGCTTCGGCGACTACGGAGTGGTCGGCTTCGCCGTCGTCCACGAGGGCCAAGCGCGCCTGGAGGACCTGATGTTCTCCTGTCGCATCCAGGCCAAGCGCGTCGAGCACCACTTCATCGCCCACCTCGCGGGCCGCGCCCGGCGCGCGGGAGCCGCCGCCCTGGGGGCACGCTACCGGCCGACCGAGCGCAACGCGCCGTCCGGCAAGGTCTTCGACGACCTCGGCTTCGAGCGGGTGGGGACGGCCGACGGCGTGCGAGAGCTCTCCCTCGACCTGGCGCGCTTCGAGTTCGACGAGGGCCTGGTCGAGGTGCGTGAGACGACGGCGGAGGGCGGCGATGGCGGTTGACTCCGGCCCCACGCCCCCGCGGCCGGCGAGCGTGCGGGAGGCCCTCGAGCGCAGGGCCGCGCGCTTCGTCCACCGCAAGCGCATCCCGATGCGCAACACCGCCGGCGTGGTCTCCTTCACCTTCGACGACGTGCCCCGGAGCGCCTGCCGCGCCGGCCGGGACCTGCTGGAAGCCCACGACTGCGCCGGGACCTACTACGCCTGCGGCGGCCTGACCGACCGGCACGGCGCCACCGGCGAGCCCTTCCACTCGCGCGAGGACCTCGGTGGCCTGGCGCAGAACGGCCACGAGGTCGCCTGCCACGGCTTCGCCCACCTCCCCTACCAGCAGCGCCACCTCGCCGCGGTGGGCGCGGACCTCGACCGCGAAGCGGCCTTCTTCGCCGAGCTCGGCCGCGACGTGCAGCCGGCCAACTTCGCCTACCCCTACGGCCAGGTCTCCCCGGCCCTCAAGCGCCTGGCGGGGGAACGCTTCGTGAGCGCCCGCGGCATCCGGCCGGGAGTGAACGCCGGCCGGGTCGACCTCGCCCTCCTCGACGCCGTTCCGCTGTTCTCGAGCACCCTCACCGAGGCCGCGGTCGCGGAGTGGATCGAGCGCGCCGAGCGCAGGCGCGGCTGGTTGCTCTTCTTCACCCACTCGGTCAGCGACGACCCCGGCCCCAGTGGAGCGACGCCCGCCCTGCTCGAGTTCGCCGTGGCCCACGCGGCCCGCTCGGGGTGCAGCGTCCTGACGGTCTCCCACGCCCTGGGTCGCATCGCCTTCCGGCCCTCCTGATCCGCCCCGGAGAGCCCGGCGACGATCCGTCAGGCGTCGCGCTCACCGAGCGGCCGGCTCGCGGGGAGGTCGCGCTCGACCTCTTGGGAGGGCAGGGGCGCGGGTGGCTCGGGGAGGGACACGGGCCGCTCGGCGGGCGGGGTGTCCCCCGGCGCGCCCGGGGCGGCCCTGGGCGCCGCGGAGGCCGGGCGAGGGGCGCTCCACGCCTCGCTCGGCCCGCGGGCCAGGAACGCGAGGTAGAGCGGCAGCTTCCAGAGCACGTAGGCCGGCGTCGCCAACAGCGCCGTGAACGAGACCAGGCCGCGGCCGAAGCGCGCCCAGGCGACGAGGGTGCCCAGGGTCAACAGGGCGAGGCCCGAGAGGGCCGCGACCCCCGGCCACGGACTGCCGCCCCACAGCCACGGCCCAGGCAGGGCCAGGGCGCAGCAGATGACCAACAGACCCGCCAACATGGCCAGGGGCGGCACGGCGAGGTGGGCCGCGAACCACAACAGGCGCGGGCGCAGGTCGAACATGCCCGCGGCCAACAGGCGCGGCACCTGGTGCACCAGGGTGTCGAGGTGGCCGTGCTCCCAGCGGCGTCGCTGGTCGAGGAGGCCTGCGCGCTCCGCCGGCGGCGTGCTCCGAAGCCGCACGTGGTCGCAGAGGACGGCGCCCTCGTCGCACAGGGCGAGGTCGACCGCCAGGCGCATGTCCTCGACCATGCCCGCGCCGCCCAGGTCGAGGCCCTCGAAGACCGACCAGGGGAACGCCATCCCGCTGCCGTTGAGCAGGCAGGGCACGCCCAGGGTGCGCAGAGCGGCGGGGCGCACGCGGTTCTTCACGAGGATGGCCAGCACCGAGAGGGCGCGCACGCCCCCGCCCGCTCCGGCCGCCGAGGTGAACTCGGCCTGCACGGTACGCCCGGTCGCCTCGACGTGGCGCGCCAGGGTCCCGACCAGGTCCGTCGGCGCGCGGCCGTCCGCGTCGAGCACGATCACCACCCGCGGCGGCAGGGCGCCCAGGACCTCGCGCCCGAAGGCCAGGGCGTGGGCCTTCCCCTCCTTCTCGGGGTCGGTGCGCTCGACGACCTCGGCGCCGGCCCGCCGGGCGAGCTCGGCAGTCTCGTCGGTGCAGTTGTCGGCGACCACCAAGAGCCGGTCGCCCTCGCGCAACTGACCGACGAGGTCCCCCACGGTGGCGGCGATCGTCTCGGCCTCGTCTCGGGCCGGAACCAGGACCGCCACCGGCGGCCGGGCGCGGGCCAGGGGCAGGTGGCACTCCCCGCCGGCGCACACCGCGATCAGGCACTCGGTCGCGAAGACCAGAGCGCAGGCGAGCGACGGAACCGTCGCCAGGGCGAGCAGGAGGTCGAGCCAGGGCATGCGAGTCGGCCCCGTGCGAGCAGGGCCTGCCCCTCAGCGAGGAGCTTGCCTGGGAGCGTAGGGCGAGGGCCCGATCCCGCGCTACGAAGTCGTATCTGCCCCGCCGCCCCCCCGGGCGAAGCGCTCCCGCAGGGCGTGGGCGCCGGCGCGCACGTGGTGGCGCTCGGCCACGCGGCGACGCCCCGCCGTCCCCAGGGCCGCGAGGTCCTCGGGAGAAGCGTCGAGCACCTCGGCGAGGGCCGCCGAGAGGGAGTCGACGCACCCGGCCGGCACCAGCCAGCCGCACTCGCCGGGGCGCACGAGCTCGGGGATGCCGGCCACGAAGGTGGAGAGCACCGGGCGGCCGAGGGCCAGGGCCTCCATCAAGACCACCGGCAGGCCCTCGGCGAAGCTCGGCAGGACGAGGGCGCGCGCGGCGAGCAGCTCCTCGCGCACGCGCTCGGTGTCGGCCCAGCCGACGACCTCCACGCGCTCGCGAAGGCCGTGGTGGGCGATGCGCTCTTCCACCGCCGCGCGCAGCTCTCCGTCCCCCACCAGGCGCAGGTGCACCTCGCGCCCGGCCGCGACGACGCGCGCGACGGCGTCGACGAGCAGCAGCTGGCCCTTCTGCTCGCACAGGCGACCGACGCAGACCAGACGCGGCGCGGCGGGCACGGGCCGCGCGAGCGCCTCGTCCAGGAAGGCCTCGTCCACCCCCATCGGCACGACCACGATCTTCTCCCACTCCCTTCGCGGGACGAGGCGGTAGAGCTGGCTGCGACCGAAGCTGCTGATGGCGCAGACGAAGGCCGCGTCGGCGATCTTCGCGGGCAGGGACAGGGCGTGCGGCGCGTCGAACTCCTCGGGGCCGTGGACCGTGAAGCTGTAGGGCGGCCCGCCCAGCAAGCGGCACAGGCGGGCGACCGCCGCCGAGTTGGTGCCGAAGTGGGCGTGCAGGTGCGAAGCGCAGCTCCGCTCGAGAGCGCGCACGAGGAGCGCGGCTTCGGCCAGGTAGGCGAGGTGGCGCGCGACTCCGCGCTCGGAGCGGCGGCCCATCGCGACCGCCGCCGCAGCGGCCCGCGCCGCGGCGGCCGGCCTGGTGACCAGGGCGAGGGCGAGCCCCGCCGCCAGACCGAGCACGCCGCGGTCGAGGAGCACCCGCGTGCGTCCGAGCTCCGCGCGGTCGCGCTCGTCCACGAGGTCCTCGCCGGCCGGCCGAATCGCGAAGCGCTCCACCTCGACCCCCAGCTCCTCGAGGGCGGCGATCTCGCGCCGGACGAAGGTGTGGCTCGTGCGCGGATACTGGTTCGTGAGGTAGGCGACGCGCATGAGAGCGAGCTGGTGCGAGGAGGAGGCGGTCGGCCGCCGGCCGCACCATCCTATCGCCCGTGCCCGGGCCGCGGGCGGACCCTCAGACGACGAGCCCGGCGACCGCGGCGCGCAAGCGCGCGCACTCCGCCTCCAACCGCTCGCCGGAGAGGCCCTCCACGCCGTACAGGGCCACGCGGCCGACCAGGCGCACGCCGCAGGAGCCGAGGGCCGCCCGGCGCCAGAAGGCCTCGCTGACGCCGCGGAACATCCAGCGGTCGATCGACCGCCTGGTGTTGAAGGTCTGCACCAACAGCGCGCGGCGGCCCGCGAGCAGGGGGAGCGGCGAACCCCCGACGCGGTGGGCCAGCGCCACGTCCTCGACCAGCACGCGGTCGACCCAGCCCTTCATGATCGCCGGCGGCGCGAACCACCAGACCGGGTGCACCAGGACCAGGATCTCGGCCCAGCGCACCTCCAGCTGATAGCGGTGGACGAGGGGATCCTGCTCCGGGGTGCAGGGAGGGGCGTGGCGCTGGTCCGGCTGCAGGCGCAGCACCGGATCGAAGCCGTCGGCCAACAGGTCGTGCAGGCGGTGCTCGGCTCCGCGGCGCTCGAGCTCCCCCACGACCTCCTCGACCAGCCGTGCGCTCAGGCCACGCTCGCGCCCGGCCCCGTGGACGACGAGCACGCGCGCCCTGCCTGCCCCGTCCTTCATCGCTCCCGCTGTCATCGAGTCCTACGCCGCACAGAGGCTACGGCGGTCGCGGCGCGTAGCAAGCGCGCACCCGAGACAGGGTTCGCGGAGCCCGACCGCCCCCTCGCGTCAGGGAATCGTCGCCTTGAGCAGGCGCACGATGTCCGCGTGCGTGCCCGGCTCGATGAAGGGGTGGGAGTTCTCCTTGACCTGCCCCCCCTGTTCGTCGAGGAAGCGGTCCATTTGCTGGACCTCGACCAGGACCCGGAGCGCCCCCGACCCCGCCGGAGCGGCGCACGCCACCGAGGGGCTGGTCGGGTCGGTCACGTCCACGACCGAGAGCCCGGCCGCGGCGTCGGCCAGGTAGGCGTAGTCGTCCACCCCCGGTGGGGCGAGCTGGCTGGCCACGACGACGTCCCGCACGTCGCCGCCGCTCACCGACGAGACGGCGACGATGGCGTCGGGATCGGTCATGTCGAAGACGTGCAGCCCGGCAGCCCCGGCAGCCACGTAGAGGTAGTCGTGTTCCTCCGAGGGCGTGCTCCCGCTGGCCGCGAGGTAGCGCGTGTAGGCGTCGAGCCCGCTCGCCCCCACCAGGGGGAGCCCGCCCACGACCTGGCCGGAGCCGAAGTCGGGCAACAGGTCGACGACGCGCACCCCGTAGGCGGGGTCCGCCACGTAGGCACGCACGGCGAAGTCGGCCCCCGCCTGGTAGTGGGCGTAGAGCTCCACGTCCGCCGCCTGCATGCCTGCGATCACGCCCTCGATCGCCGGCGCGGCGTGGTCGGCCACGTCCACGACGACCAGGCCGCCGTTCCCGGCGGCCACGAAGAGGTGGATGCCCCAGGGGACGACCCGCAGCGCCTGGGGGATCGAGATCGAGGCGACGTGCGGCGCCACCTCGGGCCGGCGGCTGTCGTAGATGCGCACGCCGACGCCGGCGTCGACCACGTACAGGTAGCGCGCCGCGTAGGCGACGTCGATGGCGTCGACGCCGGTGATCGTGTGGATGGGCCCGCCGTTCGCATCGGACAGCCGGCGGTCGTGGATCGCCACGCCGGCCGGCCCCATGGCCACGAACAGGTGGTCCGCGGTCCCCTCGACCACATTCGGGCGTGAGGCGACCGCCGTCGCGGGGGTCGCGCTCACCGCGCCGCTCGCCGCCGGCGCGCACGGATCCGCCTCGCGGTCGAACGACTCCGTCCCCGCCGGACCGGCCGTGTACACCCGGTCGCGCGCGATGGCGTAGTTGCCCGTCCCAAGCCCCAACGACGGCGGGGCCCTGTGGCACTCGGCGCAGGTCCGGACCCCGTGGCCGCGAACGGTGTGCGGCTGGATCGGGTTCAGGCCCAGCCCCGAGAGCCCGTTGCTGGTGACGGGCATGACGAAGTCGAGGATCTTGCTGCCGTCGGGCGCCGTCACGTCGGCGATCGGCTGGCAGGAGACCATGTAGGGCGCGAAGCGCTGTTCGCTGTTCGGCCCCAGGGAGAACGCCCGCAGGGACTCGAAGATCTTGTTGCTGGTGGAGACCTTCCCGACCTCGTACTGGCCGCTGAACATGTTCAGCCCGACTTCGCGCTCGTCACGCTCGAAGTGGCAGCCGTAGCAGTTGGGGATCCAGGAAGTGTGGCACGCGTAGCACTCCAGCCCGCCGTCGGCCTTGAGGTGCACGTCGTCCATGCAGGCGGCGGCGTCGGGATTGAACGAGGGCGAGGCCGGATCGACGATGTCCATCACCAGGGGAACGACGTGCTCGGCGCCGGTGACCTTCGAGGTCAGGATCACCTCGCCGCCAGGGTTCATCACGACGTTGGGGAGCACGCTTCCGTCGTTGTCGGTCAGGGTCGGCTCCTGGCCCGGCAGGCCGTGGCAGGAGCGGCACTCGATCTTGGTCGCCTGGTCCATGTGGCCCCAGATGTTCCCGTCGCCCATGACCTCCGTCGCGATGTGGCAGTCGATGCAGTGCATCCCGCGCTCGTGGTGGATGTCGGCCGGGTTGGTCGTCGAGTCGTCCATGTGGTAGCCGCCGTTGAACAGCTCGTCGGTCGTCCCCGGGACTCCCGGACCCGACGGCAGGCGGGGGGGCATCTGCGCGCGGCCGGTGAAGTTGAGGCCGATCCGACCGCCGCGGTGGTGGCAGTGGACGCACTGCTCGGTCTGGATCGAGCGCGAGAGCACGTGGACGCGCGGGTGGCCCTGCTCGGTGTGGTCGATGCTCGGGTCGGCGCTCAGGGAGAGGCCGTCGTTGTCGTAGGCCATGTGACAGGCCGCGCAGCCGTCGGCGCGGTACAGGCCGTCCCAGCCCGCGTTGCCACGGTAGCCCTTGCCGCGCGACCACAGGTGGCAGCGAGCGCACTGCTGGGAGGGCACGGCCGCGTAGTGCGACGCGAAGCGGTTGGGATCCGCGCTCGGGTCGTAGCTGATCATGTCGTCCAGGCTCTGCACGGCGCCCTCGGTGTCGGGCACATAGCCGTCGTCGTCGCTGACGGCGAAGTTGCCGTAGAGGGGCCACTTCGAGTCGACGACGTTGTTCAGATAGAGCCCGCCGGCGAAGTGCCCAGCCGTCGTGGACATCATCCCCTTGCGCACGTCGTGGACGTAGTTCTGGTGGCACAGCCCGCAGGTGTCGTCGACGGTCCGCAGGTTCGAGGGGTTGACGAAGCGTTGGTAGTCGAGGTCCTGGTCGATCGGGGGGATCGACATGTCGTAGTTCACCGTGCCGTCGGGATGGACGTGGGCGAGGTCCTTCTTCGTGGCGTAGGGATCGCCGCCGTGGCAGAAGGTGCAGTCGAGGTCCATGCCGAACATGTGCTCCATGGCGTTCTCGAGCTGATCGTGGCACAGGAGGCAGGCCGGGTAGACCGCCTGGGCGTAGGGCTGGGGCAGCGCGGGGAGCGCGCCGCTGGAGGTCGGGCCGCGGCGACAGAGTCGGATCGTCACCGGGCCGTCGGCGCGGTCCACCGTCACCAGGCCGGCACGCTCGTCGAGGTGGATGCGCTCGCCGTCGTGGCCGGTCCAATCCAGCGTCTTCACGCGAGGGCCCGGTCGCGCCGGAGGCCGCTGCGCCGCGGTGGACGGCTTGCGCGCGGGGAGCGACTGCTTGGACGGGCTCTGCGGCTGAGCACCGTAGGTGAAGAGTTGCACAACGACGAGGACGGCGAGGGAACCGGTCGACGCCACGGCGGCTCGTTTCGAGCCGCAGTCGAAGATCGCTCTCATCAAGCCAGCTTACCCCTGTGCCGACGTCGCGGCGGAGCGCCGCGGCGATCCTCGCGACGGTTTCGACGGCGCGCGCCCGAGTCGTACGAACAACGACGCAGCCCCCTGCGCATCCCTGCCCATGACGACCCCGCACGAGTGCGGATACCATCGACGAAGAGGCGAGACGGGAGTGTCGGAACGCGACAGGGTGCGACGATCAGACGCGAGCGTCGCGGCCGAGGACGGTGTGCTCGTCGGCGACGGGATCGCGAGCCCCGAGGAGGTCGAGGCACGCGCTCACGAGGTCCTCGTCGACGACTCGCGCGAGGACGTCCGCGGCTCGCCGTTCGTCTCGGCCTATCCCCCCTTCGAGCGATGGAGCCCGGAGCACACGCCCGCCTTCGAGCGCGTCCTCGCCTCGCCCCCGGGGAACGAGCCCCTCGGGCTCTACGCCCACGTGCCCTTCTGCGAACAGCGCTGCGCCTACTGCGTCTACCTCTCGCGCGCCGGCGCCCGCCCCGCCGCTGTCGCCGCCTACGTCGACGGCCTGCTCTCCGAGGCACAGCGCCTCGCTCGCGCGCCCTTCCTCGCCGGTCGCCGGCTCGAGTTCGTCTACGTCGGGGGCGGCACGCCGTCGGTCCTCGCGCCCGAGGAGATCGAGCGCCTGCTCGCGGGCCTGCGCCGCGCCCTGCCCTGGGCGGCGGGAGCGGAGGTCAGCTTCGAGTGCGCTCCGCGCAGCGCAACCCCCGACCGCCTGCGCGTTCTGCGGGAGGAGGGGGTCACGCGCCTGAGCATCGGCGTACAGCAGCTCGACGACGAAGTGCTGGGTCACAGCGGGCGCATCCACACCGTCACCGACTGCCTGCGGGCCCTCGAGGCCGCTCAGTGTGCCGGGTTCGACATCGTCAACGCCGACTTGATCGCCGGGCTGGCCGGGCAGACGGAGGGCTCGTTCCTCGCCGGGCTGGAGGAGTTGCTCGAGCGGGAGCCCGCGAGCGTCACGGTCTACCCCCTGGAGATCCCAGCCAACACGCCGCTCTTCCGCGCCCTGGAGCGCGGCGCGCCCCCGGCGCCCCTGCCCGCTCCCGCCGACCGCCGCCGCTTCGTCGGCCTGGCCCGCGACGCCCTCCGGCAGGCGGGGTACACACCGATCAGCGCCTACACGGCCGTGCGCGATCCGATCGCCGGGGGCTTCCGCTACCAGCACGCCCAGTACCAGGGCGCGGACCTGATCGGCCTGGGCGCCTCGGCCTTCGCCTATCTGGGCGGCGTCCACCACCAGAACCTCGTCCACCCCGACCGCTACCTCGCCCGCATCGCGGCGGGCGCCCTGCCCCTCGGGCGCGCCTACCGGCTCTCCCCCGCCGAGCGCGCCCTGCGCGAGCTGGTGCTGCAGCTCAAGCTCGGGCGCTGCGACCTCGACGCCCTCGCGCGCCGCCACGGCGTCGATCCGCGAGGCCTGGCGGGTGGCGCGCTCTCGCGCGGGGAGCGGGCGGGCTGGTGGAGCGAGGCGGAGGGCGTCGTGGAGGTGAGCGAGGCGGGGCTGGCGCGGATCGACCGCCTGCTGCCCGCGCTGTTTGTCGCCGAGCACCGCACGCCGGGGGGGGAAGCGGGGTGAGCGGGGTCGGTCACGATCACTTCGCCGGCGCCTCCCGCGCTGCGCGATCGGCAAGCGGCGTCCTCTCCAAGGCCTCGATCGCCGTCCACAGCCTTGCCCGTGCCGCGGCGCCCGCGTGCTCGTCGAGCAGCGGGTAGAGGTACTCGCGCTCGCGCAGGTCGTGGTGCTCCATGACGCGCTTGAAGGTCGCCTCCCGGTCGAGGAGCGCGATGCGCGAGCGCAGGTCGTCGGGCGTGCCGCGCAGGGCGGCGAGGCCGGCCCGCAGCTCGTCGATCCACCAGCAGATCCTCGCGTGCTCGGCGCGGTAGAGCTCGGCCCGCCCGCGCTCGCAATCGAGTCCGAGCCCCTCGAAGGCGGGGATCACCAGCTCCTCCTCGCTGCGCATGTGGACGCCGAGCAAGGCCGCGTAGGCCTCGAAGCGCTCCGCGGCGACGGCGATCTCGCCCTCGACGAGCCGCTCCTGGTGTTCGGCGAAACGCTCGGCCAGGACCTCATGGACGTCCAACAGCTCGCTCAAGGGGCGGTCCACGGCTTCGGCGCTCAGAACTTGACGTTGAGGTCGAGGCGCAGGCGCCACCCGTCCGAATCGTCGCCTTCGGACTCCTCGGGCGCGGAGACGAGCGCCCACAGGTGCAGGCCGATGCCGTCGGCGAGCTGGTAGTTCACGCCGAAGGCGTGGCTGCGGTGGTGGGTCGCGAAGAGGAAGTCGTCCTGGGCGAAGGGCGAGAAGACCGCGTCTTGCTCGACGACCTGCCACTGGTAGTAGAGGCGCACGTCGCCCTCCTCGCGAGCCTGACCCCAGGCGACGCCCACGGCCCAGCCGCCGTCGGCGCCGTTCGCGGCGCGCGCGTTGTGCATCCACTCCGCCCCCAGGCTGAGCGGCCGACTCCCGGCGGTGGTGGTGAGCCCCAGGATCGGGTTCCAGATCCCGAAGCCGGACTCGAAGTCGGTGACCACGCCCCCCTCCTCGACGGTCGCGTTGCCGTTGTTGTCGCCGAGGAGCGTTGCGCTGCCGTCTGGGGTGACGTCGCCGTAGTCGTAGTAGCCCAGCGCCGCCGTCCCCGACCAGCCCGACCCCAGGTCGAAGCCGCAGGCGGCCTGGGCCACGATCGCCGCGGCTTCGCTCGCTCCGCCCTGCTCGAGCAGGAGGTACTTCCCCCCCCGCAGGGTCCACTCGCGGATCGCTCCGGTGCCCTCGCGGCGGTAGCCCGCCAGCAGTCCCTCGGGCTGGACGTCCCCGTCCCACACGAGCTCACCGTAGACCGGATTGGCGTAGAACCCGTGGCCGAACTTCCCGGCGGTGACCCAGGCCCCGTCCACGCCTTTGGGGCGCCAGGTGACGAAGGCGCGGTCGAGGCTGAGCTCCACGCCGTCCAAGGCGTCGCCGAAGGTGGCGTGGGGCGAGTTGGGGTCGTCGGCGCTGCCGCTGGCGAGGCGCGCTCCCGCCAGGAGGTGCTCCGCGAGCTCGTAGTTGGCGCCGATCCGCCAGCGCACGTGCTGGCGGTGGCGGTCGGGGGCCCCGGCGAGCTCGAGGCTCGATTCGTGGCGCAGGCGCAGGTCTCCGAAGAGGGTCAGCCGGTCCAGGACTCGCTCCCACGCGCCCGGCTCGGCGGGCACCGTCGCCACCCTCAGGTACTCGTCCACGGCGCGGGCGAGCTCGCCGCGGTCGAGGCCTCGCACCGCCGGGGCGGCCTCCTGGGCGGCGGCGACCGACGCGCAGGCGAGCACCCACGGCACCGCCCACGCCCCCGCCCGCCGGCGGCGCCGGCCGTCCGTCCGGTGCCGCTCCCTCACCGGCGCTCCCCGAGGACGTCGGCCACACTCACGCCCGCCGTCTTGCCTGCCTCGATGCGCACGAAGAACTCGACCACGCCGGTGTCGGGCGCCTCGGCGCGGATCAGGTACACGCCGGGGGCGAGGGCGACGCGCGTGGGCTTCTCGTCGTTGTGGCCGCTGTGGTTGCGGACCTCGCGCAGGGGCTCGCCGTGGCGGCTGAGGATCGCGTAGGGGCGGTGGGGGTAGTAGTAGATCCCGCCGTCGATGACGGGGAAGGTCCGGGTGTCCACGATCAGCCAGCCGTGTTCGGTGACCTCACCGGGGCTCTCGACCGAGCCGACGACGCGCGCGCCGACGAAGTGGCGCATCACGACGCGCTGGCCCGCGTCCGAGAGCGCCCAACCCACGAAGGCGTCGAGAGCGCGGTCGCCCGGTCTGTGCAGGAGGTAGAGGGGCCGGGAGATCGGGTAGTCGAAGTTGGTCACCTCGGGGACCTGACCGCCGACACCGATGGCGCGCACGCCCTGCGCGTCGCCCAGGAACGAGAAGCTGATGTGGCCGATCGCGCCCGGATCGGCGGCCACTGCGGCGACGATCTCCCGGTCGGGGCGCACTTCGCGGCAGGCGGGTCCGTAGGTCCCCTCCCCCAGGAGCGCGGCGCGGAAGACCTCGCGGGTCGCGGACTCGGGGCCGACGATGAAGGGGCGCACGGCGCCGGGGGAGCCACCGAGCTCGGCCCAGTCCGTGGCGACGCCGGTGAACACGGCCCGCAGCCGGTCGAAGGAGAGCTCGTCGATCGGGTTGTCGGCGTGGACGATGACCGCGATCGCGTCGCGCCCCACGAGGGTCGCACGGACGCCGGCCGCCAGGGTCTTCGGGGCGGGCTCGGCGGCGACCCCTGCGAGCCGGGCGCGCCCCTCGCGCATCGCCAGCTCCCCGCCGGCGCTCTCGGGGGCGGAGTCGATCGTGAAGTCGATGGCCGGGTAGGCCTCGGCGGCGTCGCGCAGGAAGACCGCGACGGTCGAGGAGCCGACGTAGGAGACGGCGGTCGGCGGGCCGCCGGGCTCGGCGCTGTGACAGGCGGCGCAGGCCAGGGCGCAGGCCGCGAGGACGGCGCGCGGCGGTCGCGGGCGCGGGAAGGGTGTGTTGGTCATGACGAGATGGGGCGCGGGTCCGGGCCGGTTCTTGCCTCCCCACCGAGAGGAGGCGATCCGACCTCTCGCTGAGCCGGCCCACCGCTGCGGCGGCATCGCCGTCGCAGACCGCGTGGCCGAGGCTCGTCCACCATGGGCTCGCGGACCTGCGCGACGTAGGCCCGGGACACAAAAAAGGCCGGGCCCGGCGCGAGCGCCGAGCCCGGAGAGAGTCAGTCCGGTGGTAAGGAGGCGCGTCACCGCCGCGGAGACGAGGGTGAGCAACTCCGGACTGCTTGGCCCGCTTCGCACGACCGAACTCCGCGTCGAACAAACGATGCAGATCCCATCTTGTCGGCCGCCCTCCTTGGGCCTTCAGGGGAAGTATGCCAACCGATATCACCACCTTCAAGTCTTTTAGTGAAGAAATCCGGCCGCCGCTCCCGATCCCGTGCGGAGGCACCCTGGAACGACCGTGGCCTCACTCCGAGCGGGCCTCGCCTCGGACGCCGTGGTAGGCTCGCCCCAACGGCGAGCCGGCCCGGCCCGTACACGGTCCGCGTCCCCTTCATGAGCTCCTCAGCCACTTCCCGACGCCTGCTGGCCGCGCTCCTCGCGCTGCTGGTGGGAGTGCAGCCCGGCCTGGCGGCCTTGGCCTCGGGCGCGGCGGCGGGAGCGGGTTGTCCGCCCTCGTGCTGCTGCGCGGGACCCGGCGATGACGGCGGCGGTTGCTGCGGCGAGGACGAGCCCTCCGCCCCCGGCGGGGCCGTCCTGACCGGCGGCTGCCCGTGCGAGGCGAGCGCTCCTGGAGAACCGACGCCGACCCGCGAGCCGCGAGCCGCGGCTTCGGGGGGAGACGGCGAGCTGCGCGAGCGCGTGCAGCGCGAAGCGCAAGCCTGCGCAGCGGTCGAGGTGAGCACGCTCCGCGCGCGAGAGGACCCCCCTCCCCCGCCACGGGCCCCGGGCGCCGCACGAGACGGCGCACACCGCGCCGTGACCCTTCTCGCGCGCGGCATCGACACCCTGCTGGCGGCCTACGGCACGGCGCTTTGCTGAGAGCGGCGGGGTCTCGCCCCGCCCTCCTGCCGTGACGGGGCAGACGCCCCGTCTTCCACCCCTCCGCTCCAGCCTGGGTGTCCCATGTTCCGTTCCCTCTCGCGGGCGATCCGTCTGTGCCCGCTCCTCTTCTTGGCTGCCTGCTCCTCCCGCGCCATGCTCTCGCCGGCCGGCGTCACGGTGCGCGGTGCGCCGCCGGTTTCCTCCGCGCGCGACGCTGCGGGGGACTCGACCCCCCTCGCCCCCGACGCCGAGTCCTCCGGCGGCTCACCTGCCGTCGCCGACGAGCGCGGCCGCGACCTCGAGCGGCTTTGCGACCAGGCCGAAGCCGACCACCCGCGCCTGCGCGCCGCCCAGGAGCGCCTACGCGGCGCCCTCGCCCGGGCCGAGAGCGCCGACGCCCTGCCCGATCCGCGCCTCGCCTTCCGCGAGTACCTCGCCGAGGTCGAGACGCGCTCGGGGCCCATGCGGCGCGCCCTCGGCCTGCAGCAAGCCCTGCCGGCCGCCGGCTCCCGCGGGGCCCGCCGGCGCGCCGCCCTGGCCGCCGCGGACACCGCGCGCGCGCGCCTGGAGGCCGAGCGCCTCGCCCTGCGCGCCGACGTCGCCCGCGCCCACGCCGAGCTCTACCACCTCGGGCGCACGATCGCCTTCGTGCGCGCCGATGTCGGCCTGCTCGAAGCCCTCGAGCGCGTCCTGCGGGCACGCTTTGGGGCGGGGGGCGCCTCCCACACAGACCTGGCCCGCGCCCAGGTCGAGCTCGGGCGCCTCGCCGACCGCCTCGAGGACCTCGAGGAGCGCGCCGGCCCGGCGCGCGCCGCCCTCAACGCGGCCGTGGGACGACCCGTCTCCGCTCCCCTCGCCTGGCCCGCGGAGCTCTCTCGCGTGCGCCTGGACGAGGCCGACGAGCGTGTCCTGGAGCAGGCCGTCGCCGCCAACCCTGACCTGACCGCCCTGGCTTGCGAGCTGGAGCGCGCCCGCGCCCTCGAGCGGCTGGCTTCGACGCTGCGGCGTCCCAAGACCATGCTCGGCCTCGAGGCAATCCAGATCGACGCCAGCGACGGGACCGACGGCGCCGACGCCTGGGTCGTCTCCCTGGGGATCGACCTCCCCGTCCGCCGCGGCGTGTACCGCGCCGAGGAGCGCGCCGCGCGCGCGGCGGTCGGCGCCGCCGCCGGCACCCTGGAGGACCGACGCAACACCGTGGCCGCCCGCGCCCACGCGGCGCTCTCGCGCCTGCACGACGCCGAGCGCAAGCTCGAACTCTACGCCGCCGCCCTGATTCCCAAGGCGCGCGAGGCCCTCGAGGCCGCCCAAGCCGCCTTCGGCACCGGCGCCGCGGACCTCGACGCGGTCATCGAAGCCCAGCGCACCCTGCTGGAGTTCCACCTCACCGGTGAGCGCGCCCTCGCCGACCACCAGATCCTGCTCGCCGAGCTCGAATCCCTCGTCGGACGCACCCTCGAGACCACCCCGCAGAGACCATGAAGATCGTCCTCATCGGCCGCTCGCTCCCGACCCGCCACGCCCTCCTCGTGCTCGTCGCCCTCGCCGCCGGCTACGGCCTGCGCGGCGCCTGCGCGCCCTCTCCCGGCCCCGCCGCACCCGGCGCCGCCGCCCCGGAGGCGCCGAGCACGATCTGGAGTTGCTCGATGCACCCGCAGATGCGCAGCGAGGGCCCCGGCGTCTGCCCGATCTGCGGCATGGACCTCTCCGAGGTCTCCGGAAACAGCCAGCCCGCCGGAGAGCGGCGCATCGTCCTCGATCGCGCGGCGGTCGCCCTGGCGGAGATCGCCACCACCAGGGTCGAGCGCCGCTTCCCCACGGCCGTGCTGCGCATGGCCGGGAGCCTGACCTACGACGAGACGAGCAGACGCACGATCAACGCCTGGGTCCCGGGTCGGCTCGAGCGGCTGTTCGTCGACTTCGAGGGCCTCACCCTGCGCGAGGGAGACCACGTGGCCGACCTCTACAGCCGGGAGCTGGTGACCGCGCAGGAGGTCTTCCTGCAGGCGCGACGCACCGTCGCCGAGACGGCGGACTCCGAGCTCGACGTGCTGCGCGACGCTTCCCTGGGGACCCTGACCGAGGCGCGCAAGCGACTGGAGCGCTGGGGCCTCACGGCCGAGCAGATCGACGAGCTGGCACGGACGGGCGAACCGGCCGAGCACGTCACGATCCACGCCCCCACCGGCGGTGTCGTGACGCACCTGAACAAGAAGCAGGGCGAGTACGTCGTCGAGGGCGAGCGCATCGCGACGATCGACGACCTCTCCCACCTGTGGCTGCGCCTCGACGCCTACGAGAGCGAGCTGGCCTGGCTGCACTACGGCCAGGCGGTCACCTTCGAGGCCGCCGCGGTGCCCGGCCGGGCCTTCGAGGGCACGATCGCCTTCATCGCACCGGTCCTCGACGAGCACACGCGCACCGCCCGCGTGCGGGTCAACGTGCCCAACGCCGACGGCAGCCTGAAGCCGGGGATGTTCGCCCGCGCCAAGGTCCGCGCGCGCCTGGCGGGCGACGGCCTCCTGATGGACCCGGCGCTGGCGGGCAAGTGGATCTGCCCGATGCACCCCGAGGTGGTCGAGGACGAGTCGGTCGGCTGCCGCCAGTGCGGCATGGACCTGGTCACGACCGAGTCGGTGGGTTTCGAGCCGGTCGACGCCGACCACGCCCCGGCCCCCCTGGTGATCCCGGTCTCCGCGGCCTTGGTGACCGGCCGGCGCGCCGTCGTCTACGTGCGCCTGCCCGACACCGAGCGCCCGACCTTCGAGGGCCGCGAGGTGATCCTCGGCTCGCGGGCCGGCGACGACTACATCGTGCGCGAGGGCCTCGCCGAGGGGGAGCTCGTCGTCACCCACGGCGGCTTCAAGCTCGACAGCGCGATGCAGATCCAGGCCAGGCCGAGCATGATGACCGTCGCCGCCGAGGAGGAGGTCGAGCGCGTGGCCCTGACCGACAGCGCCCGGGCGGCCCTCGCCGCGGGGTGGGAGGCCTACGCCGCCGTGCACGCGGCCCTGGCCGCCGACGACGAGTCGGCGGCGCGGGACGCCCTGGCGGCGGCACCGGCCACCTTCGAGGGAGGCCTCGCCGCCGACGCCGACCTCGCGGAGGCCGCCGAGGCCGTCGGTTCCGCCCTCGGGGCGGCGGCGCGGGGCACCGACCTCCCGGCCCTGCGCGCAGCCTTCGAGGCGGTCGCCGAAGCCGCCGACGATCTCTTCTCCCTGGGCGGCGCGCCCGCGGGCCGCACCCTCTTGCGCGTGCACTGCCCCATGGCCTTCGACGGCCGGGGCGCGAGCTGGCTGCAGGCCGAGGGAGAGGTCGCCAACCCCTACTACGGGGCCGCCATGCTGCGCTGTGGGAGCGTCACCGGCGAGATCGGCGCCGAGGGGAGCCCGCGATGAGCCGCCCGGCCCCCCCCCGCGGACCGATCGCGGCCTGGACCCGATTCTGCCTGGAGAACCCGCCGGTCGTCGTCCTACTGACCCTGTTCGTGGTCGGCTGGGGCCTGCGCGCCGCGCCCTTCGACTGGCCGTTGGGGAAGCTCGTGCGCGACCCGGTCGCCGTCGACGCGATCCCCGACATCGGCGAGAACCAGCAGATCGTCTTCACGCGCTGGCCGGGGCGCTCGCCCCAGGACGTCGAGGACCAGGTCACCTACCCCCTCACCGTCGCCCTGCTCGGCATCCCCGACGTGCGCACGATCCGCAGCCACTCGTACCTGGGGTTCTCGTCGATCCACGTCATCTTCGAGGACTCCGCGGAGTTCTACGCCTCGCGCACGCGCGTGCTGGAGAAGCTCTCCAGCCTCGCGCCCGACACCCTGCCGCCCGAGGTCACGCCCACCCTCGGCCCCGACGCGACGGCCCTCGGCCAGGTGTTCTGGTACACGCTGGAGGGTCGGGACGAGGCCGGAGAGCCGGCGGCCGGCTGGGACCTCGACGAGCTGCGCACGATCCAGGACTGGACCGTGCGCAACGCCCTCGCCTCGGCGCGCGGCATCTCCGAGGTGGCCTCGGTCGGCGGATTCGTGAGCGAGGTGCAGGTCGACGTCGATCCCGACGCCATGCGCGCCTACGGCGTCACTCTTCAAGAGGTCTTCCGCGCCGTCGGGCGCTCAAACCTCGACGTGGGGGCGCGCACGATCGAGGTCAACCGGGTGGAGTACGTGGTCCGCGGCCTCGGCTTCCTCGAGAGCATCGAGGACGTCGAGCGCACGGTGATCAAGATCCGCGACGACGTGCCGACCTACGTGGCGGACGTGGCGCGGGTCTCGCTCGGCCCGGCCCTGCGCCGCGGGGCCCTCGACCGGGCCGGCGCGGAGGCGGTCGGAGGCGTCGTGGTCGCCCGCCACGGCTTCAACCCGCTCGAGGCCATCGCCGGGGTGCGCGAGGAGATCGAGGCCATCGCCCCCGCCCTGCCGCGCCGAGCCGTGGTCGACCGCACGCGGGTGGGCGGCGACGAGCTGGCGGAGTTCGCCGCGAGCGCCGGCTTGCCGCCCGCGCCGGCCCGCGGCTCGACGGAGGCCGACCACGCGGCGTGGTGCGCCTGGAGCGACGCCCACCCCGACCGGGCACCGACGTGGCTCACGACCAGCCGCGTCACGATCGTGCCCTTCTACGACCGGACCGGACTGATCCACGAGACCCTCGACACCCTCGAGCGGGCGCTCGTCGAGGAGGTGTTGGTGGCCGCGGTCGTCGTGCTCGCGATGTTGATGCACCTGCCGAGCTCGATCCTGATCAGCGCCATCCTGCCGCTCTCGGTGTTGATGTGCTTCATCGCCATGCGCGCCTTCGGCGTCGACGCCAACGTCGTTGCCCTCTCGGGCATCGCGATCGCCATCGGGACGATGGTCGACATGGGCATCATCCTCTGCGAGAACATCCTGCGGCACCTCGACGAGGCGGGCGAGGAGGAGAGCTCTCTCGAAGTCGTCTTCCGAGCCACCTCCGAGGTGGGCGGAGCGGTGGTGACCGCGGTCGCGACCACCGTGCTCGGGTTCCTGCCGGTCTTCACCCTGACCGCCACCGAGGGCAAGCTCTTCAAGCCGCTGGCCTTCACCAAGACCTTCGCCCTGATCGCCGCGACGGTCACCGCCCTCTCCATCCTGCCGCCCGCCGCGCACTACCTGTTCACGCGTGGCCGCGGCGCTCGGCGGCGCCCCGTCCTGCCCGCCGCGCTCGTGGCGGGCGGCGTGGGCCTCGCCCTGTGGGGCCTGGTGTGGGCCGGACTCGCCCTCGCGCTCGTGGGCGTCTACACCCTGGTGCGCGAGCGCCTGGCCACGGGCCTGCGCAAGGCCCTCGCCTGGTCCCTCAACGCCGCCGCCATCGGCGTGCTGCTCGTCATCCTGACCGAGCACTGGCAACCCCTGGGTCCCGGCCGCGACCTCGCCGCCAACCTGATCTTCGTCGGCGGCTCGGTGGGAGGCGTCCTGACCTTCTTCGCCCTCGTGCGCCTGGCCTACCCGACGATCCTGTCCTGGTGCCTGCGCCACAAGGCGCTGTTCCTCTCCTCGGTGGCCTGCGTGCTCCTGGCGGGGCTCAGCGTCTGGCTGGGCTTCGAGCGGGTGTTCAGCCCCGTTCCGCGACTGGTGGAGCGTGCCGGTCTCGACGGCGAGAAGGTGCGCCGCACGTCGTTCTGGGTCGGGGCGCACGAGCGCCTGCCCGGCCTGGGGCGCGAGTTCATGCCGCGCCTCGACGAGGGCTCGTTCCTGTTCATGCCCACGACCATGCCGCACGCCTCCCTGGAAGAGGCGCTGGACGTGCTGCGCATCCAGGACGAGGGCATCTCCTCGGTTCCCGAGGTCGAGAGCGTGGTCGGCAAGATCGGTCGCGTCGACTCGGCCCTCGACCCCGCGCCGGTTTCGATGGTCGAGACGGTCATCAACTACAAGAGCGAGTACGGCCTCGACGCGGAAGGCAATCGCGTGCGCCAGTGGCGCGACCACATCCTCACCGAGGAGGACATCTGGCAGGAGGTCGTCGCGGCGGGGGAGGTCGTCGGGTCCACCTCGGCGCCCTTGCTGCAGCCGATCGAGACGCGGCTGGTGATGCTCCAGACCGGCATGCGCGCGCCCATGGGCATCAAGGTCACCGGGCCCGACCTGGAGAGCATCGAGCGCATGGGACTGGAGCTCGAGCGCGCCCTGCGCGAGGCCCCCGGCGTCGCCCCCTCGACGGTGCTCGCCGACCGCATCGTCGGCAAGCCCTACCTGGAGATCGACCTCGACCGCGAGCGGCTGGCGCGCTACGGCCTGCACATCGAGGACATCCAGGACGTGATCGAGGTCGCGATCGGCGGCCGGCGGGTCACCACGACGGTGGAGGGACGCGAGCGCTACCCCGTCCGCGTGCGCTACCTGCGCGAGCGCCGCGACGACATCGAGGCCCTGGCAGGGATCCTGGTGCCGGCGCGCCACGGAGCTCAGATCCCCCTCGCCCAACTGGCCGAGGTGCGCGCCGTGCGCGGGCCCCAGGTGATCAAGAGCGAGGACACGGCGCTGATCGGCTACGTGACCTTCGGGCCCCTGCCGGGGCACACCGAGGTGGACGTCGTCGAGGCCTGCCAGGCGCACCTCGCCCACCTGGAGGAGCACGGCGAGCTCTCGCGTCCGGCCGGCGTGAACTACGCCTTCACGGGGACCTACGAGCACCAGGTGCGGGCCCAGGCGACCCTCGCGATCGTCCTGCCCGCGGCGCTGTTGGCGATCTTGCTCGTGCTCTACCTGCAGTTTCGGCGCATGTCGACGGCCCTGCTCGTCTTCTCGGGCGTCGCCGTGGCCTGGGCCGGCGGGTTCCTCCTGTTGTGGGCCTGGGCCCAACCCGAGCTCGCCGATCTCGGCCTGGGCGGCGTCCGCCTGGGCGAGGTGCTCGGCATGGACGCGGTGAACCTCTCGGTCGCCGTCTGGGTCGGGTTCCTGGCCCTGTTCGGGATCGCTTCCGACGACGGGGTCGTGATCGCGACCTACCTCGGCCAGAGCTTCCGCGAGCGCGCGCCCGCCACGATCGCCGAGGCCCGCGCGGCGACCCTGGCGGCCGGCTCGCGGCGCGTGCGCCCCTGCGTGATGACGACGGCCACGACCGTCCTGGCCCTGCTCCCGGTGCTGACCGCCACCGGCCGCGGCTCGGGGATCATGGTGCCGATGGCCCTGCCGACCGTGGGCGGCATGGTCGTCGCCATCCTCACGATGTTCGTCGTGCCGGTGCTGTACTGCCTGATCGAGGAGCGTCGCCTGCGCCGCAGATGAGCGACACGCCGTGCCCGCCCAGGTCGGCGATGCGCTCGAGCGGCCGTATCGACCAGCTCCGAACCACCGAGGAACGCCCGAGGAACCACCAGGCGAAGAAGGTCGTCGTGACCGCGCGCGAGGCCGCCGGCAGCCAGGCGGGAAGGGAGTCGCGCAGGTCTACGAGGGCCCCGTCGCCGGGGAAGGGCCCGAAGCCGACCAGTGCCGGGAGCCGGTACCAGTAGTAGCAGGCGATGGCGGCGGCGGCGAAGGCGCTCGCCACCAAGCGGCGCCGGCTCGGACCACCGAGGTAGTCGAGCAGGGTGAACAGGAGCAGGCTGGCCGCCATACCAGCCAGCGGCAGCCCGTAGGCAGTCGACAGGTGCGACCAGCCCTCGCCGCCGGCGTAGTCGGGCACGTGGAACCAGCCCCAGACGAAGCCCGCGAAGCCGCCCACCATCAGGCGACCGGCGAGGCGCGCGCTCGGGCGCGGGGTGGCCGAGAGGGGCGTCATGGCGACGCTCGAGTCCGGGCAGGTCACGACGCAACGCTCGCACGGTCCGCAGTGGGCGTTGGCCACGGTCACCAGGGGCTTGGTGCCGTAGAGCTTCTCGACCGGGTGGACCGGGCAGGCTCCCGAGCACCAGGCGCTCTTCCACTCGAAGTGGCCGCAGGAGACGACGGCGGCCAAGGCCAGGATTGCGATCGCCAGGGCGGTGGCCGGGCCGTCGGTGTCGAGGACGACGTGGCGCAGGGGGACGATCGCCAGCAGCAGGACGACCCCGACGAGGGAGAGGCGCGCCTGGGAGGCCTCGCTGATCCTGCGGCGCCGGGAGAGGCCCGCGTGACGCGCAACAAGGGCGGTCGACCCCATGGGGCAGACGTTGCGCCAGACTCCCGGGGCGAGGGCCAACAGCGCCGGCGCCACCGGGATCAGGCCGTTCCAGAAGGCGTGGATGCCCACGTTCGGGACGAAGAGCAACAACGCGAGCAGGACGACCCCCACCCCCCAGACCAGGACCTGGGCCGCGCGCCACGCGCGGCGCTCTCCGGCAGAGGGGCGGACTCCGGTCGGGAGCCGGGAGGAGCCGCGGCACCGTCCTCGGCGCACCGCTAGGCGGTGAACCCCGTTCCATAGCGTGCTATCCTTCATGTGTACCTCTAGATCCTAAGATCGTCTTGTTGTCCGAAAAAGTAAAGTCCACTCCCTCCGAGGGCGTCCGCCCGGCCTCGCGCCTGGGGCGCTGGCGCGCCGCATCCCTGACCGCGGTCTACGTCCTGATGGGTATCCACCTCGCCCACTGGAGGCTCAACGGGACGACCCTGGCGCCCCTCGAGCTCCACGAGGTCATGTACACCCTCGAGCTGGGGATCGTGACTGCGGGGTTCCTGTTCATGGCCGCGGCCCTCGTCTCGGTCCTCTGCTTGGGGCGCTTCTTCTGCTCCTGGGGCTGCCACATCCTGGCCTTGGAGGACCTGTGCGCCTGGATCCTCGCCAAGCTCGGGATCGCCCCGCGTCCGGTGCGCTCGCGCGTCCTCGCGCTCATCGCGCCTGGAGCTCTCGTGTACATGTTCGTCTGGCCGCAGGTGGCGCGGGTGCTGGAGGGACGCCCGGCACCGCGCCTGCGCATCGCGACCGATGCCGAGGGCTGGGCCTCCTTCGTGACGACCGACTTCTGGCGCAACCTGCCGCCGGTGGGGATCGCCCTGTTGACCTTCGGCGTGTGCGGCTTCCTGATCGTCTACGTCCTCGGCTCGCGCTCCTTCTGTCGCTTCGCCTGTCCCTACGGTGCGCTGTTCGCGCTCGCCGACCGAATCGCCCCCGGCCGCCTGGTCGCCCTCGAAGGCTGCACCGGCTGCGGGACCTGCACGGCGTCCTGCCAGTCCGACATCCGCGTCCACGAGGAGCTCGCCGCCCACGGCACCGTCGTGAGCTCCTCCTGCCTGCGCGACCTCGACTGCCTGACCGGGTGTCCGAGCTCGGCGATCGCCTACCGCTTCACCCTCCCTCCCCTCTTCCGCCGTATCCCCGCGGGCCAACGGCTCCCGCCGCGCAACGACTTCAGCCTCGGCGAGGAGGGTCTGCTCGCCGGCGTTTTCGCCGTCGCCCTCTTCTCCTACCGCGGCCTCTACGGGTTGGTCCCGTTCCTCCTGGCCCTGGGATGGGGAGCGATCCTCGCCTACCTGGCGGTCGTCGCCGCGCGCCTGCTCACCCGCGAGCACGTCAAGCTCGGACGCACGCGCCTCAAGGTCGCCGGCAAGCTCCGGTCTCCCGGGCGCGCGGTCGCCGCCGGAGCCGTCGTCTTGGCGGTCTTCACCGCCCATGCGGGGCTCGTGCGCTCCCAGCAGCTAGCCGGCGAGCGGGCGACCCGAGCCTTCGACGCCAGCGGGTCCCCCGCCGTCGCCGCGCGGGCCGTCGGCCACCTCGAGCGGGTCGAGCGCTGGGGCCTGGTGTCGACGCCGGGCGTCGCCGCGCGCCTGGGGCGCCTGCACCTGGCCACGGGCGAGCCCTCCCGGGCCGCGGTCTGGTTCGAGCGCGCCCTGGCCGACGCCCGCGACCAACGCAGCGCCCGCCGCCAGCTAGCCCGCGCCCTGTCGGGCTCCGGCCGTGCTGCCCGCGCCGAGCACCAGCTCGACCTCGCCGCGGGGATCGCCGGGGAGTCCGAGCCTGCCGAACACGTCGCCCTCGAGCGGGCGCTGACGAGCGAGCTGCGCGGCGCCCTGCGTGCCGAGCGTGGGGACGTGGGCGGAGCGATCGAGGCCTACGAGGCGGCTCTGGCCGAGCATGCGGAGCTCGCCTCCGCCCACCTCGCACTCAGCGAGCTGCTCGCCGGAGCCGGGCGCCTGGCCGAGGCGCTCGCTCGCTTGCGCTCGGCCGTCGCCCTCGAGCCGGACTCGGCACCGGCCCACTACAACCTCGCCGTGCTCCTCGCCCAGCGCGGTGAGGGAGCGGAGGCGGTCGGCCACTACCGCGTCGCCGCGCGCCTCGCTCCCGACGATCCCCAGGTCCACAACAACCTCGGGTTCCTGCTCGCGCGCCTCGACGACACTCCGGGCGCCGAGGCCGCCCTGCGACGTGCGGTCACTCTCGCGCCCGACTTCGCCCACCCCCACTTCAACCTCGGACGCCTGCTGATCGAGAGCGGGCGTGTGGAGGAAGGCCGAGGGTTCCTCCGGCGCGCCGCGCACCTCGACGAACGCTACGCCGCCCTCCTGGCAGGCACGAAAGACTGAGGCTCAGCCCTTCGTCCGCGCTTCGTTCACGCGGTCGGCGAACCACAGCACGCGGTAGCGCACGCCCGACGGTGCGTGGGAGAAGACGACCGAGAGCACGACCAGGGCGACCAGGATCCACCCGGCCGCCGGCTCGAGGGCGGGCAGTCCGAGCAAGGCGCACAGCGCCGCCACCTTGAGCAAGACGACCACGCCGCGCACCTGGAGGAGGAACGCACCGCTCTCGTGCAGGTCGAGCAGGAGCAGAGCGGTGCCCGTGGTGACGGTGGCCGCCAGCCAGCCCTCGCGGGCGGCGTCGACCCCCAGGAGATAGGCGCCCGAGAGGATCCCCGCGCACGCGACGTGCACCGCGCGCAGGAAGATCTTGATGCCACGCCGCGGGCCGAGCTCGCGCGGGGTGGCAGGGAACAGCAGCTCGATCAGGCGGTCCACGGGTGCGGTCGTTCAGCCGGTGCGCACCGCGCGAACGGCATCGGTGCGGTTCATGCGCCAGACGGGATAGACGGCGGCGACCAGCGCCAGGCCCAGGGCCGCGACGAGGGTGATCCACAGCCACGCCCCCGCACCGCGCTGCGGCAGGGCGAGGCCCGAGAGGTTCTCGAGGGCGGTCACGATCACCGGCCCCAGGAGGCTGCCGAGACCGACGCCGAGCAGGCCGCCGAAGGCCCCCATGACGGCCGACTCCAACCACACCATGCCTGCGATCTGCCCGGCGGAAGCGCCGAGGGCCTTGAGGATCCCCAACTCCTTGGTGCGCTCCAGCGCCGCGAGCAGCTGGCCGTTCAAGACGCCCACCCCCGCCAGCAGGGCGGTCAGGCCGAGGATCAGGTCGAAGAGACGGAAGTCCCGGTCGATGTCGGCCACCTGGAGGTCGCGCAGGCGGGCGCCGGTCACGGTCTGGAAGGTGGCCTCGCCCCCGAGGAAGTCGGCCACGGCGGCGCCCACGACGCCGGGATCGGCGCCCTCCTCCAGCACCACGCCGACGCGATCGGTGGTGGCGACGTCCAGACAGAAGTAGCGCTCCATGGCGCGCTCGCTGACCACGCCGTACATGCGCTCGTCGGGGAAGGGGAAGTAGCCGTAGGCGTCGCTGACCGCGACGACGCGGAACTCCTGGGCGCGGCCGGCGCCGACGGGGACCTGGACGACGTCCCCCGGGCCGTAGCCGAAGTTGCGCGCAACGCGCTCGGAGAGGATCAGGCCGTGGCGCTCGTCGAGCTCCCGCGCGAGGCTGGGGTCCTCCGCGAGGGGGCCGTGCTTGACGAGCTCCTCGGTGCGCAGGCCGACGAGGAGGAAGGGCGCGTAGGTGTTCGCGCTGCCCGACTCGACCGCGCGCACGCCGGGATACTCGGCGAGCTTCGCGCGCAGGGCCGCGTAGTCCACCTGCGGCAGACCGTGGGCGTAGACCTTGTCCGCCACCGCCGCGTCGGCCCACTCCTCGATCTCGCCGCGCAGGCTGGCGGTCATGCCCTTGAGCCCCACGAAGGCGGAGGCGACGAGCGCGATCGCGGCGGTCGAGACCGCCACGCGCCGCGGGCTCTCGAGCATGCTGCGCGCCGCCATGCGCCCGGCGAAGGGGAAGCAGGCGCGCAGGGGCCGCTCCAGCAGGCGGCAGCAGCCGGTGACCAGGGTCGGCACCAGCAGGGGCACGGCGACGAGCAGGCCCAAGACGCCGACCGCCAACAGCACCGAACCGACGAGCACGCGGCCGGCCTCCCCCACGACCGGGACGATCACGAAGTACAGGCCCGGCAGCAGGCCGCCGAGGAGCAGGGCGGCGAAGAGGTGGAAGCCGCGCTGGTCGGCGCTGCGGGCGAGGGCCTGCTCGCCGCGCAGGGCTTCGACGACGCTCGCGTCGCGCGCGCGCAGGAGGGGGAAGACGGCGCCGATGACGGCCAGGCCCACGCCCAGGGCGACCAACGAGCCGACGACCGGCCAGGGAACCTCGAAGAGCTCGATCACGCGCCCGGTCCCCAGGGTCGTCACGCCGCGCAGGAGCAAAAAGCGCGCCAGGGCGAGGCCGCCCGCCAGTCCCGCAGCCCCGCCGATGCCGGCGAGGACGCCGGCTTCGAGCAGGAAGACACGCGCGATGTGGCCGCGCCCCGCGCCCAGAGCGTGCAGGGTGCCGACCTCGCGCAGGCGCTCGATGAGCGACATCGAGAGGGTGTGGAAGATCACGTACAGCCCCAGGACGAGGGCCAACAGCCCGGCCATGCGCACGCCGTTGCGGAAGGCGCGCTCGTCGGCGGCCTGACCGATGACTACGCTGCGGCCGATGTCGTAGGCGAAGTTCCCCGAGAGGTTGGCGCGCAGCCGCTCGAGGTCCACGGCGGGATCGGGGCGCACCCAGTAGCGCGAGTCGACGCGCGCGTCGGCGAAGACCTCCTCGCCCGGGGCGAAGTCCACGAGCACGACCTCGCCGTCGGCGCGCCGCCCCAGCTTCTCGTGGGTCAGGATGCCGGCGACGACGAAGGCGTGGTGCACCGGCGCGTCGCGCACCGCCGGCGCGACCTCCTGCACGACGCCGTCAACGCAGGCCTTGCGGGCGGCCCGTCGCGGGCGGGCGAGGGTGAGCTCGTCGCCGGGCGCGAGGTCGAGCTCGCGCGCGACCGCCATGCCGACCAGGATCTGGGGCGGCTCGGCGCCGGGGTCGAGGTGCGCGCCGGCGGCGAGGCGGTAGGCGTCGAGGCCCGGCAGGCCGTCGGCCTCGGCGGCGATGCACAGCGCCTTGAAGGGCGCGCGCTCGCGGCCGGCGCCGCGCTCGGCCGCGGTCACGTGCACCTCGACGCGGCTCTGGAAGAAGGCCGAGGCCGAGGCGACGCCCTCGGTCGCCGAGAGCTCCCCGCGCGGGTCGGCGACCTCGTCGGCAGGGCGCACCTCGAGCTCGGGGCGCCAGTTGCGCTCGTGGGGCAGGCGCAGGCCCGCGATCGTGTTGTGGTCGAGGGTGAAGACCCCGACGACCGTCGCGATCCCCACGGCGATGCCGAGGACGGAGAACAGGGTGCGGCCGGGCCGCTGGGTCAGGCTGCGGCGGCACAGGGTCGTGGCGAGGCCCATCGGCGCGCCCGTCAGATCGCCAGGCCGGCCAGCGCCTCGTGCACGGCCTCGACGCCCAGGCCGGGGCCACGCAGCTCCACGCCCTCCGCCAGCTCGCCGTCGACGAGGAACAGCACGCGGTCGGCGAAGGTCGCGTCGCGCGGATTGTGGGTCACGAGCAGGACCGCCCGGCCGCGCTCGTCGCACAGGCCGCGCAACAGCTCCATGACCTCGCGCCCGGCCTGCTGGGAGAGGTTCCCGGTCGGCTCGTCGCAGAGCAACAGGGGCTGGCCGCCGGCGAGGGCGCGCGCGATCGAGACGCGCTGCATCTCGCCGCCGGAGAGCTCGTGGGGGAACGCGCCCTCGCGGCCGGCGAGGCCGAGGGAGTCGAGCAGGGCGGAAGGATCCTCGCGCTCGCCCGCGGAGCGGCGACCGATCGCGTGGGGCAGGGCGACGTTCTCGAGGACGCTCAGGTTCGCGAGCAGGTTGAAGAACTGGAACACGTAGCCGACCTGCTCGCGGCGCTGCAGGGTGCGCCGCCGCTCGCCGAGCTCGTGCAGGCGCTCTCCGCCGAGGGTGACGACGCCCGAGTCGGGACGGTCGAGCCCCGACAGGATGTGCAGCAGGGTCGACTTCCCCGAGCCGCTCGGCCCCATGACGCACACGAACTCGCCTTCGGCGACCTCGAGGCTGAGGCCCTTGAGCACCGGCGTACGCTCTCCGCCCTGGTCGAAGAAGCGGTAGACCTCCTTGGCGCTCGCGATCGTCGTCGTCATCGGTGGGGAAGCTGCGGCCCCGCCAACCCTAGCACGCCGCGAGACCAGCGCCCAACCGCGCCGGGGCCGGTCCGGACCGCCCTCCCCCACCGCGCGGCGAAGGTGCGCTATCCTGGGAGTCATGGTCACGCTGCGGACGATGGGGATCGCGGCCTCGGCCGCGGCCGCCCTGACGCTCTCGGAAGCGGCGCACTCCCAGTGCTCGATCCAGGAGCTCCACCCCGCGCCCCTCGCCTCCGGCGACGGGCTGGGCGCCGCCCTCGACGCCGACGGCCTCCTCTTCGACCTCGCCCTCTTGGGCGCTCCCGGCGCCGACGCTCCCGGCGCGCCCGACGCCGGCGCGGCCTGGGTCATGGGCAGGCCCACGCCCTGGTCCCTGTGGGAGACCCGGGCCCAGCTCCTCGCTCCCGCGCCGGCCGCCGGGGACGAGCTCGGCCGGGCGGTCGCCGTCGAGGGAGCGGTCGCCGTGGCCGGCGCCCCCGGCCACGCCGCGCCCCTGCCCGGAACCGGCGTCGTGCACGTCTTCGGCTTCGACGGCGGCACCTGGGCCCACGACCAGACGCTCTTCGCGGCCCAGCCCGAAGCCGGCGCGCGCTTGGGCTGCGCCGTGGTCCTCGACGGGACGCGCCTGGCGGTCGGCGCGCGGGGGGCCGACACCGCGGCACCCGACGCGGGCGCGGTCGAGGTCTTCGCCTTCGACGGCGCCGCCTGGGTCCACCACCAGACCCTGGCCGCCTCCGACGCCGCCACCGGCGCGGAGTTCGGCGCGGCCTTGTCCCTGGTCGGCGACCAGCTCGTCGTCGGCGCCCCGGGAACAGGGGCGGGCGCGGGCGCGGTCTATGTGTTCCTCGAGATCGGCGGTGTCTGGGTCGAGGAGAGCAAGCTCGTCGATCCCTCCGCCGCCGCGGGCGACGCCCTGGGCGCCGCGGTCGCCGCGCGCGCCGGGGTCCTCGCCGCGGGCGCGCCCGGCGACGACGGCGGGGGCCCCGACGCCGGCGCGGTCCAGGTCTTCGAGCGCGGCGTGGTCTGGGGGCACACCGACGAGGTCACCCTGTTCAACGCGGCCGCCGGCGATCGCTTCGGTGCCGCGGTCTCGCTCGACGACTTCTTCGTGGGCGGCGGCGCGCCGGGCAGCTCGGGGGGGAGCGGAGCGGTGGTCCTCTTCCAGGGGTTCCCCGGCAGCTGGCACTTCTGGGGCTCGTTCGCGCCCTGCAACGGCGGCGCGGGCGACGGCCTCGGCGCCGCCTTCGTGAGCGACTCCGGCGGCGTGCTCGTCGGTGCGAGGGGGCACGACGATCCTGTCCTCGACGCCGGCCTCGTCTACCAGACCGGCATCGGCGACTGCGCCCTGACGCGCTTCTGCTTCGGGGACGGGAGCGGGACGCCTTGTCCCTGCGGCAACGGCGGGACCTGCGACGCGGGGTGCGCCGGCTCGGCGGGCGAGGGCGCGTCCCTGTGGACCTACGGCACCGGCAGCGTCGCCGCCGACGACCAGCTCTTCCTGGCCCACGACCTGCTGCCGGGTCAGCCCGCGCTGCTCTTCGTCGGCAACCAGCTCCTCGCCAACGGCGACGGCGTGCCCTTCGGCGACGGCCTGCGCTGCGTCGGCCAGCAGGTGGTGCGCCTGGGCGTGCGCTTCCCCGACGGGATCGGCGACGCCGTGTGGGGGCCGGGCCTGGGCGCGACGGGCGGTTGGGGAGCGGGGGACGTGCGCTACTTCCAGAGCTGGTTCCGCGATCCCGGCGGTGCTCCCTGCGGGAGCGGGTTCAACCTGTCGGACGCCGTCCTGATCTTCTTCGGGCCGTAGACAGCCGTACGGCGTACGGTGTCGCACACCCGTCGCCACCCCACCGACACGGGAGTACCGCACACGACCCAGGCGCGCCCCTTCCGCGACGGGCCGACACCCTCCCTCCCCCTCCCGGCGCCTCGGCTGGCCGGGATCAGCACAAGGTCCTAGCCCGGGTTGTTCATGAAGACGTGCACCAGACACAGCAACTCGGTTCGGGGTGGTGCTTTGCGGGTTCTGGCGACGCAGGCGACCCTGAACGGGTCGTCGAGGAAGCCAGGTTCTCGAAAAGCGCCGCCAGGGGCCGAGAGGCCGTCGAAGACGGCCGGTTGCGAAGTCTGGTGTGCGTGTTCATGAATGATCCGGGCTAGGATGGTGGTCGACCGCCCGTGGGTGGGCCGGCCAGCCCCTCGCTGCAAAGAATCCGGAGCCGAGACATCGAGCCCAAGCAACTCGCCGCCTTGGCGGCCAAGCAAGCCTGGCTGAAGAAGGGCGAGGAGATCCGCGTGTACGAGGTCACTGACCTCCTGCGCATCGCCGATTACTTCGTCGTCATCACAGGGCTGAACCGCCCGCACGTCAAAGCGCTCCATCAGGAGCTGCACGTGAGCCTGAAGGCGGCCGGGGAGACCTGTTCCAAGGCCGAGGGAGCGGACCTGGGGTGGTGGGTGCTGATGGACTTCGTGGACGTGGTCGTGCACATCCTCCAGCCCGAAGCGCGGGCCTACTACGACCTCGATCGTCTCTACGGTGAGTGCCCCCAGTTGGACTGGCAGGCGATCGAGACGCCCGCCGTTCCCGGGGGGGCCGAGCGCGTGGCGGACTAGAGGATCATCGGGGGAGTTTCCTCGTGCCGCGAGCCTGTTCCTTCCGATGTCGGAGGGCGGTAGGTTACTCGCGGTCGCGGTTCCTCCCTGCGCGGGTCCCCCGGAGTGGAAGACATGGAGTGGTTCGAGTGGAACGATGAGGCCTTCAGTCTCGCCCGGGAGCGAGGCTGCCCCGTTTTCCTGTTCGTCAAGGCATCCTGGTGCCGCTGGTGCCGCGAGCTCGAGCACACCGTGCTCGCCGCAGAGTCTGTGGCCGCCGTCCTCGAAGAGCGCTTCGTCTGCATCTTGGTGGACAAGGACCGACGCCCCGACGTCGAGGCGCGCTACACACGGGGAGGATGGCCGACGCTCGCCTACCTCGACGACACGGGCGAGGTGCTAGCCGTCGACAACTTCATGGAGGCCGAGGAGCTCGTGGCGCGGCTGGAGCTAGTGGCCTCCTACTTCGCCGAGAGCCGAGACGAGATCCGCGAGCGGATCGAGCGGGAGCGCGAGGAAGTCGAGCGCCTGGAGCGTCCGGCGGCGATCCGCCCGTCTCCGGCTGCCCTCGGCCCTCGCAGCGCGTCCCTGTCGCTGGAGATCGTCGAGGAGGTCGCCCGGACCGTGCGTCGAACGGCGGATCCCATCCACGGCGGCTGGGGCAGTCGGCACAAGTTCCCCCACCCCGAGGCCATCGACTTCGCCCTCGTGCGTTGGTCGCAGACCGGGGAGCAGGCCATGCTCGACACGGTGCGGCGCACACTCAGGCGCATGCAAGCCGGGGAAATCCACGACTCCGTCGAAGGCGGGTTCTACCGCTACGCGACCCAGCCGGACTGGAGCGTGCCGCACCACGAAAAGATGCTCGACAGCAACGCCCAGCGCGCGTTCGCCTACCTCGACGCGGCCCAGGCCCTGGGCGAGGAGAGCTTCGCCGACACGGCGCGGGGGGTCCTCGGCTGGATGACCGAGACCCTGCTCGACGAGAGCACCGGCGCGTTCCGAGGGAGCCAGGACGCTGACGCGGCCTACGCACACCTGGACACGCTCGAGGCGCGACGTGCCAAGGGTGCGCCGCCCTGTGACCCGACGATCTTCGTCAACTGGAACGCCCAGGCGGTGACGACGCTCCTGAAGGCGGGCGTCGTCCTCGACGACGGGCGCTGGACGCAGCTCGCCATCGACACGCTCGCCTTCCTGCTCGAGCACCTGTTCGACGAGCGCTTCGGAATGTACCACTACTTCGATGGCACGCCGCACCTGCCGGGGATGCTGTCCGACCAGGCCTACACGCTGCAGGCGCTGGTGGCGGCCGCGCAGTACACCGGTCACAACGAGTACCTGGAGTCCGCAGAGTGCCTGGCGAAGCTGGCGGTCGAGCATCTCAAGTCTGAGTCGGGCGCGTTCTACGACACGCGCCACGATCCCCGAGCACGCGGCGGTATGCGCCAGCGCAACCGCTCGATCCTCGAGAACGCGGTGATGGCCGAGGCGCTGTTGCGCCTGAGCTGCCTGGCTCACGACCCCGACTACGAGGACAGCGCGCGGGAGGCCCTGGGCGCGTTCGTCAGCGACTACCGGCGCTACGGCCACTACGTCTCGGGGTATGCGCGGGCGGTGGACCTGTTGTACAACGAGCCCATGCGCGTGACCGTCGTGGGTCCACGCACGGATCCGCTGACCCGCTCCTTGATGCGGGCCGCACTGCGTCCGTACGTGGCCAGCCGTGTCGTCCAGACCATCGACCCGACGAGCGATACGGCCCTGGCCGAGAGGCTGGGAGTGAACGTCTGCCTGGACGGGGCGAGGGCTTTCGTCCAACGGGGGCGCGAGAGCTACGCCGAGACCAGCGATCCCACGCGCCTGCCGGCGGTGATGACCCGCACCGAGCGGGGCTCCTAGCCGCGCGGCAAGGCACGCGGCGGCGAGCCAGAGATCAGAGCACGGGGAGGATCGTCTCCTCCAGGCGCTCGAAGAGCCGGCCCGTGGCGCGCACGTCGCGCAGGCAGTACTCACCGATGTCTTCGATGCGTCCCTCTCTGTAGGCGCGGCCGACCTGGCTGCCATCGATCGAGCCCTTGGGGCTCTCGATGTCGAACCGGCGGCACCAGTAGTCGAGGGAGTACCGGGATCGTGTCGCGCCGAAGAAGCTCAGGGCATCGAGCAGGTCGCAGTGCTCCTTGAGGCTGTAGCGGTAGGGAAGCAGGTTGCGCGAGGGCCGCAGGTCGAGCTGTGCGGAGCGCACCATGAGCATCGGCCCGTCGTAGCCGCGGCCGTTGTAGCTCACTAGGCGCGGCGCGCGGCCTCCACCAGGGCCCGGGCCGACCTTGTTCCAGAACATCTCGAGCACGGCGCGCTCGTCGCCGCGGAAGATCTTCGAGCCAGGCACCTTCTCCCACTCGGTCTCGACGTCGCCTTCCTGCTCCCCTTCGAGCAGGAGCAGACCTCGGTCGGCCTCAACGGACCACAGAGCGATGGCGATGATCTTGCCGAGGCCCGGGTACAGGGCGGTTCGCTCGGGCACGGACTCCCGCTTCTTCGGATCGTGCTCGCGCTCGGTCAAGTAACCGCGGGTGATCTCGTCGACCTCCTCCCAGGGGAAGCCCGCCACCTCGATGTCGAACACCAGGGTGCTCATCACTCCCAGGGTAGGCGCGGCCCGCCGGGGAACCAGGGTTGGGGCGGACTATTCCCCGACGAGGGCCGCGCGCCGCAATGCGTCGCGGTGGGTTCTCAGGACGACAAGGAGGATGAGCGCCAGCCAGCACGCGCCCTGACCCGGCCCCGGCGGGCGCCCGCCGTCGACAAGGACGGTGTGGCATCCGCCGCCGCTGTCGGAGACGAACTCGCTGAAGCGAAACCCGGCCTCCAAGATCCCACTCTGGCCCGTCGCGGACTGCACGAGCACCGAGGCCTCTCCCGCGATCGCCAGGGGCGATGTGACCTCGATCGCCTCCGCGCCCAGGACCATCACCTGCGGCGCCGGGTAGCCCCCCAGGCCCGTCTCGAGGTTGGCGCCGAAGACGACCGTCTGGACGTCCTCAAGCCCCGTGCCCGTGATCGTGATCGTCTCGCCCCCCCCCGCGCTGGCGACCCCCGGCGCCACCGCGGAGACCGAGGGGTCGAGGGGCGGCACGTAGCGGAACGCACCGACGATCGTCCCCACTCCGTCCTCGGTCTGCACTTCGATCGTCATCGGCCCACTCGGCGCGCCACCAACGGTGGTGACGACGAGCTTCTCGGCCGAGACCCATTCCACCGGCCCCTGGTCGATTCCGCCGATGCGCACGGCCAGGCCGCGGCGCTTGAAGTGGTCGCCGACCAGCACCAGCTCGGTCCCGCCCCCGGCGTAGCCAGCCAAGGGGAACACGCTCTGCACCGTCGGGACGTCGAAGAACTCGAACCCGTTCTCCAGCCGTCCCTCCACTCCAGACGAGTCGATCACGACCACGTCCGAGAGGCCGCCGGTGCTCCCCACGGCCGTCAGCTCGATGGCGCTGTCGGAAACCACCGTGCAACCGCCGGGCTCGCCATCCTCGTAGACGACGCCACCGAGGACGACACGCGCTCCCGGTCGGAATCCCGAGCCCGTGATCGTGAGCGGGAAGCCTCCGCCGTTGTCCCCCTGGTTTGGGGTCACGAACACGACCTCCGGGTCGGGCGGCGTGATCTCCAGGCAGGCGGTCAGGATGTCCTCGTCTCCGCCTTCGCCGGTGACCGTCAGGTCCAGGTGGCCGGGCGCGGCCTGCGCGGGGACCTCCAGGACGAACGCGACGCGGTTTGAGTACCAGGACACGCCCGAGAGGGAGACGGTCGGATCGCTGCAGGTCAGGGTCGAACCCGGGACGAGGCCAGTGCCGCGCACGGAGTGTGCGCTGGTCCGACCACTGACGCAGCGCAGGGGGTAGAGATCGATGTTGCGTCCCAGCACAACGGCGACGTCCTCGCCGACGGTCACGACGCCGACGTCGGCCGACCCCTCGGACGCCACGGTCACGTGACCGTGCACGGTGCTCTCGAAGTCGGTGTGGATGGTCCACCCCGCGGTCAGGTTCGATGCGGAGACCGGCGCGTCGAGTGGATCGGCGTAGAGCTCGTAGGTGCCCCCCGCGAGCCCCCCGATCGTGAAGTCGCCAGCCGTGCTCGTCAGGGTCGCTCCGCTGGCGCGGCCGGTCGCGTCGCGGACGACGACGTGTGCCCCCGCGACCGCCGAGCCGTCGGCGGCCCGCTGCACGCTCCCGCTGATCACGGCCGTGCCTCCGGTGGGGTAGATCGCCGCCAAGGCGTGCTCCTCGTCGCGGGAGAGGCTGCGATGGAGGATGACGCTGGGGTCTACGTAGGGGTACATCGTGCCGCCGACGAAGCCGGTGTGGTCGAGGCCCAGCAGGTGCCCCAGTTCGTGGGTCGCCACGTCCTGGATGTCGAACCCGTCGCCGGAGGTCGAGAAGGTGTAGGCGCCACCGTTGAAGAGCACGTCCGCCCCCGCGATGCGTCCGTCGGAGAAGAACCAGACGGGCGTGATCGCGACGGCGCTCGACCCCTCTGGGAAGTAGCCCGACGAGTCGTCCTCGTCGAAGAGCATGAGGTTGAGCCCAAACTGCTCCCAGTCCGTGCGCTGGCGCTGGGCCGGATCGGTGTCCTCGAGCAGCCGCGCCACCGTACCCCCGACCCCGTTCCAGGTGGCGATGGCGCCGCGCAGGGCCGCCTCGTCGCTGCCATCGGAGACGTCGTCGGAGCCCGCGGACTGGATGACGATGCCGATGCTCTGGGGGGCAGACCAGAAGAGGGGGCTCCCGCTGGAGGGATGGCGCAAGCGCACGTGCGCCGTGACGGCAACGGCCGCCATGATCGCCACGCCGCCAGCCAGGGCGATCCGCCGCCGGCGGAGGTTTCTCAACGCCGCTCCTCGCCGCGGGCGATGCGCGCCTTGCGCGAGACCGCCGCGGCGTGGATCGCTGCCGCAGTCTCGGCGTAGTCGAAGTGTGCCCGCGCACCTGCCTCGTGGATTCGCCCGGTGGCCGGATCCACCAGGGAGAGGTCGCTCTGGTCTCGCACGAGGCGGCGCCGGCCGTCACGGTCTGTGAGGACGCGGAACTTGCCCTGGGCCAACCCGACGGGAACGCGGATACCCGTGGACCCGGGACGCGAGAGAAACAGGAGCACGTCCTCGCCCACGGCGATCTCAGGCATCCCCGGCAGGAGCAGCCCCCTCCCGTCGGCGAGGACCCCGCCGGGCACCCGCACGCGTCGAATGAGCTGGTCGGGCCCCCAGAACGTGCGCTCGACGGAGATGCGGTAGGTCGTCTCGATCCGGCCCTGCGAGTCCTGGCGCACGTCGCGCTCGAGGACCCTGCCCTCGAAGACGAGGTCGGACTGGTCGACGAGCTCGGGGATGTCCATGCGGACCGCCGTGCCAGCGTCGATCCTGCCGGGGACTCGCAGCCAGACGACGGCCATGGACAAGAGCAGGGCGGCGATGGCGAAGTGGATGGAACGGCGCATGATCGTGGGGCGTCTGTGCAGATGTGCAGGGGCGGAGTGAGCACGCTCCAAGGCCCCTCGCACGGTCGCTAGTCGGCGATCGGGCAGGTGCTTCTTGAGCCGCCCCGCGAGCCCGCCGACGCACCAGGAAAACTCTTCCGGGTCTCCCCCCCTCGGGCGCCACCGCCCGCCACTCGCCGGCGCCCACCCCCACCGGGGTGGGCCATCTCCCTCCCCGAGCGGCCCGCCCGCGCAGCGGCCGTGGGGTAGGTTTCTGGAGACGGAAACGTCCGATTCCGCGCCCCTGGGGCGCAGCCCCGCGATGGACCCCGAGACCCTCCTCAACCAACTGTGCGAGCGCCACGGAGTGGCGCGAAACGAGGGCTACCGCCTCCTGCCCCTGGTCCGCTGGGCCCTGCGCGGTCCCGACGAAACGCGCGAGAAGATCCTCGCGGTGGTGGAGCGGACCCTGGCCATGCGCGCCGGCGGTCTGGAGGACGACGGAAGCCTGGAGCACGCCGCCGACCAGGCCATCCTGGCGGCGGTGGCCCGCGTGCTGCACGACTGGACGCCCAGCACCGGCCTGATCGACACGGCCGAAGACGGCGAGTTCGGGGAGGTCGGTTAGCGACCGAGGGCGGCTGCGACGATCTGGCGCGTGAACCCCTCGTGGCCTGCGGGATCGTGGGCCAGGATGATGTCGGCCGTGCCGGGATCGCTCGCGGGGTAGTAGACGCCGCAGTTGGGGTTGATCTCGAGCATGTAGGGCGTCCCCTCGCTGTCGACGCGCACGTCGCAGCGGCCGAAGCTCGTGCCGCCCAGGGCCGCGAAGAAGCGCGCCGCCTCGTCGCGCAGGCGTCGCGCGAGCGTCTCATCGGCGACCGGAGCGCACTCCAGGCCGTCGTAGTCCGTCCACTTCAGCTTGGAGTGCTTGAAGGACTCTCCGGGCGGGAATCGGTACCGAATCGGCGTGTAGGTCGTGGGCCGCTCCGGATCCTCGGGATTCTCGGCCACCAGCACGGAGCACTCGGTGCCCTCGATGTACTCCTCGATCAGCGCGGCCCCGTGGCGTCGCATGATCTTGCGCGCTTGGATGCGCAAGCCCTCCGGACTCCGGACCCGGGAGTTGCGGGACACGTCCACGCTGGCGTAGCTGTTGTGATGCTTGACGAAGAGCGGGAACCGCAGGCTGCTCGCTGCGCGTTCGACGTCCTCGGAGGTACTCGCCAGGACACAGGCCGGCGAAGCGACACCCACGCGAGCGCAGGCCTCCTTCATCTGCAGGCGCGTCGGCTCGTAGAACCCCGACGTGGCGCCGGTGAAGGGGACTCCGTGGCGCTCCAGGGTGTGGATGACCTCGATCCCGGGGATCTCCTGACCCTCTGCACCGTCGCAGAGGTTGAAGAAGAGGTCGAAGCCGTGCTCGATCCGGCGCTCCACCGCGGCCACGGAGGTGTGCCGATCCTCGAGGGTCTCCAGGTGCCACTCGTCGTCGGGGAGGAACGGCCGCGGATCGCACGGCCAGTCGTCCGCCGGGAACGGGACCGCATCGAGGTGCTGGTTGGTCAGGAGGCAGATTCGCACCGCGGGATGATAGCCCCTCAGAAGACGCTCCGTCTCGTGACTCGGCCGGGTCGGCGTTGGCCTTCGCCATCACGAGAGCATCGCTCGCGTGGTGATGATCTCACGCGCGCCGGTACACTCGCCGGCATGGAGATCGGCCGTTGGTACACCGAGCGCCTCCTTCCGCGCTGCCTCGACCTGGCGATGCGCGGAGCGAAGTTCCGCGAGCTCAGGCCGACGTGCGTCGGCGAGGCTCGCGGCCGCGTCCTCGAGCTGGGCTTCGGCTCAGGGCTGAACCTGCCGTTCTACTCCGACGGCGTGGACGAAGTGGTCGCCGTCGACCCGGCCGTGCTCGGGCGGCGACTGGCCCGCGAGCGCATCGCCACAGCGCCCTTCCCGGTACGCTTCGCGGGCCTCGACGGCGATCGTCTGGAGCTGGAGGACAGCTCGTTCGACAGCGTCGTGAGCACCTGGACCCTCTGCACCGTCCCGAGTCCCTCTCGGACCCTGGCCGAGATCGGGCGCGTCCTTCGTGCCGGAGGACGCTTCCACTTCCTCGAGCACGGTCGCGCCCCCGACGGCGCCGTCGCGCGCTGGCAGGACCGGCTGAACCCCATCCAGGCGCGCCTGTTCGGAGGCTGTCGCCTCGACCGCCGGATCGACGAGCTGGTCCGTACCGCCCCCATCGGCGAGGTTCGCTGCGAGACGTTCTACTCGGGGCGGCCGCGAGCCCTGTCCCACCTCTTTCGGGGTACAGCCGTCAAGGTGAGCTGAGCACGGCTCCCGTCAGGAGTCGGTCGCCTCGCGGATCTGCTCTTCGACGGTGTCGAGCTGCCTGCGAAGCTCCGCGGCCTCCTCCCGCAGGGCGCGCAATCGCTCCTCGCGCTCCTCTGCGGTCGGCGGAGGCGCCACCCAGCCGTGGGGCGGGATGTTGAACATCGAGCGCGCGACCCACGATGCGCTGAACAGGACCGGCGTCAGGGCCACGCGAGGCAGGAAGAGGAACGAGCGCGTGGCCGCACCGCGCACCGGCACCTCCCAGAGCCACTCGCGGGCATCCTTCGCCGCGTCGTCGACGACCGAGGCTGGGTGCGCGATGACGACGTCGACGACGCCCAGCGCCACGGCCAGAGGTGCGGTCGCGATCTTCGTCGCCGTCGGGGCCTCGGGCCCTCCCAGGGCCTCGCCCGACCAGGTGACCAGGGGCGTGTTGTCGGGATTGGTGAAGGCACACGCGCTGGAAGCGAGCAGCAGGGTGCCGATGGCCAGGCGGTGTCGCATCCTGCTCACTCCCCCACCGCGCAGTGCAGGCCCCAGGCGAAGACGAACACGATCGGGGTCGCGACGACCTTGGGCAGGAAGATGGCTGCCTGGTAGAAGGTCGAGCCCCGCGGATCCTCCCAGAGCAGGTCGTCGGTCGACTCCCAGGCCGTCGGCGCGGTCAGCGCGGGGTGGGCGATGAAGGTGTCGACGAGCCCCGCGGGCACGGTCACGGGCAGCAGCGCGGCGCCCAACGCGAGCGACGGCAAGGAGTCGTCGGGTTGGGGGAGCGCCTCGTCGAGAGCGTGCAACAGGGGATGGTGGCCCTCGTCGAGGACGGCACAGCCTCCACAGATCGCCAGGCAGCAGAGGAGGATCGGTGGGAGGAGCCTGTGCATCTCGCTGGGTGCTCTCGACCGCGGTTCGCCCACTCAGCGGGTGGCGTTCGAGAGGGAGCTGATCATCCACCCCACACCGGCCGACAGCAAGAACGACGGCGGCAGCTCCCCCAGGTTGGCGAAGAACAGGCCCGCCTCTCCCGGCAGCCGCGGGGCGCCGAACTTGAACAGCGGGACGGCGCAGAACCCGGCGACCATCGCCCACAGGGCCCCCTGCCGGTTCATCCCGCGCCAGAACAGGGACAGGATCATCGTCGGACAGAAGGTGGCCGCAATCCCCGACCACCCGAAGATCACGAACCAGAACACCGTGCGGCCGGGAGTGACCAGCGCCACGGTCAGGGCGATGGTCAGAGCGATCAGGGCCAGGACCGCCGTCGCGGTTCGGCTGGAGGTCATCAGCTCCTCCTCGCCCAGGGTCGGGTTGAGGATCTTCTGCTTCACGTCGCGCACCAGGGCGCTGGTGGCGACGATCAGGAGCGAGTCCGCGGTGGACATGATCGCGGCCAGGACGATGGCCACGTAAAGACCTACGACGACCGTCGGCATCAGATGCTCGGTCAGGCCCGGCAGGGCGTCCTCGCCCTCGATGCCCAGGGTGTGTCGGGCTAGGAGCCCGATGCACACGGCTCCGGAGTCCGCCAGCAGGGTCCAGGAGAGGGCCACCGTCGCTCCACGGGCGATCTCGTCCTCAGAACGCAGGGCCAAGAAGCGCGCGAAGATCTGCGGGGAGCCGAGGAACCCCAGTCCGATCAGGGTCAGCCCGATGATCGAGGCCGCCCCCGTGAGGGACCAACCACCCTCGGGCGCGATGGAGAGCAGGGACGGGTCGATGCTCCCGAGGCCCTCGGCAAGCTCGCCCAATCCACCGATCGACCAGAGTCCGACCAGCGGCAGGGTGACCAACCCCCCGAACATCATCAACCCCTGGAACACGTCGGACCAGACGACCGCCAGGAACCCGCCGAAGGTCGTGTACAGCAGCACGACCCCGAAGCCGAGGATCGCGCCCAGGAAGTAGTTCCAGCCCAGGAAGCGCTCGAAGGCCTGGCCGGTCGCGTCGATCTGGGCGCTGACGTAGATCGTCACGAAGACCATCAATGCCAGGGCACTGACCAGGCGCAGGCGGTGGCCGGTGTCCGCGAATCGCGACTCGAGGTAGTCGGGGATGGTGATGGAGTCGTACTCGTCGGTCAGCCGCTTGAAGGGACGCGCCATCCACAGCCAACAGAGTCCGACGCCGAGGACCTCCCCGACGACGACCCAGAAGGCCCGCACGCCCACGGCCGCTCCCATCCCGGTCAGGCCGAGCAGGAGCCAGGCCGACTCCCCGGTGGCTCGCGCCGAGAAGGCGACCGAGAGGAAGTTCAGGCGCTTGCCCGCCACCAGGTAGTCGCGCAGGCCCCTGACGCGCCGCGACGCGGCCCAACCGATGACCAGCAACGCGATCAGGTAGACCGCGCATCCGCTCAGGCGACCGAGGTTGTCCATGGATGGGGGGGGATGCGCCGCGGGGAGCCGCCCGCGACACCCTAGCGCGTCGCGGTGGGCGACCCCAAGCTCCGTCGCGGGCCGCTCCCCCCCTCAGGGCAAGACGTCGAAGCCCACGCCGTTCGTGACCGAAGCGCGCCCGGTCGCGACGATCGCCAACCAGTCCAGACGCCCTCCCACGAAGGGGGCGAGCAGCTCGGGGTCGGCCACGAGCCGCGCCTCGGCCCTTCCCGCCGCATCCAACCGGCCCGCCGAGCGGGGCAAGGCATCCGAGTCGGCGTGGGTGAGGGTCCACAGGAAGAACGCGTCGCGGTTGAGCTCCAGGGCGAGGTCGCGGAAGACCTGACCGGGTCGGGTGCCCGCGGCGCTCCCCAGCAGCAGATAGGGCCGATGGCCTGCATCCGGGCCCAGGTTCAACACGAAGGGCACGCTCGCGCCCTGGGAGGCGCTGACGGACTGGGCGCCCGCGTGGAACTCCGCGAAGGGGTCTGTGGGCAGGGTCAGGTCCGGATGGAGACGCACCGGGCCCAGACCGTCGTCGACCCTCACCCGCCACGCTCCCAGCCCCGCTGCCTGGGTTGCGGTCAGGCGGAAGGAGTAGGTTCCGTCGCCGTGGTCGGTCACGGGTCCGGGGACCGCGGTGGGTCGGCCTGCGCCCGCCCACTCGACCCCCACGGTGGCGCCACCGTCCATCAGCTCATCGCCCTCGACGTCTCGGAGGACGAGGCGTACGCGCGTCTGGGTGACCCCGTCGGCCACCAGAGCATCGGCCTCCGCCGTCGCGCTGGAGAGCAGGTGATCGGGTCGCCCCCGCAGCAGATCCCGCCACTGTCGGACTTCGCCCTGCAGGAGCCGAACCGGATCGGGGCCGCCCGCGCCCGTGACGACTTCGAAGTCGAGGTAGTAGTCGCCGTTGGCGCAGCCCACCGACGAGTTGCAGACGCCGTCGGTGTCGCCCATGCGGGCGAGCTGGATGGAGGCGACGTGGGAGCTCTTCTGGAAGACGGGCGGCGGGCAGCCGCAGGCGGTGGGCTGATTGGGGTGGCAGGAGCAGCGCCCGTCCCCGCCCCGCAGGTGAGCGGCTTCCATGGCGGCCATCACGCGCTGGGAGAGGTCTCCAGGTGCCTCGCGCAGGGCGATCTCCGCCATCTCCACGACGGCGTCGCAGGACAGGACGTTGCCTTGGATCGCGTACTTGAGCGCTCCGAGCTGTCCGGTGACGCCGTGCTTGGCGTGGCCCGCGAACAGGCCCGTGAAGGTCATCGGCTCGTACCCCATGTTCACCAGGCCGTACTGGCGACTCTGGGGGTTGTTGTCGATGAGCAGCAGGGTCTCGAGGATGTCGCGCGGGGATAGGTCGGTCTGCAGGCGCGTCCAGATCACGGCGCGGTTCGCTCCGTTCGCATCGATGTTCGCCTGCGCCGCCGCGGCCCCGCGGCCCACGCGAATCACCGGCACCCAGCGCTGGATGCTCGTGTTCGCCAGGCAGGTGGCCGTGGCGACACACACCTCTCCCGTCTGTGTGTCGACGCACACGATCGACCAGGTCGAGGCCGCCGGAGCAGCCAGGACCGCCAGGGCGCCCGCACCCCACAGGGCTCGGCCGCATCGTTCGAAGAGCTCTCGAAGCAAGATGGAACCTCCTCTCCCCGACAACCCCGATCCTACCAGGAACCCCTCTCTACCGCTTCGTGCCCAGCGCTCGGTCGCGGGAGTCCCCGAGGCGGGTCGGCGGGAACCGGCTCGCGACAGAGCCGGCGCGGCGGCAACCGAGCACACACCGCCTCACCAGCAGGAGCTAAGCTGTGTTGTCATGGCCGAGTCGTCCGAACTGTCAGACCTCCTGGCCGCGATCGCGAAGCTGCGGGTCGCGGTGTACGGGGACTTCGCCCTGGATGTGTACTGGGACCTCGCCGAGGACGGTGAGCACTCCCTCGAGACCGGCCTGGCCGTGCGCCTGGTCGCAAGGGAGCGCTGCTCTCCCGGTGGCGCGGGGAACGTGGCGGCCAACCTGGCCGCCCTGGGTGCGGCCGAGGTGCGGGCCGTCGGCCCGGTGGGCGACGACGCCTTCGGGCGACGGCTGCGCGAGGATCTGGCCGGGCGCGGGGTCAACGTCGGCGGCCTGGAGCCGCCTCATCCGTCTTGGCGGACCCCGGCCTACGCCAAGCCGATGGCCAACGGTCGCGAGACACAGCGCTTCGACTTCGGTACGCGCCAGGGGCTCGAGGAGGAGCACCTCGACATCCTGGCGGCGCGCCTGGCCGAGGCCACCGACGGCTGCGACGCGGTCGCCCTCAACCAGCAGATCGAGCCCGGCGCCTTGCCGCCGCCGATGGCCCGCAGGCTAGCCGAGCTGGCCGCCGGGCGCAGCGGCACACGCTTCTTGGTCGACACGCGCCGGGACATGAGCGAGCTGGCTGCGCTCCCCCGTCAGCGCAACGCGGCCTCCCTGGGGACGGGACTTGACGCGGCCGGGATCGAGGCGCGGGCCCGACAGATCGCGGGCACGGCCACCCTATTCGTCACCCTGGGGGCCGGCGGGATCCTGGTCGTCGACGGCCCGAACACCACCCACGTTCCCGCGGTCATGGTCGAGGGACCGATCGACCCGGTGGGCGCCGGAGACGCGACCGCGGCCGCCCTCGCGGCGGCGGGCGCGGCGGGCGCCTCTGCTGTGGAGGCCGCTCGTCTGGCAAGCCTGGCCGCCGCGGTCACCGTGGGCAAGCTCGGCCGGACCGGCACCGCCTCCCCGGCCGAAGTCCTCGAGCTGGCGGAGCGCACCGCGTGAGCGAAGCGATCGACCTCGCCGCGCGCGGCGACCGAGCGCGACGCCATCTCGAGGGGGAGCTCCTGCCGTTTTGGATGGAGCGCTCCCCCGACGAGGAGCACGGAGGGTTTCTGACCTGGTTCGACGGGAACGGAGCCGCGACCGGCGAGACGAGCAAGACCTTCCTGGCCCACGCCCGCCTGCTGTTCGCATTCTCGGCGGCGCACCGCGCCGGGTTCGGAGGCGGGCTTGCCCTCGCGCTGGCCGAGCGCGCGGCGGACTTCGTTTCCGAGCACTTCTGGGACGAGCGGCACGGCGGATGGATGTGGATCGCCGACCGTGAGGGAGCGATCACTTGTGATGCGAAGGTCGGCTACGGCCAGGCCTTCGCCCTCTACGCGTTCGCCGAGCTCGCCCAGGCGACCGGCGGCGCGCGGGGTCGCGAGGACCTCGAGCGGTCCTTCGAGGTCGTGGCCGAGCGCATGGCCGATCCCGTCCGGGGCGGCTGGTGCGAGCTGTTCGAGCGGGACTGGTCGCCGCTCGACGGCCCCGGCGGCGTGCGCAAGACCTACGACGTCCACATGCACCTGATGGAGGGGCTGACCTCCCTGGCGTGCGTGACCGACGACGCGGCGCACCGCTCGGCCCTGGCCGAGAGCGTCGCGATCCTCACCGAGCGCGTGATCGACCCGCGCACCGGCGCGGGTCGGGCGCAGTTCGCCCTCGACTGGACGCCCCGGCCCGCCGTCGAGTTCGGCCTCGAGTGGGGGCGTGACGAGGCCCCCGAGGACGGCGAGGCGCGCCCGCTGGACACGGTCAACTACGGCCACGACGTGGAGCTGGCCTGGCTGCTCGGGCGCGCCTTCGAGGTCCTCGGCCGCGACCCCGCCGACCTGCGCCCCCTCGTCGCCGGGTTGTTGGAGAACGTCTGGGCCTTCGGCTACGACGAGGAGCTCGGCGGCGTGTTCATCGAGGGCGCCCACGGTGAACCGCCGCGCCACCACAACAAGCAGTTCTGGCAACAGGCGGAGGCGCAGGTCGGCTTCCTGGAGGGCTGGAGCCTCCTGGGCGATCGGCGCTGCCTGGAGGCGTTCGCCCGCACCCAGGACTTCGTCCTGGGCCACCTGGTGTCCCGCGAGGGCGGCGGGGAGTGGCACGGCTTGGTGGCTCGGGACGGCCGCCCCATCTGGAGCGAGCTCGGCACGGGCTGGAAGGTCGCCTACCACACGATTCGCTCCCAGCTCGAGGTCGTCGAGCGCTGCGGCGCAACGGGCTAGATTCACGGAGACGTGCACCAGACACAACAACTCGGTTCGGGGTGGTGCTTCGCGGGTTCTGGCGACGCAGGCGACCCTGAACGGGTCGTCGAGGAAGCCGGGTTCTCGAGAAGCGCCGCCAGGGACCGAGAGGCCGGCGAAGTGGAGCCGGCGGCTACACCGTCTCGATCCTCAGCGCCACCGCGCTCTGAACGCGGGCCGCCGCCCGCGGGTCCTTACTCGATGGCGGAGAGGCGGAACTTGCCCTCGACGGCCTCGCCGGCGGCCTGGACCGTGACCGGGCCCTGGCCGCACCACTGCATCCCGCCGAGGCCGAACGCGTCGCCATTGGCGATGGGCAGGTACTCGCCGGAGACCTCGATGTAGTTGCCACAGTGCCCGACACTCGCGATGGAGCAGCCGCACTGGACGGTGTGCTCGCTCGCAGCCGCGGCCGTGCCGACCGACGCCTCGGCCGTGGGGGCTTGGGACTCGCCGTCGGCGGCGCCCCGGGGGGGCGAAGCCTCATGGGTGCAACCGGCGAGCGCGAGGACGACAAGAGTGGAGGTGAAGGACTTCATGGCCACAGGATACGCCGGCGACGCCCACCATGCCCCCTCCGAGTCCGAGGCGCGACCGAGGCCGAACGCGGGGGCGCTATGATGCTCCCATGCGCGCCTTCCTTCTCCTCGGGTTCGTTCTCTGGGCTCACGCCGCCGCCGTCGGCCAGAACTCCATGCGCAAGATCCGGCCGGCGCCCTCGACGGCGGCGGCGCGGGCAGGCAGCGCGATCGGGTGGCGCGACGACCTCAGCAGGGCGCTCGAGGGGGCGGACAAGCCCGTCTTCTGGTACGTGCCGACGATCCACCGCTCGCCGATGGATCGCAAGACGGAGATCGACCGCTACCTGGCGGCCGGCCCCTTCTCGTGGCCGCGGACCATCGCGCTCCTCGAGGAGCACTTCGTACCCGTGCGCATGATCCCCGACAAGGTGACGTGCGCGCGCTACGCTCTCGCGCCCCTGGAGTTCGTCGAGCCGGGTTGGATCGTCCTCTCCCCCGACGGGGAGGAGCTCGCCCGCGAGCACCAGATCACGACCTTCCATCCCGCGCGCTTCCTCGCCCCCCTCGCCGCCCTCGTGGGCGAGGAGAACCCGGCCATCGACGGCCTGCCGGGCTCACCCGAGGATCCGGCCACGGCGATCTGGCTTACGGGAGTCGCCCACTGGCTTGCCGGAGAGGACGCCGAGGCCAGGGGGGCGTGGCGCCGGCTCACCGAGGAGCATCCCGAGCACCCCCTGGCCTGGAAGGCCGCGATGGAGCTCGAAGGGCACGGGCCGCTGGTCCACGCCTTCGAGACCTACGCCGACCTCCCCGCGGCCGCCCTCGTCCCCTCCGCCGACGGGACGACGGCTGTGGCCGGCACCTGGAGCGAAGACGAGCTGTGGGAGCGCGGCACGGCGTTCCTCCTCGCCACCCAGCGTGCGAACGGCGGCTGGGAGGACTCGACCTACGACTTCGGGGGCACCGACAGCCTGCCGAACGTCTTCGTCTCGATCAGCTCGATCTGCACCATCGCGCTCCTCGAGCGCGCGGCGCGTCTCGAGGAGACCGACTCCTCCCTGGAGGACGGCTTGGCGCGGGCCCTGGCCTACGCCACCGACGAAGCCAATCTCAATCGCGCCGACACCGACGAGATCGTCTGGGTCCACGTCTTCCGCGTGCGGGCGCTCTCGCGCTGGCTGGAGCTCCGTCCCGATGGCGAGCGCGAAGTAGCACCGAACCTCCGTCGCGCCCTCGACGACCTGCTCGCCTCTCAGGGCCGCGGCGGCGCGTGGGCTCACGAGTACGCCAACCCCTTCGTCACGGCCGACGCCCTGATCGCCATGTCCAAGGCGAAGTCGCTGATGGGGTCTTCCGAGAGCGTTGAAGCGACGGTCGAGCGCGGCATCGCCAGCCTCCTGCGCTGCCGGACCGCCGAGGGCGCCTACACCTACGGCACGCCACGCCGCGGGCGGGCGCGGGCCTCTCTGGCCGGGTCGGTGGGTCGCACGCCCCGTGGCGAGCTGGCCCTCGCCCTGTGGTCGCCCGACGACTCGATCGGCCTAGCCAAGGCGGTGGCGCTCTCGTTCGAGAACGAGCGATACCTCCTGCCGGCCCGCAAGTACGACGACCACACCTCGAGCTACGGCTACGGCGGGTTCTTCTTCTGGTACGACCTCCATGCCCGCGCCGAGGCCATCGCCGCCCTGCCCGACGCGGCGGCCGCCGAGGCCGCCCGGCTCCGCGCGCGCGAGCAGATCCTCGGCCTGCCCGAGTTCGACGGGGCCTTCGTGGACAGCCACGAGACGGGCCGCTCCTACGCCACCGCGATGGCCCTGTGGAGCCTGGCACTGTTGGCCGAGGGATCCGCGCCCGCCAGCGAGGGGCCCTCGCGCCGCGATCAGCGCTGAGCCGCGCGGGGACGCGGGAGGCGCGGGACCGCGCCTGCCCACATTGCGCCCTCGTAGCTGAGCCCGTCACGGCGAGGTTCTTGCATTCCCTTTTCCCGGGGGTGGGAAGCGTCCCGCCCTTCGGAGCAGTGGGTCCTGGACAAGGCGCCGCGGCGCTGCTGAAACATGGAGCGTCCCGCACCACGATCCGCACCGACCAGAAGGAGGCCCCGGGTGACCAGCAGCGCACTCCCTTCCCTCATGCTCGCCGCGCTCCCGCTCGCGCCGGCCCAAGACCTGGCCTTCGCGCCCGAGGAGTTCAACGTCTTCAGCGCCCTCGACATCCGGTACACCTCCGGGAGCGACATCCAGGGCATCGCGGGCTGCTCGAGGTCCTTCGACGTCGCCTCCTTCTCCCTGCACTCCGAGCCAGGTACGGGTCCCGGCACGGGCGTCTCGCTCTACTGCGGCGGCGAGGCGCGGATCGGCTCCGCGGGGGGCGGTGCCTCGATCGGCAACGGCGGCGTCGAAGCCGCCGGCAGGATCACCGTCGAGAGCGCCCGGGTCTCGGGCAGCGTGAGCGGCGGCGCCGACGCCGGGCTCGTCTCCGGCGTCATCGTGGGCGACCTCACCATCGCGGGCGCCTTCTCGGGCAACCCCACAGACGTGCACGGCGAGATCACCGAGGGCGTCGCCTTCACCCCCACCGTGGACCTGGGCGCCTTCGCCCACTACTACCGCGACGTCACCGACGCCTACGCGGCTGTCGAGGAGAACGTGGACTGGACCTGGGAGTACGGTCGCCTGGCGGCCACGCTCGCCGGCGGCCTCAACGTGATCTCCACGACCCACGAGGTGATCGCCGAGGCCCACACGGTCGAGTTGACCGGCCCGGCGGACGCCCTGTTGGTCGTCAACGTCTCCGGCGAGCTGGCGGAGTTCGATTCGATCACCTGGACCTTCCACGGCGGGGTCCACCGCGGCTGCGCGGCCCTGAACTTCCACGAGGCGGAGAAGGTCATCTACTGGGGCGGAGAGCACGTCACGATCCTGGCACCCCGGGCCCGGGTCACCTTCATCGAAGGCCTGATGACCGGCAACCTGATCGCGGGGGACCTGCGCGGTCTGGGCCAGGTGAACTCGGGACCCTGGTGTGGTTTCTTCCGCTGCCCACCAGAGGCCTGTCCGGGGAGCTCCTATTGCGCTTCGAACGCCAACTCCACGGGAGTCGCGGCGACCATGGACCCCGCCGGCTCCAACAGCGTCTCGAACGACGACCTGGTGCTGCGCGCCCTCGACCTGCCGCCCGGCAGCATGGGGATGTTCTTCTTCGCCGACGAGCAGACCGCCGTACCCTTCGGCAACGGGGTGCGGTGCGTGGACGGTGACTCGCTCCACCGGCTCGGCGCACTGACGGCCAACGGGGCGGGCCTGCTCGCCCAGGCGCTCGACCTCTCCGATCCTGACGCCGCCTCGGCGGTGATCGGCCCGGCCCAGACCTGGCACTTTCAGGCCTGGTACCGCGACCCCGACGACGCGGCGCCGCACTTCAACACATCCGACGGCTACACGGTCCACTTCACGCCCTGAGCGGCGTGCGCGCCCTCGCCGGCGGCGGCTCGACCGGCTCCTGGCGGCATGCGTGGCCGGCGACCCTCAGCGCGCCGCGTGACTCCCGCTGGCACGTAGGGACTGCACGTAGAGCACGAGGTCCCAGATGTCGTCGGCGTCAAGGGTGTGGCGGCTCCCGTCCGGCTCCGTCACGAGCAGCCCGCCGTGGGCGGGCATGGGCGTGCCGTTGATCCCCGCGTGGATCCTCCGGAACAGGTCCTCGGGCCGATCGCCGAAGCGCAGCGGCGAACAGACGAGGTCGCGGGGACGGATCGGGTTTCCCCACTCGTCCTGGAAGGGGACCAGCTCCCCGGTCAGTGGATCGGGCACGAGCGCCGCGTCACCGTCGCCGTGACCCTCCTTCCCGTGGCAGCGCACGCAGGCGGCTCCCCGGGGGTCGTGGAACAGGGCCCTGCCGTGGGCGATGCGCTCGGGGGTCGCCGTGGGAGGAGGGCCCGGATCGATGAGGAACCCCTCGCTCGCACGCCAGCGCGAGACCACGAGCCGGTAGCCCTCGAGGAAGGCCTCGCGGTCGAAGCCGTCGTAGGCATCGTAGTCGACGATGGCCAGACGCTCGGTCTCGCCGCGTATGGCGAGCAGGCGCACGAACTCGGCCAGGCCCGCGAACTCCTCGGGGGTGAAGACGGTTCCCCAGGCCGGCATGGCCGTCCCCGCGATGCCCTCGACCAGGGTCCGCACGAGATCGGCGTGACGTGGCCGGGCCCTGTCCGCTAGCGGTGTCTTCTTGAACACGCCGTGGCGGTAGTCTCGCGGCCGAGTGTCGAGGCGAGCCGCCATCGGGCCGTCGCCGCCTCCCGAGGTCCCGTGACAGCGGGCACAGCGCCCCAGGTACAGGGCGGCTGATGAGGCGAGCGGAGGCCTTCGCGACTCGCTCTGCCCCTGTCCGGCCGTCGTGGACGGCCAGTCGTTGGGGTCGAATCCCTCCCTCCGCCAGTCCTCCAGGACGAGGTAGCGCGGGGCGGCGGGGGTGCCGAAGGTCGAGCGCAGGGCCTCTTCGAGGGACGCCAGGCCTTCGGCGTCCTCGGCGAGCTCGGGATGCTCCGCCAGGACCGCCTCGTTCAACTCGTAGGCGGGGAGGAGCGGCGCGGCGGGGCCGGGCCCCCGACAGCCGTCGACGACGAGCAGCGTGGCGAGCAGGGCGCACGCCACCCCACAGACCTTGATGGGCAGGGTCATGGCCGATGCATCCTCGCACACGTCCCTGGCGACACCATGCGTTCCTCTTCGTAGGCGTAGCGGTCTCTGGGCGCGCACCATCGTCTGCCTCCGCCGAGCCCGCTCATCTCTCCCCTGGCGCCGCACCCAGACGACGGCCCCGGCGCTCGGCGCGGATGCGCGCGTTGATCTCGTCGGCTGAGTCGACCGCCTCGTCCCAGGCGGTGTAGACCTGCATCTTCCGCCCGGACTGAAGGTCGCCCACGACGAACAGACCCGGGATGGAGGACTCACCCGCCTCGCCTACGACCGCTCTGCCGGAGGCGTCCACCTCTCCCCCGAGGTCACAGAGCAGGGAGTTGTAGGCGATGATCCCCAGGCTCACGATGCAGCAGGTCGTGTCGACGCGAGTCCCGTCGACCAGGCGGAACCCCTCGAGCCCCCTGTCCCGGGGATCTCCGAGGATCTTTGCGATGGGGCTCGCGTGCAGCTGCATTCCGTAGGCCGAAGCGAGAGCGCGCGCCTCCTCCCCCAAGCCCCCCTCGAGGCCGTTCTCCAGGATCGCCACGCCCTCGTGCCCGTAGCGATCGGCCATCATGGCCCCCAGTGAGACTGCGCTGTCGCTCGCCCCGATCACCGACAGCTCCTTGCCCCGCGTCAGATGCCCGTCGCAACGGACGCAGTAGATGAAATCGCCTCGGTTCGGGAAGGGGAAGACCGGCTTGATGGAGCCGCCGATCTGTGGCTGGACGTCCATGCAGCCGGTCGCCAGGACCACGAACCTGGCCCTCACGGCGTGGCTCCCGCGCTTGTCCTCGTAGCGGCAGACGAACCCTTCGGCGCTTCTCTCGAGGCGCTCCACGACCGCCTTGATCACCGTCCCGCGGTCTCGCAGTCCTTCCTGGCCCTCGATCCACTCCAGGGTGCACTTGGTGGACTTCCCGATCGGGTGGCCGAGGCCGTGCATGCCCGGGATGTTGTCCACGTGACTGACCCAGGTGGATCGTCCCTTGCGCCGTGTCCGGGCGTCGCCGGAGAACAGGACGCAGCGATCGTAGTTCAAGACGCCGCGCAGGAACGCCATCGTGCCCGCCCCTCCGGCGCCGATCACGGCCAGGTCGAACAGCTCGTCGATGTCGTCCGCCATGGGATGGCCTCTCCGCGCTGGAGTGTACGGCCGCGACGGGAGGGCGACTCCTCGTCAGGACGCTCACCCACCATGGGGCGGCAGCGTCCGGCGCCACCGCCCCGTGGGCACGGCTAGCGAGCGTGGGCGGCGCGCAAGCGGCGCACGACACGGCTGAGCTCCTCGAGCTCCTCGGAGAGACGTTGCACCTGCTCGTGCAGCTCCTCGATGGAGCCCTGGATGTGGCGGCCGGCTTCGGTCCGCACATGGGCCATCCTGCGCAGCCACTCGCCGCCCTCGGGGGGCGAGACGCGGCGCGCACCACTGCGCTCCCCGTGGTGCTCGCCCTGGCGCTCGCCGTGGTGCTCGCCGTGGCGCTCGCCGTGGTGCTCGCCGTGGGGTCCTCCCGAGCCGCCGATCCCTTCCAGGAACCGGGGCAGGTGGACCTCCACGCCTCGCAGGTGGCGTTGGACCACGTCGTGGGCGCGGTCCAGCATGCGCGGGTCGAGGCGCGCGCCGAAGCGCTCGGCCAAGGGGCAGCCGCCCTCGAACCAGACCCGCTCGCCGCCGTCGGAGCCGCATTCGGGCCCTTCACCGCCGTGGCAGTCGGGGCCGTCGCCCTGGCCGCGGCAGTCGGAGCCGCCGGCACCCGCCGGGCACTGGGGTCCCTCATCGCCGCGGCAGTCGGGGCCGTCACCCTTGCCACGGCAGTCGGAGCCGCCGGCGCCTGCCGGGCACTCGGGTCCCTCATCGCCGCCGTGGCAGTCGGGGCCGTCGCGATCGACCGGGCAGTTTCGCTCCCCGTCGGTCGCGCCGCATTCGGAGTCGCCGCCGGCTCCGCCGCATTCCCTGGGCTCACAGCCCTCTGCGGCCTCGCACTCCTCCTCGCGACGATCCTGCGCCCCGCAGTCCGGGCCCTCACTGCCTTCTCCGCAGGCACCGTCGCGGCGCAACTCGTAGATGCGACGGACGCGCTCGAACAGGTCCGCCTCGGGGTCTTCGTCACCGGCCGGGACCCACTCGAACTCCAGGCCCTTCTTGACCAGCTCCTCCACATCGATGTCCGAGCCCTCGGCCATGGCACGCAGGCCGAAGACCAGCTGCCCATCCAGATCCCCGTAGGGCTCACCCTCCGCCTCGACCAGGATCTGGACTTCGTGCGTCTCATCGTCGGCGTGCTCACCGTCCCCGCGACCTTGGACCAGCGTCCAGATGGCGCCGTCCCCGTCCCCGAGATCGCCTTCCTTCCCCAGGGTGTGCAGGAGGTGGAGGCCCTTCCGGGCCTCGGGGTCTTTCTCCAGGGCCTCGATGTCGATGCCCAGGCCGATGTTCTCCAGGTGCGCCTCTCCGTCGGCCGAGCCGAGGCCGAAGACGCGCACCTCATCGTGCCCGCCCTCATCCGTCTCGACCGCGACGCTGTCGGCCGCTACGAGGCCCAGCTCGAAGCACTTGCTCCAACCGTCGCGCACGACGGTCACGCCCACCACTTCCCCGGGCCGGCGCTCACCGAACAACTCGCGCAGGGCCTCGCCCCCGGAGATCCGGCGATCGCCCAGGGCGGTGATGCGGTCCCCCGCGCGCAGGCCCGCCTCCGCGGCCGGGCCGCCGGGGACGAGGCCGTTGATGGCTGCGCCCTTCCCCTGGCCCTCTCCGAGGTACACGCCGATGATCCCGCGCTCCGACTCGCCTTCGGGGTCGGCGACCCGCTCCAGCGCCTTGGAGACGCGGATGACCCGCACGGCCTCGGCGCCCGAGGGGAGCTCGCGCGTCTCCTGGGCGGAGACGGCCGGGTAGGAGAGCGGCAGGGCGGCGGAGAGGGCGATCAAGATCTTGCGGGGTTCCATGGCGTTGGGTCTCGTGTTGCTGGCCTACAGGGGGGGGGAGTCCGTCTCAGGATTCGTCACGGTACGCTCCGTCCTGGAGGGCGTTGGAGCCATCTTCCCACACTCGCCCCGTGGCGGCGGACACCGCCCCGGGGAGGCACGGGCGCCGCGGCGAGGCGCAGAGAGCGTTCGAGGGCCGTAAACGAGGCCGGGCGCCGCCCCGCGCGGGGGGCGGCGCCCGGCCTTGCGTGCGGACCGCGCCGTCGGCTCAGCGACGGCGGCGGCGACCAGAGGTCTTCTTGCCCGACAGCTTGACCTCGAGGGCGGCCGAGGAGCCGTCCTCCGCCACGGTCACCTCGGCGCGGGCCTTGCCCAGGCGCTCGTGCCAGATCGTCGCCTTGTGGGTGCCCGCGGGGACGCCCTCGATGGTGAAGGTGCCGTCCGCGCCGGTCGTCGTCGTGAACGGCTTGTCCGTCACGTACAGCCAGCAGTTCATCCAGGGGTGGATGTCGCACTTGGCCTCGATCGCCTCGGGCTTGTCCAGCTTCTGGCGGTCCTTGCCGCCGGCGCCGATGGTCCGGTTGAACGGGGTGTTCTTGAGCGAGTAGGTGTGGACGTTGTGGGAGACACTGTCGGAGTTGAGGTACTCCACCGTTGCTCCGGCCGGGATCAGCAGCACGTGAGGATCGTAGCGGCACTGAGCCTGGTCGAGGACGATCGGCTCGGTGAGCTCCTTGTTCTCGGCCCCCTCGACGTCGAGCTGGACCACGGCGTTCTTGATGCCGCCACCCTTGGCGATGATGACGCTCCAGTTCGTGTCGTCGACGCTCTGCCCGTCAGCGGTGCAACCCTCGGCGGCCTTGGCCGAGATTTCGAGCGGCTCGATCTTGGGCCGCTCCTTGCCGCCGAACAGCACGTTGCCCTTCACGGTCCCGGTGACGTCCTGGGCCGCTTCCGGCAGGACCGGAATCAGGTAGGAGGAGCGGATTGTGGTGCTGTCGCCACCGCAGCAGCTCGCGGTCTGCGCGGCGTGATCGTGCCCGTCATCGGGCGTCTCGCCGATGGCCACCGCGAATCCAGCGGTGGTCGTCAGCAACAGAATGGGGAGGGGTTTCATTTCGGTGCCTGTTCGGAAGTGAGCGGTTTCAGTGATGTGGAGTGAATCGACCGGAGGCGGAACGAGTCTGCGGCAGGCGCTCTCGGCTAGCCCGGATGATTCATGAAGACGTGCACGAGACACAGCAACTCGGTTCGGGGTGGTGCTTTGCGGGTTCTGGCGACGCAGGCGACCCTGAACGGGTCGTCGAGGAAGCCAGGTTTTCGAAAAGCGCCGCCAGGGGCCGAGAGGCCGCCGAAGACGGCCGGTTGCGAAGTCTGGTGTGCGTGTTCATGAATCATCCGGGCTAGTTCGAAGCCGGTTCGGCGACCCGGTCGTAGTTGTAGAGCCAATCCAGTACGGCTTGGATCTGCTCGCGGTTGGACGAATCGGGGTAGACCGTCTGGTACTGGGGCGGATCCCCGGTGAAGTTACCCGGCATGGCCGTGAACGGGTAGATCATGCCCGGGTTCCACAGCCAGTCCTCGGTCCACTCCTCACGCAAGCGCTCGCGGGTGAGCGCGAGATCGGGCCCCCAGGCCAGGGGCGTACCCTCCTGGCCGGGCGGCTGGTCGGAGTGCCAGTGGCAGTTGTAGCAGTTCACCGCCTGAGCATCGGTGGCCAGCATGGCGCCCAACATGACCTCGTCGGGACGCCCCGCGAGGTGCGTGGGAGCACGGCGCGCCACCCGGTCCGAGCCCGGCAAGACCGGTCCGTTGAGGCGGAAGCCCTCGGCCTCGCCGAGGGCCAGGAGGTTGGCGAAGCGGGCGGCGGTCTCGGGGGCGGAGCCCGCCTCGATCGCCCGCACTTCCGAGGGCTTGATGCCGGAACGCGCCGCAAGCTCCTCGACGCCTATGCCAGTCCCGTCGGCCCGCTGCGTCGCGAACTCCGGCCAGGGCCTTCCCTCGGCGTCGAAGGACGACTTGGCCTCCATCCCCAGGGCGAAACGCAGGGCCTTCGCGTAACGCGCCGGCCAACGATTCTCCGAGTCGTGGGCGAAGTAATCGGCGACCGCCTCGGCCTCCCCGTGCTCGTAGTGGAAGGTCGGCATCCGCACGCGCATCTGCCGACGGATCGGCATCGGATCCAGGAGGAAGGCGTAGAACCAGTTCCGCTGCACCTTGTAGCCCTCGTCGATGAGGACCGGGGGGGCGAAGGTCGAGCGGACCTTGTCGTAGGGCTCGTCGAGGTAGGCCCGCAGCTGGCCGTCGACGTCCTCGACCTCGCCGTCCTCGCCCAGGTTCCAGTAGTAGTAGGGATCGTCGGGCGACTCCTCGTCGAACATCTCGATGCCGCCCATGTAGTAGTCGACAACGGTGGCGACGAAGTCCCCGCCCTTGGGGGCCGTGACGTCCAGGAGATCCTCGACGGGGATGAACACGTTCTCCTGGGCGAGGCCGACCTCGGGCACGACCTCGAGCAGGCGGAACCCGATGTCCTCGAGCTCCTCGTCCATCTCCTCCTCGTAGGCGGCGATCTCGGCGCGCAGGGACTCGAGGTCGACCTGGGCGGGCGGCCTGGTCTCTTCACCGATGGGAGACAGCTCGGCCTCGACCGTGTGGACCCGGCCCTCCATGTCGCGGAAGGTCACGGTGCCGGGTTCGAGGACGTGACAGGCGGTGCAGTTCTTCTGGCGGACCACTCGCAGACCGTGATCCATGGCGAGCTGGCCCGCGTCGGGCTTCATCTCGGCCAACGGCACCTCGTCCTCCACCAGGCCGACCACGAAGCTCGCGATGGCCTTGACCTCCTCGGGCGTGAGTCCGAAGTCGGGCATCCGCAGGCGGTCGAGGGGATTGGCGATGACCTTGTGGCGGTCGAAGGATCGCGGCTCGTCGAGCTTCTGCTCAATCCAGTTCTCGCGGAAGTGCTTGTACTCCTCGCGCTGGGGAAGGGACCAACCGTGGGCCGAGGCCATCTCGTCGGGGACGAAGCCCCAGTCGAGCTTGTCCACCGTCTTCGAGCCCCAGGCCGTGAGCTCCGTGCCGATCGGCATGGTGTCCTCCAGGCCGGGGATCTCGTGGCAGGAGTAGCAGCCCTGGTTGAGGACGAACTTCTCCCCCACGGCGACGAGCAGCTCTTCGGCTTCGTTCCACGGGAACTCGGGGTTCTCCCCGGCGAAGCGCCGCTCCAGCTCCCTGCGGCCCTCACGGCTGAAGAAGCGGCGCGCCTGCTCGCGCAGCACGGCCTCGTCGAAGGTCGCCTCCGCGGCCACCCACCCCTCGGGCACGTCGTGGAACACGCCGTCGGGGTCGTCCATCACGTACGAGGTGATGTCCGCCGCGTCCTGATCGGACAGGCGCAGGTCCGGCATGCGCGTCTGGTCCCAGTAGGAGTGCGGGTCCTTGATCCAGTGGAACAGCCACTCCGCGTTGATCTTGGTCGCGACGCCCCTCAGGTTCGGACCGTGCTCGTTCCCCCCGGTGGGCACGAAGGCAGGGTCGATGGTCTGGGTCTCCTCCTCGGGGTACGGCGCGAGGTTGTGGCAAGCGAGGCAGCCCGAGACGCGGAAGACCTCCCGCCCGCGCTCGGCATCGCCGGCGACGGGAGTCGGCTCGAGCTCACGCTCCTCGGTCCGGTCGGTGAGGAAGGCCACGATCGCGGCGATCGCCGTCCGGCTCCACTCCTCGCCGCGCATTTCCGGTCCGGCCCCCCACTCCGAGGTGACGACGACCTCCTCGTCGGCGAAGTTCTCGAGGTGGAAGATCTGGGGCATCCACGTCGTCGGACGGAACGCCTTGGGGTCGGCTACCCACGAAGCGATGAAGTCGGGCTGGAGCTTGGCCTGCATGCCCACCAGGCTCGGGCCGGGACGACGCTTGGTCGGGAACCACTCGACCTTGTGGCAGGCGTAGCAGCCATAGCGTTCGAACAGGCGATAGCCCTCGGTCACGTGGGGAGCGTCGTCGGCGATCAGCTCCATCGAGGTCGTGTGGCACTGCACGCAGCCGGCCTCGGTGTACTCCTCGGTGAGCATCGGCCAGTCCCAGTGGTGCTGCTTGTGCCAGTGGTGCTCCCCGCGCCAATCCTCAAGGTCCGCGGCCATCGGCCGGTGGTCGACGCGGATGAAGTCCAGCGCCTCGCCGGCGCCTCGGTGACAGATCGTGCAGCCCACCTCGCTGAGGGGGTGCGGCGACTTGGCCGACAAGTACAGATCCAGGTTGGGGTGAGAGCGAAACGGCTCCTCGACACCCTCGTCGAAGCCTTCACGGTCGATCGCGATGTGACACGTGTGGCACATGTCGATGCGGTTCTTGGTCGTGAAGTTCAGGTTGTTCGTCAGGTTGTCCAGGACGACCTTGCGGACCTTGATGTTGGGTCCGATGAAATCGAGGCCGGGGATCTGATCGCGCACGATGTTCGCGGCGCGCGCCGCGAAGGACGCGGGCCTCACGGCCTCGATGCGGGCGCGGACGATATCGAGGTCCTTCGTGGCGGCCTTGACCGCGGCGCCTGCGGCCTGCACGCCCGCGCGCTTCTCGGCGAGCCGGGCCTCGCAGTCCTTGACGGCGAACTCCTCCCTCTCCTTCTCGCCCTCGGCGCGGGAGAGTCGATCTTCCGACTCCTTGATCGCTTCCGCCTCGAGGGTGTCGTCATGCTCGTGGACTCGGTGTTCCTGCACCTCGAAGAGCAGGAAGTTGTGGTCCTGCTTGGCCTTCTTCGCGGCCTCAGTGGTGCGGAAGCGCTCTGCCTTGGCTTGGGTCAGCTCGGCTTCGAGCGCGGCGATTTCGTCCCCGCGCTCGGCAAGGGCGCGCTCGGCGAGGGCGAGGCCCTCCAAGGCGGCTGCCTCGGCCTCGGCCGCCGCCACGAGCTCGGGCGAACGCAAGGCCTCCTCGGCCCGCTCGACCTCCAAGGACCGGAAGTCACGCTGGTAGGCCTTCCAGGGCGCGTTGAAGTCTTCCAGCACCATCCAGACCGAGGCGACGAGCAGTGCGATGCTCGACACCAGAAACCACAGGTTCAGGGTCGGAGTGTGATAGTGGGTGTCGCCTCGATCAGCCATGCCGGTTCGATGGGAGGGGGACGAGTCGGGAGCGCGCGCGCTCTCAGATGTTGAAGAACCACTCGGGGATGCCCACGAAGTACTTCAGGCTCACGGTCCACCGCAGGAGCATCTTCAGGGGCACCAGGCCGAACCACAGCATCAGGTGCATGAAGACGTGGTAGCGGATCAGGTGCTCGCGGCGCCCGTCGTAGAGGGACTTCAGGAGCGGGCGTTCGAGCAGCTTGGGCAGGATCAGGAAGTAGCCGAGGATGAGGACGATGCCGGGCGCCTCCCGCAGGAGCGGCGAGCCGGGACGCGGCTGGCCCAAGAGCTCGACCCAGAAGTACGTCGACAAGTCGACGTTCACCATCGGCTCCAGCTTGTGCAGGTCCCAGTACTCGAAAGGGCCGAAGAACGACCAGTTCGGGCCGCGTAGGAAGGTGCCCAGGATCACGAAGGAGACCCAGAACAGGAGGAAGCCGACCCAGAAGAACGAGATGGCGAAGGGCCGCTCGTCGAAGGTGTAGTAGCCGTTCCCCCGCGGGTTGACGTCCAGATAGGGGATCGCCATCAGCCCCACGATGATGTAGCTGGGGAGCAGCACGCCGGCGATCCACGGGTCGAAGTAGACCAACAGTTCCTGGAGGCCGAGGAAGTACCAGGGAGCCTTGGAGGGGTTGGGCGTCCTGGCGGTGGCGGCGTACTCCTCGATCGGCGCCTCGATGCCGACCGACCAGATGATCAGCGCGGCGGTGAACAGCACCATGCAGATCAGTTCGATGTAGACGAGGTCCGGCCAGGTGAACACCTTCTGCTTGGAGAGCTCTCCCTCCATGGACGGCTTGCCCTGCTTGAGGCGTTCGTCGTTCACGTAGGCGCGCCGCAGGGACAGCCAGCTGAAGTAGACGACGCTGAAGATCAGGATGATGATCGGAACGTTGTCGGGCTTGGTGATGATCCGGTTGAAGTTGGGATCGTCCCAGGCCCAGACCAAGAACACGCTCCCGACTAGGAAGAAGCCGGCGATCAGCGACGTCTTGGTGGAGAACCGGCGGAACTTCAGCACCACGCAGAGCAGCGCCACACTCCCCAGGAAGTACGGCACCGGCTTGGTGATCGTGTCGATGAGGTCCTTGATCAACTGGCCCATGGGGATCCGATCGTCCTCGCGCCTGTCTAGGAGTTCGTTGGGAACGCGCCCGGGAAGCACGGCCGTCCGGCCGGCGCCGCAAGGGGCAGGCCGGTCCCCCGGGGGAGGGAGGCCTCGGGGTGCAGAACCGTCTGGGGCAATCTGGTCATGGCGTCGGGGGGGCTCGCGCGGGATCCTAGCCCGGATGATTCATGAAGACGTGCACGAGACACAGCAACTCGGTTCCTGGTGGTGCTTTGCGGGTTCTGGCGACGCAG
>JASLMK010000067.1 GCA_030746555.1 Planctomycetota bacterium | reverse complement strand
CCTATCCGCGGAGTGGTTCTTCGACGGCCTCTCGGCCCCTGGCGGCGCTTCTTGAGAACCTGGCTTCCTCGACGACCCGTTCAGGGTCGCCTGCGTCGCCAGAACCCGCAAAGCACCACCAGGAACCGAGTTGCTGTGTCTCGTGCACGTCTTCATGAATAATCCGGGCTAGCATGCGGCGATCCCCAGCTCCATGCGGGTCCTCTTCCTCACCGACTCCCTCTCCGACCTCGACGGCGTCGGCCGCTATGCCGTGCGCCTGATCGCGGCCCTCGAGCGGGAGCACGGCGAGCTGGAGGTCGAGGTGCTGCTCTCCCGCAAGCACCGGCCGACCTCGGCGGAGGTGCCGGCGCACTGGCGCGTGGGCGTGGGCCTGCCGCCGGACTACTTCTTCTACATGTCCCCGCTGCGCTTTTGGGGCAGCTTGCTCGCGAGCCTGCCCCGCGTCTGGCGCGCGGCCCGGCGGGCGGACCTGGTGCACGCGATCAAGGACTACCCGCACAACTACCTGGGCCTTCTCGCCGCGCGGCTGGCGGGGCGACCGTGCGTGGCGACGGCGCACGGGACCTACACGATCCAGCCCCTCGAGTCCGCGCGCCATCGGGCCCGGGCCCTGTGGGCCTACCGCCGGTTCGCGGCGATGATTGCCGTCAGCCGCTACACGGCGCGGCGCCTCGCGGCCATGGCCGGGGAGGGTGGGGTGGACTCCGCCCGCCTGCGCGTCGTGCCCAACGCGGTCTCGGCGGAGCACTACGACCTCCCGCGCGGCCTGGAGGGGCGCCCGTGGAGTGGGAAGCGGTTCACCCTCTCGATCGGGGAGCTGAAGGAGCGCAAGGGCCACCACCTCGCCCTCGAGGCGTGGTGCCCCCTGGCCCGAGAGCGGCCCGACCTGCACCACTTCCTCGTCGGCAAGGCCGGCGGGGACGCCTACCAGCGCTCGTTGGAGGAGATCGTCGAGCGCGCCGGATTGAGCGATCGCGTGCACTTTGTGGGCAACGTCACCGAGGAGGAGAAGGTCGACCTGCTGCAGGGCGCCGAGGTGTTCCTGCACACGCCGGTGACCGCCGCCGACGGCGGGTTCGAGGGCTTCGGGATCGTCTACCTCGAGGCCTCGGCGGCGGGAACAGCGGTCATCGGAACGCAGGACAGCGGCGCGGAGGACGCCGTCCTCGACGGGGGGACCGGCTTCCTCGTCGCCCCCGAACCCGAGGCGGTGGCAGAGGCCCTCGAGCGCCTGTTGGACGACGACGGCCTGCGGCGGACCATGGGCGAGGCCGGCGTCGAGCACGCCCGAGCCTGCTCCTGGGAGGACAACGCGCGCACGGTCGCGGCGCTGTACGCCGAGGTGGCACGGTGAACCTGCGACCCCTGGCCTGGCTGCGCAACCGCTTCGTGCGCGATGCGGCGACCCTGCAGGTGGCGGGCCTGCTCAACCAGGTGAGCCAGCTCGCCTCGGCGGTGGCCCTGGCCTTCCTCCTGGGCGCCCACGGCCAGGGGCTGTACGTGTCCGCCATCTCCCTGCAGGCGCTGTTCTACTTCATGATCAGCGTCGGCGTGGCCCAGGCGACCACGAGCCAGATCGCCGCCGCCGCGGCGCGTGGGAACGAGTACAAGTCGTCGGGTTGGGTGACCTTCATGGCCAAGGCCGTGCTGGTCTTCGGGAGCCTGCTGCTGGTCGGAGGCATCCTGGCCCTGCCGACCGTCGGCGAACGCTTGTACGGCTCCCGGGAGGTCGGCGTCTGGGCGTCCTGGCTGTGCGCTCAGCCGTTGCTGGAGCTCCCGCGGGTCGTGGCGATGGTCTCCTTCCAGGGCACGCGGCGGATGTTCCTGCTGGGCCAGGTCGAGAACGGCCACGAGCTGGTGCGCTTCTTCCTGGTGGTCCTGGGGGCCACGATCACGGGCACGGCGGAGGGGGCGATCATCGGCACCCTGGTCGCCAGCGTGATCGGCTCGATCCTGGCCTCGGAGCTGTACCGGGAGGCGCGCAACGACGGCGGCCATCCGCTTCCGGGCGTGCGCCAGATTCTGGCGCGCATGCGCGAGGTGAAGATCCGCCAGGGGATCCGGCAGGGGGTGCGGGTGGCCTTCCTGAAGAACGGTCAGTCCCTGTTCGGGACCGTCTTTCCGCGCCTGATCATCGGCGTCGTGGCCGGGGTCTCCTGGGTGACCTACTTCCACATCGCGCACCGGATCATGATGGTGCCGATGATGTTCGCCCTGGGCGTCAGCCGCACCCTGCTGCCGGCCCTGGGCGAGCTCGCCGGGAAGAAGGACATCGTCGGTTTCCGGCGCCTGTTCGTGAAGGTGACCGTGATCACCGGGACCTCGATAGCGGTCTGCGAGCTGCTCCTGCTGGCCCTCGTCCCGATGGTCGTTCAGGCGCTCTTCCCCGAGGACTACGTCCGTCCGGTGTTCACCTACGCCGCCATCCTCGTCATCGGCTACATCCCATACGGCTTCGGGACGACGATCGAGTCGTTCTACATCGTCGCCAATCGGCTCAAGGCCCTGCTGGTGATCACGTCCGTGGGGGCGGCGCTCACGATCCCCACCAACGTCTGGCTGATCCTGAACGTGCCCTACACCGGGACCGCCTGGGGCCTGTCCCTCTACCAGTCCTGGACCGTCGTTCACCTGGTCTACGCGGCCTGGTTCTTCCGCGGCGTGCGGCGCCGGGGCGGGTTCTGGACCGTGCCCGAGGGAGAGGGCGCCTCCGCGGAGCCCTGAGGGGCCGCCGGGGCGGAAAGGCGCGCAGGGGAGGGGCGCTCCGGGTCGATAGACTGACGTGACGGACACTCGGTGAAGGGCGTTGCAGGAACCTACCGTGAGGGTTAGGTTTCAGGTGGGAGGCCGCGGCGGCCTCTCCGGCGCCCGTCCAGCCCCCCCCCCGACGACCTCGGCACCACGATGCGCAAGACCCTCGTCAGCTACGTCAAGCCCCACGTCCAGGAGGACCCGCTCTCCATGGTTCTGGGGATCACCTACATCGGCGCCGCGATGGAGAAGGCGGGTCTTCCCGTCGAGCTGGCGGACGAGCGCATCCTCGACGACCGCGAGATGCGCGCCGCCATCGAGCGCAACGACATCATCGGGCTGGGCTCGCTGACGCCCAACATCCGGCGCGCGATCGCCTGGGCCAAGGTCGCCAAGGAGCAGGGCAAGATCACGGTCATGGGGGGGCCGCACGCGTCGGTCGATCCGGGCGTGTTCCTCGACAGCGGGCACTTCGACTACGTGATCAAGGGCGAGTGCGAGGAGACCCTGCCGCAGTTCGTGCAGGCGCTGGAGGGCGGAGACGAAGCGGAGCTGGCAGCCGTGCCCGGACTCTCGGCGATGCGCTCGGGGGAGCTGGCGATCGACAACCCGGCGCCGCCCTTGATCAAGAAGCTCGACGAGCTCGAGATCCCCGCCCGGCACCTGCTCCCGATGGAGCGCTACTTCGAGCTGAACCCCGAGCGCCTGGTCTACGTCTTTACGACCCGCGGCTGCCCCTTCAAGTGCATCTTCTGCCAGAAGGAGCTCACCGGCCGCGGCTTCCGCGTGCGCTCGACGGAGCTGATCGTCGACGAGATCGAGCACATCGTGAAGGCCTACAACCCCGGGGTGATCCTCTTCGTCGACGAGATCCTCACCCTGCGCAAGAAGCGCATCCACGAGATGTGCGACGAGATCATCCGGCGCGGGGTGAAGTTCGAGTGGATCGCGAACACGCGCGCGGACTGCGTCGACTACCCGCTGCTCAAGCACATGCACCGCGCCGGCTGCCGGCGCATCTACTACGGCTGGGAGTCGGGAAGCCAGCGCATGCTCGACGTCCTCAAGAAGGACCTGACGCCCGAGGAGATCGTCGAGGCCGCCCGCATGACCAGGCGCGCGGGGATCTGGGCCAAGGTCTACCTGATCGTCGGGAGCCCCGGCGAGACGGCCGAGGACATCGAGGAGACCGAGAAGGTCCTGCGTCTGGCGGGACCGGACCTCGTCCGGGTCTCGGTGTTCAACCCCCTCATCGGCACCGAGTCCTGGGACGGCTACCTGGCGAACATCGACGTCGAGGACCTGCGCGAGAACTACGTCTCCTCGAACCGCTCGGCCTACAAGCACGAGAACTTCACCCAGCTCGAGCTCGAGGAGCTGCGCAAGAACATGGTCCGCTCCTACGAGCGCTGGTACTACGGCTACGGCCAGCGCTCGCGGCGCTTCATGGAGCGCATGCTCTACTACCTCGAGAACCCGCTCTTCGGGCGCAAGCGGCTGGGGCGCGCCCTGGGGATCGTTCCGCCGCCCCAGAGCTCGAACGTCATGCAGAAGGTCATGGCGGAGAGCTGATCTCCCGCGTGGAACAGGGATCGCGCCGGGGGGTTGGGGCTCGCCTCGCGGGGCGCTCGGCCCTACGGTAGCCGGTCCATGAACCCGGCCGCGGACGTGACGAACGAGGAGCTCTCGGTCCACCTGTGCGGGCCGGACGACCGCGCCGAGCAGGCGCGCCTGTTCAACGCCTGCTTCTCCAAGGGGATCGACGCCGACGGTCTGGCCTGGCGCTACGACCGCAACCCCCACGGGAGTGCCATCAGCCTGCTCAGCCGACCGCCCGGGGGCGAGGGGATCTGCGGCTACGCCTGCTCGCCGCGCCTGGCGGTCCCCTTCGGCGACGGGGAGCAGGCTGCGCCGATCGGCCAGACCGGGGACGTCATGACCCACCCCGACTGGCGCAAGCGGGGGATCTTCAGCGGCCTGGACCGGGCCTGCATGGACCAGGCGCGTAGGATCGGCTGGCCGGCGACGATCGGCCTGCCCAACCGCCGCTCCGCCCACATCTTCGTGGACCTGGGGTGGGAGCGCGTCGGGATCATCCGTCCCTGGACCTTGGTGCTGCGCGCCGACCGGCGGGCGCGCGCCGTCCGTCGCACCGACGGGCGCCTGCGCAGCGCCGTCGTGCCGCTGGCGGCCCTGCGGGCCCGCACCCGGCGACGCGCCCTGCGCGGGCGCGCCCACGGCCTCCAGGTGCGGCCCCTCGAGCGCTTCCCCCAACAAGTCGCCGACCTCTCGCGGGTGGAGGAGCGCCGCCACACCCTGATGGTGCGCCGAGACGCCGCCTACCTCGACTGGCGCTTCCTCTCCAACACCGCCGGCCTGCACCGCGCCCTGGGGGTGAGCGGGCCCGACGGCGAGTGGCTTGGGTACTCGGTCGTCCAGGTGCCGCGCGAGGGGAGCGCCGTGGGCTTCCTGGTGGACCTGTTGGCTCCCGGTGACGCGGCCGCGGCGGCGGCGATGGAGGGAGGCCTGTCCCTGCTGGAGAGCGGGGGAGCCTCCGTCGTGCAGGCCACCGCCGTGGAGGGCTCATCCTGGGAGCGCCGCCTCGTCGACGCCGGCTTCCAGCCCCCACGCCCGCAGAACCACCTGATCGTGATCGCCATGGTGCACCTCCCCGACCATCCCCTGGCGCGCGCCGTGCGCTCGACCGAGGGCTGGTACCTGACCGACGGGGACCGCGACGACGAGACCATGGGCTGAGCCGCGCCACGATGAAGCACCGACTCAAACGACTCCTGCGCGAGCTCTGGGCGCGCCTGCTGGTCCACACGGGCCTGCACCGGCTCGTGGACCGCCTGATGCCGCGGCGCATGCTGATCCTCGGCGGCCACTGCGTGGAGCACGAGGCGTGCAATGGCGGCCTGCCCGCGGACATGAAGATCTCCCGCGCCGGCCTCGTCTGTGTCCTCGCGCGCCTGGGGCGGCACTATGAGCTGACGACTGTCGGGGCGGGCCTCGCGGCCCTGGCCGAGGGCGGGGGGCCCAGCCTCGTGGCCCTCACGATGGACGACGGCTACCGTGACAACCGGGAGGTCCTCCTGCCGCTGCTGGAGGAGCTCGGCGCCACCGCGACGGTCTTCGTCGAGAGCGCGCCCCTCGACGAGCGCGAGGTGAACTGGACCCACGAGTTCTTCTGGCTCCTGGACCGCTCGGCTCCGGGGGAGCTGGCGGAGGAGTACGCCCGGCGTTGCGGCGACGAGCGCCTCGCCGCCCGGCTCGCCGAGGCGGCCGCCGGCGCCCGTCCGTCCTACGAGATGAAGCGCCTGCTCAAGTACGAGTGCGACCAGGCCGAGCGCGACCGCATCCTCTCCGAGCTGTTCCGCGCCGCCGGGGGCGACGCGCGCGCCCTGTGCGACCGGCTCTACCTCTCCTGGGAGGACACGCGCGCCCTGGCCGACGCTGGGATCGAGATCGGCGCCCACACGATCCGCCACCCGGTCCTGGCGGGCTTGGGCCCAAAGCGCCGCGAGGAGGAGATCGCCGGCGCACGCACGGCCCTGGAGCGCGGCTTGGGGCGCACGGTCGATGTCATGGCCTACCCCTTCGGTCGGCGTTGGGACATCGACGAGGCCGCCGTGGCCGCAGTGGCCGACGCCGGCTTCCGCGCCTGCGTCACGACCCACGCGGGCACGGTGGGCGCGAGCTCGGATCCCCTGCGCCTGGCCCGCTGGATGATCGGCGACGCGACGCCCCGACACCTCCTGCTGGCGGAGGCCTGCGGGGGCTTCGACCTCCTCCGGCGCCTCGGCCTGGACCTCTCGGAGTAGGGTCTAGTAGATGTTGTAGAGGAAGGGCGCGTCGCCGTCGCCGGAGCCGCCCATCCAGATCATCCAGCACAGTCCGAGGAGGACGATGACGATCGGGCTGACGATCCAGATCCAGTTCTCGCGGAGGAAGCTACCCATGGCTGTCTGCTTTCGGGGGGATCGGAGGGGCGCCGTCGCGCCGCGGACTCAGTGTAGCCGCCGGGGGCGGCCTGCCCAGAGGGCCGTCGGGACCATCGTCAGGGCAGCAGGGGAATCTGGAGCCCGTCGGTCAGTCCGACGTTCTCTGGGGCCGGGAAACCGGGATCGCGGAACCAAAACTGGCCGAACACCTCGTCGCCTGGCTGCAGGCCGTGGGCGGTCATGACCGCCTGGGAGAAGTGGTAGTCGAAGGACCCGCCGCAGAGGGTGCCCCCGGCGTTTTGGATCGGCGTGCGGACCAGGGGCGGTTGGACGCACAGGGTGCCGCCGGCAAAGGGAAGGTCGGCGGGGGAGCCGCCCCAGAAGAAGGTCCCGAACTGACCACCCAGGACCAGGCCGGCGGCCACGTGGAAGTCGTCTGGCCCGGTGAGACCGGGGCTGCCGCTGTAACCGATGGCCGGCACGCAGCCGAGCGAGGTCTGCTTGGCCTCGCAGTACCTCGCAGGTCCGGGCTGCTCGGGCACGTGGGGCGCCAGCCCGAAGTGGGCCTGGATGGCGAGGAGGTGGGCCAGGGCCATGCGCTCGCGGGCGGCTGGATCGGTCAGCTCTGCGAGGGGCTCGATGTCGATCGGGCTGGTGATGAAGCCGGTCTCCGAGAGGGTCGCCGGCATGATCGTGTGCACCAACACGTAGAACCCGGCCGTCTTCGAGCCCCGATCGACCAGTCCCCAGGCGGCGACCATCTCGCCCTGGATGTGGTCGCGCAGGTCGGCGGAGGTCGTTCCCTCCTGGTAGCTGTAGGTCTCGGTACCGTTCGCCGCCGGGTCGGGGAAGCCGTTGCAGTGGATCGAGACGAAGCGTGCGGCGTCCCAGGCGTTGGCCATGTCGACGCGCGCGGCCAGGGAGACCGACGCGTCGCTCGTACGCGTCAGGAGCACCTCCCACTCACCTCCGCCGGTGGAGTCGGCGCTGTCCGCTGCGAGCCAGTCCGCCAGGTGCAGGGCGATGTCGAGGTTGAAGTCCTTCTCCAGGTAGCCGAAGCCGCCGGCGCCGGGGTCGTTGCCGCCGTGGCCGGGATCGATGCAGATCCGCACGGCGCCGCCCGCCGCGGGGGAGTCGGGCGCGACGTGGGGCGGCAGGAGCTCCCCCTCGCGCGCCGGGCGGGGCGTGTCCGCGCCGGTCTCGAGGACCCAGCTCGTCCGGGTCAGCTCGCGGTGGCCGTCGTCGGTCGTGCGGTCGAAGACCAGGCGGGCGTCGCGATCGAAGCGCGGGGCGCAGGCGTCGCCGAGCTCCAGGGCGCCTCTGGCCCTCGTCAGGAGCAGCCCGCTGTCGGGAACGAACCAGGCACGTGCGCTCCCGTCGGCGGCCTCGGCCGCCAGGACCGCGCCGCTCTGCGCTCCGGCTGCCGGCGCCAGGACCGGCAGGAGCAAGACGACGGCCTGTATCGCGTTCGGCGTCATGGGTCTCCCGTTGACGGGGAGACCGTAGCACGCTTGCGCGCGGGCTAGCCCGGATCATTCATGAAGACGTGCACCAGACACAGCAACTCGGTTCGGGGTGGTGCTTTGCGGGTTCTGGCGACGCAGGCGACCCTGAACGGGTCGTCGAGGAAGCCAGGTTTTCGAAAAGCGCCGCCAGGGGCCGAGAGGCCGTCGAAGACGGCCGGTTGCGAAGTCTGGTGTGCGTGTTCATGAATC
>JASLMK010000066.1 GCA_030746555.1 Planctomycetota bacterium | reverse complement strand
TGCTTTGCGGGTTCTGGCGACGCAGGCGACCCTGAACGGGTCGTCGAGGAAACCAGGTTCCGTAAAGCGCCGCCAGGGGCCGAGAGGCCGTCGAAGACGGCCGGTTGCGAAGTCTGGTGTGCGTGTTCATGAATAACCCGGGCTAGCCCGCCCGCCCGCCACCGGTGGGGTAGGCCTGGACATGCGCCCCCGCCCCGACCGTCTCTCCTCCCCCCCCAGGGGGCTCGGACGCCTCACGTCGCGCCCGCGGCGCTCCCGCCGGCTCGGGCTGGACTTCGACGACCCCCAAGCCGCGCACAAGCTCGTCCTGCTCGCCGCCCTGGTGCGCGCCAACCTCGAGCTGCGCGAGGAGCGGCCGCCCGCGGAGAGCGCGGCCTGAGCGAGGGGGAGCGCCTGGGACTCAGCGCCGCGCGACGGCGGTGATCTCGATGCGCGCCTCGCCGGGCAGGCGCGAGACCTCCACGCAGGTTCGCGTGGGGTAGGGAGCGGCGAAGCGTGCGGCGTAGATCTCGTTGGTCTGTGTGTAGCTCTCCATGTCGGTGAGGAACAAGGTCACCGAGACGACGTCGGCGAGGGTGGCGCCGTGGCGCTCCAGCTCGGCTTCGACGGCGTCGATGGCGGTCTCGACCTCCAGGCGGTAGGAGCCGCCCCGCTCTCCGATCCGGCCGGAGAGGAACAGCAAGTGCCCCGCCTCGACCGCGGCGGAGTAGGGGCCGAGGGCGCCGGGAGCCTCGTGGTGACGCAGGGTGGGCCGGCGGTGCGCGCCGGCTCCGAGGTGGACGGAACAAGAGGAGAGCGCGGCGGCCCACGACAGCGTCACGGCGATGTGCTTCATGGGATCATTGTGCCCTCCAGGGCGTCGTGGACCACGCCGTGGGCGCCGAGGAGGCGCACGTGTATCCTCGGGCGGCATGAAGATGGCCCACACGATGATCCGCGTGCGCGACCTCGACGCGTCCCTGGCCTTCTACACCGAGTTCATCGGCCTGCGCGAGCTGCGCCGCAAGGCGATCGGGAACGAGGCGACCCTGGTGTTCCTCTCCGATGCCGGCGAGTCCTACGCGATCGAGCTCACCTGCAACCACGACGGCCGCGACTACGAACCTGGGAATCAGTTCGGACACCTCGCCTTCATGGTTCCAGACCTGGCTCCGGTCGTCGCCGAGATCGAGCGGCGCGGCTGGTGGTACCGCACGAGCCGCCCGGACGGGCCTGCGAAGTACGTCTTCGTCCACGATCCCGACGGCTACGACGTCGAGATCCTCGAGGAGCGCGAGCCCGGATGATTCATGAAGACGTGCACCAGGCACAGCAACTCGGTTCCTGGTGGTGCTTTGCGGGTTCTGGCGACGCAGGCGACCCTGAACGGGTCGTCGAGGAAGCCAGGTTCCGAGAAGCGCCGCCAGGGGCCGAGAGGCCGTCGAAGACGGCCGGTTGCGAAGTCTGGTGTGCGTGTTCATGAATCATCCGGGCTAGGGAGACTCCAGAGCCTCCGCCAGGGGCCTGACGGCGGCGCCCAGCAGGGTGCAGAAGCGCTCGGCGATCTCCTCTCCGGCGGCCACGACCTCCTCGTGGGAGAGGGGCTCCTCGCCGATTCCGGCGGCCTGGTTGGTGATGCAGCTGACCGCGCAGACCCTCATGCCAGCGTTGCGCGCGGCGACGGCCTCGAGGACCGTGCTCATCCCCACCGCGGACGCCCCGATGCTCCGCAACATGCGGATTTCGGCGGGCGTCTCGTAGGAGGGGCCGAGGAGGCCGGCGTAGATGCCGTGGAAAAGAGGATTGCCGACCTCCTCGGCCACCGAATCCAAGACATCGCCCATGACCGGGTCGTAGACGACGTCCCTTCGTCTTTGGTCACCCGACTCGAGAGCGGACGCTCTCTCACCGAGTGAGACGGGCTGCATGTTGACGTGATCACTGACGCGCATCAACGACGGAGTTTCCCAATCCGCGTCGAGACCTCCCGCCGCGTTGGTCAACACGATCCCGCCGATGCCGAGGTTCGCGAACGCGCGCACGGCTCGCGTGACCTCTCGCGCGCTCCATCCTTCGTAGAGATGCACGCGCCCTTGTTGCACGACGACGCTCACGCCGTCGACCTCGCCGAGAACGAGACGGCCCGCGTGGCCGGGGACGGAGCTCTGCGGCATGCCGTCGAGCTCCGCGTAGGGGATCTGTCGCGCGCCGTCGAGGCGCTCGGCGAAGCGCCCCAACCCGGAGCCGAGAACCAGGGCCAGGCGCGCGTCGCCGACGCCGTGGCTGTGCAGGGAAGCGGTGAGCGCCGGGAGCGCTGTCGCCGTGGGGTGAGTCATGAAGCCGTGGAGCTCGTCCGGGCTAGAGGAATACGCCGGCGACCGTGGCGGTCATCCACGAGGCGAAGGCCCCGGCGAGCATCGCGCGCAGGGCGAGGCGGGAGAGGTCGGAGCGCCGCTCGGGCGCCAGCGGGCTGATGCCGCCGATCTGGATGCCGACCGAGGCGAAGTTCGCGAAGCCGCAGAGGGCGTAGGCCGCCATCCTCATGCTGCGCTCGCTCATGGCGCCCTCGTTGGCCATGGCCGTCATCTGGGAGAACGCCACGAACTCGTTCACGCTGACCTTGGTGCCCAAGAGCGCCCCGAAGGACTGGCAGTCCTCCCAGGCCACGCCCATCACCCAGGCGACGGGGGCGAAGACCCATCCGAACAGGCGCGACAGGGAGAGGGGCTCGCCGGCGAGGGACCACCACCCCAGGCCCCAGTCCACCAGAGCCACGATGGCGACGAAGGCGATCAGCATGGCGAGCACGTTCAGGTAGAGCTTCAGGCCCGCGGAGGTGCCCTCGGCGGCCGCGTCCAGGACGTTGGCGGCGGTCTTCTCGGCGGCGATCTCGACGGCGCCCGAGGTGGCGGACACCTCGGTCTCGGGGACCATGATCTTGGCCATCACGAAGGCGGCCGGCGCCGACATGAAGCTGGCGGCGAGCAGGTGCCCCGCGTAACCCGGGCCCAAGAGGCCGATGTAGACGGCGAGGACCGAGCCGGCGATGGTCGCGAACCCGCCCGTCATCAGCGCCATCAGCTCCGAGCGTGTCATGGCCGCGATGTAGGGGCGCACGACGAGCGGGGCCTCGGTCTGGCCGACGAAGACGTTGGCCGCCATCGCCAGGGACTCGGCTCCCGAGACGCGCATCGCCCAGGTCATCAGCCGCGCCATGATGGAGATCAGGCGCTGCATGATCCCCAGGTGGTAGAGGATCCCCATCACCGCCGAGAAGTAGATGATGGTCGGCAGGGCCTTGAAGGCGAAGGCGATCTCCACGCCCTGGCGTGCGGAGTCGTCGAGGTGGTAGGGGTAGCTCGCGAACCACGCGAGCTCGCTCGGCGCGGCGCCCTCGACAGAAGGGTCGTGGAAGAACCCCACCAGCGGGCCGAAGACCATCGCCGCGCCCTTCTCCCCGAAGCTCAGGAACAGCGTCACGCCGTCGGAGAACCACTCCAGGGCGCGCTTGCCGGCCTCCCACTTCAGGATCGCGAGCGCCAGGCCGAACTGGATCGCCAAGCCCCCGGCGACGACGCGGGGGTTCACGCGCCGACGGTCGCTGGAGAGGAGCCAGGCCACCGCGCAGAAGAAGGCCAGGCCCAAGAGGGCGCGCAGGATCGTCATCGCTGGTCCGCCGCGGGCGAGAGGCCACCCCGACGGCGGGGAGCATCACACCTTCGCGGGGGAAAGGGTGCAAGGGCGACCGGGGGGGAGGGGCGGCCGCCGGGCGGGAGGTCCCGGCGGTTTTTTCCCCCCCGACCCGGCCGCGGGAGTACCCTGTATAAAGCAACCCATAGATCCTTTGAACGGCCGCCGCCGCGGGCCCGGGAGCCTTGTCCATGAGACTTCATTCCTTCCGGCGGCCTCTCGCCGTCCTGTCCGCCTGCGCCCTCGCGACCGTCGCTTTGGGTGCGCTCTTCGACATGAGCTTGCGGGACTTCGTGCTCTCGGGCACCCACGCCGGTCAGGTGGGTCCGTCGGTGATCTTCGACTCGAACTCGTGCGTGTCCTGCCACGGCGACTACGACAGCGAGAACGCGCCGCACGACACCTGGGAGGGGAGCCTGATGGCCCAGGCCGGGCGCGATCCCCTCTTCTGGGCGCAGATGACCAACGCCAACCAGGACGTGGCCAACGTCGGCTACTACTGCATGCGCTGCCACGTGCCCAACACCTTCGTCTCCGGCCACGCCTACGACCCCAGCGGGACGAGCATTGACGAGTTCGACCGCGACGGCGTGAGCTGTCACTTCTGCCACGCGATGGTCGATCCGATCTTCGACCCCGGCAGCAGCCCGCCCGAGGACGTCGACACGCTCTCGACCCTCGACGCGGTCCCCGGCCACTACGCCAACTCGATGTTCGTCCTCGACCATGAAGGGAAGATCCGCGGCCCCTACGCCGACTCCAACGGGCCCCACGCGAACATCCACTCGCCCTTCCACCGCGACGGAGACATGTGCGGGACCTGCCACGACGTCGGCAACCTCGCGGTCACGCGCCAGCCCGACGGGACCTACACCTACAACGGCCTGGACGCGCCCACGCCGAGCGAGGACCCTTGGCAGCAGTTCCCCCTCGAGCGCACCTACAGCGAGTGGAAGCTCTCCGCCTTCGCCAACGGCGGAGTCGACATGGGCGGCCTGTTCGGGGGAGAGGGTGGCGGCGTCGTCAGCTCGTGCCAGGACTGCCACATGCCCAAGGTCGAGGCCCAAGGAGCCAGCTGGGGGCCGGTGCGCACCGATCTGGCCAAGCACGAGTTCGCCGGGGCGTCGGCCTGGGTGCTGGAGATCATCGGCCTCCTGTATGCTGACGATCCCGCCGTCGATCCCGCGGCCATCGCGGTGGGCCGCCAGAAGGCGATCGAGATGGTCGAGCGGGCCGCGACCCTCGAGCTGTCGGCCGGCGCCGACCAGCTCATGGTGCGCGTCATCAACCAGACCGGACACAAGATCCCCACCGGACACATCGAAGGCCGCCGGATCTTCCTCAACGTGAAGGTCTTCGACGATCAAGGCGAGTTGCTCGTCGAGTACGGCCACTATGACTACGACACGGCGCACCTCGACGCCGACACCACCAAGGTCTACGAGATGCACGTCGGCCTCTCGGCGCAGGCGGCCGCCGCAACCGGGCTGCCCGAGGGCGTGACGACCCACATGGCCCTCGCCGACACGATCGAGAAGGACAACCGCATCCCACCGCGCGGCTTCACCAACCGACGCTTCGAAGACGCGGGGGCTCCGGTTGTCGGGGCGGCGTACGCAGACGGCCAGCACTGGGACGATACGCGCTTCGACCTGCCCGCGGGCGCCGCGCGGGCCGTGGCGACGCTGTACTACCAGACCGTCACGCGCCACTACATCGAGGCCCTGCGCGACGGAAACGTCACCAACCACTGGGGCGAGACGCTCTACCGGTTGTGGCTGCAGACGAACAAGTGTGCGCCGATCGAGATCACGAGCGAGGAGCTCCTCCTGCCCTGATCAGGCGTCCAGGCGCGCGAGCACGAGCCCCGGCTGCTCGGCGGGCTCGCCAACGGCCACGGCGTCGCCCAGGAGCGCGCAGGCGTGCTCCAGGCCCGCGCCCGCGCGGTGGAAGACCTCGGCGATCACCTCGCCGCGACGTACACACTCGCCGCCCTTGCGGTGCCAGCGAACGCCGACCGCCATGTCTACCTCGTCGGTCCGTTCGCGACGGCCACCGCCGAGTTCCAGTACGGCACGCCCCACGGCGCTGGTGTCGGTGAAGCGGATCGTCCCGTCGGCGGGAGCCTCGATGCGCTCCACGTCGGGGACCGAGGGGAGCAGGGAGGTGTCGTCCACGCAGCGCGGATCGCCACCCTGGGCCTCGATGACGCGACACATCACCTCGCGGGCGCTGCCGTCCTCCAGGGCGGCGGCGATGCGCTCGCCGCCCTCGGCCGCCGACGACGCGGTCCCGGCCTGGACCAGCATCTCGCCGCCGAACAGGCGCACGAGGGCGGCGAGGTCGTCGGGCCCGCCACCGGCCAGGCAGTCGAAGCTCTCGGCGATCTCCAAGGCGTGCCCGCAGGCCGCGCCCAGCGGCTGGGCCATCGAGGTCTGGAAGGCACAGGTCCGCACGCCCAGGCGCTCGCCCAGGGAGATCATCGTGCGCGCCAACTCCGCCCCGGCGTCGGGATCGGGGAGGAACGCGCCGCTGCCGAACTTCACGTCCAACACGAGGCCGTCGAGGCCCTCCGCGAGCTTCTTGCTCATGATCGAGCTCGCGATCAAGGGGATCGAGGCCACCAGGCCGGTGGCGTCGCGCAAGCGATAGAGCTTGCGATCGGCCGGAACCAGCTCGGGCGTCTGGGCCGCGAACACCATGCCCGTCTCGTCGAGGACCGCGGCCAGACGCTCCTCGGAGAGCTCGGTTCGAAGGCCGGGGATCGCCTCGAGCTTGTCGAGAGTTCCGCCGGTGTGACCGAGGCCGCGCCCGGAGATCATCGGCACCATCGCTCCACAGGCGGCGACGGCCGGCGCGAGGGGGATCGAGACCTTGTCGCCGACGCCTCCGGTAGAGTGCTTGTCGACGCGCGCCACCGAACCCTCGCGGCGCTCGAGCGTCGCCCCCGAGCGCAGCATCGCGTCGGTCCAGGCCACGAGCTCGGCTTCCTCCATTCCGTGCTCGAAGATCTCGCGCAGGAGCGCCTCGGCGTCGTCGTCGCCCAGGCGCCCTGCGACGTAGGCGCCCATGAAGTCGCGGATCTGGCCGTCGGAGAGCGCGGCGCCCGAGCGTTTGGCGGCCAACAGGGCGGGGAAGTCCATCAGCCGCCCCTCAGAGCGCCGAAGAACGACACGCCCGGACCGGCGGGCGGAAGGCCCAAGGCCTCCTCCACCGTCGCGCCGATGTCGGCCATCGAGTCGCGCGTCCCCAGGTCCACGCCGCGAGCGATCGCCGGACCGCAGGCGAGGATCGGGACGAACTCACGGGTGTGGTCGGTGGAGGCCGCGTGCGTCGGGTCGTTGCCGTGATCGGCGGTCAAAAGCACCAGATCACCCGCGTCGAGCTCGCGCTCCAAGGCCACGAGCTGGGAGTCGAAGCGCTCCAGGGCGCGCCGGTAGCCCGCCGGGTCGCGGCGATGGCCGTAGAGCATGTCGAAGTCCACGAGGTTGTTGAACACCAGGCCGCGCTCGAGCGAGCGCGCGAGCTCGATGGTCCGCGCCATGCCGTCGTCATTGCCCTCGGTGTGGATCGACTCGGCGACGCCCCGGCCGGCGAAGATGTCGGCGATCTTGCCCACGCCCACCACGGGCACGCCCGCCGCCGTGAGCCGATCCAAGCTCGTCTCGCGCGGCGGCTCCAGGGAGTAATCGTGGCGGTTGTAGGTGCGCCGGAAGGAACCCGGCTCGCCGACAAAGGGGCGCGAGATGACGCGCCCCACGCCCAGGGGGACGAGGAGCTCGCGCGCCACCGTGCAGACCTCGTCCAGTCGCTCCAAGCCGAAGGCCTCCTCGTGGGCGGCGACCTGGAAGACGCTGTCGGCGCTGGTGTAGACGATCGGCTTGCCGCTGGAGAGGTGCTCGGCGCCGAGCTCCTCGATGACCGCCGTCCCCGAGGCAGCGCGGTTCGCCAGCACCCCCGGCAGGCCGCAGCGCTCGAGCCACGGATCGATGATCTCGGCGGGGAACCCGTCGGGGAAGACGGGGAAGGCCTCGTCGAGGGGGCAGCCCATCATCTCCCAGTGGCCGGTCGAGGTGTCCTTGCCCACGGAGAGCTCGCGGCAGCGCCCGAAAGCGCCCTCCGCAGTCGCGGGCCGCGGCAGGGCGGTGACGCCGGGCACGCAGCCCAGGCCGAGCGCCACCAGTCGAGGCGCGTCGAGGCCGCCGGCCGCCTCGACGAGGTGATCGAGGGTGTGGGCGCCGCCGTCGCCGAAGCGCCCGGCGTCGGGCAAGGCCCCCACGCCGAGGGAATCGAGGACGAGCAGGAAGACGCGCCGCACGCCGCCTCAGTCGCCGCTCACCGCGCCGGCGATCATCCTCGCCACAGCCGCCTCGAACTCCTCGCACCACTCCTCGCCGAAGTCCCGCTCGAGCAGGTCCCGCTCGGCGAACTCCCAGCGCCCCGTCCGGGGATCGAAGTCAAACTGGTAGTCGTGCTCTGATCCGTCGTCCTCGGTGACCATCACCATGACGATGTTGTTGGGAGCGTCGAGCTCCAATCGGAAGTCGGCCATCGGTGTCCTCCGCGGCCGCCGCGCGGCCGTGGATCACAGGTTCGTCGGGGACTGGGGGGGAGTGTAGGGGAGCGATTTCGAGCGGGAAGAACCCTGCCCGCAGGATCGGGCTTTGGGTCTATGATAGCGAATACGCCCTCGGGCTGACCCATGCGCACCCCTCTGCGACGCCTCCGCTCTGCCCTGCTCGCCTTCGGCCTCCTGCTCGCCGGCTGCACGACCTGGCAGCAGGCTGGCGAGTTCCACGGCTGGAGCCTGTACGTCCAAGACGACGCCCCGGTCGAGGTGGCCGAGTACCGGCAGGTCGTCGACCGCGCCTTCGAGGCCGTCGCGGAGCTGATCGGGACCTTCACGGACCACGTGCGGGTCCACGCCTGGGACGGCGGGGTCGAGATGAGCAGCGGCAACCGTGGCGAGATTCGCCACGGCACCGACGGCGCCCTGCAGGAGATTCCCGGCATCGGTCCCGCGCGGGTGCGCGCCTTCCACGCCCGCACCTCCGGAGGCCCGTTCGAACCCTCCGGCGTCTTCGTCGGCGCCGCCGACACGGGTACGGTGGCCCACGAGCTCGTCCACGCCCGCCTGGCCCAGGAAGGGCGCGCTGTCCCCCTGTGGTTCGAGGAAGGCCTGGCGACCCTGCTCGGCGATGGTGCGGTGTTCGGTAATCGCTGGGTGGTCGACGGCCTGGCCTGCTGGCCCTGGCGCGAGCTCCGAGAGGAGAGCCTCTCCGACGAGGAGCTCTCCCAACTGTTGGCCATCACCCCCGCCCACGACCACAGCCTGCGCGAGAACGTCCTGGTGCACTTCGTCGGCTGGGCGATCGTCTTCGACCTCCACCGCGAGCTGGGTTCCCTCGACTGGGAGGCGCTCCTGGCGCGCTTCGAGGAGGAGGGCGATCCGGTGGCCGAGGCCCGGCGCCGGCTCGAGCGCACGCTTCGTGAGGACACGCCCATAGAGTGGCTCGAGGAGCGGCTCGCCGGCGAGGACCCCGCCCAGCGCATGGCCGCGGCCAAGGGAACCTGGAAGCTGTACTCCAATGCGGCGGTCTCACGCCTGCTGCGCCGCCTGCGCCACGAGGAGGATGTGGACGTGCGCGTCGCCCTGGCGGTCAACGCCCTGGCCAGCGCCAGCGAGACGCACATGTCGTGGCGATTGCGCGGGAGGTTGTGGCGCTCCATCCTGCCGGTGCTCGAGCACGCCGAGCTCCCCGACGAAGGCGAGCGCACGGCCCTGCGCAGCCTCTTCCGCTCCTACCGCCTGGGCCTGAAGAACTACGACACCCAGGCCGCCCTCGCGCGCCTATCGCGCTTCTGGGAGGAGTAGGCCGTGGGCCGGGAGGGCCCCGTTCCGCCGGCTCGGGAGACGGCTCCCGCTCAGAAACCCCAGGAGAGGGAGATCGTCGGGTCCGTGCCACCCATGAGGATCAGCGACGTGCTGAGGGAGCCTCCGCGGAAGGTCAGCATGGGATGGGCGTTGTCGCCGTCGTAGAGCACCATGGCCGAGGCGGAGTCGCCGAGGGAGTAGGAGAGGCTGGCGGGCACGCGCAGCCGCTCGTCCTCGAGGCCCCAGGACAGGCTCACGCTCGCGCTGAGCCCTTCCCCGAGGTGGCGGGCCGCGGTGACGAACAGGGCGCTGCCGTCGACCTCGCGCGACGGCCAGGCAGAGCTGACACCCAGCGCCAGAGCCGGCCGGGCTCCCTCGGCGTCGACCAAGCGCCAGTTGACCAAGGGGAAGAGCTGGCCCTCCTCGGCGTCGTACTCGATGCCGATCTGCAGGTCGTCTCGCAGGCGGTGGGTTAGGGAAAACTCGACCGGCGAGCGGTCGGAGTCGACCAGGACGAAGCGCCCGGTCAGGCTCCAGCGGCCGTCCTGGATCTCGCCGGCTCCCCACACGGGGGCGCCCTCACCCGGTCAGCCCGGTCACATCGGGATGGGGGGCGGTGCCTGATCCTGGCGCGGGATCGCTTCGTCCTGCGGCGCGGCAGCGAGCGCCGCGGCAAGGGGGAGGGCGAGCAAGATCGACGGGAGCAACATGGATGGTCGGCCTGGCTCCGCAAGCGTACCCGGTCCCGCTGCCGTTGTGCACCGCGAGGTCCGCGGGAGGCGCGGGCCGGGTCGCGGCTATACTCAACGGTCCGCCCCGCCCTCCCGGCCCGCCCTCCATGCAGACCTCGACCCAGCCCGATCTCGAATCCCTCTCCCGCGCCTTCCACCACTGGGAGAAGACCGGAGATCTGATCGACCAGTGCATCGATCTGATGCTGAACCTGCGCCAGAGCGGCCATCCCGGAGGTTCGCGCTCCAAGGTGCCCCTGCTGGTGGCCTCGACCCTGGGAGCGGGGATGCGCTGGGACGTGCGGCGCCCCGAGCTAGCCTTCGGCGACCGTTTCGTGCTCGTCGCCGGCCACGCCTGTCCGGCGGTCTATGCGATGCTGGCGGTCTACAACGAGGCCCTCGCCCTGCGCTACGCCGCAACCGGCGACGAGCGCTACCTCGTCCCCAACGCCGCTGAGCGCGCCCTGCGCTGGGACGACGACCTGTTGTGGCTGCGCCACAACGGACGCCTCGCGGGGCACGCGGAGATGGAGGGCAAGACGCTCTTCTTCAAGTGGAACACCGGGCCGTCGGGTCACGGCGCGCCGGCGGCCCTGGGCGAGGCGATGGCCCTCAAGCACGCCGGCGCGGGCGATGTGCGCGTCTTCGCCATGGAGGGCGAGGGCGGCCACTCCGCGGGCTGCCACCACGAGGTCAAGAACTCCGCCTTCGGCCTCGGCCTGGACAACCTCGTCTACCTGTTCGACTGGAACGACCACGGCATCGACCGCTTCGCCAACTCCGAGGTCTGTGCTGGGACGCCGCGCGAGTGGTTCGAGCCCTACGGCTGGCGGGTGGCCGGAGCCGAGGACGGCGAGGACTACGAGGCGATCTCGCGGGCTTTGCTCGAGATCGTCCACGCCGAGGAGACCCAAGGGCGGCCCGGGATGATGTGGGCGCGCACGCGCAAGGGCCGCGGCTACCACCTCTTCGACGCCGCCTCACACGGCGGCGTGCACAAGCGCAACTCCGAGCTGTTCTGGGCCTGCCGAGGTGACTTCCAGGACAAGTACGGCGTGAGCTTCGACGGTTTCGGCGACACGGCCGACCCCGGCGAGGAGGCCTGCAGGGAACAGACTCGGGCCTGGTTCAAGACGGTCTTCGACGTCCTTGGCAGTGATGTCGAGCTCGTCGAGTACCTCGCCGACACCCTCGTCGAGATCGGTGACTCGGTGCCCGAGCAGGACGCGGGATCGGGCGGGGGCGGCCCAAGCCTCTCGCGCGACCGCTCCTGGCTGGCGGTCGGCGATCTGCCCGACGCGCTGTTCGCGCAACCCGGCGAGCGCCGCCCCAACCGGCAGGGCTTCGCCACCTTCGCCGCCTGGGTGAACGCGGTGGCCCACGAGCGCACCGGCCGTCCCCAGGTCCTGGCCTGCTCGGCCGACCTCGCCGACTCGACCAACCTCTCGGGCTTCGGCGCGGACTTCGGGGATTTCGAGGGCTTCGGCTGGTACGAGCGCGACACCAACCGCACCGGGAGCGTCCTGCCTCAACAGATCACCGAGTTCGCCAACGCCGGGCTGTGCGTGGGCGCGGCGTCGGTGAACTTCGCCGCCGACCCCGAGCGGGAGTTCGAGGGGTATTGGGGCGCGTGCTCGACCTACGGCTCGTTCTCCTACCTGAAGTACGGGATGATGCGCCTGTTCAGCCAGCTCGCCCAAGACTGTGACCTGAAGGTGGGCAAGGTCATCTGGGTCGCGGGGCACTCCGGCCCCGAGACGGCCGACGACAGCCGGACCCACTTCGGGATCTTCGCGCCGGGCGTGACCCAGCTCTTCCCCGAGGGCACGGTGATCAACCTCCACCCCTGGGAGCACAACGAGGTGGCGCCCGCCCTCGCCGCGGCCCTCGCCTGCGACGTGCCGATCGTCGCCCTGCACTTGACGCGCCCCGCGGTCGAGATCCCCAATCGCCGCGCCCTCGGTGTCCCTTCGCACCTCGAGGCGGCCCGCGGCGCCTACATCGTGCGCGACTTCGACCACGCCCGGCCCAAGGAAGGAACGGTGATCGTGCAGGGGACGAGCACCACCGAGTCGATCTACGCGCTCTTGAGCCGCTTCGAGGACGGGAGCGCTCCTAACGTGAAGATCGTGCAGGCCGTCTCGTGGGAGCTCTTCCAGCGCCAGGAACGGGAAGCGCGGGACGCGGTCCTGCCCCGTCCGGACTGGCTGGACTCGACGGTCATCACCAACGGCGCGCGGCGGCTGATGCACGACTGGCTGCCGCACAAGGTCGCCGAGCACTACGCGATGAGCTCCGACCACGACGACCGCTGGCGCACCGGCGGCAGCGTCGAGGAAGTCAAACTCGAGGCGCACCTCGACCCCGACCACCTCCTCGAGGGCATCCGGCGCTTCGCCGCGGACCGCGACGAGCGGCTGCGCCTGTTGGGGCACCCCGGCTGAGGGAGCGTGCGCCTGACACGGCCGTGGCTCGGCCGTGGGCGCGACCGGTTCTAGGCGGCAGCGAGGAGGCCGTCGAGCAAGGCCACGAGCCGTTCGACGTGGGGGGAGTCGAGGAAGGACTCGTGGTGGCCGGGGATCGTGTACGTGCGGGGTCCGGGGCTGATGAACTGCTCCCAACCCAGCGCCCCGAAGCGCGGATCGCGCAGAGACTGGGCACTCGAGCGGAACACCGTCGTCGGGCCCGAGTAGGCCTGGGGGGTGTGATCGAGGGCCGCCCGGTAGCGAAGGCTGAACTCGCGCTCGAACTCGGCGCTGAAGCCGGTGCGCCCGAAGTAGGTGCGCAGGTCAGGGTGCTCGCGGCCCGAGCCTCCGCGGACCCATCCTGCCGCCCAGCCGCGCATGCGGATGCGCAGCGATTGGCCGCTGGCCTCGAGGAGGTCGTGGCGAGCCCAGGCGGGGAAGTTGCGCGCCCGGTCCAACCACAGTCGCCAGGGGGGACGCGGCCGGGGCAAGACACGACCGGGAAGCGACGCCTCCAAGAGGACGAGGTGGGCCACGTCCACGCCACGTCGTGCGAGACGAACCGCCAGCTCCTGCGCGACGATTCCCCCCCAGGAGAACCCCAACAGGGCCAGGGGGCCCCGCCCGAACTGCTCGCAGGCTCGCTGGGCGTACTGCTCGGCGACGGTGGCGATGGAGAAGCCGGATGCGTCGGCGAGGTCGGGAGCGATCGGGGCGAGCAGGTGGAAGTCGCAGCCGCTCTTCGAGAGGCGTTCGAGGTTCAGGAGCGAGCGGGAGAGGCCCGTGATCGCCGGCAACATCAAGACCGGCAGGTGCTCGCGCGCGGGTTCGCGCAGGGGGCGGATCAAGTCCAGCCGCCCGCGGCTGTCTTCGATGAAGCGGGCCATCGAACGTGGCGAGGGGTGCGCCAGGAGATCGGGGTGGGTCACCGGTGCGCCGACGGCCTCGCTCACGCAAGCCAGCAGATCGAGGGCCAGGATGGAGTCGCCGCCCTCGGCGAAGAAGTCCGAATCTGGCCCGACGTCCTCGCGCCCCAGAGAGCACGAGAATGCCTCGGTGATGACGGCCTCGAGGGAGTCCCGCTGGCCGGAGACGGCCAACGGTCGCCCGTCGGCCCGCTCGGGCGGGGCCGCCGTACCGGGTTGGGACAGCAGCTCCTCGAGGGCCCGTCGGTCGACCTTGCCGTTGAGGTTGCGAGGCAAGTCGTCGACGAGGACGAGGACGGAGGGTGTCGCGTAGTCGGGTAGCGCGCCGGCGAGGGCCGAGCGCAGGCCGGCCAGGGAGACTGTGCGCTCGGGCGCGGGGGTCGGCACGAGGGCCACGGCCAGGGCAGGATCCTGTCCTGCCACCCCCAGGGCGATGGCGCGCGCCTGTTCGACTCCGGGGAGCATGGCGACGCAGCGTTCGACCTCGTCTAGGTCCACCCGGAAGCCGCGGATCTTCACCATGCGATCCAGGCGGCCCAGGGGGAAGACCAGCCCGTCGGCCTCGATCCGGCCCCGGTCACCGGTGCGGTACTGACTGCGCCCGTCGGCGAGTACGGAGAAGGCCGCCCGGCTGCGGTCCGGGTCTGCCTGGTAGCCGTCGGCCAAGTGCGTCGAGCGGACGACGAGCTCGCCGGCCTCTCCCGCGACCAGCTCCTGACCGTCCTCGTCGACCACCGCCAGCTCGCAACCCAAGACGGCGTGGCCGACCGGGACCGGGTCGTCCCCCTCCCAGGGTCCGTGCAGGAACGACTGCGCGAAGGTCCGGGTCTCGGTCGCGGCCATTGCGTTCTGCACGACACACTGGGGGCCGATGATCTCCCAGACGGCGGGCAGGTCGGCTGCTCGCAGGGCCTCGCCGCCGACGCAGACCAGGCGCAGGGCCGCGAGCCCTCCCGACCGACCCGGGGCCGAGGCCAGCCAACCGCGGAGCGTGGAGGTGGACTGGTTGGAGATCGTGATCTCCCGTTCGGCCAGCCACGCGGCGAGAGCGCCGATGCCCGCCTCCTGCAGGTCCAGACAGTGCAGGGTCGCGCCAGCCGCAAGAGCGGAGAACGTCGGAGCGAGGGCCGCACTGAAGGCGGGGGAGAACAGGAGGTCCAGCCGATCGTCCGAGGCGATCGAGAGCCCGGCGGGGAGGAGTCTCGAAACGGAGGCTGTGGAGCTCGGCTTCTTCTTTGTAGAGGCCTCCAGTCCCGCACCCGAACCTCGCCAGAGCCGCCATGACGCTCCAGGGAGCCCTCCCCGCCCGCTCGCCGCGTCGCCTTGGCCGGGCTCCTGCAGCTGGCGGTCAGCGTGCCCGCCTCGCGGCCACTCCTCGACGAGCGGCCGGTGATCGCCGTCGTCGCCCCCCCGGCGGTGACGGAGTCGGGATCGCAGGGAGCTGGTGGGCCCTCCAGGACTCGAACCTGGGACCGATCGATTATGAGTCGACTGCTCTAACCGGCTGAGCTAAGGGCCCACGGGGAGAATGGAGCGAGGGTAGCTGGCGCGCTCACCCCGCGTCCACAGGCGATTCGCATCACCCCGCGAGTTGGGCGCAGAGGGTCGCGGCGGTCTCGTCGAGGAGCTTGGGGGTGAAGACGGGGTCGTCGTGGTCGAGGACGAAGGTCGCGGCGTAGGGCACCCCCGCGGCCCTCAAGCGCGCGATCACGCCCGCGGCCTCGGGCGCGCGCGCGGCGTGCTCGGTGCGGGCGACCGACAGGAAGCTCGCATAGTGGCGGGCCTCGTCCGCCATGATGCGGTGCATCAGGCGCAGGAAGGGCCGCCCCAGGTGGGCATAGAGGGGCAGGTTCGCACGGTAGGCGCGCACGGTCGCGAGCTCGTCGTAGGCGAGCAGGCACAGGATCGTGAACTCGTCTACGAAGAAGGAGGCGAGGGGGGCGAAGTCGGGCCGGCGCAGGGCGAGGCGCCGATCGAGGTCCCCTTCTCCGCCGAAAGCCGCGACGAAGGCTCGCTTGGAACAGGCATGGTGGCCGAGCTCGTCTTGCTCCCAGACAGCCGAGGCGCTTTGGAACGGCGCGCTGTACTCGATGTCGAGGCCGGCGAGCCACGCCCCGAGGAAGCGCGCGTCGTACTCCGAGGCGATGTCCTCCCAGAGGGAGTACCGCAGGGCTTGGGCCTGTTTGGTCCCGAGCCCGACAGCCCGCTCGCCGATCGAGGCCGAGAGGCTGGCGAGGTCGCACCCGGCCCGCGCCGCGACCCGCTCGCCGGCCTCCCAGGCCTCCGGGGCGGTCGACGGCCAGGGAGGTTCTTTGGCGGAGGGGGGCATGGCGGGGTCGTGGGTGTGAGAATCTACGCTCGCGGGGCCATCTCTCAAGCCCTCGTCGCTCCCGGTCCGGCCCACCGAGTAGACTGCCCGGCCGCCAGGCAGAACCCCGCTTCTCCGCCATCCCCCCCGACCTCCGGCCCTGACAAGTCCGATGAAGCGCCTCCACCACGCCTTTCGCCCCGGCTTCCCCCATCTGCTTGCCTTCGCCGCCTGCTCAGTCCTCGCGGCGAGCTGTGGTGGGGGTGCGGACCCAGACGGTTCCCGCGGAGATGAAGCGGCGACCCTCCCGCAGGCCGAAGAGGGGACCTCCGGTCTGCCCTCGGCGGCCGAGCTCGAGGGGCGCTACGACCTGGAGATCCCGATGGTCACCTACCGCTGGGATCCCGACGCGGGCGACGCGAGCGTTTCCGCCGAGATGGGCGGCCCCGGGTTCACCGGAGAAGGATGGGAGACCAACATGACCTTCCCGGCCCTCGGCCAGGCGGGCGTGCCCCAGGGCGGATCGATGACGATCTCCATACCGGACTGGCCGGCGACCCTGCGCATGGCCGGCAAGGACTGGAACACCTTCGTCACCTACCAGATCCGCGACCTGTGCTACGAGTCGCTGTTGATGATGCACCCCACGACCCTCGAGTACATCCCCAACGTGGCGACACACTGGTGGATCTCGAAGGACCGCATGACCTACCGCTTCCGCATCAACCCTCAGGCGCGCTTCGCCGACGGTTCGGAGCTCACCGCGGAGGACTTCGCCGCCTCCTACCGGCTGCGGATGGACCCGACCCTGCTCGACCCCTCCTCGATCATGACCTTCGAGAAGATGGAGGAGCCGGTGGCGAAATCGAAGTACATCCTCGAGGTCAAGTGCACCGAGAGCAACTGGCGCAACTTCGTCTACATCGCGGGCAGCGCCCTGGCCGTGTTCCCCGCCGAGGCCATCGACATGAAGGGCTCGGAGTACCTGGACACCTACCAGTTCAGCCTCGTGCCGGGGAGCGGGCCGTATCTTCTCCCCGACGATGGCGTCGCCATGGGCCAGAGCATCACGCTCCGCCGCAACGAGAACTGGTGGGGACAAGACAACCCCGCCTGGGATGGCCTCTACAACATCGGCACCTACAAGTTCATCGTCATCAAGGACGACCACCTCGAATTCGAGAAGTTCAAGAAAGGGGAGTTCGACTACTTCGTGATCGGGCGCGCCCAGTGGTGGGCCGAGGAATTGCCCAAGATCGACGCCGTGCAGCGCGGGCTCATCGTGCGCTGCAAGATCTTCAACGACGCGCCCAAGGGCACCTCGGGCATGGCCATCAACACGCGCCGGCCGCCGCTCGACGACCTGCGCGTGCGAAAGGCCCTCGCCCATCTCTACGACCGCGACCTGCTGATCTCCAAGTTCATGTTCTACGAGTACATCCCGCTCAAGAGCCACTGGCCCGGCGGGAAGTACGAGAACCCCACGAACGAGATCGTCGAGTACGACGAGCTCGCGGCGGTCGATCTCCTGGAGGAGGCGGGCTGGACCGCGCTGAACGAAGAGGGCATTCGGACCAAGGATGGTGCCGAGCTGGCCTTCGACATGACCTACTCGTCGAAGGGCTTCGAGAAGTACCTGACGATCTTTCAGGAGGCTTGCCGCCGGGCGGGAATCAAGATCGAGCTCCAGCTCCAGACACCGGCCTCGCGCTGGAAGTCGATGCGCCAGAAGGAGTACGACCTGACGAACACCGCCTGGGGCGCGATCACGATCCCCAACCCCGAGACCTCCTGGAAGGGGAGCCTGGCGGGTGAGGTCAACAACAACAACGTGACCAGCTTCGCCAACGAACGGGTGGACGAGCTCTGCCGCGCCTACGACGAGGAGTACGACAGCTCCAAGCGCGCGGCGATCGTTCAGGAGATCGACGGCATCGTCTTCAACGAGCACCCCTACGTCCTGGGTTGGTACAAGCCCGCCGAGCGCGTGTGCTACTGGAACAAGTTCGGCACGCCCAAGTGGGGCGCGAACCGCACCTGGGACTACAAGTACATGCACTACTCGTGGTGGGTCGACCCCGAGAAGGAGCGGCTGCTCGACGCGGCGCGCCAGGACTCGTCCATGCGCCTGGAGACGCCCCCGGTCGAGAACCACTTCTGGACGGCATACCGTTACGCGGAGCTTGCCGGCGAGCTGTAACGCCCGGCGCCGCACTCAGGCCAAGGCCCCGCGATGTCCGCCTACTTCCTCCGGCGACTGCTGCTGTTGATCCCCACCTTCCTGGGGATCACGATGCTCGTCTTCACCGTCACCCGCTTCGTCCCCGGCGGGCCCATCGAGCAGATGGTGATGAAGATGCAGATGTCGAGCACCGGCGCCGAGGGCGGTTCGGGGAGCGGCGACATGGCGACGTCGGTGGAGCTGCCGCCCGCCGTGCTGGAGGAGCTCGAGAAGGCCTACCACTTCGACAAGCCCATCCATCACGCCTACCTGCTCTGGCTGAAGGACCTGGTGACCCTGAACCTGGGCAAGTCCTACAAGTACAACATCCCCGTCCACGAGCTGATCTTCAGCCGCTTCCCCGTCAGCATCTACTTCGGCCTGATCGGGTTCACCCTGGCCTATTTGGTCTGCATTCCACTGGGCGTCATGAAGGCCATCCGCCACGGCGGGGTCTTCGACTTCGCCTCCAGCGCGGCGGTCTTCATCGGCTACTCGATCCCCGGCTGGGCCCTGGGCGGGATCCTCCTGGTGCTCTTCGGCGGGGGCAGCTTCTGGGACCTCGTGCCCCTCGGCGACTTCCGCTCGGCCGACTGGGACGAGCTCTCCGCCTGGGGGAAGATCACCGACCAGCTGCACCACACCTTGCTGCCGGTCCTGGCCTACGCCGTGGGAAGCTTCGCCACCCTGACGGTGCTGATGAAGAACTCCCTCATGGAGAACCTGGGCCAGGACTACGTGCGCACGGCGTTCGCCAAGGGCCTGCCCGAGCGCCGGGTGATCATGCTGCACGCCCTGCGGAACTCGCTGATCCCCATCTGCACCGGCCTCGGCCACGCGATCAGCCTGATCATGGCGGGCAGCTACCTGATCGAGAAGGTCTTCAACATCGACGGCATCGGCTACCTCGGCTACACGTCGATCATCGAGCGCGACTACGCGGTGGTGATGGGGATCCTCGTCATCAACACCTTCCTGATCCTGCTCGGCAACATCCTGAGCGACGTGCTCTACGTGCTCGTCGATCCGCGGATCCGCTTCTCCTGAGTCGCCGTGTTCCGCTCCAAGTCCAAACCCACCGGCGAGCACATCTCCGTGCTGCGCCGGCGCTGGCGCAAGTTCAAGACGATCAAGCGCGGCTGGTACAGCTTCCTGGCCCTGTTGTTGCTGTACGCGGTGAGCTTCCTCAATCCGCTCCTGATCAACAGCCGGGCGCTGATCGTCCACTACGAGGGTGAGTACTACTTCCCGGCGCTGGGCCACCACTACGAGGCGAAGACCTTCGGCCAGCGCCGTATCGGGGAGGCGCACTACCGCGAGCTGGCGAAGACTCTCGCCGATGGCGATGGGGAGGACTGGATCCTGATGCCGCCCTATCCCTACCACCCCAACGAGTCGCTCTTGACCGAGGCGCACCTCACCGGCCCGCCGCCCCACGCGCCCAGCTACCACCACTGGCTCGGCACCGACGATCGCGACCGCGACGTCTTCGCCCGCCTGGCCTACGGCTTCAACACTTCCATCACCTTCGGTCTGTGCGTCGTCGCGTTCTCGTATGTGGTCGGCATGATCCTGGGGGCGTGCTTCGGCTACTTCGGCGGCCGCGTGGACATCTACGGCCAGCGCCTAGTGGAGATCTGGGCGGGGATGCCGTTCCTCTACACGGTCATCATCATCGCCTCGATCGTGAAGCCCAACGTCTTCACCCTGATCTGCATCCTGGGAGTCTTTCGCTGGATGTCGATCAGCTTCTACATGCGCGGCGAGTTCTACCGTGAGAAGGCCAAGGACTACACGGCGGCCGCCATTGCCCAGGGCGAGTCCAACGCGGCGATCATGTTCCGCCACATCCTGCCCAACTCCCTCACGCCCATCATCAGCTTCGCACCCTTCGCCCTGGTGGCGGCGATCGTCGCCCTGGTCTCGCTGGACTACCTGGGCTTCGGCGTGCGGCCGCCGACGCCCAGCTGGGGCGAGCTCGTCGGCCAGGGGCTGGACAACATCACCGAGTGGCACCTCGTGCTGTTCCCGCTCGGGGCCCTCTTCTTGACGCTGATGATGGTGGTCTTCATCGGCGAGGCCGTCCGCGAGGCCTTCGACCCCAAGGTCTACTCCCGCCTGCGCTAGACCGTGAACGACCCGACGAAACACATCGCGACCGAAACGCTACTGGAGGTCAAGGATCTCCACACCTGCTTCGACATCGAGGGGGAGTCGGCCTGGGCCGTCTCGGGCGTCTCCTTCGACGTCCACGCCGACGAGTTCCTGGGCATCGTCGGCGAATCGGGGTCGGGCAAGTCGGTCACGGCGCTCTCCATCATGCGCCTGATCCCCGATCCGCCCGGGAAGATCGCCAGGGGTGAGATCCACTTCGGGGGTCGTGACCTGCTCGCGCTCGACTACGCCCAGATGCGCAAGGTCCGCGGGCGGGAGATCGCGATGATCTTCCAGGAGCCGATGACCTCCCTGAACCCGGTCTTCACGATCGGCATGCAGGTCGCCGAGACCCTTCGGCACCACGAGGACATCCCCCCGGCGGCGGCGCGCGAGCGGGCGGTCGAGGTGCTGACCCAGGTGGGAATCCCCGACGCCGCAAAGCGCCTCGACGACTATCCCCACCAGTTCTCCGGCGGCATGCGCCAGCGCGTGATGATCGCCATGGCGCTCATCTGTCGGCCGAAGCTGCTGATCGCAGATGAGCCGACGACTGCGTTGGACGTCACGATCCAGGCGCAGATCCTCGACCTCATGAAGGAGTTGCTCGCCTCGCGGCGCGGCTCCTCGGTCATCCTGATCACCCACGACCTCGCGGTGGTCGCCGAGACCTGCCAGCGCGCCATCGTGATGTACGGCGGCAAGATCCAGGAGATCGCCGACATCTCCACGCTCTTCGACGACCCCAAGCACCCCTATACGCGCGGCCTGCTCGATTCGATCCCGACTGAGCAGAACAAGGGCCGAGCCCTGCGCGCCATCCCCGGGAACGTCCCCGGCATCCTGAGCTTCCCCGCAGGTTGCAAGTACTGCACGCGCTGCCCCGAGCTCGTCGAGCGCTGCAAGATCGACGAGCCGCCGCTGGTCGAGATCACCCCCGGCCACCACGTCCGCTGTCACCTCGTGGACGGCCCCCAAGCAGAGGCGGATCGGTGAGCTCCCAAGCCCGGCCCCTCGTCAGCGTCTGTGACCTCAAGGTGCACTTCCCCGTCTACGGCGGAGTTCTCCGACACCAGGTGGGCGCGGTGAAGGCGGTCGACGGCGTCAGCTTCGAGCTGGCCCGCGGCGAGGTCCTCGGGCTCGTGGGAGAGTCGGGGTCGGGCAAGACCACGGTAGGCCGCGCCATCGCAAACCTCCTGCGCGCCACTTCGCCCGACGTCCACCTGGAGGGGACGATCGAGCTGGACACGCCCGCGGGCGCGGTAGACGTCAATGGCCTCTCGCGCCGGGCGATGAAGCCGCACCGCTCGATCGTGCAGATGATCTTCCAGGATCCTTATTCGTCGTTGAATCCGCGCATGACGGTCCAGGGCCTGATCCAACGGCCTCTCGACCTGCACACCGACCTCTCCCAACGAGAGAAGCTCGACCACGTCAGCGCCCTGCTCGGTCGCGTCGGCCTCCAACCCGAATACGCCAACCGCTATCCCCACGAGTTCTCCGGCGGCCAGCGCCAGCGCATCGGGATCGCCCGTGCGCTCGCCACCAGGCCATCGCTGATCATCGCCGACGAGCCGGTCAGCGCCCTCGACGTCTCCGTGCAGGCCCAGGTCATCAACCTGATGCAGGAGCTCAAGGACGAGTTATCCCTCGCCTACCTGTTCGTCGCCCACGATCTCTCGGTCGTCTATCACATCTCCGACCGCATCGCGGTGATGTACCTGGGCAACATCGTTGAGATCGGCACCGCCGAGCAGGTCTACAAGAACGCGCGGCATCCCTACTCAAGGGCCTTGCTCTCCGCCGTGCCCGTCGCCGACCCGCACCGCGACACGTCGGGCCGCATCCAGTTGGAAGGGGACATCCCCACGCCGATGGCCAAGCCCTCGGGGTGCGGCTTCCGCACCCGCTGCCCCCTCGCCCGCACAGAATGCGCCGACCTCCCGCCCGCCCTCGAGGACTGCGGCGGTGGCCATTTGGTAGCCTGTCCGCTCCATGATGAGGCCGGCGGCGCGGGCATGGCGACGACCTCGCAAGGAGATCGGCGGGACCCATGAGAGAGCTCTGGATACCTCTGTTGCTCTCAGCCTCCTGCGGCGGGGACGGCCTCACCCCCGGCGCGATTGGAGGAGTGCACGCCGCGGCGCCGAAGACGGCTCCGCCGTTCCTCGAGGTCCCCGGCGAGCTCGCCTGCCCCAGCCCCAGGCCCCACGCCCGGTTCGGACACGCGACCACCGCCCTCGACTTCGATGGCGACGGCTCCCAAGACGTCGCGGTGGGCGCTCCGGGAGAGCCGGCGGTCTACGTTTTCTACGGTCCCTCCCTCACCTGGTCGCGACGCTTCGCGCCCGCCGAAGGGCGTGCTGGAGACTTCGGCCACGACCTCGCCGCGGGCGACCTCGACGGCAAGGGCGGCGATGAGCTCGTCGTAGGCGCCCCCAAGACGGCCCGTGGCGCCGAGGCTGCCGCGGGCGCGGTGTACATCCTCGCCCACGATCGCGAGGTCCCCACGCCCTTGGGGATCAAGGCCGCGGCCGGCGCGCTCCTGGGCACCAGCGTCGCCCTGGCCGACTTCGACGGCGACGGCGCGGCCGACGTCGCCTGCGGCGCGCCCAAGCACCGCCTAGACGACCAACCCAGTGGCGCGGTGTTCTTCCTCTGCCCCACCGAGCGCACCGAGTGGGTGGTCACCAATCCCATCGGCCCCTGGAAGCACGGCAACTTCGGCCACGACCTAGCGGTCGCCGATGCCGACGGCGACGGCGACGCCGACCTGTTCGTCTCCGCCCTGGGCAATCCCTCGTCGTCAGGGGTCGCTGGCGCGGGCCAGGTGTTCGTGCTCCCCAACCCCGTGCCCGGGAGCGAGCCGATCGCCATCGAGGACCCCACCGCCACCAGCGGTGACGGCGCCCGCTTCGGCATGTCCATCTTCGCCCGGGACGTGAACGCCGACGGCAATGCTGATCTCCTCGTCGGCGCACCGCGCAAGAACGGGGGCGGCGTCGAGGACGCCGGCCAGGGCTTCCTGTTCCTCGGTCCCGCGTTCTCCTCCGACGACCACCGCGTCTTCCTGCGACCCCAGGCCAAGCCCCACGACGTCCTCGGATTTCGGGCTCTCGCGGCCGACGTCATGGGCGACGAGGCGGTCGAGGTCATGTTCTGCTCTCTCGCCAGACACCAGGACATGGCGATCGTCGCCTGGAGCGGTGGCGATCCCGCCGCCCCGGCGCGCGTCTGGTCGCCGCCCAGGAATGCGGGACACCACTTCGTCCAGGGCTTCGACCACACCCGCCCCGAGCTGGGCACCGAGACGCTCCTGATCGGCGATCCGAGCTACTCGGCCGGTGGCCGGCCCGAGTCGGGCCGGGTCCTCCTCCGTCGCCTCGAGTCGGGCTCCTGAGCGGCGGTCCCGCGTCCGGGCTAGCTCGCCGGCTCCATGCCCGCCAGCTCCTGCAGGGTCCTCCAGGTGGCGAGGCTGCGGGAGCGCGCCAGCAGGATCTCCTCGGTCGGCTCGCCGCCCGCGGTGAAGTGCTTGGCGAAGCGGCCTTCGGAGCGCGCGAAGGTCAGGAAGTCGATCTGGTTCCCTTCCTTGTCGGAGTGCCAGTCGGCCTTCACAGAGGGATTGCCCTTCAGGTCCAGCCGCTCACGGATGCGCTCCCCGCGCGAGGGATCGAAGCTGAGCAGGGGGAAAGCGCGCGAGTCCACGGCCAACTTCGCCTGCTGGGCCGCGCACTCATCGCCGACGCCGTGCTCGGGCTGGCAGGTCGTGTACGTGACGACCAGGGCCGGTCCCTCGAATCGCTGCGCCTCTTCGATCACCTTGTAGAAGTGGTTGGTGTGCGCGGCTGTGGTCTGGGCGACGTAGGTGTCGGGGTGCATCATCGCGATCATGGCGATCTCCTTGCGCGCCTCGACCTTGCCCTTGTGCACCTTGCCGTGGGGCGACATCTTCGCCGCCTGCCCGGTGAAGGACGCCGTCGACGCCTGACCGCCCGTGTTCGAGTAGACCTGCGTGTCGAGCACTAGGACCTTGATGTTCATCCCGCTGGCCAACATCCGCGACAGGGAGCCGAAGCCGATGTCGAACAGCGCTCCATCGCCGCCGATCACCCACAGGGCCTTCTCATTCCAACCGCGCTGGTCCCAACGCTTGCGTACGCCCATGGCCATGGCGGTGGCGTTCTCGAAGAGCGAGTTCGTCCACGGAACCATGAACGGGTTGTAGGGGTAGGTCGAGGAGTAGACCGTGTTGCAGCCCGTCGCCGCCACGAGGCCGATGTTCTCCCGTCCCACGGTCCATCCGAGCTGCGCCATCAGCATTCGCAAGGCGCTGGCCTCGCCGCAGCCCGCGCAGGAGCCGGCGCCGCCAACATACAGGAGGCTCTTCTCACAGGAGAGCATGCGGTCCACGGCGACCTTCTCGCGGATGAACTCGTCGGAGGTGTCCGGCAGGCGCTGGAACTGATCCATCGCCGCGCGCGCCTCGCTCATCGTCGGCTTGCTCTTGGGCGCCATCGCGAGTGCGTCGTGGTCGCCGCAGACGTCGACGCACTCCGCGCAACCCTTGCACTTGGTCGGATCGACGAAGATCCCGAACAGGCCGGGGGTCTTGCCCTGCTTCTCGCGCGTGCCGTGGAACTTGCGGGTGACGGCCCAGTGTCCCCGCAGGTCACCCGCGGATTCGGCCGTCTCGAGATCGGAGTCCACGACCTCCTGCGGCGCCACCTTGCCCAGGATCGCCGTGTCGGGACACTGGGTGACGCACTCCATGCAGGCGACGCAGTTGGATGCGTCGAAGACGGGGATCTCCGAGCCTACGTAGCTGAAGTCACGCAGCGCGCCGGTCCCCGGCGGGATCAGCGAGCGCGCCAGCCCGATGTCGGCGGGGAGTCCCTCGCTCGCCTCTCCAGTGCGGTAGGCCTCGGTGACTCTGCCGAACTCCTCGACGTAGCCGTCGATGTCCAGGTCGAGCACGGCCCGGCCGACGTCCGGCTGGGTCTCCAGGGAGAAGCCCCAGTTCGTGTCCTGTTCGGAACGAAACGCTCGGGCGACGCGGGCCAGATCGGCCAGTGCCTGGTGTGTGCTGTCGTGGTCGCTCATCTGTGGCCTCCTACTTGATCCACTGGGCGAACAGCGGCTCGGCCGCGGTCAAATCCTCGGTCGAGAGCGTTCCGATGGGTCGGTTCGACTCGTCGCTCTCGGTCACGATCAGGCGCGTGACCCGTCGCTCCACCAGCCGGTCGATCGCCGCGGCCAGAGCCTCTTCGGGGTGGGTCGTCAGGACGTCGTGGGTCATGAGGTGCTCCACCCGCAGGTCGGGGAGCTCGGGGTCCAGCCGGCGCTCGAGGGTGTGCGCCCGCGCCAGGTCTGTCATCGACAGGATGCCCTGCATCTGCTCGGCACCGTCGACGACCAGGACGCAGGACGACTGCTCGTCGAGCATGAGCTGGCGCACGTCGGGGAGCGTGGTCCCCACCCCGCAGGTCGTTACCCCTGGAGTCATCAGCTCGCCGACGGTGAGATCCCCGACGGCTTCCGCGCGACGCTCGGCCGTCTCGCTCATCACGGCTGTGGGCACCTCGAGGACCTCCGACATCCCCCGCCGCACGCAGACGAGGTTGTCCTGCACGACCTGCTCCCCGGCCTTGCCGAAGAAGGTCCGCAAGCTGCGCTCGACGCTCTCAATCAGCTCGTCCTCGGCGATCTCACGCTCGGCGGAGAAGGGGTTGGCCGCCAGGAACACGCCCAGCAGGACGATGCCCTGCATGCGCACCTGCAGGTCGGCGCGGCTGGACACGTCCGCCGCGATGCTCGCAGCATCCAGGTAGAGCAGGCGCAGGCCGCCCTCGCGGATGGCGCGCCGAGCGTAGCCGGGGACCTGGCGCCAGACCGTCGAGGGCTCCGTCTCGGTCGTCTGGACGAACACGGTGCCGCCGCGGGAGATGCCCTCCAGGGGGTTGCCGAGGTTGAGGGCGTTGAGCGAGTTGAGGGGCACGAACTCGACGTGGCGCAGCTCGCAGTGGGTCCGGATCGCGCTCGGGGCTGCCGTCAGGAAGTAGCGCGTAGGCAGGCCCTTCTTCTCCGAGCCGTAGAGCGGGTAGGCCTGGACGTAGAGGTCGAAGACGTCGGCCGCGATGGTCGCGATCACCTTGTTGGTGGTGACCGACCCGAAGCCGCCCACCGAGTAGCCGCGCATGCTGAACGCACCGGGCGGGCGCACGTCGGGGTCGACGGCCTCGGGCAGGGACAGTTCGTGCTCGATGCCGAGGACGAACGTCCGCGGACCACGCTCGTACAGCGCCTTGAGGACCGAGAGGAAGTGACCGGGCCGCACATCCCGCGAGCCCAGGCCGGCGACGCCTGAGTGCAGGGTCGGGATGCGGCTCACATTGGGGACGCCGGGCGTGTCGGTAATCGCGTCGGCGAAGGCGGCCTTGATCTCGGCGGTGAGCGGGTTGGATTGGGCGAGCGGGTTGTCCATGCGCTCGATGACCGCCGCCGCGCGCACGTCCTTGAGGGCGGTGACGATGTCAGCGCTGGGGAACGGGCGGAAGCAAACGACCTCGACCACGCCGACCCGCAGGTCCCCACGGGCGCGCAGCCAGTCCACCGTCGCCCGCGCCGTCTCGATCATCGACCCCATGGCCACGATCGCGACCTCCGCTCCCTCCATGCAGTAGGTCGTGACCGGGTCGAGCCGGCGGCCGGTCGCCTGAGCGTAGGTGTCCATCGCCTCCCGCAGGTGCACGGCGGTGCGGTCGGTGAAGTGGCGCTGGGCCACCTTGCCCTTCATGTAGGCGTCCTGGTTCTGGACGACGCCGGACATCACCGGGCGCGCGGGATCCATGAGGCAGGGAACGCGCTCGGCGGGATTGCCGACGAACTCCTTCATGAACTCCGGCTCGGGCAGGCGCGTCGTCTCGAGGGTGTGGGTGGTCAGGAATCCGTCCTGGCACACCATGAAGGGCGTGTGGCTGTTCTCCGCGGCCCGCCGGGCGATCAAGGCGAGATCGGCGGCGCATTGCGCGTTGCGCGCGAAGACGACCCCCCAGCCGGTGTCGGCGACGGCCATCACGTCGTCGTGTCCGGCGTGGACGTTGAGGGACTGGCTGGTCATCGCGCGCGCTCCGATGTGGAACACGGCGGGCAGGCGCTTGCCGCTGATCGTGTAGAGCACCTCCTTCATCAGGACGAGGCCTTGGCCGGAGGTGAAGTTCGTCACGCGCCCGCCGGCGACCGCGAACCCCTCGGCCGCACTGGCGGAGGAGTGCTCGGACTCGGGCTCGAGGAACTCCAACGCCTCGCCCCAGAGGTTGCACTTGCCGTTGGCCGCCGCTCCCGCGAAGTCGACCCCCATGTTGGTGGTCGGCGTGATGGGGTAGGCGCAGGCGCCCTGAGAGATGTGGGTCTCCACCCAGACGACGGCGCCGGAACCGTCCGTTGTCGTGCGAGTGCCCGGATACGGGGCCGTTTCGGCCTCCTTCGCGGGCGCCGGGGTGCTGGTCGCTTGTTCTGACATGGTCCTCCTACTGCCGGCAGGGTACCCGCAACGGCCCCCGTTCGGCGCACTAGATCGGTAAGCTCTGGTGCGCACCGCTCCCCCAGGTCACTCGCACGGAGGGGATGCGCCCGCCGACCACCTGCCGGATTCGTACTCCACCCGCTATCCTGAGTACCCTCTGGGCCATGAAGTTCCCCTGCGCCAGCTTGCTGTCGGCCGCGGTCGCCGCCGCGTGCGCGGCCACGGTTCAAAAAGACTTCAGCCTCCCCTTGCCGCCGGGGGCGGCACCGCTGATCGAGGTCGTCGACCCCACCGAATGGCCGGACCTCTCCGAGGCCTGGTATCGCCCCGACGAGGTCGGCCAGGCCCTCCAGGGATCGCTCGCGTGGATGGACACCGACCACGCGCGGCAGTTCTTCCCCGTCGCGGGGATCACCCACGCCCGAGCCCTGTCCAGCCTGATCGTCTTCGGCGAATTGCTCGACAATGCCGCCAGCCCCGAGGAGTTCTCGCGCGCCCTCCGCGAGCGCTTCACGCTCTACAAGAGCGCCGGGTGGGACGGCCGCGGCGGAGGCGTCCTGTTCACCGCGTACTGCACGCCGGTCCTCTCGGGCAGCTTGGCGCCGAGCGAGCGCTTCGCCTACCCCCTCTACGGCCTCCCCGAGGATCTCGCCAAGGGCGAGGGCGGGTCGATCCTTGGGCGCCGCGCCCCCGACGGGGGCACCTCGCCCTACCCGACCCGGCGCGAGATCGAGACGGAAGGGCTGATGGAGGGCCGGGACCTCGAGCTCGTCTGGCTCGCCGATCCGCTCGACGCCTTCATCGCCCACGTGAACGGCTCCGCCTTCGTGCGCCTGCCCGACGGCTCGATGGCGCGCTTTGGCTACGCGGCGAACAACGGGCGCGACTACACCTCGCTCTCTCGCTCGCTCGTGGAAGCGGGCCGGCTCGAGAGCGACGACTCGAACCTGACCGCGCTGCGCCGCTGGGCGCGGCAATCCCCCGACGAGGTCGCCTCCTTCCTTCAGCGCAACGACCGCTACGTGTTCTTCGTCCCCATCGACGGAACGCCGCGGGGCAGCCTCAATGTCCCGGTTACGCCCGAGCGCACCCTCGCCACCGACAAGAGCCTCTTCCCTAGGGGGTCGTTGGTGTTCGTCGAGACCCACCTCAGCGGCGCGCGACTCAACGAGGGCAAGGAGTTCCACCAGTTCATGTTCGATCAGGACACCGGCGGCGCGATCCGTACGGCGGGCCGGGCCGACATCTACCTCGGGGTCGGGGGCGCGGCCGAGGAGCTGGCGGGCTCCACCCGCGTCGAGGGACAGCTGTACTACCTGTTCCTCAAGCCCTAGGGGCGGGCCGCGACCGCTCGCCCTACGAGCCGGCCGCCATGCACCTCCCCCTCGCCGCCACTGCTATCGCCCTCCTCCCTGCGGCGCCGGCCGCGGGGGCCGCCCCCGCGCCGCAGGACGACGATCCCGCCGCGGCCCGAGCGCACCTCGCGCTCGTGCGGGACCGCCGGATCCCCGCCGAGGACAAGCTGTCCGCCATGCGCGCCCTCCTCGAGGCGGGGCCCAACGCGCGCTACCAGCTCGCCTTCCACCTCGGGCGCGAGTGTGCCCACCTCGAGAAGCGCTTCACTCCCAAGAGCGAAGCCATCGCCGCCGACTTCGACCGCGCCGCCGGAGAGCTCGTCCTGGAGCGCCTGGACCGCTCGACCCGGGAGGAAGTCGCACTGCTGCAAGCCCGCGTCACAGCTCTCGCTGCCGACGCGAACCTCGGCAAGGGCGCGATCACGCGGCGCAGCGACCCGGCCATGGAGCGCCTCGGCGAGCTGCTGACCGTCCACCCCAATGACGTCTACGACCACTCCGAAGGCCTGTTCGCGGACCTCGAGGAGCTGCTCGACAACCTCGAGGAACGCAAGGTGCTCGCCGACCATTGGCACCTCGCGCGCAAGCGCCTCGACGACGACCGCTCCTTGCGGACGCGCGTGGCGCGGTTGGCCGCTCCCTCAGACCCCCGCGCTCAAGAGGACACCCTCTACACGCGGCTGGAGTGGCTCGCGCTCCTGGCCACTCCCATGGAGAAGGCCGACCGCCTGGCGCTGGCCGCCAACCGTGAGCTTCGCGGCCGGCTGGACGCCCAGGAGCTCTCCGGCGTCGCCCGCCTGAACGCCCGCCGCATCCACGCCGGGCTGGGCGCCGTGCGGATCGACGTGCGCCTGGGCGAGGCCTCGCGCGGCCACTCCCAGGACATGGTGGAGCACGGGTTCTTCAGCCACTCCTCGCCGGTAGCGGGCAAGGAGACCTTCGGGCAGCGCGCTCGCCTTGCGGGCACGAGCGCCTCCGCAGAGAACATCGCCGCGGGCCACGACAGCGGTGAAGGGGCGATCCGCGCCTGGTGGTACAGCCCCGGACACCACCGCAACATGATGGCCGCCGGCCACCGGCGCATCGGCCTGGGCCGCTGCGAGGCGACTTGGACGATGATGCTGGGCGGTTGATCAGGCGATCTTCGAGCGCACCAGCGGCTCGAGGCCGCCCGCGAGGATCAGGTCCTGCGCCGCCGGCCCCAAGCGGCTGATCGGGTAGGACTCGCCGTCGTAGGTGAGCTTCGAGCCCACGAAGTCGACTTGCAGCGCACCATCGCACCGCCGCGTCGGCACGGTCTCGCCGTACACGCCTCGCAGCCTCTCCACGAGCTCCGGACAGTCGATGCACAGGAACCCGTTGTTGAAGGCGTTGCGCTTGTAGGTCTCGCTGAAGGAGGCCGCGATCACGCACTGGATCCCGAAGAAGGAAAGGCACGTGACCGCTTGCTCGCGAGAGGAGCCCGTGCCGAAGTTGTACCCGCCCACGATCACGTCCCCTGGCTTGGCGATCGAGAGGAACTGCGGGTCGTAGTTCTCCATGGAGTGCGACGCCATCTCCTCCGGCGTCAACCCATCCTGGTAGGTCCAGTCCTTGCCGTAGATGCCGTCGGTATTGAGGTTGTCCGCGTCGAGGAACAAGACGTCTCCGGTGAGCGACGCGGCAAACCCCTCCCGCAGCTCCACGCCGCCGGCATCTGCGGGCGCGCGTTCGTGGCGCGTGAGGGTCCCCGGCGGCTCCGCCGGGGCATCGTGCTCTCCCCCGCAGATGGTGCCCGCGATCGCGCTCTGCGCCACGACCGCCGGGCTGGCGAGGTAGCAGCGCGCCGAGCGCGCCCCCATGCGCCCCTTGAAGTTGCGGTTGGTCGCGCTGATGCCGACCTCGTCCTCGCCCAGGAGCCCTTCGCCCAGGCCGATGCACGGCCCGCAGCCGGGCGGCAGGAAGTGCGCGCCGGCCCGCTCGAGGCGCTCCCAGTCCCCACGCCGCCGCACCTCCGCCTCGACCTCCGAGGAGGCCGCGGCCACGTACAGCTCGACGCCCTCGGCCACGCGCTTGCCGTCCAGCACCCGCGCCGCCGCCGAGAGGTCGTCCGCCCGCCCGTTCACGCACGAGAGGATGTAGGCCTTGTGGACGGGGATCCGCTCGCGCTCGAGCAGGGCGAGGGGCTGCATGCGCTTGACGTGGTCGGGGCCGGACACGCCGCGGCGCACCTGCGAGAGGTCGAGGGTGATCGTCTGACGGTAGATCGCGTCGCCGTCGGCTGCCGGCGGCTCTGCGCGCAGGGCAGCCAGGCGCTCCGCATCGAGGTCGCCGCGGTTGCGCCCCTCGCCCTCGAGCACGGCCAGGCGCGCGTCGAGCCAGTCGAGGGTGCGCTCGTCGCACGCGAAGACGCCCGCCAGGGCACCCCACTCGGTCGTCATGTTGGCGATCGCCAAACGCTCGTCGATCGAGAGGGTCGCCACGCCCGGGCCCTGGAACTCCAGGCCGTGGTTGAGCACCTCGTCTTCGTTGAAGCGGCCGCAGAGCGTGATGATCACGTCCTTGCCGCTAACTCCCGCAGCGAGCGAGCCCTCGAGGTGGACCCGCGTGATCGGCGGGATCTGGTACCAGGTCTCGCCCACGGCCCACAGGGCAGCCGCGTCGGTGCGGACGACCGGCGTGCCCAGGGCGCCCAGGCCGCCGTAGAGGTTGGAGTGGCTGTCGGAGGCAACGACCATCGTCCCCGGCAGGACGAAGCCCTCCTCGCACATCACCTGGTGGCCGATGCCTCGACCCGCGCCGAAGAACTCGACCCCCTGCTCGCGGGCGAAGGCCTCGATCCTCTCGTACTTCTCCAGGTTGGCCTGCGAGCGATTCTGGACGTCGTGGTCGAGGGTGAACACGGGCTGGCGGGCATCGAACACTCCCGCGGCGCCGATCCCCTCGAACTTGGGGATCACCGCGCCGGTGTTGTCGTGGGTCATCACGTGCGCGGGGCGCACGCGGAGGAAGTCGCCCGAGCGAACCAGGCTTCGGGCGGGGAGGTCGAGGGCGTGGCTCTGCGCGATCTTCTCGATCAGGGTCTGGGGCATGGCGGCGGGCGGTGGGTGGAGTGCGTTCCTGGCCGGGGCAGGAGGAGTAGGGTAGTTTACGGCCTCATGAGCGAGTACGAAGTCGAGCACTACGAGGTGAAGGCCGTCGAGGGGGACGATCAGGTAGAGGTCGTGATCCTGGCCTCCGACGGGAACAAGTGGGAGTACGGCATCCCCTTCAGCCGCACGACCGGGCGCTACACGTTCGAGGAGATCGATGTCCTGGCTCTGGACTTCGGCGAGGAGTTCACCGAGGAGTTGACGGCCAAGCTCGACGAGTTGGTGGCCTCGCTCTCGGCGCAGTGACCGCCCGCGCCGACCCCCCCTCAGAGCCCGCCCGCGGGCCCGGCCTCGAGCAGCTCGATCAGGTGCGTGCGGCGCGTTGGATCGAGCTCGACCTCCAGGGCCCGGCGGACCATGTCCGAGGCCGCCTCGCTGTCACCCATGCGCACGTGCAAGGAGGCCAGGTCCGCCAGGGCCTCGGCGTTGGACGGGTCGGTTTCGACGGCCCGACGATAGTGCTGGACCGCGGCCTCCAAGCGCCCGGCGAGCTCGCTGGCGCGGCCGAGCAGGACGTGGGCGAGGGTGCGCTGGGGCTCGCGCGTGGCGACCTCGCCCGCCCAGCCCAATGCCAGCCCCACGGCGTCGGCCCGCGCGGTGCGCACCGACTCTCCCAGGCCCAACCTCGCCGCGGCGAGCAGCGTGTCGGCATCGCACTCTCCGGTCTTGGCCGCGGCCTTCGCGTAGGCCTCGAAGGCCAGGGCATCCTCGCCCCCGGCGGCGCGGGCGCGACCGAGCAGGGCCAGGGCTTCGACACTGCCGCCGGAGAAGTCGACGGCCCGCTGGAGGGGCTCCACGGCGGCGATCTCATAGCCCAGCTGCAGGCGCAGACGCCCCAGAGCGACGAGGCTGTAGATGCGCCCGGGATCGGCGGCGACCGCCCTCGAGTGGCTGAGCTCCGCTGCCCTGCGGTAGCCGCTGGCCTCCAGCACGCGCCCGTGCAGCTCCAACAGGTCGGGGTCAGCGGGCGCGGACTCCAAGCCCAGCTCGACCATCGCGCAGGCGCTGTCGGCGTCGCCGGAGAAGAACAGCGCCCGCGCGCACTCGCGGCAGGCGCGGGTGTTGCGGCCGCCGTCGTCGAAGTAGATCCCGTGCCACAAGGCCGCGGCTCGCACCCACTCCCCTTGCGAGCTGGCCAGCTCGGCGGCGGCGATCTCTGCCTCCCGGCGCTCGTCGGGGGCCGCGCAGGCCGCGACCGCCAGCGCCGCCGCGCCCAGCAGCGAGAGGGCCAACGGCCCGAGGCCGTTGCCGTCGGCGCCCGCTTTGTGGGAGACTCCCATCACTCCCATTCTGGGGCGCCGCCCATGACCCTCAAGGCAGTTTTCCAAGACCGCGCCGACGAGCGAGCGACCCGCGAGAGCGTCCGGGCGCGTGGAGGGCCGCGGTGAGCGCACACGGCGACATCGAGGAGCGCCTCTCCCTGCTCGGCCGCTCCTTCGGCGGGCTGACGGGCCTGGTCGAGGAGCACTTCATCGGCCAGCGGGAGGTCGTCGAGCAACTCGGCCTGTGCGTGCTCGCCGGCGGCCACGCCCTGCTCGAGGGAGCGCCCGGTCTGGGGAAGACCACCTTGGTCTTCACCCTCGCCCAGGCCCTCGGCATGGACTACCGGCGCATCCAGTTCACCCCTGACCTGATGCCGCCCGACATCACCGGCACGCGCATTCTCGAGGAGGAGCCGGGCGGGGCTCGGCGCTTCAGCTTCGAGCGCGGACCGGTGTTCGCGAACATCGTGCTGGCCGACGAGATCAACCGCGCCACGCCCCGCACCCAGTCGGCCCTGCTCGAGGCCATGCAGGAGCGGCAGGTAACGGTCTTCGGTCAGACGATCGCCCTCGACGAGCCGTTCTTCGTCATCGCCACGCAGAACCCGATCGAGATGGAGGGGACATACCCTCTGCCCGAAGCGCAGCTTGATCGCTTCACGCTCAAGATCGACATCCCCCACCCCTCCCACGAGGGCCTGACCGCGATCCTCGCCGCAACGACCGCTCGGGCGCCTCTCGAGGCGCGCTCGCTCCTCGGCTCGGAGGAGCTCCTGCAGATGCAGGCCTTGGTGCGTGACCTCCCCGTCGCCTCCGAGGTGATCGAGTTCGCCGCCCGGCTCGTCGCGCTCTCCCATCCCCACCACCCCCAGGCTCCCGACGGCATACGGCGCCTCGTCCGGCACGGCGTGAGCCCCCGGGGCGGGCAGGCGCTGTTGATGACCGGAAAGGCCCGAGCGGCGGTCGCCGGCCGCCTGCACGTGACCGTCGCCGACCTCGAGGCGCTCGCCCCGCCCGCTCTGCGCCATCGCATCCTCCTGGGCTACGAGGGCGAAGCGTCGGGCGTGAGCCCCGACGACTTGGTGGCCGAGGTCGTGGCCGCGGCCGCCAGGGGCTGAGGGCCCGCCCCGTCGGCGCCGACCGATCCGCCACCACCGACGCACACGGCGAGGGGCTATCATCTGCCCGGGCCGCGACACGCTCCCGCCCCCGCAACCATGGACGCCAATATCCACCTGGCACAGATCGAGCCGACGCTCGGCAACCTTGAGGCCAACCTCGAACTCCACCTGGCCGCCGTGGATGCCGCGCGCGCGGCCGGGGCGGACATCTGCCTCTTCCCCGAACTCTCCCTCAGCGGCTACTTCCTCAAGGACCAGACCGCCGAGGTCTCCTTCGCGCCCGACGCCGCCCCCCTCGCCTCGTTGCGCGAGCGCTCCGAGGAGGTCTCGATCGGCGTGGGGTTCGTGGAGCGCGGCCGCGACGGCCGTCGCTTCAACGCCTACGCCTTCCTCGAGGGCGGCAAGACGCTCCACATCCATCGCAAGGTGCACCTGGCCACCTACGGGATGTTCGAGGAGAGCCGCGACCTCGGCCCCGGGGAGCACTTCCGCCTGATCGAGAGCCGCTACGGCCGCTTGGGGGTCTTGATCTGCGAGGACGCCTGGCACCTGACGGGCGGGTGGCTGTACTTCCTCGCCGGCGCCGACGCCCTCGTCGTGCCCAGCTGCAGCCCGGCGCGCGACGTCTCCCGCGCCGGCGAAGGGCTGGGCTCCTCGCGCAAGTGGTCGAAGCTCCTGAGCGCCCAGGCTCTCCTGTTCCAGTCCTGGGTCCTCTACGTCAACCGCGTAGGCTGCGAGGATGGGGTCACCTTCGCCGGCGAGTCGCGGGCCATCGACCCTTTCGGCGAGGAGGTTGGGAGGCTCTCCGGCCTCGGCGCCGGCCACCTCCCCGTCGCTCTGGATGCCCACGCCACCGAGCGGGCACGACTGAAGACGCCCCTGCGTCGCGACGAGAAGGCCTGGATCGTGCGGCGCGAGCTCGAGCGCCTGGAAGGGGCCGCCCCGTGAGCGAGGCCGGCCTCGACATCCAAGTCGAGCTGACCGAGGACCTGTTGGTGAGCTTCCTGCGCCGCGAAGCCGGCAAGTTCGGCTTCTCGCGCGGCGTGGTCGGGCTCTCCGGCGGCGTCGATTCGGCCGTGACCGCCGCCCTGGCGGCGCGCGCCTTCGGGCCGGGGGAGGTGCTGGCGGTGAACATGCCCTACCGCACCTCCGATCCCGCCAGCGCAGCCGACGCCGAAGCCGTCGCGGGCGCCCTGGGGCTTTGCACGCGCACGGTGGACATCAGCGCCATGGCCGACGGCTACCTGGCCGAGGGCGAGATCGCCGACCGCGGGCGGCGCGGCAACGTCATGGCGCGCTGCCGGATGATCGTCCTGTACGACCTCTCGGTCGAGTGGAACGGGCTGGTGATCGGCACGAGCAACAAGACCGAGCTCCTGTTTGGCTACTCGACCCAGTTCGGTGACAGCGCCAGCGCCCTCAATCCCATCGGGGACCTCTACAAGCACCAGATCTACCAGCTCGCCCGACACCTCGAGCTGCCCGCCGCGGTGCGGGAGAAGGCGCCCTCGGCCGACCTCTTCGAGGGCCAGACCGACGAGCAGGAGCTCGGCTTCACCTACGAGGAGGCCGACCGCCTGCTGTACCTCTTGGTGGACGAGCGCCACGACGCCGCCGAGCTCATCGCGCGCGGCTTCGATGCCGGGCTCGTCGAGGCCGTCGTGCGCAAGGTCACCGACAGCCAGTACAAGCGCCTGCCCCCGGTGGTGGCCAAGATCAGCGATCGCACCGTGAACCAGGACTTCCGCTACCTCCGCAGCTGGGGTCGCTGAACCCCTCGTCTTGGCGCCAATCCTCGGCCAAGAGCGCCCAGCGCTCGTGGTCCCTCCAGGCACCGTCGATTTGGAGATACCGCCGGGAGAACCCCTCGCGGCGGAATCCCGCGCGCCTCACGAGGGCGAGGGAGGCGGCGTTCTCTGGTCGGATGTTGGCCTCCAGCCGGTGCAGGGCAAGGTTCTCGAAACCGTACCTCAGGGCCAGGCCCAGCCCGGCGGACATGTAGCCCTTCCCGGCGAAGGGCGCGCCGATCCAGTAGCCAAGGGCCGCGTTCTGGAACGGCCCGCGGGAGATCTCGTTGAAGTTGATCCCTCCCAGCAGGGCCCCACCTTCGCGGAGACACAAGAGCAGGCGCTCGCACCGCCCACCGCGGCTGCCCTCGAGGTAGGCGGCGAAGGCGGAGTCGGAGTGGGGATCGACGCCGCGGGCGGGACGCGGCTCCCAGGGTTGCAGGAAGTCCGCGCTCGCACGACGCAGTGTGAGGAACTCGTCTCGATCTTCCCGCCCGGGGCGCCGCAAGGCGACGCGCTCGCCGCGGACCAGGGGCCTCGCCTGCCCATCCACCCCCGCAGTCTACCCGCACCGACCGCCCCTGGTGGTCGTCGGTGGGCCCCTACTCCCCCGATCCCAAGCGGCAGGCAAGCTCGTCGATGTTGCAGGCCTCGACCTCCTCGGGGTCGATCACGCCCATCAGCTCGAACTTGCGCTCCTCCTCCAGGGAGGTCATCTCGACCCGCGCCCCATCGGGCAACTCCTGGAAGACGAAGGGCTCTCCCTCGGGGAGGTCGAAGCCGCTGACGCACGCCAGGCTCTCGGCGAGGTCGGAAGGCGTGGCCTCGCGGCGCTCCAGGGCGACGCGGGCTCGCGTGCAGACATCCAGGGTGCTCTGCAGGTTCGTGCGGATGCGCGAGAGCCTGTCGAGGTCGGCTTCGGGGCCGGCCATGGACCGCCGAACGCGCGCCAGGGCCACCTCCAAGAGCGCAATCAGGCAGTTCAGCTTGCGCATCAAGCGGTCCCGGTACTCCGGGGAGTCGAGGTCGGACTCGGAGAAGGACTCTTCTTGGTGGTCGCTCATGACGTGGATTGGGGGGCCGGGAGCGAGTCTGTGGGCGTTTCCGCCCCGCTCCAGGTCAAGACTACCCCACGTCGGGGACCGGGGACGGCGCCGCGGCGAGACCGCCATGTGCTCGCCCGCGCCGTGTGCGAGCGCCCCGCAGCCGGCCTACTCCAAGGCCGACTGGAGCATGTCCAGCAGGTCCTGCTGGTCGACCTTGCCCATGACGAAGACCGTGTGGCCGGCGATCTCCCCCTCGACGACGGTCCAGGCGCCCAGGGTGAACACGCCCACCGAGTCCGTGCCGGGCAACGGCCCGCCGCTGGTGTCGGGTCCGTCATGCACGAAGACGACCTTCTCCAATCCGTCCTGATAGACCAGCCGCAGCCAGGGCTTGCCGAGGACGACGCGCGAGGAGGCCTGGGCGAGCTGGTATCCCTCCGGCGGCAGCTTGGGGCGCAGGAGGTCGAAGGTGACCTGGGGCGGAGGACTGTGGTCGGGATCGAAGGCCGCCCACTGTGAGGGCCCGCCGGTCAGGGCGCCGTCGGAGAAGTCGGGCTCGAGCTCGATCGACTCGAACTCGACGCGCGCGACGAGCTCGCCCGTCTGGAATGTCTCCTCGTAGCGCAGGAGCAGTCCGGTCTTGGGATCCACGGCGAGCACGTATTCCCGCTCGGCTTGCTCGCGCAGACGCACATCGAGGACCTGGCACGCCCGGCCGGCGACCTGCTCCTCCTTGGGGCGGACGGCGACCTGATAGCGGGCCATGAACAGGTCGATGTCGGCGATCCGGAAGTCGCGATAGCGGAACTGGAATCCCTGGCGCTCCTCCTGGAGCATCAGGAACAGATCGAGGGCGTTGGGGTCGAGGGGGGGCGAGATGACCTCGATGGGGCGCACGAAGAACGCGCCGAGGCCGTCGCTGCCGACCTCCTCGCGGTACTCGATCGAAGGCGCGGCAGTCAGGGCGGGATTGGCGAGGAACACGCGCCGCACGCCCCGGTGCTCGACGCTCTCGGACGCGCCGGCGACGGCGGCCAACAGCGGCAGGTCCGCGGGGGTGAGGCGCCCGACGCCCGGAGCCGCCGGCAGCGAGCCCCCCGTGGAGTTGGCGCCGCTGGTCGCGCTCCCGACGGCGCGCCGGGTCGAGGGACGCGCGCCGAAGGCCGCGCCGGGCGCGGCGCGGGCCGCCGTCAAGAGGCCGTGGTCGACGAACCCAGCCAGACCCAACTGCTCCAGCTCCGCCGCCGATTCGAGCCGGCGCACCTCGAAGCTCAGGACCGTCGGAGCCGAGGAGGGGTCCGAGGCGCCCTCCAGCCACCAGCGGCCGCCGCTCCAGGCTGCCACCAGGGTGGCCGCCGAGAGGACCGCTGCCAGGCCGAGGGGCCAGCGCCGGCTGCCGGGCCCCTGCAGGGCACCGGCGAGCTGGGCGGGGGCCGGGCGGCGGGAGAGCTTGCCGGTCATGCGCGAGGTGAGGGCGCGCGGCAAGTCCTCGAGATCGCCGGCGACGCCCCGCTCGAGGGAGGCCGCTTCCAAATCGGAGAGCGAAGGCGGGTCGGTCGCGGCGGCGAGGCGCCGCTCCAGCTCGGCGGGCGCGCGCAGGCCCTCGCCCAGGTGGGAGCAGAGGTGGGCTGTGGCCCGATCCTGGCGGTGTCCCGCGTGCATGGCCGCCACCACCAGGCCGTCGAGCTCGGTGGGGGCCTCACGGGCATCGAGAAGACCCAGGTGCGCCGCCGCCCGGATGCCCGCCGCCCCCGTCTCGCGCTCCGCGGCGACCCGGCGTGCGAGCTCCGCGGGAGCTTCGGCGGGCGCGAGGGAAGCGAGCGCACGGACCTGGCGCACCCGGTGGCGAGCCCACGCCGCACACTCGCCGCAGGCGGCGAGGTGGCGCTCGGACTCGTCCGCCCACGGACGCGGCTCGCCGACCTCGTGGGTCATGCGCGCTCGGTGCTCTCGACAGGTCTTGGGCATGGGTGGCGGGGGAGCGATCGTCGGGGCCGAGGGGATGGTCCGGCCGTGATCGACGATCCGGTCTCAGGTGTACACGATCGGGATCGGGGAGTCCTCGTCGGGGTCGGGGGTCAGGTGAGGTAGTGCTTGTCGAGGACCGGGGTGAGCTCGCGATCGAGGGCCTGGTGGGCCCGAGCGAGGCGCGACTTGACGGTCCCCAGCGAGACCTGGAGGGCCTCGGAGATCTGATCGTAGGAGAGCCCTTCGACGTAGCGCAGCACCGTGATGGCGCGCATCTTCGGGGAGAGCCGCAGGATCGCCTCCTGGATCTCCTCCTCGAGCTCGTGGCGCGATGCGCAGGCCATCGGGCTCTCGGCGTCCTCGTCGGCCAGAGGCGGCACACCGTGGTCGGCCCGGCACTCGTCGGAGCTGGCCGCGTCCAGGGAGGCCAGGCTCCTGTTGCTCGCCCTGCGCTTGAGGTCGATGCTGGCGTTGACGGCGATGCGGTAGACCCAGCTGGAGAAGCGCGACTCGAAGCGGAAGCCGTCGATCTTGCGGAAGAGGATCCCGAAGGTCTCCTGGGCGGCGTCGAGGGCGTCGGTGGGGTTCCCCGTGATGCGGTAGCAGGTGTTGTAGACCCGGTCCTTGTACTGCTCGTAGAGGTCGCGGAACCCCCCCTCCAGCCCGTCGGGCGGGTCGGCCTGGCAGGCGATGACGAGGTCGTGGTCGGGATCTGTGGACATGGGTCGGGTCACCGGGCGGCGCGGACCAGCCATCCCGGTGGCGCTAGGACGGGCGAATGGTCCCCGGGGTTCCCCCCGAGTCGGGGTTTTGCGCTTTCCTTGGGGCCACCCTGCGCAGCCAGCCGAGGGCCGGCGGCGTCATGGCGCTCGAGCGCGAAACCGGGACCGCCGAGCGCCCTCAGCCCCCGACCAGGGAGCCGGGATCGAAGGTCGTGTAGGTCGACCCGACCGAGGTGGCGCAGTTGGGCTTGCAGTAGGAGTCCCAGCCCGAGATGCACTCGGCCGAGATGACCTCCTGGATCACGATCCCGCCCTGCATGCCGACCACCTGGGTCGTCTGGTAGCAGACCTCGCCGGGGATCCACTCGCTGGGCAGGCCGCCCGAGCCTCCGTCGACGGGGATGGGCGCGTACACCGAGCCCGCGCCGGTGGTTCCGCGGTTGCCCATGCCCGGTACGCCGCCCTGGGCGGGCATCACCCAGTGGACGATCCCGTTCACGCTGACGAGCTGGATGGCGGCCGCGGCAGCCACCGTGCCCTGACCCTGGGTGCTGAGGGTCGTGTAGAAGCAGAGGCTGCCGAAGGAGCGGACGAGCTCGGGGCTGAAGGGGATGTCGACCAGCGCCAGGGCGTCGGCGGGGTCACTCGCCGGGACGATCGAGATCGTCGCGTTGGCCAGCAGGGACTCCGCCGGCACCTCGATCACGCTGTCGCCGAGCACGAGGCCGAAGCCGAGCTCCTTGTTGTGCATGTCGCCCCCCCGCACGTAGACCGCGACGAGGGCGTGGACCGAGCCGCCTTCGCCCCGCGCCACCATCCCCACGTCCATGCCCGCGGGCAGGGGGGTCTCCTGATCGGAGTAGGCCGAGGTCTTGCGGGCGACCTCCTCGGTGTCAATGAACCCGTCCTTGTCCGTGTCGGCCGCGAACACGGCGGTCTGCAGCACCTCTTCTTGGGTGTCGCACAATCCGTCGCCGTCGGCGTCCCGAGCGCGCAACTCCGAGGCGAGGAGCTCCCCGTGTGGCGTCATGACCCCCGCCAGGGCCGCACCGATCACGGTGAGGCCCGCCACGGACAGCGGCCAGCGTGCCCGAGCTCCGCCGGCGCGGCTCGGACGACCCGGGGGGGAGAGTCTGTTCGTCATGACACAGCGCTCGGAGCCAGGGGGGGGAGGGGAGTGGGAGAGCACGGCCATCGTAGGCGCGAAGCCTCCAAACCGTCAAGGAGGGCCGTTCGGGCGCCCCCCGAAGGCCTCACTGGCGAGCCGCTGGGGCCGATCCACCGAACGGCGCGATCCCCGCTTTCGCACCGGCAGCGCCTGCGGCGGAGCCGAGAAGGCCGGCGGAGCCTCCCATCGAAGCCGCGCGGCGCCTACCATGTGCGGCCTTCGAGGCCCTGCCAGACGCGCCCGTAGCTCAGCTGGATAGAGCGTTCGCCTCCGGAGCGAAAGGTCACAGGTTCGAATCCTGTCGGGCGTACCAGGCCCCGGCGCGGCGGCCGCGCTCAGTCCATGTGGGCCACGACCCGCTCGTCGCCCATCTGCAGGCTGAGGGCCAGCTTGCGCGGCGTGAAGAAGCGGTCGATGTAGCGCGCGAACAGCGCCTCGTACACGCGCAGGACACCCTTGGTGGCCAGGCGCCGCGTGAAGTCCGCCGGAGCCCAGTGCTTCGGTCCGCGCAGGCCCTGGACGCGGGAGTACAACTCCTGCTGCTCGGCGACCATGTACTCCGAGTACAGCATGTACATGATCAGGTAGAGCCAGGAGAGCTTGCGGACCCTCACGGCCCGCCGCGCGATGCCCTCGAGCCAGGGGTAGCGCACCACGAGCGGGAACCACTTGTGCAGGTTCTCGATCACGTGCTTCTCGTCGAACTCGATCGTGGAGGTGCGGTTGAACTTGATCGGGAAATCGTCGTAGCCGGCCACCGCGTACCCCATGTCCTTGGTCATGTCGTTGATGTCGAACTCGGGGTAGGGCTGCATGATCGAGACGAGCGGGTGGTCGACCTCGCACTCCATGTTGAGCCGCACCGTCTCCCACTCATCGTCGATCGTCCCTCCCGGGCCGCCGAGCATGTTGAGCGAGCCGAGCCGGATCCCCTGGTCCTTGATCCAGCCCGCGGCGTCGGTGAGCTGCTTGCGGGTGGTGTTCTTGCGGAACACCGCGTTGCGCACGTAGTCGCTGGCCGCCTCGAAGGCGATGCGTGCGTAGACACAGCCGGCCTCCTTGAGCATTCGGATGTGCTTCTCGGTGGTCATGTTGGCCATCAAGATCACATCGAAGGGCAAGCCGACCTCGCGCGGGTACTTCTCGCAGAACTCCTCCAGCCAGTCGCTGCGCAGGTTGAAGATGTCGTCGAGGAAGTGGACGAACTTCAGCGGGTACTCCGCCCGCACTTGCTTGATCTCGGCGATCACATGGTCGACCGAGCGCTTGCGCGTGTACTCCTTGTTCTTCGCCCCGTAGACCTTCTTCTTCCACGCGTGGTGGAAGCAGAAGGAGCAGTTCATCGGGCAGCCCCGCTGGGTGACGAAGACCTTGCGCTCCGACTCGCGGTAGATCGCGCCCGCGTCGTAGACGATCGAGCGATCGGGGAAGCCGAGCGCATCGAGGTCCTCGACCAGCGGGCGCTGGGGGTTGCGGACGACCTCGCCGGTCTCGGGGTCCTGGAACCAGAAGTTTCGGGTGTCGAGGTAGTCCTCGCCCGCCTCGAGCCGGTCCAGGAGCTCGACGATGGCGAACTCACCCTCGCCCCGGCAGATCGCGTCGATCCCCTCGGTCTCCACGTACTCGGGACTGAAGGTGGGGTGCGCGCCGCCGCCGAGGGTCAGCACGCCGGGCATCACGCTCTTGACCTTGCGCATGATGTCGGCGAAGTACAGGTGCATGCCCGTGGTCGTCGAGAAGCACACGACCTGCGGGTCGATCTCGCGCACCTTCGCCAGCCAGTTCTTGTCCGGCAGGAACAAGGCCTGGATCTCGTGCCCCGCGTCCTTCACGGCGCGCGACAGCCACATCGCCCCCAGCATCTCCTGGGGGAGGTACTCCTGGACGTAGAGGACTCTCATCGACGTGCGCCTGACTCCTGATGGGGTGGGGGGTGAGTCGGCCGGCGCGATCCGCGCTCGGAAGGCCCCGGAGGAACCGGGGCCGCACGGGACGCCGCGGGCGGTTGGTTGGAAGTATATCGGCCATCGGGGCCGCCGAGTGCAGCCCCGAGCTCAAAACCTCTAGTTTGCGGGAGAGTCTGCCCCCCCAGGGGCCGCTGCGTCGTCCAACACCTCCAAGACCTCGGCGAAGGTCCCCTCGCGGCTGAACAGCTCCCGGCGCGTCCGGTTGTTCTCGGCGAAGGCCTCCACCAACTCCCCGTCGTCGAGCAGCCTCGCGATGGCCCGCGCGAGTCCCGGGGGATCCCCCGGGTCGACGAGCAGGCCGTTGACCCCGTCCTCGACGACCTCGGGGTTGCCGCAGACTCGGCTCACGACCATCGGCGTGCCGAACTGCAGGACCTCCAGGAGGGTGTGGGAGAGGCCCTCGTAGCGGCTGTTGAGGACGAACACGTCCGCCGCGCGGATCAGAAGCGGGATCCGCTCGTGAGGGACGTTGCCCAGGAAGCGAACGCGCTCGCCGAGGCCCAGACGCTCCGCGAGGGCCTTCCAGCTCTCCTCCATGTCCCCGTCCCCGGCCACGAGCAGGTCGACGTCGGCGGGCAGCTCGGCCATGGCCTCGAGGATGCCGTCCACCCCCTTCCACACCATCAGGCGGCAGATGGTGAGGACGACCCTCCGCTGGGGGTCGAGGCCCAACTCCCCGCGGGCATCGGGGGGGGTCGGAGCCACCGTGTCCGGGTCGGGGCCGTGGTAGGCGTTGAAGATGCGTCTCACCTTGGCCGGCTCGACGCCGTGGCTCTGGATCAGGATCTGCCGCAGGAACTCCGAACAGGAGATGATCCGCGTACACCAGCGCCACCAGGTGCGCTGCAGGGCGCGGGTCAGGCCCACGCCCCAGCCGTAGGAGCGAGCCTGGAAGGCCACGATGTCGTCGTCGCCGCACCAGCCCTTGCGGTGGGCGATCTCCCAGGCTCCGTCGACCATGATGCGGATCACCGTCGGCGTGCGGCGCAGGCGAGCGGCGAGCACATGCAGGAGGGCGAGGTGCTCCTGGACGTAGACCACGTCCGCCGCCGGGGCCGCGCGCCAGACCGCGAGGAAGGCCCTCAGGTAGCGCAGGGGCAAGAACCCTCTCGGGATGGCCTCAACCTCGAAGGGGTGCCCCGACGGGCTTCGTTGCGAGCAGAAGGCGATCACCTTCACCTGGTGGCCGCGCTCGACGAGATAGCGGCCCAGGCTGGGCACGTACACCGCCGGCCCGCCCAGGTCGGGGGGGAAGACGGGCGAGGTGATCAGGACGCGCATGGGGGACCGCTGCCGCGGGCCGGGACTGTAGGCCCCGCGCGGGCCGATCTCAACCGGCCCCGAAGCGGCCCGAGGCGCCGCCCTCAGCCCCCGCAGGGCACCTCGTCGCGGTGCTTGGTCCGGTCTCCCTCGATGGCTCGCAAGCGGTCGACGGTGATGTCGCCGGTGGGGTACTCGCCGGTGAAACACGCGTTGCAGAACTCCTCGACGCACGGGTTCCCCTGGCGCCCGGCGGCGTTCATGCGCTCGCGCTCCAGGTACATCAGATGGTCGACCCCCAGGCTCTCGGCGACTTCGGCGAGCTCGCGCCCGCTGGCGACGAACTCGGTCTTGGTCGCCATGTCGATGCCGTAGGGGCACGGAGCGAGCAGCATCGGGCTGCAGGAGGCAAGGAAGACCCGCCGCGCTCCGGCCTCGCGCGCCATCTCCACGATGCGTCGCGACGTGTTCCCGCGCACGATCGAGTCGTCGACCAGGAGCACGTCCTTGCCCTCGAACTCGATCTTGATCGGGTTGAGCTTGCGCCGCACGGAGGATCGCCGCTTCGCCTGGTTGGGCATGATGAACGTGCGCCCGATGTAGCGGTTCTTGACCAACCCCTCGCGGTACGGCTTGCCCAGGCCCGCGGACATCGCCAGGGCCGCGTCCCGCGAGCTGTCGGGAATGGGGATCACGACGTCGGGCTCGGGGGCTCCCTCTGCTCGCCACTGCTCCGCGAGCGCCTGGCCGAACCGCGCACGGGTCTTGTAGACGGAGATGTCGTCGAGGAAGGAATCGGGGCGTGCGAAGTAGACCAGCTCGAAGATGCACGGGCGGTGAGGCTTGTCCGACAGCTCGCGGTGGAAGATGCGCCGCTCGTTGTCGATGAAGACCGCCTCTCCGGCCCCGATGTCGAGGGTCTTGGTGTAGCCGTTGACGTCCAGCACGACGCTCTCGCTGGCACAGGCCAGCCAGCGGCCTTCGGCCGTCTCCTTCTCGCCGAAGCAGATCGGCTTGATCCCGTAGGGGTCCCGGAAGCACACCATCCCCACATCCGCCAGGGTGGCGACGACCGAGTAGGCGCCCTTGACCTGCTCGTAGACCGCCTTGACCGCGGCGAAGACGTCCTCGGCGTCGATGGCCTTCCCCGGCTTCGTGCGCTCGCTGAGCGCAGAGGCGAACACGAACAGGATCACCTCGATGTCGCAGGAGCTGTTGACGCGCACGCCCTTGTTGGAGAAGTGGCGCTCGACGAGCTCCGCGTAGTTGCTGACGTTCCCGTTGTGAGCCATGGCGATGCCCATGGGGAAGGTCAGGTGGAACGGCTGAGCATCGTCGTTCTGGTTGCCCCCGATGGTCGGATAGCGCACGTGGCCGACGCCGAGGTTGCCCTTGAGCCGGTCCATGTTCTTCTGGTCGAAGACCTCCAGCACCAACCCCAGGCCCTTCTTCACATGGAAGCTGTCGGTGAAGGTGACGATCCCCGCGGCGTCCTGGCCGCGGTGCTGCACCGCGAGCAGGCCCTCGTAGATCTCGGGCGCAACGTCAGCGCCGCTGGGGCCGTGAATGCCGATGAATCCGCACATGCCTGTCGGCTGGAGTTCAGAGCGTAGGAAGGTCGAAAACCGGCCCATAACCTAGTCCATCCGCGGTCTTTCCCGCAGCGCACAGGGTCATAAAGAGGACCCGGCGGGGCCGGTGCCACCCTCTCGGTCCTCTGCCGCGCTCCCCGGCGGGGGCCTGGCCCGACCTGGAGGCGGGAATCGTCGTACCCTACAGATTGGGGAGGGGCGGACGGGGCCGCCGGCCCCCGCACCCTCGCCCGGCGCCGACCATGGTCCTCCCCCGCTCCCACGTGCCCGTCCTCTTCGCCTCCGGCTCCGGCGTGCTCGCACCGCCGCGCAGGGACTCCGACGTCGTGCGCCGCCGCCTGATCGACGAGGTGGGCCCGCCGCCCGATCGCTGGGACGGCGGCGGCGGCGGTGGGGGAGGTGGTGGTGACGACGACGAGCGGCCCGAGGAGCCCACGCCGCGCCCCTCGGGGGCCGGGGAATTGGCCTTCGGGATCCTCCTGGCCGCGGTCTGCACCCTCTTTGTCGTGTTCCTCCTCGCCTACGGGCTCGCACGGCGCAACGCCCCCGATTGGCCGCCGCCGGGCACCCCACCCATCCCCGAGGGGCTGTGGGTCAGCACCCTGCTCCTCTTGGCGACCAGCGCCGCCCTGGCCCGCGCCTCACGCCGTACCGACCGGCGGCGACTGCGCGAGGACCTGTGCTGGAGTGCCCTGTCGGGAGGGGCCTTCCTCCTCGCCCAGGCGTGGGCCTGGCGGGAGCTCCTCTCCAAGGGGCTCTCCACCGCCGACAGCGCCTTCGGGGCGGTGTTCTACAGCCTCACGGGCCTGCACGCGGCGCACGTCGCCGGCGGGTTGGCGGCCCTGTTCTGGCTGATCGTGCGCCTGCGGGGACAGGAGCCCACGATGAGCTCGCCCCCCTCCCTCGGCGTGCGCCTGTGCGCCCTGTACTGGCACACCATGGGCGTGATCTGGATCGCCATATTCGGCCTGCTCCTGTTCTGAACGACCTGGCGTGGACCTCGACCCAGACCTCAAGCCCTTCCTGCCCGTCATCGCGGTCGTCGTCTGCGGCTTCCTCGCCGGGCTCGCCCTGCTGGTGGTGGCGGTCCTCGCCGGTCCTTGAGCGCGAGCGCGGGGCGCGGCGGCCTCAGCAGGGCCCACGCTCGTCGAGCCACCCGGCGAGCTCGCCCGCGGCGCGGGCGGGATCGGTGGCGTCGACCTGGAAAGCGACGGCCCTGCCTTCCTCGGAATGACGGTACAGAGGGTCGTAGTAGCGCGTGAGCAGGACCTCGACGAGCTCGCCCTCGCGCCCGGCGTCCAGCAAGTCCACGAGCACCCCACCCCACTTCTTCGGGCCCAGCCGGCCCTCGATGAACGGCAGCTGCTCACGGAGCTGCTCGCGGCTCTGCGTGCTGGAGAGGTAGTCCTCGATCAGGACCTCCTGGCGGCGCTCTAGGCCGGCCGTCAAGCGCACGTTCACGCCCGCCTGCATGGCCATCCACACACTCTGTGGGATGATGGCGTCCCCGACCTTGCGGCTCTCGCCCTCGACCACCACGGACGAGCCTGTCAGGCGGCGCAGGCTCGCGGCGAGGTGTGAGTCGAAGGCGCGCTGGCTGCGCGGCCGCAGGCCCACCATCCCCAGGACCGAGCTGCGGTGGGCGGCACAGGCCTCCAGGTCCAGGGTCGTGCCGGGGCGCAGGCGCTCGAGCTCGCGCAGCACGAGGGTCTTGCCGACGCCGGTCCAGCCGCGAAGGACGAGGGTCGCCGGGGCACGCCAGGCGTCGAGTTCGGCGAGGACGCTGGAGCGGTAGGCCTTGTAGCCCCCCTCCAAGACGCACGCGTCGCTCCAGTCCAAAGCCGCCCGACAGAAGGCGGCGATGCTCGAGGACCGCATGCCGCCGCGGGCGCAGTAGAGCACCAGGGACGGGGCCTGGTCCCCCACGACCGGGCGGGCCTGAAGACGGCGGCTCGTCGCGGCGAGGCCGCCCGCGCTCAGGCTGCGCACCCACGCGGCCGGGTCCGCGACGGCCAACTCCCGGCCCGCCGCCCCCGCGAGTTCGTCGGCGAGGCGGGCGATGCGGGCTTCGGCCAGCCGTACGCCCTCCTCGAAGGCGCTGTGGGGAGAATGGCGGTGGTAGAGGGTCCCGATCAACGCCCGCTCGCCGTCGTCGAACAGAGGCGCGTGGGTCGCGCCCGGCAGGTGGTCGGCGGCGAACTCGGAGGGACTGCGCAGATCGAGGAGCGTGGCCGGCGGGGCCGCCAGGACCGAGCGAGCGGTGACGGTGGGCACGGTCCAGGCTTGGGAGAGGCTCTCGCCGGCGAGTTCCATGGGATCAGAGGATACCGGGCGCGAGCTGCCCCCGGGGCGGCATCCGACGGGGAGCCGCCGGCCTACGCCTGCGGGCCGGGGCGCGAGCCGGGCCTCGTGTCGCGGTGGAGCGGCCTCTCGCCCCCCCGCTGCGGTTGACGCTCGTCGGGGTGGGGAGGAGGCGGGCGGTCGTGCTCGCCAGGTTGTCGGCGCGGGTGGGGAGCCGGACCCGGCGGCCCGCGGTGGCCGGGTGCGTCTGCGCCGGGTGGTCTGGCGCCGTTGGGTCCAGCCGGGTGTCGTCGGGGACGGGGAGCGTCGTGAGGCGCGGTGGGATCGCCATCGCGCGGGGGAGGGCGGTGTCCGCGTCGGCGCGGGCCGGCCGCCTGCAAGAGGCGGCGCGTGGCGGCGAAGAACTCGCCGTCGTCGAGGGCCTCAAGGCGGGTGAGCTCCTCGTCGGCATACAGCCCGTGCAGACGCACGATCTCCATCACCCTGCGGCGACGGCGGTGCTCGACCGCCTCACGCCGCTGCTTGGGGGCGAGGTCCGCCAGCTCCAGCCGCTCCTCGGGGCTCACGCGCATGGCGTGCAGAATGCGATCGGCGGCTCGCCGGCGGCGCTCGGCCTCGGGCAGGGCGAGTAGCGCCTCGGGGTCGGGCGGCCCGCCGTCGTGGGCCAGCCGATCCAGGCGCATGGCCACCTCGTAGAACTCCCGGGGCGGAAGGGAGGCGATCTCCTCCCAGCGGTCACGGGAGAGCCCCGCGGGGAGCCCGTCCTTCTCGACCGCCTCCGCCTCCACACGCTTGCGCAGCTCGAAGACCATCTCCACCCGCTCGCCGGGCGGCAGGGCTTGGATCCGACGCTCCTCCTGGGGGCCGAGGTCAAGGGCGCGGGCGAGCTCGGTGACCGCTCGCCGGCTCATGCGCGGGAGCGTCTTCTCCTTGAACTCGACGAAGAACTGCTGGCGCTGTCGGGGGCTCGCGCGCTCGAAGCGCTCGCGCAGGTCGGTGGGCAGCTTGGCGCGCATCCTCCGGCCCTGCGCCCGCAGCTCCTCCTCCACGAGCTCGCCGACGAGCTCGCTGCGGGCCTGCTCGGACAGCTCGGCGAGGCGCTCGCGCTCCTTGGAGGAGAGGCTGCCCTCCACGCGCCGGCGCGTGTGCTCGAGCCTGCGGTGGCGCTCGGTGAGCTCGCGCCGTTGCTTCGCATCCATCTTCCGGAAGCGCTCGTAGCGCTCCCTCATGAGGGTCTGCTCCTCGGCAGAGAGGCGCTGCCAGCGCTCCCTGGCGCTGGCCTGCGCGTCCGGCGCCGCCTCGGCGGCGGGGGAGCCCTGGGCGGGGGGCGCGTCCGGCGCGGCAAGAGCCTGCGCCACCGCGGTGGCGAGCCAAAGCGCGGTCGCGAGGATGCTGGGTTGGGCCTTCATCGCGGAGGGACGAGCGCTACCCGCCCTCCTCCTCCGAGAGCGCCTCGGGGAACTCGTATTCCATGAGCACCTCCTCGGGCGCTCCCAGGGACAGGGAGAGGTCCACTTCGAGGCCGACCTCGCCCGCGAGCAACCCGTCCTCGAACAGGAGGTCCTCCGCCAGAACGTCGAACAGCTCGAGCATCTCCGGAGGGGGTTCCGACAGGGCGACGTGGTCGGGCTCGGGCTCCACGCCGGGGGGACGGCGCAGGGCGAACAGGGCGATCAGGAGTCCGGCGGCGGCGGCGGCGAGGAAGGGAGGGGCCAGAAGGCGTGCGAGCAGCGGCCGGGGGGCGCCGAAGCGCTCGTCCTCGAGGGAGTGGAGCACGGCTTCCGCCAGGCCCACGGGCGCGACCACGGCCGGGTCGCGCGCCAGGAGCGAGTCGAGGCGCGCGTCCGCCGCGGCCTGCGCCCGGGCGGGGGCGAGGCCCTCCAAGAGGCGGACAGCCAGGCCAGCGGGAGCCTGCGGCTGTGGGTCGGAGGCGAGCAGGAGGTCGAGGCGCTCGTCCTCGGAGAGGGCGCTTTGGCTCGCGAGAGAGTCGAGAACGCGCCCTCCCAGGCCGGCGGGAACCTCGACGGCGGGGTCCAGCTCCAACAGGGCATCGAGCGCGCCGCGTGCCTCCTGCTCCACGCGCAGGCGCTCGAGGACCCGGCGGGCCAGCTCCGGCGAGAGGCGCGGAGCGGGCAGGGAGGCCAACAGCTCCTCGAGGGCCTCCTCGCGCTCCAACAGCTCGCGGCAGTCGCCGCAGCCCAACAGGTGCTCGTGCCACGACAGCTCGCGCAGCCCGGCGGGGACCGGCCGCCCCGACAGGGCGCGCTCGAGGCTGGCGCGGAAGGAGCGGCACTCAGAGGCGAGGCTCATGCCACCTCCCCCCTCTGCAGGAACGGGCTCAGGGTCTCCCGCAGGGACTCGCGGGCGCGATGGATCAACGACTTGATCGCCTTCTCGCTGGAGCCGAGGACGTCGGCGATCTCCACGTAGGGGTAGTCGTGGTACTTGGCCAGGATCAGCGCCATGCGCTGCTTCTCGGGGAGCGCGGCGATGGCCGCGCGCACGGCGAGGACCACGTCGTCGCGCTCCAGGGCCGCCGAGGGGTCCTCGACCTCGGACTCCTGCAGGTCGCCGAGGCTGCCGTGCTCGCCCTCATCGGCGGCGAAGGGCACGTCGAGGGAGAGCGTCTTGTTCCCCGCGCCGCGCTGGGTCTCGTTTACCGAGAGATTGAACGCGATTCGGTACAGCCAGGTCGAAAAGCGCGCCGTGGGCTGGTAGCGGTCGCGGCTGCGAACGACGCGCAGGAAGACCTCCTGCACCATGTCCTCGCGCACCGAGCGGCGGCCGACAAAGCGCGTCAACAGGGCGTACACCCGCGGGGAGTACTCCTCCACGAGGCGCTCGAAGGCCTCCTCGTCGCCCCCCTGCCAGGCCAGCATCAGCTGCACTCCGGGGTCGGACGCGTAGGCCGAGCCGCTCCCCTGGGGATGGTCGGGTCGCTGATCGGTCGTCATCGCTCTCTCTGGTGGGGTTCAACCTCCGACGGTGGGGCCGGTTTCGGCGCCTCGTGAGCCTTCATCGGCCGCCGTGGAGGCCCCCATGGTGCCTAATCCGCGCCGGATCCGGCCCCTCGCAGGCGGCGGATGCGCCCGGGAGGCCAGACGACGGCCCAGGGGCGCCCCACGACCTCCCCGGCCGACAGCGGCCCCCAGTGGCGGCCGTCGCGGCTGGCGGCGGAATGGTCGCCGAGAACGAACAGCTCGGAGGGGCCGAGCTGGAGCGCCTCCCGGGAGGCGGACCCACCCTGGGCCGTGTAGTACACGTCGCGGCTGACGCGCAGGTCGGCGAAGACGACGCGCCCGCCCTCGCCGCCGAGCATCAGGTTGTACCCAAAGGTGCGCCCCTGGTGGTGGTGGTCGCTGGGGTGGAAGCGGTTCTCGGCGTAGGAGACCGAGAGGACCTCGTCGGCGTCGAGCTCCACCGAGAGGTGGTTGTCGAGGTTGGCGAACCGCAGCCGGTGCCACGCTGTGGGGTCCGCCTCCACGCGCACCCGTCCGAGCTCCTCGCGCCGGCTGTTCCCCGACAGGCGGGCCAGCCTCGCCTCCAGGCCCTCTCCGTCGGGCTCGAGTTCGAGGTCGAAGGTGTCCCCCTGCTCGACCAGCAGCACGCGCACGAGCGCCGGGGGATCCCCCAGGCGCAGGCGCGCCTCGACGGAGAGGTCGCTGACCTCCGCGCCCCCCGCCGCTTCGGCGTGCCGTTGGGCCGACAGCTCGAACATCAACATCCCCGCCCGGGCGCCGGCTCCGACGGTCCTCGCGTCCAGCTCCCAGCCTCGATCGGTCCGGTCCCAAAGGCCCGGCTCGTAGTGGAACCAGTCATCGAGATCGTCGCGCGCGCTGTCGAACACCTCCACCAGGGCGGGCCGCGGGGCGTCGGGAGGCAGTAGCGCGCCGTCGATCCACAGGTCGCCCATGCGCAGGGCGACGGACTCGCCGGGCAGGCCGACGACGCGCTTGACGCGCAGCTCATCGGCTCCAGCGGGGAGGAACACACCCAGGTCGAAGCGATCGAACTCAGGCCGGCCGAAGCGGACGAGGACGTGCTCGCCCTCTCTCAGGGCCGGCTCCATCGAGCTCCCGCTCACCTCGTGTACGCGGAAGACGAACAGCCAGCCCAGGGCGAGGAGCGCGACGAACGCACACACCGCCAGGGCCGCCCAGCGGGCCGCTCCTGTGGCCCTCATCGCTCCAGCATGAGGTGGGCGACGGCGAGGTAGAGCGCGGTGCCGCAGATGTCGCTGACGGTGATCAGGAAGGGGCCGGCGACGACCGCCGGATCGATCCCCGTCCGCCGGCAGACGACCGGGATCACGCAGCCGAGCATGGCGGCGAAGGTCACCGCCGCGGCGATGGCGGCGCCCACGGCCAGGGGGAAGGCCGCCGGCGCGGCGCTCGTGTCGGTGGCGGCGATCACCGCCCAGGAGAGGCCGCCGCAGATCAGGCCGATCACCCCCCCCGCCAGGGTCTCGGTGGCCACGACCGCCACCTCGCGGTCGGGCTCGACCTCTCCGGTGGCGAAGGCCCGCACGAGGATGGTCGAGGACTGGATGCCCACGTTCCCCGCCAGGCCGATCACGATCGGCACAAAGCGCAACAGGTCCACCTGGGTGGGACGCCCGCCTCCGTCGCCGAGGGCGAGGTCGATGATCGCGGCGGTGGCCAGGCCGCCCGCGACGGTCACTGCCTGCAAGGGCAGGCGGCCGATCACGCGCTCGAGGATCGGTAGGCGCGTCTGGTGGACGGGCGACGCGCCGACGATCTTGAGGATGTCCTCGGAGGCCTCCTCCTCGAGTACCTCGATGGCGTCGTCGGCCGAGATGCTGCCGACCAGGGCGCCGCCGGCGTCCACGACCGCCAGCTCGGTCAAGCCGTAGTGCTCGATCTGCGTCGCCGCCTCCTCCTGGTCCACGTCCACGCCGACCACGATCGGCTCCACCATCACCTCGTCGACCGTGGAGTGGATCGAGTGGGTGAGCAGGAGCCTGTCGGAGACGTAGCCGACCGGGCGTCCGCCCCCGTCGAGGACGAACAAGCCCTGGCCTTCCTCGACCTCTTCGCCCTCGGTACGGATGAGCTTGATCGCATCGCCGATGCGGGTGCCCACCGGCACCGAGACCACCTCGGTCGTCATCAAGCCGCCGGCGCTGTCGGGAGCGTGGGCGGCCAGCTCCCGCAGCCCCCGAGCGCGCTCGTCGTCCACCGAGCGCAGGACCTGCTCTGCGGTGCCCTCGTCGGCCAGGGCCAGAAGGTCCACGACCTCGTCCGCCGGCAGGGTCTCGACCACCTCCTTGAGTTGGTGTGGCGTCAGGCGCTCGACGAGCCTGCCGGAGAGGGCGTCCTCGGCGTGCTCGAGGACCTCGGCGCGGGCATCGACGTCGAGGCTGGAGAAGACCCGCCAGACGTCCTCTTCCGCGAGGTCCTGCATCCACTCCGCGAGGTCGGCGCTGTGGACCTTCCGCACGAGCGTCGCGAGGGACTCGCCGCCCCCGGCCAAGCTCTCCAGCAAGGACTCCTTCTGGCCCTGGAGTTTCTCCTGATCCGACATACGCACTCGCCCTTGTGCCGGGGGCGGGACGCGGATTGTCCTCCGCCGATGACCCTCAGGCCAGAGGCGCCTCCAGCAGCCCCTCGTGCAGGGCCCCGACCGCCGCCACCCGGTGGTCGGGATCGACGAGGAAGGCCTGGGCCCGGCCGCTCCCCAGGAACGCGCGCTCGACGCCGATCCCCGCCTCGTGGAGCTGCTCGAGGGCGCGCGCGCCGAGCACCGCGCCGCCGTGGCCGACGACCGCCACCGAGGCGACTTCGCGCGCGATGCTCACGCCCGTCGACTCCCGGGCGAGAGCGTCCACGCCCTCGCCCGCGGGCACGAAGACCGTCAGCCCCCCGCCCTCGGCCAGGGTGAAGCGCGGGGTGAGGCGTGCGCCGGCCATGCGCGCGAACAGCCCCGCCAGGGCCGGCCCTCCACCGCGGACCGACAGGGCCACGAGGGCCGGCTCGCTGGCTACGGCCACGGCTCGCGGGGCTCCCCCGGCCTGCTCGTGTTCCTCGATCAGGGTCCCGGCCCGCTCAGGCCGGTTCACGTCGAGCACCCTCACGCACACCCCGGCGCGGCGGGCGGGCGCGAGGGCGTTGGGGTGGAGGACGCTCGCCCCCTGGCCGGCGAGCTCGGCCGCCAAGGAGAAGCTCATCGACTCGACCAGTCGGGCTGCGGGCACGAGGCCGGGGTCGGCGCTCATCACCCCCGGCACGGTCTTCCACAGCTGGACTTCCCCGGCGTCGAGGGCCTCGGCCAACAGGGCGGCGGTCAGGTCGGAGCCGTTGGGCCCTAGGGTCGTCAGGTTCCCCGCCCCATCCTGGGCCAGGAAACCGGTCACGACCGGGATGCCTCCGACGGCGCCCAAGGCGGAGCGCACGGCCGAGTCGAAGGCCGGCAGAGGTCGCAGGGCCCCTTCGGGCGAGAGCCCCAGGTCGAAGGCGTCCACCGCCGTCGCCGCCACGCCCTGCTCGCGCAGGCAGGCGGCCACGATGCGCGCGCTCATGCGCTCCCCGAACGAGAGCACGAAGTCGAGGGCAGAGCGGCCCGGCTCTCCGCGCCCACGCAGCTCGTCGAGGACGGTGGCGAGCTCCCACAGGTGACGGTCGAGCAGCTCGGGGTCGAGGCCGAGCTGGGAGAGCAGGGTGTGGTGGCGCACGCGCACCTCGTCGCCGCGCGGCTTCCCCGCGGCGACCGCGCGAGCCTCGCGTTCGAGCAGGGCCGTCACGCCCGCGTGGGCGCTGACGACCACGGCCGGGCGCTTGGGGGCCCGCTTGGGGGCCCGCTCGGCGACGACCGCGCAGGCGCGGCGCACCGCCGCCCCGTCGGCCAAGGCCGCGCCGCCGAACTTCATCACGGGGAAGGAGGCCATGGGAGGGGCGGCGTGGAGCCGAGACGGATGATAGGCCACCCCCGTGGGGGGGAACACCCTCGCGCCGCCGACCGCTCGTCCCGCTCGCGTACAATGCCGCCATGAGCGACGAGCGCGACGATCTGATCTACGACTGGAACGGCCCCGGCGCCGCTGCCCCCGTCGACGTGCAGTTCGACGACGAGACCCTGCGGGACGGCCTGCAGAGCCCCTCGGTGACAGACCCCCCCCTCGACGCCAAGGTGCGCCTGGTGCACCTGATGGACGAGCTGGGCATCCAGACCGCGGACGTGGGTCTGCCGGGGGCCGGCGCGCGGGCGCGCGAGCACATCTCGACCCTGGTGCGGGAGATGGCCGACCTCGCCATCACGCCCAACGTCGCCTGCCGCACCCTGGTGAGCGACATCGAACCGGTGGTCGACATCGTGGCGGAGACGGGCTCGCCGGTGGAGGTCTGCACCTTCATCGGGTCCAGCCCCATCCGACAGGTCGCCGAGGCCTGGGACTTCGAGCACATGCTCAAACTCTCGCGTGAGGCGATCGAGTTCTGCACGCGCGAGGGCCTGTCGTCCATGTTCGTGACCGAGGACACGACCCGCGCCCACCCCGAGCAGGTGCGGGCCCTCTACACGACCGCCATCGAGGCCGGTGCGTCACGCATCTGCGTCTGCGACACCTGCGGCCACTCCACCCCCGAAGGCACGCGCGCGGTCGTCTCGTTCGTGAAGGACGTGGTCGAGGAGCTGGGAGCCGACGTCGGCATCGACTGGCACGGCCACCGCGACCGGGGACTGGGCCTGATCAACACCCTGGCCGCGCTGGAGGCCGGCGCCACGCGGTTGCACGCCACGGCCCTGGGCATCGGCGAGCGCACGGGCAACACGGAGATGGACCTCCTCCTGGTCAACCTGCGCTTGATGGGCGTCATCGAAAACGACCTCTCGCGCCTGGGCGAGTACTGCCAGGTCGCCTCCGAGGCTGTCGGCACGCCGTTTCCGAGCAACTACCCCGTCTTCGGGGCCGACGCCTTCGAGACCGGCACCGGCGTGCACGCCTCGGCGGTCATCAAGGCCCTGCGCAAGGGGGACACCTGGCTCGCGAATCGGGTCTACTCGGGCGTCCCCGCCGACCTCTTCGGCCTCGAGCAGAAGATCCAGGTCGGTCCGATGAGCGGCCGCTCCAACGTGACCTGGTACCTCGAGCGCCGAGGGCGCGCTGCGGACGATGCCGCCGTGGAGCGCGTGCTCGAGCTGGCCAAGCGCACGCCGCGCCTGCTGACCGAGGAGGAGATCCTCACGGCGGCCGAGGGCTAGACAGGATGGCCGCTCCACCCATACTGTCTAGCGTCCCAGGCCCGGCCAACGGCGGGCGCGGCGCTCGAGGTGCACGCCCCGGGCGACCACCCAGCCGCCGAGCCCGTAGCTCCCGTGGACGTTGTAGGCCTTGTAGCGGTCCTCCAAGAGCACGCTCAGCAGCTCGGCGCGGGTCTCGAACTCCAAGGGCGGCCAGCCGTGCTTGCGGCCGAGCTCGAACCGCTCCCACTCGTGCTGCAGGAACTGCTCGAGGTCCCAATCCTCGACCCCGGCGAGGATGTTCCCCGGCAGGATGTGGTCGAACCAGTGGGCCACGACGTCGGTGAAGTACACGTCGGTGTGCTCGGCCCCCTCCTCGAGCGCGCGCTCGGTGAAGAGCACGATGCGCCGGCGCTCGCACTCCTCCACGATGGAGTAGACGTTGTTGCCGTGCAGGATGGGTCTGGGCATGACGGCTGCGCGGCCATCGTCGCGGGCGTCCACGGGCGGTTCAAGGGCGCCGCGCGCGCTCCGCGGGCCTCGCGGGGAATCTCCCTTGACGCTCTCGGCACCCGGGCGCGAGCATGGGGAGCGCCATGTCGACCCTCCACGCGTTCGCGCTCGCTGTCGGTCTGTTCTCTGTCTCGCCGCCGTCGGCGGCCGAGCCCGCCGAGTTCACGGCCCCGGCCCCCGACGAGGTCGAGATCAGCATCATGAAGCTGACGAACATCGAGTGGTGGCCCGGGGCGAACCTGCCCGATTGGGTCCGCGCCCTCGACGGCCAGCGCGTGCGCGTCGTGGGGTACATGGCCCTCGACACCCCCGAGGGCGCGAGCTCCTTCCGCCAGACCTGGGACCAGTGCGGCTGCGCGAGCGCCAAGGCCAGTCACTTCATCGAGGTCGCCCTGGGGGAGGAGACGACCGGCTACAACCCCGATCAGATCACCGTCATCGGCACGATGTCGGTGGGCGAGAAGGAGGAAGACGGCTTCGTCACCAGCCTCTTCCGCATCGCCGCGGAGTCCGTGCTCTGATGGGCCGCCGCGCCCCGGGCGGCGCGCGACTGGCGACCGTTCTCTGCCTGATCGTCGCGCCGATCGCCCCCGCCGCCGACGTCCCCGCGCTCGGCGCGCAGCCAGCCAGCGCGCCCCAGGACCAGCCCGCGGGGGATGCCGAGACCGACCTCGAGCGCTACCTGCGCCTCGCCCGCCAGGGCTCGACGGTCGTGCGCCCCCAGGCGGCCCAGCGCTTGGTGGGCCTGGGCGCGCCGGCCGCCGAGCGCCTCCTGGCCGAGTGTGCGGGCTCCCCCGCGGGGATGGCCCTGCTGGGCCGACACGTCGTCGAGGTCCTCGGGAGCTTCGGCGATCCCCGCCTGCGCGAACGCCTCTGGCGCGCCCTGGCCGATCCCGACTTCCCCTGGCGCCCCGCCGCGGCGCGCGCCCTGGCCGCGGCTCCACCCGCAAGCGAGGGCGCCGCCATCGTCGCGCTCTACGCCGACCCCCTCGCCGCCGTCCGGACGGCGGCCGTCGAGGCGACGGCGGCCTTGGAGAGAGTCCCCCGCGTGCCCGCCCTGCGCGCCCTGCTCGCCGATACCGACGCGCGCGTCAGGCGCGCCGCGGCGGCCTTGCTCTTGCGCGAGGGTGAGGGGTGCGCCTCCGCCTGGCTGCTCGAGGAGCTGCGCCGCGATGACCGCTTCTTCGAACAGCCCGACGGGAAGCTGGCGCGCTACGCCGCGGCCCGCCTGCTGGCGACCGCCTTCGGCGACAGCGCCGGTTTCGACGCCGAACACCCACTGGGCCACGAGCGCAACGCCGCCGCCGCCCGCGAGCTCTCCGCGCGCTGCCGGGCCGCCTGCGGAGGCGAGCTGCCGGCCGTGGGGGAGGTAGCCCGCGCCGGAGGGCCGCTCGAGGGGGTCGTGATCGGCCTGGAGCTGCTCTCCTGCCGCAAGGGAGAGTTCTTCCTGCGCTGGAGCGTGGCCGACGAGCTGTTCGTCGGCGCGGGCACCGCCGTGCGCGTCCAGCTCCCCAAGGGCACCACCGCCGCCCTGCTCGCGGAGAGCACGGCGTGCTTCGACGGCCTCGGCGAGCGCCGCCTGTTCGGCGAGCCCGGCTGCGACCTGGAGCGATTCCGCCTGCGCCCCGATCCCTCGGTCCGCTCCCGGGCGGCGGTCGTCTCCAAGGGCCAGGCCGCTGTCGAGGGCCTGCGCCCCGCCGCCCTCTCGCGCCTCGCCGAGCGCCTGGTCGCCACCCTGCCCGAGGACGGCGACGACCCGCGCCTGCGGCGGCTGCGCTCGCGGGTGGCCGAGGCCCTCGCCGCTATCGGGGGCTGACGCGCTCGCTCATCCCCGCGGGCAGGCCCTTGAGGATCGGAGCGGGCAGGCTGCGCAGGAAGGCCGTCGCGACGCGGTCGGTGTCCTCGGCGAGCAACTCGACCTCCCGCAGGAGGGGCTCGGCGAGCCCGCTCTGGCCGCGCCCCACCTCACGCTGCAGAAGCTCGCCCATGTCGGGGATCAGCCGCGCCACCGAGAGCGGCGGCTCGACCGCTTCGTCGGCGCGCGAGATCAAATGGGCGAGGGCGAGGGAGGCCGAGAGCGCCAGGAGCAGCCCGGCGGCGACGGCGAGAGCCCGCCGTCTGAGGGGCCGGCGCGCGGGAAGGTCGGCGAGCACGCGCTCGCGCAAGCCCCCCGGGGGCGGGGGCGTGACCGCGGCGAGATCCGCTCGCAGGGTGCGCTCGAGGAGCTCGAGGGTCTCTTCGGGCAAGGGCTGGGCGTCGATGTGATCGCGTTTCACGCTTGGCCTCCACTGATGTGGCGCAGGGAGTGCGAGGAAGGGTCGGGATCGGCGGGCGCGGAGCTCGGCCGATCCACGGCGGGGTCTTCGAGATGGCGGGCGAGGGCCTGACGGGCGCGGAACAGGTGCACGCGCACCGTGGCTTCGGGGCGGCCGAGGACGGCCCCGATCTCCGCCGCGGAGAAGTCCTCGGCGTAGCGCATCCACAGGGCGTCGACCTGCTCGGGGGGGAGGGCGCGCTCGGCCACGCGCCAGAGGTTCTCGCGCTCGTCGCTCTCTGCGAGCACGGTGGCCGGATCCCGCTCGTGGCCGAGACCGGCGAGGGTCTCCTCGCTCGCGAGGCCCGGTCGCCGGCGCCGGTAGCGGGTCGCCGCCAGGCGCTTGGCGAGGGTGAAGAGCCAGGTCGAGAAACGGTAGCGCGGGTCGAAGCGGTCGAGCTTCTCCCAGGCCCGCAGGAAGGTGTCCTGCGCCAGCTCCTCGGCGTCCTCGGGCGCGGCGGTCCGCAAGCGCAAGAACGCATACAGCGGCCCCTCGAAGCGCTCCACGAGCTCCCCGAACGACTCCACGCACCCCCCCCGAGCCCGGCGGGCGAGCTCCTCGGCGGTCCATTCGGTGGGTGCGGGGGCGTTCACGGGAATCGGTTGTGGTGAGGGCTAGCCCGGCGCCCTGAGGGTCTCGGCCGTCTCGTGCAGGACCTCGACCAACAGGCGCGACTCGAAGTGGAGGTCGGCGCCGACGCGATCGCCTGCGACGGACAGCCTGAGGTTGCCGAGCACCTCCTGCATCTCGAACAGGCGCTCGTCGTTCTCCAGGGCCACGTTGGCCAGGGCCAGGGCTCCGGTAGCGAGGGAGTGGATCGCCAGGGCGTCCTCGGGGGACTCGGTCTCCACGGCCATGGAGACCCCCAACAGGCCGTCGCGCTCGCTGAGGTCCAACAGCACGCCCGAGGCCTTGTCGGCGATGCTCGAGGCGGGGCGGATGTCGTCGAGGCCGGGGATCGCGCCGGTGGCCTCGGCGTAGAAGAACGAACCCGCCGCAGGGCGAGCATCGAGGGCCGGTCCGGGTGCCCCGCGCAGGCTCGGCGCGGCGCCCTCGAGCACGCGCAGGCCACGCAACAGCTCGCCGGCGTCGCCGGAGAGCAGGAGCAGAAGGTCGGTTGAGCCGCGGGCCGCCACGGTCTGGCAGAACACCTCGTCGGCGCCACCGGCGTCCCAAGAGTGCAGGACGCGGCCTTGGAGCTGCACGGCCCGGTACTCGCTCCGCGCCACGAGACGGTCCATGACCGCCGAAGCGGCCGAGGTGACGCGCAGCACGGCCACGGCCTGCTCGGCGGAGCGGGAATCCTCGGCTCCCAGCTCGCCCCCGAAGACCGTGAGCGAGCGCAGGATCGAGAAGGGGTCGACCCCCAAGAACTCCTCCACACAGGCGTACTGGTCGAGCTCGGCCCGCAGGTCGAAACGCTCGGCGAGGGCGACCGCCGCACGGACGAGATGGGTGTCGCGCGCGCTCTCGATGTCGATGTGGACCAGCCACTGCGCGTCCGCGGGGACGAGACCGCGGTCGAGTGCGCCGCGGGAGGGAGCGGGGGCAGGAGAGGCGCCCGCCGAGAAGGCCGCCAGCGCGAGGAGCGGGAGGGTGGTCACCCAGCCAGCCACGCGTCGGGACGAGAAGGAAGTGTCGATCATGAGGAGTCCGCCAGAGGGGTCCAGCACAGCGGGGGTCGGTGAGGAACCGTGTTTCGATGCGTCGCTCGCCACCAGGCGCGCCCGCGAGGCTGTCCCCTCCGGGCCCGCCGCGCCCCGTCTGCCGTCAGCCCCGCCCACGAGCGGGCTCGCCGACGGGAGGGGGCGCGCCTGACCGAGCCGTCGCCACCCGATGGCCCCGTATACGATCCGCCCCCCAAGCCCGTTTCGAAACCCCCGGCCCTTTGGAAGCGGCCCCAACCGCCTCGGCGGCCCCCCGAGCCCGTCTCCCGGGCCCCCAGCTCAGGCCACCGTCTGCTCGGCGCGCCCCTTGCCGATGCGCTCGAGGGGTTCGAGCGTGGGTCCCCCGGCCGCTTTGGCGGTCGGAGCGGGGCGTTGGCCGCGCTCCGCCGACGCACCGTCCTCGGGCAGTCCGTGGGCCGCCACCTGCGCGTTGTTGAGCGCGCAGGTGAAGCACTTGTGGTAGAGCTTGCGCTGCCTCTGCTGGCACTGCGCCGGCGAGAGGCGGTGGGCGAACAAGGTCGCCGCCCCGTCCAGTCGAGTCGGGCAGGAGCGCGACTCCCTCTGCTTGTCGGTCGGGTTCGCCATGTGACCAGGTCGGTGTCCGGGACACGCCGTCGGAGCGGGAGGACGCGACACGCCGCCTGCCAAGGCGCTCGGCGGGACCCGCCCCCCGCTGAGGCGCAAGATCATGCTCCCCCCCGCGGCGCCGGGTCAAGCGGTCGGGCCGAGAATGTCCCTGATCCGGGCGAGGGCCTGTTCGGCGGCCTCCGCCCCTCGGTGGCTGTCGCGGCTCAGCTCCACGGCTGCCATGCCTTCGTAACCGATTCCCGTCAGAGCGCTTAGGACGTCCTCGAGGTCGAGGTCTCCCTCCCCGAACGGGCGGTGGCGGTGGACCCGGCCCCGGATGTCGGCGAGGTGGACGTGGACGAGGTGCTCCTTCAGCTCGGTGATGACGCGCCCGGCGGGCAGGTCCTGTGTGCACACCAGATGGGCGGCGTCGAGGGTCAGGCCCAGGCCCTCCCCCGCCGATCCCAGGCGTCGGCGCAGCTCCAGGAATCCCGCGGGTCGCTCGACGAACATCCCCGGCTCGGGCTCGAAGCCGATCCGCACCCCGCGCTCGGCAGCAGCGCTGAGCAGCTCGGCGAGGCCCTCGCACAGGCGCTCCCAGAGGCTCTCGTGCGCCCCTCCCCCCAGCTCCTCGCCGTCGCCCCGCTCCCCACCGGGGGCCTTGCCGGCGAAGACCGTCACCACCTCCGCCCCCAGGGCCGCGGCGGTCTCGGTGGCCCCGATCAGCGACCGCAGGCGCCGCTCGCGGCCGGCGCGCTCGGGCTCGAGGAGGGTGGGGGAGTGCTTGCGGCGAGGGTCGAGCAGGAACCGGGCGCCGGTCTCGATGGCGATGGACAGGCCGAGGTCGGCTGCCAGGGAGGCGACGCGCTCCAGCTCGGCGGCGTCGGTGCGCGCGGGGTCGAGCTGGCCCACGTCGGGGGTGATCGCGACCCCGCCGTACCCCAGTTCCGCCAGAAGGCGCAGGGCGTCCTCGAGGCGGTGGTGGGCGAGGCCGTTGGTGTTGTAGCCGAGGCGGAACACGCTGCCCCGCCACCTAGGAGTCCGCACGGAGCTCGGACGGCTCCTCGGGTTCGGATTCGGATTCGGGCCCGGATTCGGGCCCGGACTCGGCAGCGGGCTCGGGCTCGACCGCCCCCTCCGACCCCGCCACGCTTCCCTCGTCACCACGCGCCGCCGCTCGTTCGGCCTCGCCCTGTGGCTCCTCGGCCGCCTCGCCCGGCCCGCTCCGCTCCCCTTCCGCTCCGCCGAGGTGGAAGGCGCGCTCGACTTCCTCGCTGGCCCGGCGCGCGTCGGCCACCAGCTCCTCGCTGCGCGGCAGCTCGCGGTGCAGATCGCGCTTGGCCTGGTCGAGCTCCCGCTGCAGCTTGCGGATCTCCTCGTTCATGCCGCTCTCACGCCAGACCTGGCTCACCGAGCGCCGCAGCTTCTGCACCCCGACAAAGGCCTTGGCGGCGACCTGGGGCAGGTCCTTGCCGAACACCATGACGGCCACCGCGGCCACCAGGATGACCTCGACGGCGGCGATGTCGCCGAAGAAGGCCAGGGGAATCGGGGTGCTCGCCATGATCGCTGCGGCCTCAGTCGTTCTCGTCCTTCCAGCGCTCCAGGAGCCCGCCGCGCGTGGGCTTCCAGCCCAGAAGGGGCTTGACCGAGATGCCCAACGAGCTGCCGCCTTCTCCGGATCGCAGGCCGTACTGCAGCTCAAAGATGAGGTCGTGGCCGATGCGGCGCAAGACCAGCCGGGAGTTCAGGCTCGCATCGTCGGCGAGGCTGACCGTCTGGCGGCCCTCGAACTCCCACTTCTCCCCCGCCCGCCACAGCGCCCGGACGGAAGCGGCCTCGAAGGGCTCGCCGGTGTCGAGACCCTCGCCCCGGTGGTGGCCCAGGCGCAGGTGGAGGTGCTCGTGGGGCTGGATGCCGAACAGGGTCCGCGAGTAGACGGTCCCTTCCTCCTCGATGTCGTAGCGCCCGTCGTGCACGAGAGCGACGGGCAGCCCGCCGATCTTGGAGGTGTACTCGGAGAGGAACGCCACCGGCCCGATCTCCTCCTCGCCCGCCTGCGCATCGGGCAGCCACGAGCCGCGCAGGTCGAAGGTCAATGCGCCCGCGCCGTCGGGCAGGCGCCAGCGGCTGCGCAGGCCCGCGTCGGCCACCAAGCCGTCGAAGGGCTCGTCCGTCCCATCGAAGGAGACCGGTGAGCCGCCGTCTTCGAACGAGGCGACGTCGGTGCGCAGGCCCAGGCGCGGAGTGAGGCTGTGGGTCAGGCCGCTTTGGTGGCGCGTGAAGTAGACCGACGCGAGGCGCACTCCGGCGAACAGGCCGCCGCGCGAGGCCGCGCCCTCCTCGGCCGCGTCCTCGCTCCAGGCGGTGGCGCGCACGCTGGCGAAGGGCGTCGCCTTCCAACCGCCCTCGCCGAGATCGAAGGGCAGCTCCAGGCGCTGCTCGGTGTCGAAGCGGCCGACATCACGCTCGCCGAGGCCGTCGTCGAAGCTGGGATCGAAGGGGGAGACCACCTCCGAGCTCCCTTCCATGCGGCGCAACCAGGCCAAGTCCGCGTGGGCCGCGTACAAGAGGGGTGAGCCCCACCAGCTGCCGATCGGCGTCAGGCCGCGGTAGTAGCCGACGCCGGGCTGCTCAACCACGGTGCTGCGGAACTCGTCGAGGCGCGCGCCGGCGGTACCGCTCAAGAAGTGCTGGTCGTCGGCCTTGCGCCAGTGCAGGTAGGTGTCCTTCTCCTCGTAGCGCAGGAACTCGCGCTCGAGATACTCCGACTGCACCCCCTCGTCGCTCTGCTCGCTCAGGACGAAGTCCAGCCACTCGCGCTCGGTGAACAGGTAGCGTGCGCGACCGCGTAGGAAGTGCCGGAAGTCCGAACGGGTGTCGGGATCGGAGCGGACGATCCCCCGGTCGGCGCCTCCGTCGTCGATCGCGTCCACGTACAGATTGGCCCAGAAGCGGTCCTCCATCGTCGCCTCCAGGCCCGCCCCCAGGAGCAGGCCGCGGGAGCCGGAGTAGGAGGCGTGCAGGTGGGTGTTGCCCTCCACGCGCTCCCGGTCTACGTCGGCGGCCCTTGCGATCCCCGCGCCCAACACCCCCAGGCCGGCTGTCAGGGAGGTGCGCGCGAACTGCCCCAGGCGCGCCGAGTCGCCCAGATCGAGCCGGGTCAGGAGCGGGCGACCGCTGGAGTCGGCGCGGTAGCGGATCGGCGGCAGGGGGAAGGAGAGCCCGTTGTCGAAGCGCAGGGAGTTCTTGCGCGTCGAGACCCGCCAGCCCACCTCGCCCTCCTCGGTAGGCACCAGGCGCAGGTCCTCGGTGCTCACGAAGAAGTGCGGCTCCTCGTGCAGGCACGAGGTGATGACCGCCTGGTCGGCCTGCAGGGAGCCGTCGGCGGAGTGGCGCAACCAGTCGGCGCGAACGGCCAGGCGCTGGGGAACGCCGCGCACGCTGGTGTCGATGAACACCTCGGCCGCCTCCAGCCAGCCGTGGCCGTCGACGAGGTCGAGGTAGGCGGCGTCCATGCGCGCCTTGCGCACTCCCGCGGCGGTGAGCTCGATTTCACCGTCGAGGTAGACCTCGGTGACCAGGTGCGAGACGCCGCGGGCGTCGAAGCGCCCAAAGAGGCTGATTTCCTCGTCCGCGGGGGCCGGAGCGGGAGAGGAGGAGGAGGGGGCGGTCTCGGCCGGCTCCACGCGCCCCAGCCAGCCCGCAGTGTTCCGGCGCCACTCCGCGCGGTCGATCCAGATCAGGGCGCTCTCCGCTCGTGCCTGGGTTCCCCGGCCGGTGAAGCGCGGGTGGCGCAGGACGAGGATCGTCGAGTCGGGGCCTGGGAACGGGCGCAGGGAGCGGTAGGTCATCGACCAGCGCTCCTCCTGGGGCCCTCGGATGCTCTCGACCGACCCACCCTCGGCGCGCACGAGGACGTCGACGAGATCGTGGTCGATGCGCGTGGACTCCCAGGCCAGCCCCAAGACCGCCAGCCGCGCCGGCTCGCCGACCAGGTGCAGGGAGCGGCGGTCGGCCAGCAAGCGTTCGCCGCTCGCTGAGAGGTCGGCCCCCGAGGCCAGCTCGAATCCGCCCGTCGCCGCGAGGCGCTCCACGCGCCCGCCGGCGATGCCCTCGCCCCCCGCGCCCGGTGGCGGATCGGCGAAGTCGACCTCGATCGTCTCTGCGCTGAGCTCCCAGGGCCGGCCGGACTCCAGGTGGCCCGCCAGGCCGGCTGAGCCCTCGAAGCGGGCGCCGTCGGGCCCCGCCACCATGTGGTCGGCGCTCGCCGAAGCCAGTCCAGCGCCGGTGCCCGCCGGAGCCGACGGATCGAGGGCCAGGCGCGGGCGCCGGGCTTCGAGGCGGTCGGTGTCGAAGGCCACCCACGCCGCGAGCAGCGAGTAGGGCTGGTCGGTGGCCGAGAGCCGGCCGCGGGCTCGGACCAGGTCGGACTCGGCCGCGCCCTCGACCCCGCCCGCACCCTCCAGGCGGCCGCCGCCCTCGACGTCCCACGAGAACCGCTCCCCGCTACCGGAGAACTCCCCGGCGCCGGTGAGGGCGACCTCGACAGCCCCCCGGGCGCGGATCGAGGTCAGGGTCGTCCGTGCGCCGGGCCCCTGGCCCGCGGCCTCCCGCGCCGTGGCGAACAGGTGGTCGGCGGCCAGCTCGGCCCGGCCGAAGCTCCCGGCCAGCTCGGCCCGCCGCACCTGGTCGGCCTCGATCGACAAGGGACGGGGGGCGCTCTCCTCCTCGTCCGATCCGACTGCCCAGGACTGCACCTCGATCCGCTCACAGTCGAGCACGCTGGGCCCGTCGGGGCCCTCCAACTCCAGGTGTACCGCTCCCTCGGCGAGGACCGCGTCGGGGGAGAGCTCCACGCGCCGACCGCGCGCGAGCCCCCGCGTCACCCCGGCCAGCACTCCCCGGCCCAGGGCCAGCTCGGCGGGAAGGTCGGGGGTGCCGAACAGCTCGACCCCCCCCTCCCCGTCGGAGCGCACCCGCTCGCCGCGCGCCTGGGTAGAGCCGGAGGTGTAGGTGACGCCCTCGCCGGCCTCGAAGCGCCGGGTCTCCCCGTCGAAGTCGATCACCCGCCCCGCCTCGACCTCGAAGCCCCCTTCGCCGTGCAGCTCCAGGTGCGCATCCCGGGCGCTGGAGACAGCCAGGCCGGCCTCCCTCGCCACGAGGTCGAGCTCGCCGCCGGCGTCGACCACGAACTCCCGCCCTTGTCGATCGCGGCCCTCCAGGCGCGAGGGCGCGGGGCTGGTCGCGGCGAGTTCGACGGCGCCGTCGGCGCCCGGCCTCGCCCTCAAGCTCAGCTCTCCGCCGACCCAGCGCGCCCCCTCGAAGGTGCCCTCGACCTCACCTGAGAGCTCGAGGAGTCCGCCGTCGGCTCCCGTTTCCCGGCCCCACACCGAGCGCGAGGCGCGCACGTCCACGCCCAAGTCGTCCAGGCGCACCCGCGCGGGACCGTCCAGGGAGAGCTCGAGGGCGGGGTAGAAGCGCACGACCAGCGGGCCCTCGCCCGCGAGGTCCACCCGCCGGGAGGGCTCCTCCGCCCCGCCCTCCAGCCAGAAGGCGGCTCGCGGCGCGCCTCGCAGGCTCGCCCGCGAGATCGCCCCCTGCGCGTCGAACTCGAACAGCCCCGTCTCACCGGTGAACTCGTCGGCCCCGCTGGCGAGGACGACGCCCGTGAGAGCTTGCGCGGAGCGAACCACGAGGCGGCGGCCCTGCTCGCCGTCGCGCTCGACGCCTTCGACGACGATCACCTCGGCCGCGAGCGAGAGGCCCTGGTCGCCCTCGAACTCCATCCGCGCACCCCCGCTCACGTCCACGCGCACCCCTCGGCCGCCCTCGTCTTGGGTGCGCTCGATGCGAAGCGGGCCATCGCCGGTGGCGGCGAGGCGCCACCGATCCCCGTCGGCGGCCTCGAACTCGACCGCACCCTCCCGCAAGAGGCTCACGAAGCCGTCGGCCGACCGCACGTCCAAGCCGACGCCCTCCGCCGTGAGACCCTCGCCCTCGATGGTCACCCGCTCCTCGCCGGTGAAGCGACTCGCCTCAAGGTGCAGGGCCAGCTGCCTCGTGCGAAGGTGCAGCGGCGCGAGCGGCGTCCCGGCCAAGAGGGACAGCTCGACCTCCTCGATGGAGATCGGCTCGTCGCGTCCCACGCGCGGCTCGTTGTCCACCAGGCTCACGCGGGCCCGCCCGCGGGGGGCGCTCAGCGCTGCGCGCAGCGCGCCCGTCTCGGCCTCGAAGAGCTCCGCTCGCAGGCCGCGCAGGGCGTGCAGGCCGCGCTCGGCCAAAGGCACGACCTCCTCGATCGAGAGCTGGAAGCTGCGCGGGCGTCCGGGAAGCTCGAGGTCGTGGCCAGTGTACTCGAGGTAGCCGCGCACCTGAGCGCCGCCGAGGGCCTGCGGTTCGCCCTCGGGGGCGTCGAGGCGCAGGACGGCGTCCTCGTCTCCGGGGGGGACCTGGGCGGGCCGTTCGGTCCGCACCTCCTCCGCCCGCCGGCGGTCGCGCTCGCGAGCGACGCCAAAGAGGATCGCGAGCCCGCCGCCCAAGACGAGCACGAACAGCGCCAGCCGTCTCACCGCGACGCCTCGAGGATCGCCGCCCAGCGTCCCCGCGCGCGCAGGATGTGCTCTGCCAGCTCGCGCACGGCTCCGTCTCCGCCGCGCGCCGCGCAGACGAGGTCGGCGCGCTCGCGCAGCGCCTCGCGAGCGTCGGCCGGCACGGCGAAGAACGCCGCCCGCTCGGCCAGGGCTAGGTCGGGGAGGTCGTCGCCCATGGCCACGGTCTCGGCGGGCGTGATGCCCAGCTCCGCCTGCAGGCGCTCGAGCACCGGACCCTTTGGCCCGCAACGGGTGAACAGGTGCTCGACCCCGCAGTCGGCCGCGCGGCGGCGCGTGGCCTCGCAGCCCCGCCCGGTGATCCAGGCCGACACCAACCCTTCCGCGCGTAGCCAGGCCAAGCCCTGGCCGTCACGGATGCAGAAGCGCTGCTCTTCGTGCTCTGCGGTGTAGACCACCTTCCCGTCGGTCAGGGTCCCGTCCACGTCCAGCACCAACAGGCGCGCCCGAGCCAGCGTCGCGCGTTGTTCGTCTCCGAGCTGGGCCGTGAGAGGGCTCAAGGTCGGATGTCCAAGAGATCCTGCACGTCGAGCAGCCCCACCGGCCGGCCGGCCCCGTCGAGGACGGGGATCTGGTCCACGCGGTGGGCCTGCAGCAGACGTTGGGCGCTCTCGACAGGCTCCTGGGGGCCGATCGTCTTGGGGTCGCAGCCCATGAACTCATCCACCGCGACGTCGAGGTGGCCGGCACGGCCGCTCTCGAGCATGCGCCGCAGGTTCCCGTCGGTGAAGATCCCCACCAGGGAGCCGGCTTCATCGACCACCAGCGCCGCCCCGGGTCGGCCCGGCGTGTTCGACATGGTGATCAGCACCTCGCGGACGGCGGCTCCGCTGGGCACGAGCGGGAGCTCCTGGTCCTTGCGCATGACCTCGCCCACCGGCATCAGGCGGCGCCCGAGGTTGCCGGCGGGATGGAAGCGCGCGTAGTCCTCGCGGTCGAAGCCGCGCTCGGCGAGCACGACCATCGCCAGGGCGTCGCCCAGAGCCAGCATGGCCGAGGTCGACGCGGTCGGCGCGAGCCGTAGGGGGCAGGCCTCCTCGACGCGGCCGATGTCCAACACGCAGTCGGCGAGCCTGGCCATGGCGGAGTCGGGGCGACCGGTCATGGCGACGACGCCCGCGCCGATGCGCGTGGCCGTGGGCAGGGTGGCGTTGACCTCCGCCGTCTCGCCGGAGTTGGAGAGAGCCAGGAGGACGTCCTGCTCGCGCACGCGGCCGAGGTCCCCGTGCAGTGCCTCGGCGGGGTGCAAGAACAGGGACGGCGTCCCGGTGCTGGCCAGGGTGGCCGAGATCTTCTGGCCGACCAACCCGGCCTTCCCCATCCCGGTCACGACCAGGAGTCCCTCGCAAGCCAGGGTCATGTCGACGGCACGAGAGAAGCTCTCGTCGAGCAGGCCCTCCAACTCGGCGATCGCGCGGGCCTCGCTGCGGATCACCTCCGCGGCGCGGTCGCGGCGCTCGCGCGGGCTCGGGGAGCTACCTTCCAATGCTCTGCACACCTCCCCCCCTCTCCTGCCGTCGGGGGCGGGGGATTCTAGGCGCGGTCGTCGCGGCGGGCAAGCACACCGCCCACCGACGGTTGGCTGCGCTCTGGAGGCCTGATATAAGGCCTGTTTCGCCCGCCTACCCCACCCCACGGAGCCCGTCATCCTCACGCTGCCTCTCGCCCTCGCGCCCAACCAGACCGAGCTGCTCGTGGGCGGCCTGGTGATCGCGCTCGTGATCCTCTCCCTGGGCCTGCACGAGTTCGCCCACGCATTCGTGGCCAACCTGTGCGGCGATCCCACGGCGCGCGAGATGGGGCGCATGACTCCCGACCCGCGCCCGCACATCGACCCGATCTGGACGATCCTGGTCCCGTGCGTGCTGTACATGGCCGGCGGGATCATCTTCGGGGGAGCACGCCCGGTTCCGGTCAACTACCACCGCCTCAGGCGGCCGTCGCGCGACATGATGCTGGTCGCCATCGCGGGGCCGCTGATGAACGTGCTGATCGCGATCGTGCTGATGGCGATCACCAAGCTCCTGCTCGCCCAGGGGGGGATGGGCCGGCCCGGGGACACGGCCTTGGGCTATGTGGTCTACGCGCACCGGCCGGCGCAGATCGCCACCTTGGTGCTGACCTACGCCACACAGATCAACATCGTCCTGGCGATCTTCAACATGCTGCCCGTGCCGCCTCTGGACGGCTCGCGCGTCCTGGCCTTCTTCCTGCCGAGCCCGATGCGCGAGACCTACATGCGCCTCGACCGCTTCGCGATGCTGTTCGTCTTCCTGATCCTGTTCAGCGGCGCCCTGCGGCCGATCATCCTGACAGCGTTCGTTCCCCTGGCGCGCCTGGTGAACTGGGTGGCCGGAGGGGGCGCGTGGTGACGACCTCGGAGTTCACCGTCACCCTCGAGCGGGTCTTCCAGGGCCCGATGGACCTCCTGCTGCACCTGGTGCGGGAGCAGGAAGTGGAGATCCACGAGATCGAGCTCTCCAAGGTCATCAGCGCCTACCTCGCCTACCTCGAAGCGCTGCGGGAGCTCGACATCGAGCTCGCCGGCGACTTCCTGGTGATGGCCTCGACGTTGATGTCCATCAAGTCGCGCTCCCTGTTGCCACGCGAGGAGATCGACCTCGCCGAGGAGCTCGACCCGCGCGACGAGCTGATCCAGCGCCTGCTCGAGTACCGGCGCTTCAAGGAGACCTCCGACACCCTCGCGGCGCGCGAGGCTGAGCGGGCGCGCCTCCATGGCCGCGGCGGATTCGACGAGCTTGCCGCGGGCGCCGAGGAGCCGACCCTCGACCTGGGGTCGATCAGCCGCTGGGACCTGCTCGGGGCCTTCTCGCGCCTGATGCGAGAGACCCTCGCGGACCGCCCACACCACGTCGCCGGGGAGGCCCGCCCCCTGCGCTACTACGTGGAGCGCCTGGCGCTGGAGGCGCGCTCGGCGGGGGCCTGCGACCTGCGGGGCCTGCTCTTGGCGGTGGACGCCAAGCCCACGCGGGAGACCCTGGTCGGCTCGTTCTGCGCCATCTTGGAGCTGATCAAGCTGGGGGTGGTCTCCGCCTCTCAGGCCGGGCGGGGCGAGCAGATTCGGCTCGAGTTCATCGCCGACATCGACGAGGACCTCGACCACCTGCTCGACGCCGCGCGCTTCGAGGACGAAGGCCCGCCCGGGGGGAGCCCCGGGGAGGAAGCCCCTGATGACGAGAGCGAGCAGTGAGCGGAGATCCGCGGCGGTAATCCGCCGGCCGCATTGGCAAGCCCGGTCCCCCGGATCCATACTCTCCTCCTTCGCCGCCGAACCCCGGTTTCCCGGAGACGACCACTTGGAGCACCGCTGATGAGCAACGCGTTGGATGTGACCGACAGCATGTGGGAGACCGCGGTGCTGCAGAGCGAGACCCCCGTCCTGATCGACTTCTGGGCAGATTGGTGCGGTCCCTGCAAGGCGATGGGCCCCTATGTCGACAAGCTCGCCGAGGAGTTCGGCGATCGCTTGAAGGTCCTCAAGCTGAACACGCAGGAGAACATCGAGGTCCCCGCCCGCTACGCCATCCAGTCGATCCCCGCGTTCCTGTTGGTCAAGGACGGCGAAGTGGCCCACCAGTTCCTGGGCAGCATGCCCTACGAGCGCTTCAAGGCGCAGGTGGAAGAGCACCTCTAGGAGGAGCTCCGTGCGGCTGGCCTTCTTCGGTTCGGCCCCTTTCGCCACGCCGATCCTCGAGCGCTGCCTGGCCGGCGGTCAGGAGGTGTGCGCCCTGGTGACCGGGCCGGACCGGCCGCAGGGGCGCGGCCGGACGATCGTCGCCTCGCCCCTGGTCGATCTCGCCCGCGCTGCGGGGGCCCGCGTGCTCCAGCCGCGGCGCGCCGACGACGCGGGGTTCCTCTCCGAGCTGGCCGCCCTCGGCCCCGAGGCCCTCCTGGTGGCGAGCTTCGGCCGCATCCTGCCGGAGCAGCTGCTCGCTCTCCCGCCCCGGGGCGCCTACAACGTCCACGCCTCGCTCCTGCCGCGCCACCGCGGGGCCTCGCCTGTGCAGGCGGCCATCCGGGCCGGCGACGAGACGACCGGCGTCTGCCTGCAGCGCATGGTGCTCGCCCTCGACGAGGGGGACGTGGTCCTCGCGCGCTCCACGCCCATCGGCGCCGCCGAGACCGCCGGCGAGCTGCTCGGTCGCCTGGCACTGCTCGGCGCGGAGGTCGCGCTCGACGCCCTCGAGCTGATCGAGGACGGGCGGGCCTCGTTCACGCCCCAGGACGAGGCGCTGGCGACCTACGCGCCCAAGCTCGCCAAGGCCGACGGCCTGATCGACTGGAGCCTCTCCGCCGTCGAGATCGACCGCCACGTGCGCGCGGTGACCCCCTGGCCCGGGGCACGCACCTCCCTCCCCGACGGTCGCGCCCTGGGGATCGCGCGGGCGCGGGCGCTGGACGAGGTGCGGCTCACCGACCCCGAGCGTCTCGCGTGCCGAGGAAGCGTCTTGCGCGCCGGCGAGTCCCTGGTGGTGCGGGCCGGCGAAGGGGCCCTGGAGGTCTCGGAGGTGACCCCGGCGGGCAAGCGCACGATGGCCGCGGCGGACTGGCTGCGCGGGGCGCGGCTGGCCGGTGACGCCGCCTTGGGGGGTGCGGAGTGATCCGCCGCCTGGCCTGGGAGATCCTGCGCTCGGGGCAGGCCATCCCCACCCGTGGGGTCTCCGCGCTCGCCGCCCGCCACGAGCTCTCCGAACGCGACCGCGGCCTCCTGCGCCACCTGGTGGGCTGCGAGGTTCGCCGGCGCGGCACCCTGGTCGCGGTGGTGAGCCACCTCGCCCACGGCCGCATCCACGCCGACCTCGCCGCGCACCTGCGCTTGGGCCTGGTGCAGCTCTTGTTCGCCGACCAGGTCCCCGACCACGCCGCGGTGTCGGAAACGGTCGGCGCCGTCCACGACACCCTCGGTCCCGCCAAGTCCCGCACGGCCAACGCGATCCTACGCGCGGCGGTGAAGCTGCGCTCGGAGGGGCGCTCGGGTGACCCGCGCAGGGACCTCGTCGGCCGCGACCTCTCCTTGGCGGCTCCCGTGTTCCGCGATCCCCTGCGCCACCCGCTCCTGTGGGCTCAGGATGCGCTCTCGATGCCCGCGGCCTTCATGAAGCCCTGGACGCGGCGCTTCGGCGAGGAAGGGGCGCGGGAGCTCGCGCGCTCGTTCCTCGAAGAGCCGCCGCTCTCGGTGCGGCGCACACGCCCCGACCTCGCGCCGCTTCCCGCCGAGCTCGACGGGGCGGTCGCCGGCGCTCACCCGGCCGTGTTCGTGCTGCCCGCCAGGGCCACGGGCGCGGTCCTCGCCTCCGAGGCCTTCCGTCGCGGAGAGCTCACCGTCCAGGGGGAGGCCGCCTTGCGCGCCGCCGAGCTGTGCCAGGCCCGCGAGGGAGAGGCCTGGCTCGACCTCTGCGCCGCGCCGGGGGGCAAGACGGCCGTCCTGGCCGCGGCGGGGGCGCGCGTCACGGCCTGCGATGTGTCGGCGGCCAAGATCGAGCGGGGCCGCGAGAGCGTCGAGCGCCTCGGCGTCGGCGAGCGGGTCGAGTGGCTCCTCCTGGAAGGCGGCGCGCCTGGCCCCGTCGAGCCCCACGACGGCGTCCTGGTCGACGCCCCGTGCAGCAACTCCGCTGTCTTGGGAGCGCGCCCTGACGCGCGCTGGCGACACGGACCCGCGGCGCGAGCCGAGCTGGCGCGCCTCCAAGCCGACCTGCTCGCCGCGGCGGCCGAGCGCACCGCAGTCGGCGGGCGGATGGTCTACTCGACCTGTAGCATCGAGCCCGAGGAGAACGAACAGCGGGTGCGCGCCTTCTGCGCGTCCCACCCCGACTGGGAGCTCGAAGCGGAGCTCGCCACCCACCCGCGCCCCTTGAGCGCCGGCGGGCCGGTCGACGGCGGCTTCGCCGCCCGCCTGTGCCGCAACAGCTGAGCCGGCCCCCAGGGCTGGGGCGGTCGAGTCAGTCCGCGGGCTCTTGGGAGGGGGCGCTCGCCGGCGCGAGGGCGCGCTCGAGGTCGGCGCCGTAGGAGCGCTCCGCCTCCGCCGAGAAGGTCGCCCAGCGCTCCCGGTCCCAAAAGCGCAGGTCCTCGAAGTGACCGACGACCATGACGCTGCGCTCGTCCTCGTCACCACGGGAGATCCCCGCCCGCCGCAGGAGGCGCTCGGGGAAGCGCAGGCGGTGCTGGCGGTCGTAGTGGACCTCCACCGCCGTAGCCCCCATCAGCATCGACAGCCGCCGCGCACCCGCGTCCGCCGGGCCGGGGCCGCGCACGAGCTCGAGGTGACGCTCCCACTCCTCGCGAGAGCGCACGCACACACAGCCCTCGGGCTCGAGGTTGGCGATCAGGGGTGCGGGCGCCTCGCTCTCCACGCGCGCCCGGCGCAGGGCCGCGGGCAGCAGGATGCGGTACTCGGGATCGAGGCTTGCAGGGTGCTCTCCGTTGAAGTGCGGGCTCATGGGTCGCGGTCCCCGGGGGCGCTCCCCGTTGGCGGCAGACCTTACCAGTAGCTGCCCACGAATCACGCCAAAAGGGCGCGCTCAGCGTGGAATTCAGGCCCTCTCTCCCACGAACACTGCGCTAGAGGCGGGCGTTTCCACAAGATCTCCACGATCTCGCCCATTCCTCCTGTCCGCCCTCCAGGCCCCGGCAGGGCCCGAACGGCCCGCCCTCGGCCCCTCTCCTCCCGCGTTCTCCACAGCGCCCCGGCGGCGCCGTATCCTGTCTCCATGGCCTACCGCACTCGCACCTCCCGAGAGGGCCGCGCCGAGGATCACGGGCCGGCCGGCCGACGCGGCCGGCCGCGCTCGGGCGGCCCCCCGATCGCCCCCATCGCCGGCTTGGGGGTACTGATCCTCGGCGCCATCCTCTTCGCGCGCCTGCTCCCCGACTCGGCGGCGACCGACGACGGCGCCCCGCCCGAGCCCGCCCACCGGCCCTTCTCCTCGGTGGCCGAAGAGGCCCCGCCCGCGCCGGGCGGCGGCGGCGCACGCCTGTACGACCGCGCCCCCTCCGACCTCGCGGCCTCCCACGCTCCCTGGCTGGAGGCGCAGGAGATCGCCCGCGAGGCGGACGGGCTGTTCGCCCAAGCCCAGCAGGCCAAGCAAGCGGACGACCACGCGGGCTTCTCCGCCAAGGGGAAGGCGGCCAAGGAGACCTACGACCGAGCCTTCGAGATGACGGCGGCCTGGGAGGAGGGCCTGCTGGCGTCCTACGGCGACCGCGACCGACAGGTGCGCGAGATCGTGCGCGAGCGAAACCGCTGGATCGACCGAGTGCGGGTGCTCCACAAGACCACCGGTCGATGAGGGGCGCCGGTCGTCGGGCCCTGGTGACCGGGGCCTCCTCGGGCATCGGCGCGGCCACCGCGCGGTTGTTGGCCGCCGAGGGCTACTCGGTGGTCCTGTTGGCGCGCCGCGCCGACGCCCTGGAGGGCGTGCGCGCGGAGTTGCCCGCCGGCGACCCGGCGCAGCATCTGTGCCTGGCGGCCGACGTGCGCAGTCGTTCAGAGGTCGCGGCCGCCCTCGAGACGGTCGAAGCAGCCCACGGCGGCCTCGATCTGCTGGTGAACTGCGCGGGCATCGGCTGCCGCGCCCGGGTCGAGGAGCTCGAGCCCGAGCCCCTACGCGAGCTCCTCGCGACCAACGTCGAGGGTCTCCTCCTGCTCTGTCGGGACGCGCTTGGGCTCCTGCGGCGCGGCGAGAGCCCGGTCGTGGTCAACCTCTCCTCGATCGTCGGGCGCCGGGGGATCCCCGGCCAGATCGCCTACGCGGCGAGCAAGGCCGCGGTGCACTCGATCGGGGAGGGCCTGCGCATCGAGTGGGCCGGGGAGGGCATCGCGGTCTGCACCCTGGCTCCGGCCCTGACGGCCACGGCGATCTTCGAGTCCCAGCACAACCCCGCCAACCTCGCGCCGCCCGACCTCCGAGGGGCGGACGACCCCGCCCGGGTGGCGCGCGCCGTGCTCGACCTCGACCGCCGCCCGGTCCCCGAGCTCAGCCTGAGGCGCTCGTGGCGGGTCTTGGGCGCGCTGTCCTCGTTCGCGCCCCGCCTAGCGGACCGGATCCTCGTCCGGCGTCTCGGCGACGCCTGGCGAGTCCCCTCCCGCTAGGAAGAGCGAGTCCTCGGTCAGGTCGGGGGCCTCGATGTCGTGCAACACCGCGGCGTCGGCGGCGTCGAAGAGCTCCGACCAGTCGGTCTCCTCCTCCGTGCCCGCCTCCAAGGTCAAGGCCGGCGCCGCGTCGCACGCGCCACGCGCACGGCGCTCCTCGATCCAGCGCCGGTTGCTGCGCACGGTCCCCACCACCGGCAGGACCGCACAGCCGCTGCGGTCCGCCAGGGCGGCGAGGACCTCGGCGGGCACCAGTGCGGGCATGCTGACGGTGAGCGCCCGCCCGTGGCGGCCCAGGACGATCAGTCCGTGCTCGGCAAGGAACTCGGGATCGATCCCCTCGGCGGCCTCGGAGTCGGGCTCGATCTGCTCGACCGAGAGGAACGGCAGGTGGAACGCCTCGCAGACCGTTCGCGAGAGCTCCCAATCCGCCAACTCGTTGGCGCCCAGTAGCACCTCGGGGAAGGGCACGCCGTCGCGCGCCCCAGCCTGCAGGGCCTCCCGCGCGGTCTGGGTCTCCACCAGGCCCCGCTCGACGAGGGCCTCGGCGAGACGCTGGTAGCCAAGCCTCTGGTTGTGCTTCACGCCTGTGGGGTCGCCGGGTGCGGGACGGGGCGGGGATCCGCCGGGATCCTCCTATCGGGCGTCGCGGCCCGGCCCCTGAAGCTCGGCGAGGGTTTCCCCCGCTCGACGGCCCTTGCGGCCCCTTGCGGCCCTAGACGTCCAGGTTCGTGGCCTCGAGGGCGTGCTGCTCGATGTACTCGCGGCGCTGTTCCACGCCGTCGCTCATCAGCACGGTGAAGATGTGGTCGGCGGCCACGGCATCCTCGAGCTCGACCTGGTAGAGGGTGCGCCTCGAGGGGTCCATGGTCGACTCCCACAGCTGCTCGGCGTCCATCTCGCCCAGGCCCTTGTAGCGCTGGACCTCGCTGCCGCCTTGGGATTCCTGGCGGATGGCCCCGGCCAGCTCCGCGAGGCCCGTGACGGTCCGCGCTCCCTTCTCGTTGCGCACCTCGAAGCTGCCGCCGCCGCGGATCGAAAGCCCGCGGGCCTCCACGCGCGCCATCAGGCCCACCAACTCCTCGTGGTAGGCGATGTGGCAGGTCACCAGGTCGGCGCTCTCGCGCGAGACGCCCGAATCCGGGCCGTCGTAGACGGCGAGCTCGCCTTGGGCGGTCCTCGTGCGCAGGTCGATGAAGGCCTGCTGCTCGCGGAGTTCGCTGAAGAAGTGGTCGAGCCCGTCGAAGCGCGCCCAATGGGTCGGCAGGGCCTCGCCGTCCCAGGCGGCGAGCAGCTCCGCCATCGGCAGCTGAGCCCAGGCCGGCGCAACGCGGCCGAGCAGGGCCTCCACCTGGCGCAGGTCCTCGCAGAGTTCGCGCAGGGGCGCCTCCTTCCACGCTCGGTCGGCGCCGACGTCGAAGATCGACAGGCTTCCCGCGCCGACCTCGATCAGGTGGCGCGCAAGGTCGGCCTCCGAGGCCAGGTAGACCTCCCGGCGCTTGGTCTTGACCTTGAACAGCGGCGGCTGGGCGATGAACAGGCGGCCCTGCTCGATCAGCTCGGGCATGTGCCGGAAGAAGAACGTCAGGAGCAGGGTGCGGATGTGGGATCCGTCCACGTCCGCGTCGGTCATGATGATGATCTTGCCGTAGCGGATCTTCTCCAGGTCGAACTCCTCGGCGATCCCGCAGCCCAAGGCGGAGATGATGAGCTGGATCTCGGAGTGATTGAGCATCTTGTCGAGGCGCGCGCGCTCGACGTTGAGGATCTTCCCCTTGAGGGGCAGGATCGCTTGGAAGGTGCGGTCGCGGCCCATCTTCGCCGAGCCGCCCGCCGAATCGCCCTCGACCAGGAAGATCTCCGACTCGCCTAGATCGGAGCTCTGGCAATCGGCGAGCTTGCCCGGCAGGTTGCCGCTGGCCAGCGCAGACTTGCGGCGCACCAACTCCCGCGCCTTGCGGGCCGCCTCCCGCGCCTGCATCGCTCGCAGAGCCTTGCCGACGATCGTCTTCGCCTCGGCGGGGTGGTCCTCGAGGTAGGCGCCGAACTGCTCGCCCACGACCGACTCCACCAGACCCTGGACCTCCCGATTGCCGAGCTTGTCCTTGGTCTGTCCCTCGAACTGCGGCTCGGGGACCTTGATGGACAGGATCGCGGTCAGTCCCTCGCGAAAGTCGTCACCCGAGGGCAGCTTGTCGCCGCTCTTGGCGAGCTTCTCTTGCTTGGCGTAGTTGTTGAGCGTGCGCGTCAGGCCCGCCTTGAGGCCCGCGAGGTGGGTCCCGCCGCCGTGGGTGTTGATGTTGTTGGCGAAGGTGAAGATCGTCTCTTGGTAGGCGTCGGTGTACTGCAGGGCGAGCTCGACCTCAATCAGCTCGCCGTCGGTCTCAGGCGAGGGGACGGCCTTCACGAAGTGGACGATGTCGGCGTGCAGGGCCGTCTTGGTCCGGTTGACGTCCTCCACGAAGGTCAACAGGCCCTCGGGGAACTCCAGGTGCTCCTTGGTCCCGGTGCGGTGGTCCTCGAGGTCGATGACCGCCCCGCGCGTCCCCATCAGGTAGGCGAGTTCGCGCAGGCGCTTGGACACGATCTCGTACTCGAACTCGACCGTCGAGAAGACCTCCCCATCGGGCTTGAAGCACACGACGGTTCCGGTGCGGTCGGTGTCGCCGGTCACCTCCAGGGCGCCGACGCTCACACCCCGCTCGAAGCGCATGTGGTGCACCTTGCCGTGGCGGTGGACATCGACTTCCAGCCATTCCGAGAGGGCGTTCACGCAGGAGACACCGACCCCGTGCAGGCCGCCTGAGACCTTGTAGACCCCATCGCCGAACTTCCCGCCCGCATGGAGCGTGGTCAGCACCACCTCCAGGGCGGGTTTGCCCAACTCCTCTTTGATCTCGATCGGGATGCCGCGCCCGTCGTCGCCGACGGTGACCGACCCGTCGGCGTTCAACTCCACGGTGCATTGGCTCGCATGCCCCGCCAGGGCCTCGTCGATCGCGTTGTCGACGACCTCCCAGATCAGGTGGTGGAGGCCCCGGACGGCGGTGTCGCCGATGTACATCGCCGGCCGCACGCGCACCGGTTCGAGGCCCTCGAGGACCGTGATGGACTCGGCATCGTAGCCGCCCGAACCCGGCTGCTCTTCGGTCATGCTCATCGCTTCAGTTTCAACGCCAGGCGCAGGATGCGCGCCTCGCCGAGGAGGCGGTTCGCCTCCTCCCTAAACTTCTCCCCAGTGTAGTTCCGCAACTCGTGCAGGTGCGCGGCCGACTCCACCTCGACGCACAGCTCGCCGCGCGAGAAGCCGACGGCGCGGGCGCGCTCGCCTAACTCCTCGCCGAGCACGCTCCGCCAGGCCTCCAACACCGCGGCATCCTTGAGCCGCCGGGCGAGGCCGCTCTCGGTGAGGTACGCGCTCACCGCGTCGCCGAGGGCAATCGGCCCCCGGCGCGGATTCTTCGTCGTCGCCACGGATCACGCATCCACCGTGATAGGCATCACGATGTAGATGTAGTCCTCGCCGAGCGTGAACTTCCCCGGGCTGGTCTTGTCCTCGAACTCCAGCTGGACGACGTCCTTCTCGCAGTTCTTGACCCCCGCCACGACGTAGTCGGGGTTGAACGCTATCTCGGCGGCGTCGCCCTTGTAGGCCACCTCCATGTGGGCGTGGGCCTCCCCGCGGCCGGCGAACTGCCCAGAGACCTCCAACTCGTTCTTCTTGAGCTCCAGCTTCACCGCACGCGCTTCGGCCCCGGTGACGTTGGCAACCAGCCGCAGCTTACGGCCGAGGACCTCGGCGTCGGCCTCCATGCAGTGCTTGGTTTTGGTGGGGATCACGGCGCTGTACTTGGGGAACTCCCCGTCGATCAGGCGTGCGAAGATCTCCGCGTTGGCCGTCGACATGCCGATCTGGTTCTCGTCGAACTGGAAGCGGACTTGCTCCAGGGGGTCGTTGAGGACCCGGCAGAACAGGTTCATGCCCTTGGTCGGCACGATGGCCGAGGGGCGCTGCTGGTCACCGATGTCTATCGGCGCCCCCGAGACGGCCAGCCGCCGGCCGTCGGTGGCGATCAGGTTCAGCTTGCCCTCCCCGAACTCGACGAGGACCCCGTGCATCGCATAGCGCCCAGCATCCCGGGCTGCGGCGAACGCGGTCTGGTTGACCAGCCGGCTGAAGGTGCCGGCCTGGATGGAGAAGGTGCGCTCCCCGTCGAAGCGCTGGACGACGGGGAACTCGTCCGCCTCGGCGGTGACGAGCTCACAGGTGTCCGCTCCGGCGCCGATGTGGCAGGTGCGGCCCTTGGTCTTGAGTTCGACGGTCTCCCCGGTGAGGTCCTTGATGAAATCCACGGCGACCCGGGCGGGGATCACCGTCGAGCCGGTCTCGGTGACCTTGACGTCTTCGATCCGGTAGCGGATCGCCACTTCGAGGTCGGTGCCGACGAGCTCCAGGGCGTCGTCGGTGGCGACGAGGCAGATGTTCTCGAGGATTGGCTTGGGGCTGCGGGGAGGGACGACGAGGTTGGCGATCGTCAGGCCTTCGCGCAGCTTCTCGCGATCACACAGGACGTTCATGGGCGGATCTCCACGAGTCGAACAGGGTTGGCTTCCTTCCCCATCCTCCCTAGAAGAAGCTCATCACCTTCATAGGGAGGGCGACGCATCGTGGAGAGAGCTCCGGAGGAAGGGGGCAAGGTCTTGAGAGGACTGGGCTTGGAGTGGTCGGTGCGGCGTTGGGAGACAGAGGGCGGCGGTGGAAGGACCGTCAGCGAGGGGGCGTGGGTCCACAGCTGTGCACAAGGAGCGGGAGCGGGGTGCCGGCGCGTGGCGAGCGGGCGTCGAGGGCGCACGGGATATCCACAACGGATGCTCACGGTGTGCCAAGGTTTTTGGGAGGTGATCCACGTCCGATCCGGTGTGTCGCAGCGCCGGGGCGGCGCAGGTGAGAGGGGCGCACGGCGCTCCCGCGCGGGACGGGAAGCGCCGATTTCGGCCCCCTAGAGGGTAAGAAACCCCGGCGCGGATGTACACGGGCGCGGGCGGGATGGGGCGGGGCGAAAAGCCCGCCAAATCAGCCACAGCGCAGACCTTGCCGGGCCCGCGCCGAGGCCGGGGCCGGGGAGGGGGGAGCGCGGGGGCGAGCCTCAACGGGAGGGGGCGCGCAGGTCGTCGAGCAGGGCGCCGACCTGCTCGCGGCACTGTTCGTCCTCGGCGCACAGCCGCTTGATCTTGTCGATGGCGTAGAGGACGGTCGAGTGGTCGCGGCCGCCGAAGTAGCCCCCGATTTCCTCGAGGGAGTGGCGGGTGATGCTGCGCGCGAGGTACATGGCGATCTGGCGCGGATAGGCCACCGCATTCGTCCGCTTGCGGGACTGCAGATCGGTGACCTTGACACCGTAGTGGGCCGTGACGACCGTGAGGATCTCCTCCATCGTGGGCTCCCCGCGGCGGACCGTGAAGATGTCGTCGAGGGCCTCCCGCGCGAGCTGGGGCGTGACCGGCTCGCCACTCAGGCTGGCGTAGCCGAGCAGCTTGGTCGTCGCCCCCTCGAGCTCGCGGATGTTCGTGTCGATGCGCTCGGCGAGCAAGCGCGCCACGTCGTCGGGCAACTCCTGCCCGCGCTCACGGCTCTTGCGCTTGAGGATCGCCATCCGCGTCTCGTAGCAGGGGGCGACCATCTCGGTCACCAGGCCCCACTTGAACCGGGAGACCAGCCGCTCCTGCAGGGTCGGGATGTCCTTGGGCGGGCTATCCGAGGAGAGGATGATCTGCTTCCCGGCGTTGTAGAGCGTGTTGAAGGTGTGGAAGAACTCCTCTTGGGTGCGCTCCTTGTTCGCCAACAGGTGGATGTCGTCGACCACCAGGACGTCCACGTTGCGGTACTTGTTGCGGAACTTCTGGATGTCGCCGTTCTCCAGGGCCCCGATGAAGTGGTTGACGAAGGTCTCGCAGCTCAAGAAGAGGATTTGGAAGTCCTCCCAGGTTCCCAGCATCGCGTGGCAGGTCGACTGCAACAGGTGGGTCTTGCCTAGGCCGACGTTTCCGTGCAGGAAGAGCGGGTTGTAGGCCTTGCCCGGCGACTCGGCCGTGCCCATGGCGGCGGCGTGGGCGAAGCGGTTGCAGGGGCCGACGACGAAGTTGTCGAAGGTGTACTTGGGGTTGAGGCCGATGTCGCTGCCCTGCACCAAGCGGTCGGCGCCCAGGGTTCCCAGGCGCCGAGGGCCCGCGGGAGCGTCGGCCGCACGGGTGGCCCCCGCCTCCTCGACCGCGTCCCCCTCGGCGGCTCTCCCCGTGTCAGCCTCCTCGGCGGCGGCGGCAGCCAGGACGCGCTCGGGATCGACCTCGATGGTCACCCGCCGGGGCCCGCCGAGGACCGAGCGGGCAGCGCCCTCGATGGGGGCCTGGTAGTAGCTGCGCATCCAGTCGCGCGAGAAGCTGTTCTGGACGGCGATGACGAGCTCCTCGTCGTCGCAGCGGACCAGGGCCGAGCGCCGAAACCAGGTCTCGAACTGCTCGCGCTGCACCGTGGTGCGCAGGGCGGTCAGGATCGCCCGCCAGGCCTGCTGCGCGTCGTCACCGGCCGGGGGCGACTCTCCGAGGCGCGCGTCCGCCGGCGCTTCCGCCCAACGCGACTCGCCCGCGCTCCTGTGCTGTGCGGTCTCCCCCGTGTTCGGCACCTCTCGTGCTCCTTCTGTTCTCGTTGGTGGGTCGGTCGCGACGACGACGCGGCATGGGGCGCGTCGGACGTGTCGCGGCGGTTGCGGGACGCTGTGTCGACGCCGGGGGCACCATGCCCGCGCGGACGTCACCGGACTGGGGCTCTCGGCGAGAGGCCCCGAAGAAGAACAAGGAACCGCGAGCGGAGGTGTTGGCGGGGCGCCGCGGGCGGGGCCGCTGGGGGGTGCGCGGCACGGCGATCGGCGCGCAGGCATTAGAGGGCCGGCGCGGCGGGAGGTCAACGCCGCGAGCGCCAAAGTCTTGGCGGCACGTTCAGTTCTCTCGGTCGTCGCGGGCGGCGGCGAGCCCGCGCCACGTTCTCCGCAGTGTCTCCACCGCATGGCGCGCGTCTTGTGGAGAAGTCTCGCGCCCCAGGGAGAGGCGCAGGGCGCCCCGCGCCTGCTCGGGGGAGCAGCCCATGGCGAGCAGGACGTGCGAGGGTTCGATGGAGCCGCTCGCGCAAGCCGAGCCCGCGCTGGCGGCGACGCCCTCGAGGTCGAGGCGCGCCACGAGCATCCGGGGGCGCGCATCGGGCAGGAGCACGGCCAGGGTGTTGGGCAAGCGGTCGGGAGCGTCGATCGGCGGGCCCAGCAGGCGCGTGCCGGGAATCGCCTCGGCCAGGAGCGCCCACAGCTTTGCCGCCACCGCCCCCACCCGGGTGCGGAAGGCCGGCTGCTCCCTCACGGCGAGCTCGACCGCCAGGGCCGCGGCGGCCAGGGCCGGGGCGTTCTCGGTCCCCGCGCGCAGCCCCCCCTCCTGGGCTCCGCCCATGATCATGGGCGCCAGCGGCGTTCCACGGCGCCGGACGAGCAGGCCCACGCCCAGGGGGCCGCCGATCTTGTGGGCGGAGAAGGACGCCAGGTCCACGCCCCAGGAGGCCAGATCCACCGGCAGGCGTCCGAGGGCCTGGGTCGCATCGGTGTGGAGCAGGGGGCGGCGGTCGCCTGGGAGCGCGCGCAGGCCGGCGCCCAGCTCGGCCACGGGGGCGGCGCTGCCGACTTCGTTGTTGGCGGCCATGACCGAGACCAGGCGGCAGGTGGGTTCGGCGGCCGCCGCTAGGAGGGCCGGCGCCTCGATGCGCCCCAGGCTGTCGGGGGCGACCAGGCGCAGCGCGAAGCCCTCGAGCTCCAGCCGCCGCGCCGGTTCGAGGACCGAGGAGTGCTCGGTGGCGCCGGCGACCAACAAGGCGGGGGGCGCCTGGAGCCTGAGGGCGCCGAACAGAGCGAGGTTGTTGGCCTCGGTGCCTCCCGAGGTGAACACGCACTCCTCCTCCCCCACGCCCAGGGCGGCGGCGACTCGCTCGCGGGCGCCGTCCACCACCGCTCGCGCCCTGCGACCGGCGGCGTGGACGCTGGAGGGGTTGCCGCCCAGGGCGTCGAGCTCGGCGGCGAGGAGCTCGCGCACCTCACGCCGCATGGGCGTGGTCGCGTTGTGGTCGAGGTAGACCGGCCCCATGGCGACGGTCGGCCTAGGCCTGGGGCGCGGCGCCCCCGCCCGCGGGCCGCCCGCCGGTCAGGGCGCGCAGCTCGACGTCGAGGGCGTTCTCCTTCCCCGAAGCGCGCAGCGACGGTGATCCCGGCGGCGGCACGGGGTCGAGGACCTTCTCCGCCAGGGGCTCGGCCGCCTCGCGCCCTGCGGCGGCTTGGGGCTCTCCAGCCTCCTGGGCGATGAGCTCCGCGGCGAGGGCACGGTAGTCGCGGGCCCCATTCGATCCCTTGGCGTACTCGAAGATCGTCAATCCGTGGCTGGGAGCCTCTGCGAGCTTGACGTTGCTGCGCACGCTCCGGGCGAAGACCTGGCCCGGGAAGTGGCGCCGCACCTCGCCGAGCACCTCGCGCGCCAGGCGCAGGCGGCCGTCGTAGAGGCAGGCGACGATCCCGGTCACCGAGAGGTCGGGGTTCAGCCGGCGGCGGATGAGCTGCACGACCTCCAGCAGCTTGCTCATGCCCATCAGGGCCAGGTACTCGGTCTGGACCGTGATCAACACCTCGTGCGCCGCAGCCAGGGCGTTGACCGAGAGCAGGCCCAGGCTCGGCGGGCAGTCGAAGATCAGGTAGTCGGCCAGCTCGCCCGCCCCCTCGGCGCGGCGCTCGTCCTCCCAGGCGCAGACCGCGTCGCGCACCAGGCTCTCGCGGCCGATGGCGCTGGCGAGCTCGAGCTCGGCGGCGGAGAGGTCGATGTTGCTGGGGACCACGAGCAGGCCCGATGTCGCCGTGGGGCGCACGGCCTCGGCGAAGCTCGCCTGGCCGAGCAAGACGCTGTAGATCGAGGGCTCGCCGCCGTCGATCTCCAGGCCCAGGTGCAGGCTCAGGTTGGCCTGGGGGTCCATGTCCACCAGGCACACGCGCCGCCCGGCCTCGGCGAGCGCGGCGCCCAGGTTGACGCAGGTCGTGGTCTTGCCCACGCCTCCCTTCTGATTGATGACCGCGATGCGCCGCATGCCTGCCCCGATCCGCGCCGGGCGTCCTAGGCTAGCCCAACTCTCGCCGGAGTGTTCCCCCGCGGGTGAGCAATCGGCCTACTCCCGCTCCCGCACCGCGCCGAGGTGCACGACGAGGTGCTCGGCGCCGAAGGAGTCGAGGGCATCGGCGACGGGCTCCAGGCACCCGCGGCCGTGGCGCGCCACCAGGGAGAACGGGCCGAGCCGCTCCTCTTGGAGCCCGCCACCGGGGCGCAGGGTCCCCTCCACGCGGCGAAGGTGGCGACCCCGGCTCCCGCCCCGATTGCGGTGGACTCGTTCGGCGCGCTCGGCGATCCCGCCGACGAGGCCCTCGACCTGCGCGGCGGCGCGGCGCAGGCGGGCGGCGAGGCCGCGGTCGATCCGGGCGAGGTCGGGGCGCAGGGCGCGCAGGGAGGAGCCCGCCTCCTCGGCGATCCCGCGCAGGCGCTCCAGGGCCACGGGGGGTGGGTCGGCAGGTTCGCCGCCGCGCGCCTGGCCGGCGAGCACGTCCTCGACCTGGAGGGAGCAGGCGGCCAGGGAGCGCGCGCAGGCCGTGTCGACCACGCTCACCCCCCCGCGCAGGACGAACGACCCCGGGGCGAGGCCGGCCGCCTCCCGCAGGGGGGCAGCCGCCGCGCGCGCCGCCAGCTCCCGCGGTCCACCCAGCTCGCACACCGAAGGCAGGGCGAGGTCCAAGGCGAGATGCTCCGTGCGCGGCCCCGCGGACCAGTCGCCGGGGTCCCCGACTAGGGCCGCGGCCAGCTCGGCGGCGTTGCGCGAGCCGGGCTCGCCCGCGAAGCGGAAGCCCTCGCCGCCGGCGTACAGGTCCCGACCGCCCTGGGGTCCCAAGTGCGCGAGGACGGGGAGGTCGTCGACCGCAAGGGAGGGGTCGAGTTCTGCGACCGCGCGAGCCCCCGCGGCCAGGCCGCCGGGGGGCGCGGAGCCGAGGACCCGCACCAGGGCGGCGCACAGCTGCGGCCGGATCCACTCCGGCTCGACCACGACCAGGCCGAGGGGGCCGGCGAGGGCGAGGAGGGCGCGCGTGAAGGCGCGGGCGGGGCTCTCGCCGGGACGCGGCGCGAGGAGGTCGAGGGCGTCGGCGAGGTGGGGCGCGCCCCCGTGGAGCTGGGCGAGGGCGGCGCGCAGGGCTCCCAGACGATGGCGCCGCTCGTCGAGGACGACGGCCCCCAGCGGGCGCGCGGTCGCGCCCATCGAGGAGAGGCCGACGCGCTGCAGGTCGAAGCGGGGGTTGAGGAGGTGGGCCGGCGCCAGCGTGCGCTCGTCGGCGCGGTTGAACAGGACCGGCACGACCTCGACGCCGAGGTGCTCGGCGGCGGTCTTGGCGAGGCGCACGCAGGCGAGGGCGCGCCACAGCGAGGCCAGCGGCCCGCCGAGGAGGCCGGGCGCCGCGGCGGTGACCACGCACCCGCGCCCCGCGCGGGCCAGCGAGCGAGCGGCGTCGAGGACGGCGACGTGGGGCTCGAGGGGGGCGAGGGAGTCGCACAGCGCGCCGGAGAGCTCGCCGCGCGCCCGCTCGTCCCAGGAGGGGGCCGGACCCTCGAGCTCGGCCGCGGAGCGGGGCAGGCGGACCCCGGGGAGGGCGCGCGTCCCCGACAGGGCCGCGCGCGCCAAGGGCGGTAGCGCACCCGACAGGTCCGCCGGCAGGAAGGCGAATCGCTCCCCCACGGAGGTCAGCGCGATGCCAGGGCGTCGCGGACCCCGCCGACCATCGCGTCGAGCGCGGCGGAGGCCGCGTCCGCCCAATGGAGGCCGGCGTACTCGCTCTGGCGGTAGGCGTAGGCGACGCCGCGCGAGGAGGAGACGAGCGCCGCCCCCGCCCGGGCGGTGAAGGCGCCCAGGACGTCGGCCGGGCCGCCTCCCTGGGTGCCGAAGCCGGGCAGCAGGAAGGGGGTGTGCGGCATCAGCTCGCGCATCTGCGCCAGGAGGGCGGGGTGGGTGGCCCCGACGACGGCCCCGACCGAGGAGAGCCCGCACTCGCCGCGCAGGTCCCAGCCCCAGCGGTGGGTGGCCCGCGCCAGCCGGTGGGAGAGGGTCGGCTCGCCGTGGGTCTGGAAGTCCGCGCTGCCGGGGTTGGAGGTGCGCACGAGCACGAAGATCCCGCTCCCCGTGCGCCGGCAGACCTCCAGGAAGGGCTCGATCGAGTCGTTGCCCAGGAATGCGTTCACGGTCACCGCGTCGCACAGGCGGTGGTCGGGTCCGCCGCCGGGTCCCTCGAGGAAGGCCTTGGCGTAGGCCGTGGCCGTGGAGGCGATGTCCCCGCGCTTGACGTCGCCGATCACCAGCAGGCCGGCATCGTGGGCGTGGGCCACGACGCGCTCCCAGGCCACGGCGCCGTCGGCTCCGAACAGCTCGAAGAACGCGGACTGGGGTTTGACCAGGGCCACCCTCTCGGCGGCGATGTCGATGAGCCGGCAGAGGAAGTCGGCCACCGCGGCTGCCCGCTCGCAGCGGGCGGCCTTGGGGTCGCGGGCGACGGCGAACTCCTCGGGCAGCAGGTCGAGATGGGCGTCGAGGCCGAGCACGCAGGGGCTGTCTGCGTGGGCGACGGCGGTGTCCAGGCGGTCTGCGAAGCTCATGCGCTCTCGGGAACGTCGGCCTGCTCAGCGTCTCCGCCCCCGCGTCGGGCCGCGGCCAGGCGGCCCTCGGCCGTCTCGATCAGCTCGCTGGTGGGGATGAGCACACCGGCGGAGACCGTCGTGCGCAGGGCTTCCTCGACGGAGATGGGGAGCGGGATCAGGCGCCGGGCCTCGATGAAGACGGTGAAGCCGGTCATCGGCATGGGAGAGGTGGGGACGAAGCAGCTCACGTACCTTCCGCCGAGGTGCTCATGGACCGACTTCATCCCCTCGCTGGTGACGAACGCGATGGCCCAGACTCCCTCGGAGGGATAGGGCGCGGCGACGACCGTGTCGAACTCCAACTCGGTGTCGGAGAGGAAGAACTCGACGAGTTGCTTGGCGTAGGGGTACACCGAGCGGATCACCGGGACCTGCTGCATGGCGCGGTCGATGCCCGAGATCATCCTCCGCCCGAAGAAGCCCGAGGCGAGGTAGCCCGCCGTCAGCACCAGGAGCAGGGAGAAGAAGACCCCGATCATGGGATGGACGACGCCCTTGACGGCGTCGCGCAGCCCCTCGGGGTCGATGGCGAGCGCGTCGAGGTCGCGCACGGGCGAGGACCTGGACTCGTGCAGGGCGGCGAGGCCGTTGCGGAATGCGGGGCTGTCGAGGCCGGCGCGGTCGAGCTCGCTCCTCAATTCGACCGGCAGGGCGTCGGGATTGAGGAACTCCTCGCTCAAGGGGTCGATCCCTACCGAGCGCAGGACCTGCCAGCCGAGCCCGTTCCCCTCCAGGCACCAGTAGATGACCGTGTTGATGGGCGTGGTGACGTAGCTCTTGGCGAACTGCACCACGGTCACCAGGATGAAGAGCGTCAGCACCGCCGGCAGGACCGTCACCACGCCGCGCAGGAAGAAGCTCTTCTTGCGCTTGGCGCGCCGCGCGGGGGACCTCTTTCGACGCTGCTTGCGAGACTCGTGCTGGTCCATGGGGCGCTCTCGCGGCCCATGATAGCGCCTCGGGGGCTAGAAGCCGCCCAGGAAGCGGGCGGCCACCGCGTCGGCGAGGGGCAGGCCGCGCTCGCTCAGGCGCACGCGTCCGGCGCGCTCCTCGAGGAGGCCCTCGGCGATCAGGTCCGCGGCGACGGTCCCGGCGGGGTCGTCTCGGCCGACGAAGCCGGCGGTGCGCCGGGCGAGGCGCGGGTCGACCCCCTCGGCCGTGCGCAGGCCCAACCACCAGGTCTCCCCCAGGCGCTCGTCGGCGTCCAGGCGCTCGCTCCACTGCGCCGCCGGGCGCCCCGCGCAGACCGCCTCGCGCCAGGGCGCGATCGCGCGCGGGTTGCCGAAGCGCACGCCGCCGACGTGGCTGACCGCCGAGGGGCCCAGGCCCACGTACGAGCCGTTGGCCCAGTAGTTCCGGTTGTGTTCGCAGCGACGTCCCCGGGAGGCGAAGCTGGAGATCTCGTAGGGTTCGAGCCCGGCGTCGGAGCACAGCTCGCGGGTGATCCGAAACTGCTCCAGCTCGCAGGCCTCGGGCTGGGCGACGAGCTCGCCGCGGGCCAGGCGGCGGGCGAAGGGCGTCTGCTCCTCGAAGGCGAGGTTGTAGGCCGAGAGGTGGTCGAGGCCCAGCTCGAGCAGCGCCGCGAGGTCCTCGCGCCAGCTGGCGGCGTCCAGGCCCGGGGCGGCGAAGATCAGGTCTGCGCTGAGGTTCTCACAGCCCGCCTCGCGCGCCGCGGCGAGGGCGTCGAGGCCCTCCGAGGCGGAGTGGACGCGCCCAAACTGCTCCAGGAGCCTCGGGCGCAGGCTCTGGACGCCGACCGACAACCGATCCACGCCACCGGCGAGCAGGGCCGCGGCCTTGGCGGCGTCGAGGCTCTCGGGATTGCACTCCGCGGTCACCTCGACCGCCGAGGCGCGGAACCCGCAGCAGGCATCGAGGCCGTCGAGCAGCCGCCTGAGTTGGGCGGCGCTGGGGAGCGAAGGCGTGCCGCCGCCCAGGTAGACCGTGCGCGGCGAGGCCGGGGCGCGCAGGCGAGCCTCGCAGAGCAGCGCCTCGAGGACGCCGTCGATGTCCTGTCCCTCGGCGGTGACCGAGAAGAAGTCGCAGTAGTGACAGAGGGCGACGCAGAACGGAAGGTGCAGGTAGAGGGGCGTTCCCTCGGGCGCTCGCCCGCCACTCGCGAGGCGGGGATCGGGCTCAGTGGCCGGCTCCGCCCTCGGGTCGGGGGCCGGGCTGGACGGCTTGGTGTGGGCCATGCTCCTCGCTCATCACCCCGTAGAGCTTGCGCAGGGCCTCGCGCTCGATCTGCCGCACGCGCTCGCGGGTCAGGCCCACGACCTTGCCGATCTCCTTGAGGGTCATGGGCTCGCCGCCCTCGCCGAGGCCGTAGCGCAGGCGCAGGATCGTGGCCTCGCGCTCGTCGATGGCGCCGAGCAACTCCCGCAGTCTAGCCAACAGGTCCGCCGCCGCCATCTGCTCGTCGGGCGGCCGGGCGTTCCCGTCGCTGACCGTGTCCTGGTTCGCGGAGAGGACGTCGAGGGAGACCTGGGGGCCCATCCCCGAGACCTGGATCGTGCGCTTGAGCAGGGGCCAGTTGCTCTGGGGGATGTCCAGCTCCTCGGCGACCTCCTCGACGGTCGGCACGCGGCCCATGAGGTAGGTCAGCTCCTGGGTCACGACGCGCCAGCGGCCGATCAGCTCGGTCATGTAGCTGGGCACGCGCACGGACTTGACCGTGTTGGTCAGGGCGCGGCGGATGGACTGCTTGATCCACCAGGTCCCGTAGGTCGAGAAGCGGCATCCGGCGGCGGGGTCGAACTTCTCCGCGGCCTTCATCAGCCCCACGTTGCCTTCGGCGATCAGGTCCGGCAGGGACAGGCCGCGCTCGGCGTAGAGCTTGGCGACCGACACCACCAGGCGGAGGTTGGCGCGGATCAGGTGCTCGCGGGCGGCCTGGTCGCCCGCGGCGATGCGCGCGCCCAGCTCCTTCTCCTCGGCGGCGCTGAGTAGGGGGACTTCGTTGATCTCCTGGAGGTACGTCTCGAGGCAGCGTTCGGCAGAGATGGCGGGTGCTCCTTTCGGGCCTTTGGGAGGGGCCGGTGTGGCCTGCGGGCTCCGGACCCTCCCCATCGGAGTCTCGAGGGCGCCGTCTTGAGCCCGAGCGAGGATCGCTTCCTTCGCCGCCCGAGGGATCGTCTGGTAGGTTTGGAGCGTGGGAGGCGCCCCGTGCCCACAGCGCCCCTCCCGCGCGCCGCAAGCCCAGCCATGAGCGAAACCTCGATCGACGAGATCGTCACCGAGCAGGCCTTCACCCGCTCGCTCTCGGTCCAGGGGGAGATGTTCTTCCGCCTCGCCAACAGCATGCTGGGGCTGGACCACCCGGGCTGGTCGAGGCGCCACCTCTATCAGGTCGTCAGCGAGGCCCACGCCCTCGAGTCCTTCCTGGACGACCACGGGGCGCGGGACAACCGCACCTTCCACCAGCTGCGAGAGCTGGTGGCGTCGATCCGCGGCCTGGCCCAGGCGGGGTTCTGCCTGCGCCACCTCTCGGGGCGCCTGGAGAGCTACGGCGTCCAGGCCACCCTCAGCGACGAGGCCGGGGGCGCGATGGAGGCGGCGATCGTCGGCGCGCGGGACTTCGTCGAGGCCGGCGTGGGCTCCCTATTGAAGGCCAGCCGGGAAGAGGCGGAGGCGGTCGGGGTCCGTCTTCCCTCTGACGGGTTCCCATCCGAGCGCTATCTTCCCGACAGCCTCCGTTCGCGGCTCCCCCGCAACCTCGGCGAGGAGGTCATCGACGAGGAAGCCCAGCGGATCGCGGAGGTGGCCTCGAAGTACCTCCAGGTGAGCGAGATGTTCGACGGGATCGGGGTGCGCCCCTTGGCCGACCCCGAGGCCTGCGAGCGTTTCTTGAGCCAGCGCTGCACGGAGGAGCAGGCGCGGGTCTACGAGGCGACGGTCCACAACCTCCAGTCGGCCTACGACACCCACATCAAGAACACGGTCCTCGAGGGGGAGGACGACCGCCTGCCGCGCCTGCGCGGGCACGCCTCGGCGGCCCTGCACCTGTTGGAGGCGGTGACCCTCTTGGCGCACTTTGTGGAACGGCACGAGGCCAGTGACCGCCAGGAGGGCGCGGTGAGCCGCATCGACGGGCTGGTGAGCCGGCGCGAAGTTCGGGATCTTACCCTCAACGCCCTCCTATGTTGGGCTCAACGTCTCATCGAGATGGGACGCCCCCTGGCCGAGGACCTGCTCCCCTCCTACACGAACGTACAGGAGCTCGCCGTCGAGCTCGAGCCGGGCCTGGTCCTCCACGCGCGCCCGATGTCGCTGATCGTGCGCATCGTCGGCCACCACGGGACGCCGGTGGAGATGGAGGTCGGCGGCACGGTCTGCAACGCGGGCTCGATCATGGACCTGATGGTCGCGGTGGGGTCGAACGCCGCCTCGACGGAGTTCCGCTTCCGCGGGGACGAGCACCCCTTGCGGGACATCGGCGCCCTGTTCGAGCACTCCCTGGGCGAGGGTGGCTTGTCTACCCTGCCCGATGAGCTGTCCTACCTGCGCGACTCCTGAGCGCTCGGTCGGGGGCGATCAGACTCCCAGGGAGAGGCGGTCGGCGAGGACCTCGGGCAGGCCCGCGGCGCGGATGCGGGCGGCCTCGCGGTCGATGTCGTAGGCCACGCGTCGGATCCACACCCGTTCGAGGTCGCTGTCGAACAGGGCGTAGGCGGCCCTGGAGTCGTCGTCGCGCGGCTGGCCGACGCTGCCGACGTTGATCAGGGATCGCCGGGCCTGAGCCACGTCGATCTCCTCGAGGTCCTCGGGGTCGAAGCACGTCCACGTGCGCAGGGGGTCCTCGTGCAGGCGCAAGAGGGCCAGGGGAACGTGGGTGTGGCCGACGAAGCAGACCGCTTTCTCCATGGCGTCCAGGGACGGATCGCCGTCGGTGGAGCTGAGCACGTAGTCGAAGAGCTCGGGACGGTGGAAGGTGCCGTGGCCCACGCAACAGTGTTCGAGCTCGGCCACCAGGGGCAGGGCGCCGAGCCAGGCGACTTCCTCGTCCCCGATGGCCGAGCGCGTCCAGGCCACCGCTGCGCGGGCGAAGGGGTTGAAGCGCAGCACGTCCAGCCCGCCGGCGCATGCGGCGTCGTGGTTGCCCTTGACGACCCTCGCCTCGCGATCGCGCAGGATGGCGATGCACTCGGAGGGGGCGGCGCCGTAGCCGACGACGTCCCCGACGCTGACCACGCGCTCGACGCCCTCGCGGTCGAAGCACTCCAGCACGCTCTGGAGCGCGGAGAGGTTGGAGTGGATGTCCCCCAGGATGCCGTACTTCAAGGGCTCTTCCGGGTGGCGGCGGGGCGAACGGAGAGGCTCCAGGCGATCAGGGCCAGGGCGGCGACGGCCAGCACGCCGTCGCTCCAGCCCCGACCGCCGGCCGCGGCGACCTCGAGGTGGCGCGAGGCGTCGAGGAGGCGAGCCAGGCGACCCCACCAAGCACCCTCGCCGTCGAGCAGGGCGGGCAGGAGCCAGGTCAGGGCGGGCAGGGCGAGCAGGCGCGAGGGTGTGGAGAGGGGCGCGTTCAAGAGCAGGGCGCCGACCAGGGCCAGGTGCGCGCCGGCTCCCAGGACCCCCAGAGCGAGCGGCGCACCCAGCGGGACCCCGGCCGCGAGGGGAGCGCCGGACAAGGCGAGGGAATAGGGAACGAGCAGGGCCAGGCTGGCCGCGCCGCCGGCCCCGGCGAGCCGGCGGGCGGCGCGCGCCCCGAGGCGGCGCGGGGTGGCGGCGCGCGCCAGGATCCAAGCGCACTCCCCCAACGATCCCAGAGCGAGCACGGCCCCGGCCAGGGCCGCCAAGAATGCAACATCGTATAGGGTCTCGGCGCCGACTTCCGTTCCCCCGCCAGGCCCGAGCGCGCGCGCGAGGGCCCAGGCACCCAGGCACGCCGCCGCAGCGGCCCAGGCGACGGGTCGCCTCAGGGTGGAGAGCGCGATCCAGCGGGCCACGGCCACCGACTCCATGGGGGCATTCTGAGATCTGGCGGCGCCGGGTGCCAGGTTCGGCTTCGGTCGGGCCGGGGCGCTCGCCTTGACTGGCGCGCCCGACGGGCTAGCCTGCCTCCATGAGCGTCGAGCGCAGACTGGGCCGTGGATTGAGTTCGCTGTTGGGGTCGGCGGCCGCCGAGGGCGGGGGCGAGGAGCCCGCCCAGCTCCCCGTGGCGGAGATTCGCCCCAACCCCTACCAACCGCGCCAGACCTTCGATCCAGGCGGGCTCGAGGAGTTGCGGGCCAGCATCGTCAGCCACGGAGTGCTGCAGCCGGTGGTCGTGCGCCGGCACGGCGGCGTGTGGGAGCTGATCGCCGGCGAGCGGCGCCTGCGGGCCGCGGGCCTGGCGGGGCTGGAGACGATCCCGGCGGTGGTGCGGGAAGGTGTGGACGACGAGGAGATGCTGGAGCTGGCCCTGGTGGAGAACGTCCAGCGGCGGGACCTCGACGCCCTGGAGAAGGCCCGCGGCTATCGGAGCATGATGGACGCCCTGGGCCTGACCCACGAGCAGGTGGCGGCCAAGGTCGGGCTCGAGCGCAGCTCGGTGACCAACCACTTGAGGTTGTTGGAGTTGTCCGCGCCGGTGCAGGAGGCGGTTTCGAAGGGCCTGATCGGCATGACCCACGCGCGCGCCCTCCTGGGCGCGACGGACCCGGCCGAGCAGCAGCGCCTGCTCGCCAGGATCGTGCGGGACGGCCTCTCCGCCCGCCAGACGGAGGGTTTGGTCGCGTCCGCGGGGAACGAGGCCTCGCGCAAGCCGAACACCCCGCGCGCGGCTCCCGCCCCCTGGGCCCGGGAGCTCTCCGACCGCATGCGCGAGCACCTCGGCACGAAGGTGGAGGTGCGCAACGCCGGGAAGGGCGTGCGAGGCCAGATTGTCATCGAGTACTACGACCGCGAGAGCCTCGATCGCCTCGGCGATCTCCTGGCCCCGCGGGCGAGCCTCTAGCCCGGCCACCGGGCCGGGTGGTCGGTGATGTTTCCCGGGAAACATCTCGCGGGGCCCACCTGGGAATCTCGGGTGCGGGGAACGCCGCCCATCTGCTGGTTCCCCGAGCGATGTTCCCCGGGAAACATCTCGCGGGGCTTGGCGCCGAGAGGGGGGTGTGGGCAGCGGAGCGCGCCGCCCACCACAGCCGTCCCCGGCCGATGTTCCCCGGGGAACATCGCGCCGGTCGGGACGGCGAGAGCCTAGAGGATCGTGGCCGAGTCGACAGCGACCGGGATCTCGGGGCGGTCCACCGAGCCCTCGGAGAGGGGCGAATCGCTGATGACGCCGACGATCTCGAGGCCTTCAACGACCTGGCCGAAGACGGTGTAGCGCTCATCCATGACGTGCGCGGGGCTGTACAGCACGTAGAACTGGCTCCCCGACGCCTCTTCGGCGAGGGCGCTCTCCTTCTCGGCCCCCAGGGCTCCGGCGAAGTGGCGCAGGCCGCTCTCCTCGGGCTGGAGGGTGTACTCGGGGCCGCCGTCTCCCCAGGTGTCGGGGGCACCTTCCCGGGTGTTCGGATCGCCACCGGCGATCAAGAAGCTCTGCCGGACGCGGTGGAAGCGCGTCCCGTCGTAGTAGCCCTCCCCGCACAGCTTCAAGAAGTTGGCCACGTGCTCGGGGGCTCGGTCGGGGTAGAGGGCGACCACGATGTCGCCCTCGGCCGTCGACAGGCGTACGCGCGGTGCGTCGGCCGCGGGCTCGGGATTGGCGAAGACCAGGGGTCGGGCCGCGCGGAAGGCAGCGGAATCACTGAAGATACGGCTCAGGCGCTCGACGACCGTGCGCGGGGTCGAGTCCTCTCCGAAGGAGAAGCGCTCGCTCGCCAATAGGTGCTCGGGATGCTCGGCCGCGAGCCGGGTCAAGGCCGCCTGGGCCTGTTCGAACTCACCCTCCTCCGCGTGGCTAAGGGCCAGGCTGTAGGCGGCCCAGGGCGCGGCCTGCGTCCCGGCGATGCTGTCCAAGACGGGCTCGATCTCCACGGGATCTCCGAGGATCCCGATGCCCCCCGCCTCCAGGGTCGCGCCGAGAGTGTCCCAGCTCTCGTCCTTGCCAGCCTCTTCCTGCATGCGGAAGAAGCTCGCGCCCAGGACGCCGACGCTGATCACGACCGCGAGGACGGCCAGTTTGGGCCAGTGCTGCTCGAGCCACAGGTTGACTCCCTCCTTCTCCTCGGTGGGAGCGAAGGTGACGTCGGTCGCTTGCTTGTGCTGTTCGGCCATGGCAGATGCGCGGTGGGCGCTAAATGGAGGCTATCTTCCTAGAAGATAGCAGGTAGATGCGGTGAACATGAGGGCCCGTAGTCCTCGCCGACCCCCTTGGATCGTTCTGGGCAAGGGAGTCGGCCGGTCCAGGTTCCGACGCCGCTCGCGCCGTGGCGGTCGACCCATAGGGTGTGGCGCAGCGCGACGGAGGTGTCCCGGGCGCGGCGGAGCATTATATGGCTTGGACGGCGCGGGCCACAAGTTCGCCGGAGCAGCCGCTACCATGCTCTCGCGCAAAGACCGTAACGAAGCGCGCGACCGGAGCGAAGAGTCTCCGCCCGACACCGGTGGCCGGCCGCGCCCAACGCCCACAATCGCCATGCTAGTCCTCTCTGTGATCCTGTTTTTCTGCTCCCCGCCGGCGCCGCAAGCCGAGCCGGTCGCTCCACCGCCGCGGGCGGTCTTGGACCAGGACCCCGATCGGAGAGCGGAGTACGACCGCAGGCGCGAGGCGGCGGGAAAGGACGTGGAGGCGTTGTGGGAGCTGCACGTGTGGTGCTCTTCCTTCGGCATGTCCAAGGAGAGCCGCTCGTGCCTGAGGGCGATCCTCAAGCTCGACAGGGACCACAAGGGCGCGCGCGAGGCCAGCGGCCACCTCTTCTACGACGGGCGGTGGTTCACGACCCAGAAGAAGCTCGACAAGTACAAGAAGGAGGAAGAGGAGCGCATCGCCAAGGAGAAGGGCCTGGTGCGCTTCGAGGGCGGCTGGGTCCCCGCGGAGGACCTCCCGTTCTTGCGCCAGGGCCTGGTGCGCGACGACTTGGGGGACTGGGTCTCCAAGGAGGACCTCGAGCGCCAGGAGGCCGGGTGGATCCGCCAGGACCTCGTCTGGATCAAGCCCGAAGAGGCGGACAACGTTGACAAGGGCCTGTGGAAGTGCGGCGAGCGGTGGCTCGACCAGAAGGAAGCGGACGCCTACCACGCCGAGCTGGACACCTGGTGGGTCATCCCCTCCGAGCACTTCCTGCTCCACACCACCTGCGATCGCGAGGTTGCCGAGAAGGGCCTGGACGCGATGGAGCGCGCCTGGCGCGACCTGCGCAGGGTGTTCGGCGCCCTCCCCGAGGGGAGGGTGCCGGTGGCGCTCTTGCGCGACGCGGCACAATACGGCGTCTTCGCGGCGGGGGACCAGGTCTCCGGGCGCCCGGGAGTGGAGTTCGCCGCCCTCTCCTCCATCCACTACGCCTTCTTCGCCGACGCCTGGTTCGACAGGCTGACGGGAGCCTACATGGGAGGCGGCGCGGCCTACTGGGACGCCTCGGCGCCCAATGGGAACTCGTTCGGGCCCCACGCCGCGCGCCACGCCGCGGCGCACTCGGTCATCGAAGCGCTCGACCCCAGCCCGACCGCTCTGGCCAAGGCCACGCCGGCCTCGAATCCCGAGACCCTGCGCAGGGCGTTCTACAAGGAGAAGAAGCTGCCCGAGTGGTTCCGCTATGGGGCGGCCGCCTACGCGGAGCGCTACTTCATCGACAGCCTCGTGGCCGCGGGGGGAAAGCCGCACTGGGCACGAGAGTGGTCGATCGAGAACATCGTCTCCAAGGGCGGGCTGAGACCGGTGCGCCAGATCCTCTCGACCGAGCTCTCGATCTCCGATCCCAACGGCTCGGCCAAGCTCATCAACGAGCGCGGCTTGGTGATGGCCTTCATCCTCGACGGGGCCTGCGAACCCGTGCTCGAACGGCACAAGGCGATCCGCGACGCCCTCGCCGCGGGCGAGAAGAACCTCGACAAGCTCTTCGACGCCCTCGCCACCGAGCTCCACAAGCAAACAAGCGAGCTGCGCAAGTTCGCAGACCTCTAGGAAGGCGCATTCCATGTTCACCACTCTGGGCCTCTCCCTTGCCGGGCTTCTCTGCGCGGGCGATCACGCGCTCCTGCACCCTGCTGACGCCACCCTCTACCTCGAGCTCCCCGACATCCCCGGTGCGACGGCTGCCTACCCCGACGCCCCCTTGCTGCGGGCTTTGACCGACGCCCGTTTGGGGGCCGCGGTGGCCGGCGTCGCCCGCCTCGAGGACCCACAGTCCTTCGACATCCTGCACGCCGTGGGCGGGGCGGGCGACGAGCGCCTCGGCGACCTGCCGTGGGAGGCGCGCCGTGCCCTGGAGCTCTTGGCGTCCGCCAGCAGCGCGTCGATCTCGGTGCGCGCGGGCAACGACAGCGCCTTCGCCGCTGCGCTTTTCGGCGGCGACCTGTTCAGCGGCGGCGTGCCCTACGACGCCCTGTACGCCCTCGCGGGGGGCGGGTTCCTCGTCGTCTTGGAGCTGCCCTCCGCGGACGCCTCGGGCGAGGCCGTCTACATGATGGAAGGCGGCCTGGGAGCCGCGGGCGCCCTCCCTGAGACGGTCGATGTGCCCCTGTTGGGCGAGAGCGCGAGCGTGCGCCGCTACGAGGTTCCCTCGGGAGCGGGGGGCCTGGAGCTCTGGTTCACGCGCGTGGGCCGTCGCCTCCTCGTGGGCGGCGGGACCACCACGCCCGAGTCGGTCGCAACGCGCGCCGCCGACCCGGCGGCGACGGGCTCCCTGGCATCGAGCCCCGACCGCAAGGCCGCCCTGGCGGCCTTCGGCCCGCGGCGCGGCGCGTCCATCTACGACGCCGTCGTGCGCATCCAGCCGGTCTCCGACCTCGCCGCCTCGGTCGTGGGCGCGTACTTTCCCCAGGCCGAGCACGCCGCGCGCAGCCTGGCCCGGGCCCTGCACTACGGCGACCGCCTGCTCTGCCACAGACGCGTGCAGCTCGTCGGTGGCCGCTTCGTCACCGACTCCTTCGGCCCGCAGGGCGCGGGGATCCTCGGTTCGCGCCCCCTCACTCCCGAGTCCTTCGCGCTGCTCCCGGCCGAGGCCGTCGGCGCCTGGGCCGCCGACTTGGACCCCGATGCCCTCGGTGAGCTGGTCGAGACCTTGATCGCCGACCTCTCCGGCCTCGACCCCCAGTTCGCCGTGTCCTCCCTCGAGGCGGGGTTCGGCTTCCAGTTCCAAGAGGACCTCTTCGGCTCCCTGGGCCGGCGGACGGCCTTCTACTGCATGCCGGTCACCGGCGTCTCGATGCCCAAGCTCGTGTGCGCGGTCGAGCTGGCCGACGCGGCCGCCTTCGAGCGCGGCGTGAGCGGCCTGGCCGCCTTCCTCGAAGAGGTGGCCGGGGGAGAGCTCGAGCTCTCGACCAAGCCCTACCGCAAGATCCCGCTGGTCACCCTCGCGCCGGCCGGAGGCGGCGCGCCCGCCGGCGGCGGACCGGCGGCGATGGTGTCGGGGATGTTCAACCCCCAGCTCTCGATCGGCATCCTCCCCGACCGGGTCCTGATCGCCACCAACTCCCTGCACGTCAAGCGCGAGATCAAGCGCCTGTTGGGGGAGACCACCGAGCGCCACCCCGCCGCGGCGCCGGACTTCTTCCCCCCTGGCGTCGTTGACGCGGGGCACACCGACTGGGGCGCGATCCTGGGCGGGTTCTACGAGGCGGCGCGCGCCCTGGCGCCCATGGCCGGGCAGTTCGGCGGCGGAGAGCTGCCGGTGGACCTCACTGCCCTGCCCGAGGCTTCCCTGGTGACCGACCACCTCGCGCCCTCGGTCTCCTGGAAGCTGCCGGTCGAGGGAGGCGTGCTGCGCCACCGCGAATCCTCCTTCGGGCCCGAGGCTCCCTTGGGGCTGGCCGGGGGCGTCGCCTACCTGGTGGGCAACGCCAGGAGCACGAGGGGGGTGGGCGACGCGGCCGAGACCCCGCAGGTCATCGAGGTCTCCGCCGAGCTACCCGCCGGACCGACCCCGGCCGAGGTCACCGTCGACCACCTGCGCTCGGTCAAGGTCGCTCTGGTCGTCTACAAGAGCGATCGTGGGCGCTTCCCCGCCGAGCTGCGCTCCCTGCTCGACGCCACCGAGAGCTTCCCCCAGGGGTTCCTCGACCCCGCCGAGTTCCTCGACGGCTGGGGCACGGCCTTCGTCTACGCGGCGGGCGAGGGGGGCGCGAGCTTCTCGCTCCACTCGGCCGGGCCCGACGGAGCCGACCAGGGGGGCGCGGGGGACGACGTCCCCCTGCCCTGAGGCCGCGGTGAGCGTCGTGGGGACGCAGGCCACACAGCGCCCCGCCGTCGGCGGCCCGCGCAGGCGCCTCAAGCGCGCGCGCAAGCGCCTGGGCCAGGACCTGGCCCGCCGCCTGGGCCCGCCTGCCCTGGCCCTGTTGCGGCGCACCTGGCGCGAGGAGGTCTTGGGCGAGGAGCACTTCGCCGCCGCCGAGCGCGACGGTGCGGGGCGATTCATGGCCCTGTGGCACGGGCGCATGATCGTCGCCCTGCCGTTCCACGGCGGGCGCGGCTACAGCGTGCTCGTCTCACCCAGCTCCGACGGCGACGTCTCCGAACGCCTCTTGACCGCCTTCGGCTACGGCGTGATCCGCGGCTCGACCAGCCGCGGCGGCTCGCGCGCCCTGCGCGAGATGCTCACCGACCTGCGGGCGGGGAAGATGCTCGCCATCACCCCCGACGGGCCGCGCGGGCCGCGGCACTCGATGAACCCCGGCCTGGTATGGATGGCGCGCGCGACCGGCTTCCCCGTCCTCCCCTGCGGGTTCGTGTGCGACCGAGCCTGGCACGCGAACAGCTGGGACCGCTTCACCGTCCCCAAGCCCCGCGCGCGGGTGGCCGTGGTCTACGGCGAGCCCGTCAGGGTCGCGCGCGACGCGAGCAAGGAGGATTGCGAACGGGCCACCGAGTGCATCCGACAGCGCATGCTCGGGGCCGAGCGCCGCGGCTTCGAGCACATGGGCCTCGAGCCGGACTGGTGATCCGCGTCGGTCCCGCAGGCTGGTCCTACCCCGATTGGGATGGGATCGTCTACCCGCGCTCGCGTCCTCCGGGGTTCCATCCTCTCGCCCACCTCGTGCGCTTCTTCGACTGCGTCGAGATCAACTCGAGCTTCTACGCGCCCCCCCGCGCCGAGCACGCCGAGCGCTGGGCGGCCATCGCGCGCGGCAAGCCGTCCTTCCGTTTCGTGGCCAAGCTGCACCGCGACTTCACCCACGGCCCCGCACCCGGCGAGCTCGCCGGAGCGGACTGGGAGGAGAAGGCGCGGCGCTTGTTGGGCGGCCTGGCCCCGCTCTCCCGCGCCGGACTCCTCTCGACACTCCTGGTCCAGTTCCCCGTGCAGTTCCTCCACGCCCCCGAGTCGGTGCGCCGCCTCGGGCGGATCGCACGCCTGTTCCATCCGCTTCCGCTCACCGTGGAGCTGCGCCACGAGTCGTGGTTCACCCCGCCCGCCCTCGATGCGGTGCGCGGCGTGGGCATGTCCCTCGCGCACATCGACCTGCCGCCCGCCTGGAACCACCCGCCGCCGTGGCACCCCTCCACCGGCCCGATCGGCTACCTGCGCCTGCACGGGCGCAACGCCGATACCTGGTTTCGGGCGGGCGTCGGCCGCGACGATCGCTACGACTACCTCTACCCCCCCGAGGAGCTCGCCGCCGTCGCCGAGCGCGCGGAGCGGCTGGCGCGCGACCACGACGAAGTGTTCGTCGTGACCAACAACCACTTCGGCGGCCAGGCCGTGGCCAACGCGATCGAGCTGGTGGCGGCGCTGTCGGGGGAGGCGCCCGCCGCCCCCGCCGAACTCCTCGATCGCTTCCCGCGTCTCGCCGGGATCGCCCGGGCAGAGGGGCAGAAACGCCTGTACTGAACTCGGCGCCGGTCTGTGGGCCGAAAGCGGGGTAGGATGGGCATTCGGACGCCGGACCGCGCCCGCCCCCCACCACCCCCCCCCCCCCGAACATGAGAGTGCCCCTCCTCCCGCTGGCGCTTGGCGCCGTGTGTCTGTTGGCGCCCACTCCGGCGGCCCAGTCCGCCAAGGATGCCTACCGCGCGATCGAGGAGAGCAAGCAGTCGATCGACCCGCGGCTCTTCAAGCAGCTGACCGCCTACGGGGACGAGGAGTCCCTGAAGCTGATCTCGCGCACTCTGAACCTGTTCCAGGCGGAGGGGACCCTGCGGCAGGTCTGCCTGGCGTTCGAGAGCTATCGCGGCGGAGCGTTGGAGGGCGAGGCCATCGCCTTCCTCGCGAAGGAAGCCGGGAGCGGGCGGGCGGAGCGCCGGCGCGCGGCGGCGGCGGGGCTGGCACGCTTCGCAGACGCGGCGCGCAAGGAGTTGGGCCGCCTGGTGGACAAGAGCAAGGACGAGATCGTGCGCGCGCGGGCCGTGGGCCCGCTCATGGCGCGCCTGGCCGAGGAAGGCTCGCCCGCGGGCTTGGAGGCGATCCTCGACAACGCGCGCTTCGGCCTCTCGGGCAAGCGCGAGAAGATCATCGGCCACCTCTCGAGCTTCGTCGGCGCGGAGAACGAACAGCTCCTGTTCGACCGCCTCGGAGACAAGAAGTACCCGGACCTGATGAAGGTCGCGATCGTCGGCGCCATCGCCGGCCGAGAGTCGATCGGCATCGCCCAAGCCCTACTGGTGGGCCTGAAGAACAGCGGCCCCACGGTGCAGTTCGTCTGCATCGAGGCTCTCGACGCCCGTGAGTCCACCCTCCACGTGAAGGAGCTGGGGAAGCTCGTCAAGGCTCCCGATCGCGCCCTGCGACGCCTCGCGGTGACGTCCCTGTCACGCCTGATGGGCGCGGACCCCGCCTGGGTGAAGAAGCTCACTTCGATGGCGAAACACAAGGACGCGGCCACGCGTCAGGGCGCCGCCGTCGCGTTGGCTTCCCTGCGGACGCCGGCCGCTCTGGAGATCCTCTACGAGCAGCTGCTCGTAGATCCCGCCCGGGCCGTGCGGACCGAGGCCCTCCAGGAGATCGCGAACCTGCGCCGCAAGGACTCCATCGCGCCGCTGATCGCCCGCATCGCCGCCGAGACCGGCCGGTTGCGTCAGGACGTCCTCACGGGCCTGCGCCTGATCACCGGCGAGGACCTCGGCACCACCGGGGAGCGCTGGCGGCGCTGGTGGACGAACGAGGAGGCGGGCTTCTTCGTGCCCCCCTACGCCGAGGCCCTCGCCAAGGAGAAGGCGCGCGTGAAGAAGAAGGGCGAGGGCATCACGCGCACGGCCTTCTTCGGCCTGGAGGTGGCGAGCGACCGGGTCTGCTTCGTGCTGGACGTCTCCGGCTCGATGAAGGGGGAGCGCATGGGGCGCGCGAAGGAGGAGCTGTCCCGCTTCGTCGCCGCCTACCCCGCCGAAGACCTCTTCAACATCCTGTTCTTCTCGACAGACGTCTACCCCTGGCAGGACGGGCTGGTCGAGATGTCGGAGAAGACGCGCGCCGAGGCGGAGAAGTACGTCGCCCGCCAGAAGGCGGACGGGTCCACCGCCGTGTACGACGCACTCGAGCTCGCCTTCGAGGACGAGCGCGTGGACACGATCGTGCTGTTGACCGACGGGAACCCCCAGCAGGGGACGATCGACGACCCCGCCGAGATCCGCGCCGAGATCAAGCGCTGGAACAGCGCGCGCCACGTGCGCATCCACTGTGTCTCGCTCAACGGAGAGCCGCCGCTGTTGCGGCAGCTCGCCGCCGACTCGGGCGGCACCTTCCGCGTGGCGAACTGATCCCTCAGCCGGCGCCGGTGTCCGCTTGCGGCCCGCGCCGCCAGGCCAGAGCGCCCTCGAGGGCGACCCACACCGTCAAGAGGCCGATCACCGCGCCGACCGCGGCCACGCCCCACTTGTGCGCGGCGGCGTCGCGGGCGACCTGGACGCCCATGGCGCTCATCGTGATCGCCATCACGACGGCCGCCGGCAGGGCGTAGGCGGTCGCGCGCCGGCCGAGGGTGCGCAGGTAGAGGGCGCAGATCAGCAGCGTGAAGGCGGCCAGGACCTGGTTGGTGGCCCCGAACACCGGCCAGAGGCTCTTCGCGCCCTGGGCGTAGTCGGCCCAGACCAACAGGCCCACCGAGCCGCAGGCGATCCCGCCGCCGATCCAGCGGTTGGCGAGCGGCGCGATGCGGTAGGTCGCGCCGAGCTCGGCCAGGATCAGCCTCTGGATGCGCAGGGCGGTGTCGAGGCTGGTGGCGGCGAACGAGATCACCAGGACTGCGACGACCGTCTGGGCGATGGCGATCGGCAGGCCCAGGGTCGCCAGGAAGCCGCCGGCGCCGTTCACGAAGGCGGCCAGGGCCTGGGGGACCTGGGGCAGGTGCAGGGCTCCGCCGGGCTCGCTCGGCGCGGTCGCCGCGGCGAGGAACTCCCAGGCGTGGACGTGCTCGGGCCCGCTCCACAGTCCCGTCGCCACCGCCAAGGTCGCTAGGACCGCCAGGGCGGCCTCGCACAGCATCGCTCCGTAGCCGATGGGCCGCGCGTCGGTGGCGCGGCAGATCTGCTTGGAGGTCGTCCCCGACCCCACCAGTCCGTGGAAGCCGGAGATCGCGCCGCAGGCGATGGTGACGAACAGGAGCGGGAAGACCGCCGGCAGGGCGGAGAGCTCTCCCACCGCCGGCGCGGCGAACTCGGGCCCGGAGAGGAAGAAGCCGATGTAGAGCGCGCCGAGGCCGACGATCAGCTGATGGCTGTTGATCAGGTCCCGCGGCTGCAACAGGAGCCAGACGGGCAGGCTGCTGGCGACGAAGGCGTAGGCCAACAGCGCCGCGAGCCAGAAGCGCTTGTCGAAGAACAGCGATCCCTCTTGGGGCGTCCACAACACACCCGAGGCGGAGCCGAAGATCGCGAGGTAGAGCAGCACCAGGGCAGCGATCGAGGGCACGACCAGGGAACGCTTGCGCCGGTACCCCCACCAGCCGATCACGATCGCGACGGCGATCTCGAGGTTCACGGGCAGGATGCTGGCGGGGAAGGCGACGAAGAGCCCGGCGATGGCGAAGGCGAAGACCGCGCCGACCAGCCAGATCAGGAAGAAGATGATCAACAGGAACAGGACGCGCGAGCGCGGGCCGATGAAGCGCTCGGTGAGCGTGCCGACGCTCTCTCCGTCGTGGCGCATCGACAACACCAGGGCGCCGAAGTCGTGGGCGGCGCCCATGAAGATCACACCGCCCACGATCCAGATCAGGGCGGGCACCCAGCCCCAGACGATGGCCATGGCCGGCCCCAGGATCGGCGCGGCGCCGGCGATGGAGGCGAAGTGGTGGCCCCACAGGACCTCCCGGCGCGTGGGCACGAAGTCGATGCCGTCGGTGCGCTCGACCGAGGGCACCGGCTCGTCCTCTCGCAGACAGAAGACCTCGCGCGCGAGGTAGCGGGAGTAGAAGCGGTAGCCCAGCGCGAGGGCCGCCAGGGAGGCGAGGGCTACGGCGAGGGCGACCACACACCGAGGGTAGGGGCGCGCGGCGCCCGGGGACAGATCCGGCTGCTGCTACGGCACCTTGATCGACTGAGACGGGGGCGTGCGTGCCGCCGATCAGACCGCCGCGCCGCCGGTCAGGTTCTCGACCAGGTCCATCTTGGTGATGATCCCCAAGACGGCGCGCTTGGCGTCGACCACCACGCCGACCTCGCCGCGCGCGAACAACTCCAGCAGGGAGCCCGCGTCGTCGCCCTCGGCGAGCGTCGAGACCTTGCGGAACATGACCTCGGCCACGGCCCCGGTGGGGGCGGCGTTGCCCTCGACCAGGCGCGAGAGGAGGTCGGATTCGGTGACGATGCCCGTCAGGACGCCTTCGTCCACCACCGGCAGCTGGCTGACTCCGTGCTCCTTCATGCGCGCCACCGCGTCGGCGATGGTCTCCGCACTCTCGGCGCAGAGCACGCTTCGGCGCGGCAGGCGCAGGAGCAAGTCACCCACGGTCTGGGTCGCCCAGTCGCGCTCGGTGAAGCCGTTCTCCTTCATCCAGCCCGGATCCATGAACTTCGTCATGTAGTTGCGGACCGAGTCGGGCAGCAGGGTGACGATGCGCGTCCCCGGCTCGCTGCGGCGGGCCACCTCGCGGGCGGCCCACACCGCCGCACCAGAGCTGCCGCCGCACAACAGACCCTCCTGGCGTATCAGGCGGCGAGCCATCAGGAACGACTCGCAGTCCTCCGACTTGATCCACTCGTCGACGAGCTCGAGGTCGAGCACGTCGGGGATGAAGTCGTAGCCGATGCCCTCGACCTTGTAGGCCGTGACCGGCCCGGGTCCGGCGAGGATCGATCCGACCGGGTCCACGCCGACGATGCGCACCTCGGGCCGCGCCTCCTTGAGGGCTCGGGCCACCCCGGTGATCGTTCCGCCGGTGCCCGCGGTCATCACGCACACGTCTAGCTCGCCGTCGGTCTGCTCGAGGATCTCGCGGCCGGTCCCCTCGTAGTGCGCCAGCGGATTGTCGTCGTTGGCGTACTGGTCGAGGATGTGGGCGTCGGGGAGGATCTCGTGCAGTTGCAGGGCGACGCCGATGTGGCTGTCGGGCGAATCCCAGGCCGCCTCGGTGGGTGTGCGGATGATCTCCGCGCCCAGCGCCTCGAGGGTGACCTGCTTCTCGCGGCTCATCTTCTCGGGCATCGTGATGATCATCCGATAGCCGTGGATCGTGGCGGCCATCGCCATGCCGATCCCCGTGTTCCCGCTGGTCGGCTCGATCAGGGTGTCGCCGGCGGCGATGCGCCCCGACTGCTGGGCGCGCTCGACCATGCGCCGGCCGATGCGGTCCTTGACGGAGCCGCCGGGGTTGAGGAACTCGCACTTGGCGAGCAGCTCGCAGCCGGTCTCGCGGCCGACGCGCCGCAGGCGGACGAGCGGCGTGTCGCCGACCGCGTCGAGGATGGAGTCGTAGATCTGGGCCACGGGATTGTTCGGCGAGGGTTGGGAGGAGACGGTCGGCGCCCGGCGTCGTTCCGGACGAGAGGCGAGTGTACCCTCGAGGGGCGGTGACCCGGCGCGCCAACAGGGCACGCCGACGATCAGGGGAATGGCTGCCGATGCCCCTCTCGGCGTGCCACAATCCGCGCGTGACGCAAGCCACCCATGTGTTCAAGCTCGCCGGCGCCGAGCAGAGGGCGCTGCGCCGCCGCCTCGACGAAGGCAGCTTCGAGTTCCGACGGGTGCCCCACGCGGTGTTCAGCGCCCGCGGCGAGGGGGTGACGGCGACACTCTACCGTTCAGGGAAGCTCGTCGTTCAGGGCGGCGGGAGCGACGGATTCCTCGCGCGCTTCCTCCCCGGGGAGGAGGTCGCCGCCTCACCGCGAGAGGACGCCGCGTCGGTGAAGATCCCCGAGGCCGGGCTCGTCGGATCCGACGAGTGCGGCAAGGGCGACTACTTCGGCCCCCTGGTCGTCGCTGCCGTGCGCCTGGATCCGGCCACGGCCGAGGCGATGGCCCAGGGAGAGGTCTGCGACAGCAAGCGACTCTCCGACGAGCGCGCCCTGCGCCTGGGGGCGGCCCTGCGCGCCACGGTCCCCTGGGCCGTGCGCCGCCTGGACCCGCCGGCCTACAACGCCGCCCGTGAGCGCACCGGAAACGTCAACGTGATGCTGGCCGAGCTGCACGCCGAGGCGATCGGCGAGCTCGCGGGCGAGGGCATGCACGTGCTGGTGGACCGCTTCGCCAGCGACGAATCCCTGGTGGCCTCGCGCCTCGCCGGCCGGGGGCTCTCGATCGAGCAGCGCCCGCGGGCCGAGGCCAACCTCGCCGTTGCGGCGGCGAGCATCATCGCCCGCGAGGCGTTCCTCATCGCTCTAGGCGAGCTCTCCGAGGAACACGGCGTGGACCTGCGCAAGGGCGCAGGGACGCCCGCCGACCTCGCGGGAGTCGAGTTCGCCCGCCTGCACGGTGTCGCGGCCCTGGGCGAGGTGGCGAAGCTGCACTTCAAGAACACCGGCAAGGTCGAGGGCCGCCTGGTCTGAGCCATGCGCTGGTTCTCGGGCGCCGGAAACCGCTTCCTCCTGATCGACGAACGCGACGAGGGGTCTGTCACCCGCGAGCGCGACGGAGGGGCGATGGACCGTCGCGACGTGGACGGCGTCCTGCGCCTGCTCCGCCCACAGAGCGCGAGCGCCGATGCGCGGCTGGTGATCACCAACCGCGACGGCAGCCGGGCCGCCGCCTGCGGGAACGGCCTGCGCTGCGTGGGCCTGTACCTGATCGATCGCGGCGAGGCCCCCGCGCGGCCGGTGCGCATCGAGACCGACGCTGGAGAGCGGACCGTCGAGCTCGTCGATCGCGCCGAGGAGACCGCGCTCTTGCGCGCCGCCATGGGAGCGGCCTCGGCCATCGAGCTCGCCGAGCCGGTCGTGTGGGCGGGCGAGCGCCTCGAGGCTCGCGGCGTGCGGCTGGGCAACGACCACCTCGTCCTGCGCGTGGACGACGAGCGCGAGGCCCCCGTCGAGCCCCTCGGCCGCCGCCTTCAGACCCACACCACCTTCCCCGACGGCGTGAACGTGGGGTTCGTCGCCCGGCGCGCCGGCGCCTGGCGCCTGCGGGTGTTCGAGCGCGGCGTGGGGGAGACGAGGGCCTGCGGGAGCGGCGCGTGCGCCGCCGCCTGGACGCTCTTTGCGGCGCGCGAGGCGACGCCGCCCGTGGAGATCGTGATGGCCGGCGGCGTGCTCACCGTCGACGGGGAGTCCCCCGGCGAGCTGTCTTGCAGCGGAGAGGCCCGCGAGGAGGCTCCCGCGCCCCAAGGCCGATGAGTGGCCCCGGCGGCGCTCTGGTCGGCGTCCTGTGCGCGGTCGGGATCCTCGCCGCCGCCGAGGGAGGCCTGGAGAGCGCGGCGCTCCCCGCTTGGTGGGTGCTCGGGCTGTGCACCCTGCCCCACGCCGCCGCTCTCCTGGCGCGGGGCTCCCCCCTGGCCCGGGCGCGCTGGCGCGCCGCCGTCGCCGCGAGCCCCGTGCCCCTGTACTTCGTCGCCATCGCCGCCTGCGGCTGGCGGGTGTGGGCGAACGAGCTCGCGGGAGCGGGCGGGGCCGGCCTCGCTCTCCCCGGCCCCGATGTCCTCCTCTCCCTGGCCCCGTTCTTCGTGTTGGCCACCGCCGCCGCCGACGCCTCGGCGCGCCTCGCCCCCCTCCCGCCCGCCGGTCGCGCCGCCCTGCGCGCCTTGGGCCTGCGGGCGCTGGCCTGCGCTGCCGGCCCGATCCTCGGGCTGGTCGGGGCGACGACCCTCTTGGGGCGCTCCGAGCGCGTGCGCCTGGAGCTGGTGGGCGTGGGCCTGTGGTACGCGCTGTTCTTCGTCGCGGCCCTGGCGGCCACCGCCGTCCTCCTACCCTGGTGGCTGCGGCGCGTGTGGGACTGCGAGTCCCTTCCGGCCGGCCCGGCGCGCGAGCTCCTCGAGCGCACGGCCGAGCGCGCCGGGTTCCGCTACTCGAGCCTGTGCGTCTGGCGCACCGGCGGCCTGCTCTCCAACGCCCTGATCGCGGGCCTGGTTCCGCGCACGCGCGTCGTGCTCTTCACCGACGCCCTGCTGGCGCGCCTGGCGCCGGCGGAGCTGCGGGCCGTCTTCGCCCACGAGATCGGCCACGCCGCGCGCGGCCACGCGCCGTTGTTCGGGGTGATGACCTGCGCCTGGTTCATGGCGAGCGACTTGATCGCCGCGTCCGTCGATCCCGCCGGCGGCTCCCTCGCCCTGGGTTTCTTGGGCGCCGCCTTGCTCGCCTGGGCGGCGGCCTTCGCCTGGGTCTCCCGCCGAGCCGAGCTGGAGGCGGATCTGTTCGCCTCTCGGCTCGCCGGCGAGGGGGCCATGGAGGGAGCCTTCGCGCGCCTGGGCGCGGGCACGGACCCCGCCGCGGAGGAGAGGGCGTCCTGGCGCCACTTCAGCCCGGCGCGGCGCGTGAGCTTCCTCGAGCGAGCCGCGGCCGAGCCGGCCGTCGGCGAGGCCCTGGGGCGGCGCATGCGCCGGGTGTGGCTGGCGAGCCTGGCCGTCTTCTGCGTCGCGGGAGCCCTCGAGGTGCGCGGCCTGCTCTCCGACTTCCCCGCCGAGCGCTGTGCCGTGGCCCTGCGCATGGGCCGCTACGAGAGGGGCGCACAGCTCGCGCGCGGGGCGGACGATCTTCCGCCGGACCTGGCCCGCCTCGTCGCCGTCATCGCCGCCGACCGCGCCGAGCTCGACCACCCCGACCGCTCCGCGGCGGCGGCGGCCTGCGCCGAGCGTGCCGGGCGGGCCCTGGCCGCGGGCAGGCCGCGGGCGGCGCTGGACTGGCTGCGCCTGGCTGAGCTGGCCGGGAGCGCCGGCGTGGTGGCCTGCGCCGAGGCGGTGCGGCTTGGGAGCGAAGGGCGCTTCGAGGCGGCGCACGCCGCGCTCGGCGGCGCACGGGGCGAGCTCGCGGGTGAGGTCGCGGCCTGGCTGGCGCGCGCTTGGGGCGGAGCTCAGTAGGACAGGCCGTCGGCCCGCAGGTGGACGCTGGGGTCCCCCTCGCGCAGACAGTCGCCCGCCTCGACCTCGCCGAAGCAGACGACGTGGTCGCCGGTCGCGTGCTCGCTCGCCAGGCGGCAGTCCAGCCAGGCGAGGGCCTCGGTGACGATCGGGGGCCCCGAGGGCGCCGGGCGCACCGAGAGCTCGTCGAAGGGGGACGAGCCGTCCTCGCGGCGCTTGAAGAAGGCGCCCATCGCTCCCTGACTCTGGGGGTCGAGGACCGAGACCACAAAGCCCTGCTGCTGGCGGATCGCGAGCAGGTGATCCCGCCCCTTGGCGATGGCGACGCAGATCGTCGGCGGGGCGAGGCCGGTCTGGGCGACGAAGGAGCCCACGAACCCGACAGGCCGCCCGTCGAGGAGCGAGGTGACGATGAAGAGACCGCTGGGGACGCGCCCGAGGGCGCGCGCGAGGGGGCTGGGATGGGAGTCGGGCATCGGCGCGGAGAGTTGGGTGCGGCGGGAGACAATAATATAACGGTCTCCTGTGCTGGAAACGGCCCTCCACGGGGGTGATAATGCGGGTTCGCGCCGCAGCCGACAGCGCCGGAGCCGCCCCCTTGAGACCCTCTCGCCAAGGGAGATGGCGTGCCCGGCTCCCGGCCCCGGCGCGCACGACGATGACTTCGCAGAGCTTCAGCTTTCGCTACCCCGAGTCCGCCCCGAGCGAAGACCCCGCCGCCGCCCTGCGCGAGGCCTTGCGCGAGGGAACCCTCGACCGGGCCTCGACCGCGCGCACCCTGGCGGCGGAGGCCGCCGAGTGCCTGCGCGTGTGGTGGCGCGCCCGCGCCGAGAGCCGGCCGGTGGACGAGCTCGCGGCCGCAGCGGGCGCGGGCCTGGAGCCCTGGCGCGGCGTCCACGGCTGGCGCGGGCCCTGCGAGCGTCTCTGCGCGACCCTCGACGAGCTGTTCGCTTCGTTCTCCGCCCAGGAGCTCTCGGCGGCCGTGGACGAGGAGCTCTCGGCCTGGATCGCTCCCGGCGGGCGCATGCCCGACCGTCGTGCCGTCGGCCGGGCCGCCGCAGCTGGTGTTTCGCGCGGCGAGACGGTCCTGACCCACGGCTTCTCGGAGACCGTCGCCCTGGCTTGCGAGGAGGCCGCTCTCCTCGACCGACCGCCGGAGGTCGTCCTGGGAGACGGCGGGAGCGACTACGCGGGCCAGCGCATGGCTCGCCGCCTCGCCGAGGCGGGCCTGAGGGTGCGCCTGGTCCACGACGCCGCCCTGTCCGCCTGCGTGGGCGGCGCAGACCGCGTCTGGGCGGGGACCGAGTCGATCGCCCCGGGCGGCTTCGTCGCGCGCGTCGGCACGCGCGCCCTGCTGGAGGAGGCCGGGCGCCAGGAAGTGCCCACCGCCGTGCTCGCGACCTCCGACAAGCTCGCACCGGCGGGCGAGTCGCCGTTGCCGCGCTGGTGCGACTGTGAGCCCTGGCTCCTGTGTCCCGACGCGCCCCCCGGAGTCGAGGTGCACCGCCAGCTCTACGAGCGCGTGCCCCCCGCGCTGGCGGGCTCGTGGTTCACCGAGGTCGGCCTGGAGCGACCCGCAGAGCTGTTCGTCCGCGGCGCGCCCGGAAGACCCACCCCGACCGGCGTCGCACACGCCGCGCCACCCCTCCCCTAGCCCACCCAGATGGCCGACCAGGAGATCCCCGAGGCAGGCGAACGCATCACCCCCCGCTCGATCGAGCGGGAGATGAAGGAGTCATACCTCACCTACGCCCTGTCTGTGATCCACGCGCGCGCGCTGCCGGATGTGCGCGACGGGCTCAAGCCCTCCCAGCGGCGGATCCTGGTGGCGATGAACGACCTGAACCTGGGGCCGCGGGCGAAGTACCGCAAGTGCGCCAAGGTGGCGGGCGACACGTCGGGCAACTACCACCCCCACGGCGAGGCGGTCGTCTACCCGACGCTGGTGCGCATGGCGCAGGATTTCTCCCTGCGCTATCCGCTGGTCGACGGCCAGGGGAACTTCGGCTCGATCGACGGGGATCCGCCGGCGGCCATGCGCTACACCGAGTCGCGCATGAGCGGCATCGCCGTCGAGATGCTCGCGGATCTCGACAAGGAGACGGTCGACTACGAGCCCAACTACGACGAGACGCGGATGCAGCCGACCGTGCTGCCCAGCCGCTTCCCGAGCCTGTTGTGCAACGGCTCTGACGGCATCGCGGTCGGGATGGCCTGCAGCCTGCCGCCCCACAACCTGCGTGAGATCTGCGCGGCGATGCGCACGGTCCTGATCGACCCCAAGACGACGCTCGCGGAGCTCGTGGGCATCGTGCAGGGACCCGACTTCCCCACCGGCGGCGTGATCATGGGCCGCCGCGGGATCCACCAGGCCTACACGACCGGGCGCGGGCAGGTGCGCGTGCGGGCTCGCTATCACGTCGAGGAGAAGAAGACCAAGAACCTCCTGGTCATCACCGAGATCCCCTACCAGGTCCGCAAGACGCTCATCATCGAGAAGATCGTCGACGTCGTGCGCGACGGGAGGATCACGGGGATCGCCGACGTGCGGGACGAATCGGACCGCAGCGGGATGCGGCTGGTGGTCGAGCTCAAGCGGGGCGAGGACGAGCAGGTCATCGCCAACCAGCTGTTCAAGTTCACCCCGCTGCAGACGACCTACAGCATCATCAACCTCGCGATCGATCGCGGGCAGCCGCGGACCTTGACCTTGCGCGGGTTGATCGACGCCTACATCGACCACCGCAAGGAGGTCATTCGCAGGCGCACCCGGTTCCTGTTGCGCAAGGCCGAGGAGCGCAAGCACATCGTCGAGGGCCTGCGGATCGCCGTCGGCAACATCGACGAGGTGATCGCGCTGATCCGCGGGGCCGAGAGCCGCGAGGACGCCCGCGCCCGCCTGCGGGAGCGGTTCGAGCTCTCCGAGCGCCAGGCACAGGCCATCGTCGACATGCGCCTGGGCAGCCTGACGGGCCTCGAGCGCGAGAAGCTCGAGCAGGAGTACGAGGAGCTCGTCGCGGAGATCGCCGACCTCAACGACATCCTCGACCGCGAAGCGCGCGTGGTCGAGATGATCGAGGCCGACCTCGCCGAGCTCGAGGCGCGCTTCGGGGACGAGCGGCGAACGGAGATCTCCGACGAGGAGCTCGACGGCGGCTTCGACATCGCCGAGCTGATTGCCGAGGACCTGATGGTCGTGACGGTGTCCCGTGACGGCTACATCAAGCGCGTCCCGGCGGACATCTACCGCGCCCAGGGCCGCGGCGGCCGAGGCGTACGCGGCTCGGACGCCAAGGAGGGGGACGCCCTCAAGTCCGTCTTCGCCGCGGGGACCCACGACTACCTGCTGTGCTTCTCCAACCGCGGCAAGGTGTTCTGGCTGAAGGTCTACACGCTCCCCGAAGGGTCGCGGACCTCGAAGGGTCGCTCGATCCAGAACCTGTTGCCGATGGCCGAGGGCGAGGAGATCACCAACGTCCAGCGCGTCGTCGAGTTCGACTCGGAATGCTGTGTGTTCTTCGCCACCCGCCGGGGCGTGGTCAAGAAGACCGCCCTCGAGGCCTTCTCGCGCCCCAAGAAGGGCGGGATCTGGGCCATCCAGCTCGCCGAGGGAGACGATGTCGTCGGCGTGGGCCTGACCCAGCCCGGGGACACGATCATCCTGGCTACCGCCGGGGGGCGCTCGATCCGCTTCGACGAGGCCGCGGCGCGCCAGATGGGGCGTACGGCGCGGGGCGTGCGGGGGATCCGCCTGCGCGGCGACGACCGGGTCGTCGGGATGGTGGTCGCGGACACCCAGGCGAGCCTGTTGACGGGCACGGAGAACGGCCACGGAAAGCGCACTCCCGTGGAGCAGTACCCGATCAAGGGCCGTGGCGGCCAGGGCGTCATCGACATCCGGACGACGGCGCGCAATGGCCCGGTCGTCGGCGTGGGGCTGTGTCGCGACGGAGACGATGTGATGTTCATCACCGGCAGCGGGATGATGGTCCGCACGCCCTGTGCCGACCTCTCCGTCATGGGCCGCAACACCCAGGGCGTGCGGCTGGTCAACCTCAAGTCCGATGACCGGCTCGTGGCCCTGGACGTGGTCTGTGAGAGCGACCTGGAACGCTACGCGCTCTCGGAGGGGGAAGCCGGGGAAGCCGGGGCGTCGGCGGAGGAGTGGCCTGCTACCGAGCCCGAGCCCGGAGAGGAGGGCGAGGCGTGAGCGCCCTGGCGGAGCAGGTCGCCGCGTCCGTCAAGGAAGCCATGCGCGCGGGCGACGCCCTGAAGCGGGACACCCTGCGCATGGTGATGGCGGACATCAAGAACCGGCGCATCGAGCTCGGCCGGGAGCTCTCCGAAGATGACGTGGCCGCCGTCCTGGCGCGCTCGGTCAAGACGCGCAAGGAGAGCCGGGAGCAGTACGAGGCGGCCGGGCGCGAGGAGCTGGCCGCGCGCGAGCAAGCGGAGATCGAGGTCATCACCGTCTTCCTCCCCGAGCCGATGGGGGAGGACGAGCTGCGAGCGGCCGTGGTCGAGGCCGTGGCCGAGGTGGGCGCCACCAGCCGCAAGGAGACCGGCGCGGTGATGAAGGTGCTGATGGGGCGCTACCGTGGTCGCATCGACGGCAAACGTGCTTCGGGCGTCCTCGCCGAAGTCCTCGACTCATGACGCCGTGGCTCCGCCGATCCGGACCGTTTTCTGTGGTGATCGCCCGGCGGGGTGCGGGCTCGAGATCCTAAGTCCGCTGCTCCCAACCCCCTCGGCGGCGTTCTCGGAGTCGAGAGGGAAAAGCGCTTGGTCGGGGAGGCGGCAACGGCTACCTTCCCGTCAGCGCGGCGAGGCCTCGGCTACCCCCCCGGCGGGTTGCGGAGTTTCGCCGTAAGTGCTTGATAGTTAGTAGTTTGCAGCCTTAGTAGTTTGCCGACAACGCGACGAGGTTGTCCGGCGTGCCCATGAGGGGGCGCGCCGGTCGAAGAAGGGGCCGTCCCCGGCTCCCCCCCGGGGGGGGGGGGAACGCCGCGCGACAGGCCCGGAGTGAGTGAAACAGAATGATCGGAGGGGTCGCCGCGACCCGTCCGCGAACGAGACCGCCGAAGCAGAGAACTCAAGAGAGAACCGAGAAGAGAAGGGGAACCAGTGAATCCTACCGTGTCGACGCCGAGAGGAATCTCCCTCCCCGAGAGCGCGGGGGTGTCCGTGGAATCGGAGAGCGCCCAGCGCCAGCTCGAGGCCTGCGATCCGCCGGCCGATCTCGTCACGCCCGACCTGACCGCCAACGCCGTCAGCGTCCTCGAGCGCCGCTACCTCAAGAAGGACCCGGAGACGGGGGAGGTGGTCGAGACGCCCCAGCAGCTGTTCTGGCGCGTGGCGACCTGCGTGGCCAGACCCGAGTCGGCCTACGACGGCGGCAGCGTGGACCGCGCGCTGCTCGTCGCTCGCGAGTTCTACGAGCTGATGGCCCTGCGCAAGTTCATGCCCAACAGCCCCTGCCTGATGAACGCAGGGCGCGAGATGGGCATGCTCTCGGCCTGCTTCGTCATCCCCGTAGAGGACTCGATCGAGGGCATCTTCGACGCCATCAAGGCCACGGCGCTGATCCAAAAGGCCGGCGGCGGCACCGGCTTCAGCTTCTCCCGCTTGCGGCCCCAGGGCGATCTCGTGCGCTCCTCGGGAGGCACGACCGAGGGGCCGATGTCCTTCATTCAGGTCTTCTCCCAGGCCACCGACGCCATCCAGCAGGGTGCCTTCCGCCGTGGCGCCAACATGGGGATCCTGCGCGTCGACCACCCCGACGTCCTGAGCTTCATCTCGTTCAAGGAGGACCGCCAGAAGCTGCAGAACTACAACGTCTCGGTGGCGGTCACCGACCGCTTCGTCGAACAGCTCCGCTCCGACCCCGACGCCATGCATCAGGTGCAGAACCCGCGCACGAAGGAGTGGAGCGACCTGCCGCGCACCGACGAGGACGGCAAGCCCACGGGCGAGGCCTGGACGGTGGGGCAGCTCTGGGACCGCATCATCGACCGCGCCCACGACAGCGGTGAGCCGGGGATCGTGTTCATCGACCGCATCAATGAGCGCAACCCGATCAAGAACGTCGGCCTGATCGAGGCCACCAACCCCTGCGGCGAGCAGCCCCTGCACGCCTACGACTCCTGCAACCTCGGTTCGATCAACCTGGGCGTGCTCGTCAAGCACACCCCAGGCGCCGGAGGGCCGGAGTTCGACTGGGACGAGTACCGCACGATCATCCACACCACCACGCGGTTCCTCGACAACGTGATCGAGGTCAACCGGTACCCGCTGCCGCAGATCGACAACATGTCGAAGACGACGCGGCGCATCGGCCTGGGGGTGATGGGGTTCGCAGACGCGCTCTACAAGCTGGGCATCCCCTACAACTCCGAGGAGGGCGCCGAGTTCGGACAGCGCGTGATGGAGGTCCTCAACGACGAGTCCCACCTCGCTTCGGAGATCCTCGGCGAGGAACGCGGGGTGTTCCCGGCCTGGGAGGGATCGGACTGGCAGAAGCAGGGCCGCCGCCTGCGCAACTCCTACACGACGACCGTGGCGCCCACGGGGACGATCTCGATCATCGCCAACTGCTCGGGCGGCATCGAGCCCATGTTCAGCCTCGCGTTCACACGCAACGTGATGAAGGACACCCAGGGTCGCCCGACCGTGATGAAGGAGGTCAACTACGTCTTCGAGAACCTCGCGCGCGAGCAGGGCTTCTACACCGAGGAGATGGTCGAACAGATCATCGCCCAAGGGACGCTCGCTCACGTCGACGACATCCCCGGCGACATCAAGGACGTCTTCGTCACGGCGCACGACATCACGCCCTACTGGCACATGCGCATGCAGGCTGCCTTCCAGCGGCACTGCGACTCGTCGATCTCCAAGACGATCAACTTCCCCCGCGAGGCCAGCGCCGAGGACGTGCGCGAGATCTACGAGCTCGCCATCGACCAGGGCGTGAAGGGCGTCACGGTGTACCGCGACGGCTGCCGCGAGATGCAACCGATGTCGCTCAAGAAGTCCGCCGAGGGGGACGAGGCCCAGGCCACCGAGGAGGTCGCCGCCCACGCGGCGACCGTCCCCGCCGACGGCAGCGGCCCCCTCCTGACGCCCATCAGGCTGCCGGAGATCATGAGCTGCCTCCGGGTGCGCCAGATGACGCCCTTTGGGAACATGCACGTGAAGGTCTCGGTGGATCCGATCTCCGAGCGAGAGCGCGAGGTCTTCGCCCAGCTCGGCAAGGGAGGCGACGTGGCCAACTCAGACCTGGAGGCCATCTGCCGCATCCTCTCCCTGTGGCTGCGTTCCAACGGCAGCTTGGAGCTCGCCGTCAAGCAGCTCGACGGAATCGGCTCCAGCCTGACCGTGCCCACCAAGGACGGGCGCATCATGTCCCTGGCCGACGGGCTGGCTCGCGCCCTGCGGCGCTACCTCAAGGCAAAGCTCGACCACGGGCTCCAGAGCCTGTTGCTCGGCCAGGCGTCGACGGAGCCGGGCGAGGTCGTCGGGTCTCCCGCGCCGACCGGCGAGAGCACGACTCCGCGCAGCGTGTCGCAGTACAAGATCGTCTGCCCCTCCTGCTCGGAAGGCCTGGCCTTCGAGGAGGGCTGCGTGAAGTGCTACTCCTGCGGCTTCAGCCAGTGCTGATCGGGGCGGCGCGCTGAGCGCCGGCCCGCACCGTTGCGACGGGCGCCCCTAGCGGCGCCCGTCGTCGTTTCCCGGCTCCACCTTCGCGCGGCGGCCGAAGAAGTCGCCCGCGTAGTCGGGCGAGGCGGGGATGCTCGCGAAGGTGTAGCGCGAGCCGTCGCGGCGGTTGGTGAGCACGAGCAGCTCCGAGGCGAACTCGGCCCTGTAGGAGCCGCGCTCGCCGGGGGGGACGAAGCGGAACTCCTCCTCCTCGCCCAAGCTCCCGATCAGGCTGGTGGTGTCGAGGATCCCCTCGTGATTGAACCGCAGGCGGAAGGTGCCGGTCTGAAGGAGCTCGTCGACGGACTCGCTGCGCTCCTCGTAGACGACGTGGATCTCGATGGAGAGGAACTCCTCGCAGACGAGGAGGATGCCCCGGTCGATGCGGCCTTCCTCGGCCAGGCCGCTGATCGAAGCGTCGGTCAGCCGCCAGCACCCCTGCATCCGGACCAAGAGGTCTCGATTGGCTTGGCGCGGCCCGACGGAGGGCGGAGGTTCCTCGGCGGGCGGAGTCTGGTCGTCCTGCCCAGCGCGCAGGGGCGCGAAGGCGCAGAGGGCCACGAGTACGAGGAGAGCGCAGATCGCGGTTCGCATGATGTCCTTCCCTCAGTGAGAGCGTCGGGAGCCAGGATAGACTGTCGGCGCGCCCCTGGCCGCACTCGGGGCGAGCGGATCGAGTGGAAGCGTCCTCGGAATCAGCGCAAGCGGCGCGCGCCCTGCGCGTGCACCGGCTCAACGGGGCGGCGAACGTCGCCCTCGCCGCCCTGAAGGTCTCCATCGGCCTGGCCTGCGGCTCGCCCGCGCTCGTGGCCCACGGAGTGGAGAACGCCGCGGACCTGTTGAGCAACGCCCTCGCCTGGCTCGGCCAGCGCGTGGCCATGCGCCCGCCCGACGAGGACCACCACTTCGGCCACGGGAACGCGGAGGCTCTCACGGCGGTGGGGATCGGCGTGATCATCCTCGTCGGTGGAGTAGGCGTGGTGTTCGGCGCAGCCACCGGCCGCATGACCAGCGGAGAACCCGGCGGACCGGCGGCCCTCGCCCTGGGGGCGGCGGCGCTCTCCGCGGTCGTCTGCGAAGCCCTCGCCCGCTACGACGAGCGGGCCGCGAGGGATCTCGCCAGCCCGATCCTCAGGGCGCTGGCACGGGACAAGCGCTCCGACGCCCTGACGAGCCTGGTCGTGATCGCGGGAGTCGTCGCAAGCCATCTCGGCCTCCCCTTCGCCGACCCGCTCGTGGCCGGGGGAGTTGGCCTTTGGATCTGCGTCATGGGGGCGCGCAGCATCTCCGAGGGCCTCGACGTCCTGATGGACCGCGTGCCAGACGTCGCCCTGCGCGAGGAGCTGCGGGAGATCGCCGGGGCCGTGCAAGGTGTGGAGAGCGTCGGCGCGGTCCACGTTCACCCGCTCGGCACCGTCAGTCGGGTCGATATGGAGGTCAGCGTGGCGGGTGGGTTGACCGTTGCTGAGGGCCACGCCATCGCCCACGAAGTCGAGGATTCCATCACACGCACGAACATGCGCATCGTACAGGTCGTCGTCCACGTCGATCCGGCGTGAGCGGCGACACGCTTGCCCGAGCCTGGGCCGGGCTGGGAAGATGGACCCGCGGGAGGAGTCTCGCAACCCAAGCCACCTGATCACCGAGCATGTCGCGAACCAAGACCGCCATCCTGACGGCCCTGTGCACCGCTTTCGCCCTGTCGGCCTCAGCCTCGGCGCGCCAAGACAAGGCGCGCGTATCGCTGTACTCGCGCCTGGATGGAGAGCGCGTGGAGGTGGCGATGCGCGTGCGCATCGAGTTCCACTGGCACCTCTACCACGACGACCTCGGGCCCGCCGATGCAGTGGGCGTGGCGACCACCGTGCAGCTCGAGGCCCCAGGCGTCGAGTTCGGCAACGTCATCTTCCCCGAGCCCGTGCGCTACGAGCAGCCGGGCCTGGGCGCCGGCGGCGGAGACACCTACATCCTCGGGCACGAGGGGAACATCGTCCTCTACGCCCAAGGAGCGCTTGCGGAGGGGGGCGAGCTGCCCACGGTCACGGCGAGCTTCAAGGGCCTGACCTGCGACGAGGGCGGTTCCTGCATCCCCTGGCAGACGACGGTCGAGTCGAGCGGTCGCGGGCCCGACAGCGTCTTCGCGGACTTCCCACGACAGACGGACGAGCCGGCCGCCGAGCCGGCCGCCGAGCCGGTCGCACGGGAGCCGGAGGAGGACGAAGGCGGCGGCTTGTTGGCGTTCCTCCTGCTGGCGGTCGGCGGCGGCCTGTTCGCCCTGATGATGCCCTGCACCTACCCGATGATCCCGATCACGATCTCGTTCTTCACCAAGCAGGCGGACGCGAGGGGGGGCAAGGTCTTGCCGCTGTCTTTGACCTATGGAGCGGGGATCGTCCTGATCTTCATCGCCATCGGCGTCGTGGTCGGGCCCGTGATCATCCGCTTCGCCATCCATCCCATCACCAATCTCGCGATCGGTCTGTTGTTCCTGCTCTTCGCGGCCGTCCTGTTCGGCGCCATGGAGCTGCGCCCGCCCCGGTTTCTGATGGGCGCCGCGGGCAAGGCGAGCATGAGAGGCGGTTACACGGGCGTGTTCCTGATGGGCGCGACACTGGTGGTGACCTCCTTCACCTGCACCGCCCCGTTCGTTGGGAGCCTGCTCTCGGTCGGCGCGTCGGGCGGAAGCCTCGTGCGCATCGCCCTGGGCATGGGCGTGTTCGGCATGACGATGGCGATTCCTTTCGTCTTCCTCTCGCTCCTGCCGGGCAAGGCGCACTCGATGCCCCAGAGCGGCGAGTGGATGAACACCCTCAAGGTCTCCCTGGGGTTCGTCGAGATCGCCGCCGCGATGAAGTTCATCTCCAACGCCGACATCGCCTGGGACTGGCAGCTGTTGTCGATGGAGCTGTTCTTGATGCTGTGGGCGGGGATCTTCTTCATCGGAGCCGCCTACCTGTTCGGCTGGATCAAGCTGAAGGCGGACGAGGCGGGAGGCTCGAGCCCGGGCAGGCTCGTGGGAGGCCTGACGATGGCGCTGTTCGCGGTCTACTGCCTCTACGGCGCCGGCGGAAACCAGGTTTCGGGGATCATGTACGCGATCAGCCCGCCGCCGGGCTACGCCGTCGCGGCCGGCGGGCGGGGCGCGACCGAACAGGGTGCGATGAGCTCGCGCGCCGCCCACACCATCGTCGAGGACGACTACGAGGGCGCGCGCAGCCGCGCCCAGAGCGAAGGGCGGCTGCTGTTCATCAACTTCACGGGCAAGTTGTGAGCGGCCTGCCGGCAGATGGAGCAATCCGTCTTCCCCACCCCGGCGGTCGCCGCGGAGCTCGAATCGATGATCGAGGCCCGACTCCACAACGACGGGCCCACCCCCGAGGAGGTGCGCCGGCTGGAGCTGGAGATGGTCGACTCCTACGCCACGCCGGTCTACGTCGTCGTCGACCCCGCCAGCGGTGAGCAGCTCGGCGTCCAGCACGGCGCACGGGACTTCGACGCGGAGGGGTTCGCGGAGTTCCTGCGCGCGGCGCGCGAGGCTGCGGGCGACTAGCCCGGATGATTCATGAACACGCACACCAGACTTCGCAACCGGCCGTCTTCGACGGCCTCTCGGCCCATGGCGGCGCTTTATGAGAACCTGGCTTCCTCGACGACCCGTTCAGGGTCGCCTGCGTCGCCAGAACCCGCAAAGCACCACCAGGAACCGAGTTGCTGTGTCTGGTGCACGTCTTCATGACTAGCCCAGGCCCGCGAGCCGGCCGCCCTGGTAGACGAGGAAGCTCGCGAGCCAGGCGAGGCCGGTCATGTAGGCGAAGAGGAAGGCCGGCCAGCGCCAGGAGTGCGTTTCCCGCCGGACGACGGCCAGGGTGCTCACGCACTGGCAGCAGAGGGCGAAGAAGACCATCAACGAGAGGCCCGTCAAGGGCGTGTAGACCGGCCGGCCGTCGGCGCGAGTCTCGCGCCGGATCTTCTCGCGCAGGGTGACCGTCTCCTCGTCGGCCCCCTCGCCGACGCCGTAGACCACGCCTAGGGTGCTGACGAACACCTCGCGCGCGGCGAAGGCGCCCACGATGCCGATGCCGATCTTCCAGTCGAACCCAAGCGGCTCCAATACGGGCTCGACCGACCGCCCCAAACGCCCGCCCCAGGAGGCCCGCAGCCGTGCGCCGCGCTCCTCCTCGTCGATCGTCGCCAGCGCGGCTGCGTGCTCGGCGGCCGGGAGCTCTCGCTCGACGGCGGAGCGGCGAGCGTCGAAGTCGGTGTCGAGCCGGGGCTCGCGAGGGAAGGACAGCAACAGCCACAGGGCGATCGTGCAGACCAGGATGACCCCGCCGGCCTCCCGCAGGAACAGGGAGCTGCGCTGCCACATCATGCGCAGGATGTTGCGCCAGCGCGGCACGCGGTAGGGCGGGAGCTCCAGGAGCAAGGGCGCACAGCCGCCGCGGATCATGGTGCGTCCCAAGACCGCCGCGCAGGCGAGGGCGACGAGCGTGCTGAACAGGTACATCGCGACCATCAGCAGGCCCTGGACGCCCATCAGCCCGAAGACGCGGTCGGGCGGGAAGAGGGCGCCGATGATCAGGGCGTAGATCGGCAGGCGCGCCGAGCACGTCATCAGCGGCACGACCATCATGGTCAACAGCTGGTCGCGCCGGCGCTCCATCGTGCGCGCGGCCATGATGGCGGGGATCGCGCAGGCAAACCCCGACATCATGGGCACGAAGGCGCGACCATGGAGGCCGAGGGCGCGCATGACGCGGTCCATCAGGAATGCCACGCGCGCCATGTAGCCGGTGTCTTCCATCACGCCGATGAAGAAGAACAGGAGCAGGATCTGGGGCAGGAACACGACCACGCTCCCCACCCCGGCGATCAGACCCTCGGTCAGGAAGTCCCGTAGCAAGCCGGGCGGGAGCGCGCCGCGAACGAGGTCGGCCAGGGCCCCGAACGAGCCTTCGACCGCGGCGATCGCTGGATCCGCGCCGCTGAAGAGCGACTGGAAGACGACCCCCATGAGCAAGAGGAACAGGGCGAAGCCCGCGGCGGGGTGCAAGAGCACGGCGTCGATCCGCTCGGAGAGCCCGCGCGGGGGTCGGGCGGGCTCGCTGACGGCCCCTGCAGTCTGTTCGGCAATCCAGCGGTAGCGGCCGCCGATCAGCTCCTCCTCGATCGAGCGTTCCTCGTTCTTCGCCCGCTCCCGGCGCTCTGCGACGACCTCCCGCAGGGAGGGCGGAATGTCGGCGAGCTCGTCGTCGGCGTCTAGGGACAAGAGCGCCCAGGCGGCGAGCGCCCGGCGGCGCGGGTCCTCGCCGGCGTCCCACGCCCGAGGCAGGGCGCCGGCGACGCACTCGAGATCTTGGGCGAGGGCATCGCTGTGCTCCAGCGGGAACCGGCCGGCGCTCCGTGCGGAGCTCGGATCGGCCAGGGCGCTCTCCAGGGCCGACCCGAGCTCCGCCAGCCCTTCGTCGCCGCGGTGGGAGATGGCGACCACGCTCACCCCCAGGGCGCGCTCGAGGGCTGCGACGTCGAGCTCGGCCCCGCTCCTGGCCAGCAGGTCGGTCATCGTCAGGGCCACGACGACCCCGACGCCGGTTTCGAGCACCTGGAGCACCAGGTACAGGTTGCGCGAGAGCTGGGTCGCGTCGACGACCATCAGTACGAGGTCGGGGACGGGGTGGGGACCCAGCCCCGCGACGGCCTGCAGGGCGAGCTGCTCGTCCTTGGTGCGCGCCGAGAGGCTGTAGGTCCCCGGCACGTCCATCAGGCGCGCCCGCGATCCCGACGGCAGCTCGGCCACGGCGGTCACGCGCTCGACCGTGACTCCGGGGTAGTTGCCGACCTTCAGGTCCGCTCCCGTGAGGCGATTGAACAGGGACGTCTTGCCGACGTTGGGATTGCCCGCCAGGGCGATCGTGGGGAGGTCGTCGGCCATGGCTTGGCGTCAGGCTCGGGCGGGGCGGACCTCGAGCCGCGCGGCATCTCCCCGGCGCAGGCAGAGGTGACAGCCGCGGAACTCGATCTCGAGCACGTCCCCCACGTCCACCCGCCGGACGACCCTCAGGAGGGTCCCGGGGAGGAGACCGAGCTCCATCAGGCGCCGGCGCAGGGCGCGCTCACCGCCGACGGCCAGCAACTCGGCCTGGGATCGGGGGGAGAGTTCGGATAGCTTGGCCACGTGGAGTCGGATCGTACTTGAGATCGGGTCTCAGTGTAGCGGCCCCGCGACCCCGGCAGGAACGGTGAATCCGGTGACCTCCCAAGCAAGCCAGGAGCAGACCGTGGCCAACCCCAAGGAAGCGGCCGGGCGAGAGGCCGCCGAACTCGTCGAAGGGGGCATGCGCGTGGGCCTGGGGACCGGCTCGACGGTGGCCTTCACCCTCGCCGGCCTGGGCGAGCGCATCGCCAAGGAAGGCCTCGTGATGAGCGGGGTGCCGACCTCCATCGACACCCGGCAGCGCGCGCTCGAGCTGGGGATTCCCCTGGTGACCCTCGAGGAGGTCGAGCGCCTCGACCTCACGATCGACGGCGCCGACGAGATCGACGGGCAGTTCCAGATGATCAAGGGGGGTGGCGGGGCGCTGCTGCGCGAGAAGGTCGTGGCCTCCATCTCAGAGCGCGTGGCGATCGTCGTCGGCCGTGACAAGGTGGTCGAGCGCCTCGGCGTGTCCTTCCTGCTGCCGGTCGAGGTGGCGCCGTTCGCCCTGCCAACCGTGGCCCGCGAGCTGCGCGGGATGGGCTGCGACCCGGTCCTGCGCCTCGACGGCCCCTCGGAGCCGTTTCTCACCGACAACGCGAACCACATCTTCGACTGCCGGTTCCCTGGCGGCATCACCGACGCCAAGGCCCTCGAGCGCGAGCTGGCGAGTGTGCCCGGGATCGTCGAGAGCGGCCTGTTCATCGGCCTCGCGCACACCGCATTGATCGGCGCCGAGGACGGATCGGTGACCGTGACCCACCGCGGGGACTGACGGCCGCCCGCGTCCACCGCCGGCCCGTCGAGGCCGAGGTTGTCGCGGATGCGTTGGACTTCGCCCCTCGCAAGCGGCAGCTTGGTGTTCATGGGGCGCCGGGACGGGGCGAGCGTGCCCGGCGGGCCCTCACCACCGAAGAGGAGGACGGTCGTGAACGAAACCTGGAACGCGCAGCGGGCCGGCGGCGAGGAGCCGGCCGGTTCCCTCGACGAGCTGGACCTGCGGGCACGGGGCCTCGAGCGGGAGGGCGCCAACGTCACCCGTGGCCTGGGGGGCGAGGACCACCCCGGCGTGAGGCCGAGGGAGCCTGAGGGCTCCCTCGAGCGCGACCTCGCGGAGTGCGAGCGCCTCCTGGCCGATTGCCGCCGGGAGTGGGCCGCCGCCCGAGGCGAGGCTTGAGGGGTGCCGGCCCCGGCGGAGGCCCTTGCCGCCGCAAGGCCGATGTCGAGAATGGCCGCCTTGTCGCATCGATGTAGATGAGCTCGGAGCACGCACCCAACGAGGAGGACTGGCACGCCCTCGTGCCCCTCGCGGAGCTGGAGATCCCCAGCCTGGCCGCCTTCAAGCTGGCGGGGCACCAACTGGCCGCCGGGCGCACCGCCGACGGCGCGCCCTTCGCCGTCGACAACCGCTGCCCGCACGAGGGCTACCCCCTCGCCACGGGCTACCTCGCCGACTGCTCGCTCACCTGCGCCTGGCACAACTGGAAGTTCGACGTGCGCGACGGCGCCTGCACCTTGGGGGGCGAGGGCGTGCGGGCCTTCTGCGTGCGCGTGCGCGAGGGGATCGTCGAGGTCGACTTGGCCGAGCCGGACTTCGAGAGCGCCGCGCCCAAGTTGCTCGAGAGCTTCGCCGAGGGCGTCCTGCGCCACGAGAACGGCCGGGCCATCCGCGACGGGGTGCGGCTCCTGGAGGGCGGCTTCGACCCCTGGCGGTTGCTCGCCGAGCTCGCGGCGCTGGACGCGCGCCACGCCGAGTACGGCACGACCCACGTCCTGGCCGTCGCGGCCGACTGCGGCCGTGTGCTCACACATCTCGACGGCGTCGAGGCCATGCGAGCCATCGCGCCGGTGATCGATCTGTGCGGCGAGGCGAACCGTCGCTTGCCGCGCAGGCCGATCCCGCAGGCGGTCACAGGCTGCGACGAGGCGTCCCTCCTCGAGGCGGTCGAGAGCGAGGACGCCGCGCGCGCCGAGGGTCTCCTGCGCGGCGCGTTCGAGACCGGCGTCGAGCGGGCGACGATCGAGGGTTGGATGTACGCGGCGCTCGCACGGCACTTCACGAGCTTCGGCCACCACCTGATCTACATGGTCAAGGGCCAGGAGCTGACCGAGCGCGTGGACGAGAGCTACGCGGCCGACCTCTACGGCTCCCTGCTCCACTCGATCGTGCTCGGCACTCGGGAGGACACCCTGCCGTACTGGGAGGGGCACGCCCGCCGGCTGGGCGCGGTCAAGGGCGAGCTCGCCTCCCTGTTCGAGAGCGCCGCAGACGGGGCCGAGCTGGACCCGCTCTCGGTCTCCGAGGCCGTGCTCGACGGCAGTGTCGACGAGGCGTTCGAGGCCATCCTGGACCCCCTGGAGCGCGGCGTCGGTGCGGCCCGTCTCGCGCGCGCCCTGGTCGGGGCCGCTGCCGAGCGCCTGTTGCGCTTCGACGTCGCTCACGAACAGGACCCGCTGGTGGCCGAGAACTGGTTGTGGGCGACCCACCGCTTCACCTTCGCCTGCGCGGTGCGCCACGCCGTCGAGCGCTGGCGAAGGCCCGACAGCCTGCGCCTGCTCTTCCAATCCGCCGCCTTCACCCACACCGGCCGCGCCATGGACCTGGAGCCGGCCGCACGCTGCGACCCCAAGCCGCGGGAGTCCGACGCCGGGGAGATCCTCGCGGCGATCGCAAGCCGCCGACCCGAGGAGGCCGTCGCGCGCGTCCGCGGCTTCCTGCGCGCCGGGCGGCCTCTCGAATCCCTGCAGCGGGGGCTCGAGGAGCTCTGCTTGCGCGACATCGTCGTGCGACCGATCGTGGTCGCCCACGTGATCAAGACCTGTTTCGCGGCCTTGGAGGAGACCGTTGCCCTGGAGGGCCATCCCCACCGCGAGCTGCCGCTGTGCGCCGTCGCGCGCATGCTGGCCTCGCCCCTGGCCGAGCGGCGGGTCGAGCAGCTCGTCACGACCTCGATCCGCTGGGTCGTCGGCGGCCACGTTCCAAGGAAACTCACCCAGTGACCGATCCCCCCACCACCTCGCCCCGATCAGGGCAGGGTACATACCCCATTGAGCGTCAGCGGCGGTGCTGGGACTCTACCGTCTCGATGAGCCCGATCTCTTCACTGCGCGTAGCCGCGTGGGAACAGCCGCCGCTCCACGGCCTCGATCACGATGTGGAGGACTTTGATGTGGATCTCCTGGATCCGGTCGCTCGTCTGCGCGCGGGGCACGACGATCACGTGATCGGCCATCGCCCGCGCCGGACCGCCGTCGCCGCCGAGCAGGGCCACGCTCGTGACGCCCAGCTCACGCGCCCGCTCGAGGGCGCGCAGGATGTTGGGGGAGCGGCCGCTGGTGGAGATCGCCACCAGGAGATCTCCGGCCTTGCCGTGGGCCTCGACCTGGCGGGCGAAGACCTCCTCGAAGCCGAAGTCGTTGCTGATGCAGGTCAGGTGGCTGGGATCGGAGAAGGAGATCGCCGGCAGGGGAGCGCGGTCGGAGCGGAAGCGCCCCGTCCACTCCTCGGCGAAGTGCATCGCGTCGCACATGCTCCCGCCGTTCCCGCAGGACAGCAGCTTGCCGCCCGCTTCGAGGGTCTGTTCCGCGGCCGAGGCGAAGGCCTCCACGCCGGCGAGGGCCTCCTCGTCCGCCAAGAAGGCCTCGAGCGTCGCTCGGGCCTCTTCGAAGGCGGCGCGGACGGGGTCGGGAGCGCTCATCGCAGATCGCCGTCACCGGCGCGGTGCATTGTGTCGACCGCGCGGTCCCGACCACAAGCGCCCGACGCCCCAATCGAACCGATCGGCGTCCTCGCGCCGCGGGCGTGCACGGCACGCGCCGCCCGCGCGAGGCGTCAGAGGCCCCCTGTCCCGGGTGGGAGAACCCCATCGCAACACCATCACAAGCTGACGAACAGGAGATAGATGAACCGCCTCGGGACCCTTCTCAAGACGGCGCGCGGCAGCGGCTCGCGCGTCCAGTTCGCTCGACGACTCGGGCTCTCCTACACCTTCGTGCGGGCCATGGAGCACGGCCAGCGCTTCCCGTCGGACCCGGTGCTGAAGAAGATCGCCGGGATCCTGCGCCTCGATCCCGCGGAGCTGTTGCTCGCCGCCTACTGCGACCGCTCGCCCGGCCTCGCGGAGGTCCTCGCCACTCGCGGCGTATCCCTGCCCGCCGGGGCGGCCCCTGAGGACATACCGGTTCCGGAGGCCTCGACCGCACCCAACCAGGCACCATCGGCGGCTCCGACCTCCGCCCCCGCGCCACAGCCGGCGTGGCAGGCGACCCAGGCCGCGCGGCCCTTCTGAGCGCCCCACGCGCCGGGGGGTTGACGGATCGGGCCGGTTGACCGACAAGTCTCTTCGGCCGCCGGCCCCGTCCCATGAGAATCGTCCTGCCCTTCCTCGTAGCCGCCGCCGGCGTGTGGTTGGGGTACATCGCCCTGCAGGCGGACGAGCCCGACTACACGCCGCCTGCCGTCGCGGTTCCGGCGCGGATCGAGACCGAGGTCGCCGCCGGCAGCGCCCTGCGCGCGTTCGACGTCGAGGGGATGTGCTGTTCGAGCTGCCCGCGCAAGCTCTACCGCGCTCTGATGGCGGTGGAGGGGGTGAGCGAGGCGGCGATCGACTTCGAGGGCGAGACCGCCTGGGCGCTCGCGCCGGCGGACCTGCCGGTAGAGCGTCTGATCGAGGCCCTGGAGTCCGAGAAGTACTCGGCCGCCCTGCGAGAGGAATGAGCGCCGGGTGAGCCCCGCCCACGCCGTCAGCGCGCCCCGCCGCCGCCTCGCGTGGGCCCTGATCGCCTGCGGCGCCGTCCTGCTCGCCTGGGCCGTCCTCGCCCTGTGCGCCGCCGGCCTGGGAGGGCCCCCCGAGGCCTTCGAGTTCGCCCGGCGCCGCTCCTACGACGCGGTCAAGTCCGCCGTGCACGCCGCCTTCCCCGCCTTCGCCCTGCGCGCTCTGGCGGGGCTCGTGCTGTTGCGCCTGGGCCTCCGCCTGCGCCGGTCGCGCTGACCGCTCAGGCTCCGGTGCGCGCCCGCAGGAGCTCTTCGAGCTCGGCGAGCATGCGCGGCACGGTTTCCTCGTACGAGAAGGCGCCCAGCGACTCGGTCCCGCGCTTGAGGTTCACGTGGCGCGGCCCGCACCACAGGCCGAGGTCGGCGTCGTCGGTCTCGCCGGGCCCGTTCACTCGACAGCCCATGACGGCGATCGTGAGGTCGTGTTCGGCGGCGTGGGCGGTGGCGCGGCGGACCTCCTCGGCGAGCTCGACGAACTTCTCGTTCTCGACGCGCGAGCACGAAGGACAGGCGATGATGTTCAGCCCGTCGAAGAACGAGGGCGGCACGGACCGGAAGCGACCCGCCTCGATGTCGGCGAGCAGCTCGCGGCCGACCTCGATCTCGCGACCCTTCTCGTCGAACGGCAGGGTGAGCGACACACGCAGGGTGTCGCCGATGCCGCGCGCGAGCAGCTGCTCGAAAGCGATGCGCGTCTTGATGATCCCGTCGGGCGGCAGTCCGGCCTCGGTCACGCCGAGGTGTACGGGGACCTGCGGGCAGGCCTCTGCGAAGCGCACGTTGGCCTCCACCACCAGCTTGGGGTCGGAGTCCTTGATGGAGACGACGAAGCGCTCGAAGCCGAGCTCGTCGAGGATGGCGCAGTGGTCCACGGCGCAGGCCGCGATCGCGCCGACCCGGTCGGAGCCGAAGCGTTCGGAGTACTCCGGAGCGATCGAGCCGGCGTTGATGCCCACGCGCAGGGCACAGTCGTGTTCGGCGGCCGTCTCGGCCAGGAAGGCGACCTTGTCGCGCACCGGCTTGTTGCGCTCGTGGTGGTGGAGGTGGCCGGGGTTGTAGCGCAGCTTGTCGACCAGGGGCGCGACGAGGGTGGCGAGGCGGTAGCCCTCCTGCAGGTCGACCGACAAGACCGACTGCGACTCCGACCGCACCAGGCGCAGGCCCTCCACGTCGCGCTCGGAGTCGACGGCCAGGCGGATCAGGTCCGCCCCGGCGGCCTCGAGGATCCGCACCTGACCCAGGGTCGCCTGGGCATCGCGAGTGGGCGTGGCGGCCATGCTCTGGACGGCGATCGGCGCGTCGCCGCCCAGGCGGAGGCCGCCGACGGTGATGGTTTTGGTCTTGCGTTGGGGAATCACGGCCGGTCCAGGAAGTGGGAAAACCCCGCCGGCGGGCGGGATCGGAGAGCGGATGGTAACCCCCACGAGCCCGGGCGACACGGAAGCGGGGCAGGAGAAACCCCCGACCCAAGTGGTTGCAGCGTCGGCCCCTACGCCCTCGGGCGCGGAGAGGCGCGGCACACCGCCGGGCCCGCGCCGGGTGGCTCCTTGGTCCCACCGACTACCCCTCCGGTGGGACTTTTCATTGTCGGGGCGAGCGCGCGGGGCCCGCCGGCCCCCACCGGCTGTGGGAGCGCTCGCTAGGATGTTCACAGAGGAGGTGCGCGAGGGGATGGGATGGAGAGCGAACACAGTCGTCGTGGGCGGCGGCATCACGGGCCTTTCGATCGCCGTACACACCGCGCGTCGCCTCGATCCCCTGCGAGAGCCGGTGATGGTTCTGGAGCGCGACCACCTCGGCTCGGGGTCGTCGGGCGGCGCCGACGGCACCCTGCGCCAGTACTACGCCTCGCCGGTCACCGCCGGGATGGCCCGCGACTCCCTGCGCGTCTACGCGAGCTTCGAGGAGCGGGTAGGCCGCTCGATCGGCTTCCTGCGCTGCGGCGTGCTGACCATCTCTCCCTCAGCGCAGGCGGCCGACCGCAAGGCGCTGCGGCAGAACCTGCGCATCCTGTGCGAGCTGGGCATCGAGGCGCGCGAGATGGACGCCGCCGCCATGCGCGAGCTGATCGGCGGGATCGAGGTCTCAGACGACGCGCGGGGCGTGTTCGAGCCACAGACGGGCTTCGTCGACCCGGCCGCCACGGTGGAGGCGATGGCCGCCCTGGCGCGCAGCAGCGGCGCGACCATCCGCTGTGCGAGCGAGGTGAGCGAGGTGCTCGTCGATGGCGGCCGCGTGCGTGGCGTGCGGACCGGCGAGGAGACCGTCGAGTGCGAGCGCGTCGTGATCGCCGCCGGCGGGTGGAGCGGCGGGCTGCTCTCACGGCTCGGCGTCGACCTGCCCCTGCGGGCGATGCGCGTTCCCCAGCACTTCGTCTCGACGCCGGGGGCGAGCGACGATGAGCCGGGGTGCGAGTCCGATCCCCTGGCCGGCGACTCCCTGGAGGCGTCGGGCGCCACGCGCTTCTACGATGCAGAGAGCGGTGAGCTCGTCGCGGCGGCCCTGGAAGACGAGGACGCCAGCGAGGTTCGTCGTGCGGCACACCCGGTGCTCCTCGACCAGGAGTTGGGGTTCTACGCGCGCTGCGAGCCGTGCACGGGGCGCACGCGGGTCGGGCGTTTGGGCTACGAGGGTTGGGAGGAGGTCGATCGCCCCGCCGACACCGCCACCCAGGCCGACGTGGACTTTGGGCGCTGGGCTCGCGAGACCCTGGCGCGTCGCCTCCCCGCCTACGCCCAGAGCCGCGACGAGGGCTCGACGCCGTGGTGCTGTTCGCTCACCCCCGACGCGCAGGCGCTGTTGGGGCCGACGGGCGGTGTCGAAGGGCTGTTCGTCGCCTCGGGCTTCTCCGGCCACGGCTTCCAGCTCGCGCCCGCCGTCGGCGAGGGCATGGCGCAGATGCTTGCTGGCCAACCGGTGAGCGCCTTCGACCCCGTCTTCTTCGACCCGGGTCGCTTCGCTGCGGTGCCGGCGGCGAGGTCGGGCGGAGCGTTCGGCCTCTAGCCCGGGTTATTCATGAACACGCACACCAGACTTCGCAACCGGCCGTCTTCGACGGCCTCTCGGCCCCTGGCGGCGCTTTGCGGAACCTGGCTTCCTCGACGACCCGTTCAGGGTCGCCTGCGTCGCCAGAACCCGCAAAGCACCACCAGGAACCGAGTTGCTGTGTCTCGTGCACGTCTTCATGAATAACCCGGGCTAGCCCGGGCTCGCCCTCAAGCCACCAGCCCCGCACTCCTCCACAGCTTGAGCTTGTTGGAGAGCGTGCGTGCGGTCAGGCCGAGCCGCCTGCCCGCCTCGGTCTTGTTGCCCCCGGTGCTCTCGAGCGTCGCCAGGATCGCGTAACGCTCGATGTCGGCCATGGGCAGGTTGGCCAGGCGACGTCCGAGGTCGCGTTCGGGATGAACACCCTCCTCGGGGGGCTGCTCCGTGCCGGTGCCGCCGTCCAGGCACAGGTCCTCCTCGGAGATCGCCTCGCCGGAGGCGAGCACCACCGCTCTTTGGATCACGATCTCGAGTTCGCTCACGTTTCCCGGCCAGGGCCACTGCACCAGCCGCTCGCGGGCGGCGTCCGACAGCACAGGCCGGGGGTGGCCGTCGAGAACGGCGAAGCGCTCGATGAAGTGCTCGGCGAGGGCGACGACGTCCTCGGGGCGAGCACGCAGGGGCGCGAGGGCCAGGGGAAGGACGTGGAGGCGGTAGTACAGATCCTCGTCGAAGCAACCCTCGGCGACCGCCTGCGGCAGGTTCTTGCTGGTCGTGGCGATCACGCGCACGTCGACCCTGACGGCGCAGCTTCCGCCGACGCGCTCGAACTCACGCTCCTCCAGGGCGCGCAACAGGCGCGCCTGCAACTCGCCGGGGAGCTCCCCAACTTCGTCGAGGACGAGGGTGCCGCCGTCGGCGAGCTCGAAGCGACCGGAGCGAGCCCCCTGGGCGCCGCCCGCCCCTCCGCGCTCGCAACCGAACAGCTCGCGCTCGAGGCGTGCTACGTCGGTGCCCGCGCAGTGGAAGCGGATGTAGGGGCCGTGGCGCCGCGGCGAGAGCTGGTGGATCGCTCGCGCGAGCCGCTCCTTCCCGGTCCCGCGCTCGCCGGTGACCAGGATCGTCCCGGCCGAGCGGGCCACGCGCGCAGCCGTGCGCAAGCACTCGATCATCTGCGTGCTCTTGGCGATCATCGGCGCCCCCGGATCCCCGACGAGCTCCGAGCGCAAGTAGGCGTTCTCCGCCCGCAGGCGCCGCGTCCGCTCCGCGCGGTCCAGGGCTCCCTTCAGGGAGGCCGGCGAGGCCGGACCGGCAAGCACCTCGGCCGTCGTCGGCGTCTCCCCGGCGGCGCCGAGGAGCACCACCGGCATGTCGGGGAGCTCCTGGCGGATCGCCTCGACCAGGGGCGTGTGCTCGGGGCCCGTGACGCCTCCGCCGGCGATGACGGCGTCGGGCGTGTTGCCGCACAGGCACGCGCGAGCCTGGGCCCAGTCCGCGGCCTCTTGGGGCTCGCGGCCGATGGCGACGGCTGCCGACACCGCGGCCGAGCGGGCGGCGGGATCGGAATCGATGATCAGGATGCGTCGAAGGGTCATGATGGGTGCCGTGGGCTCACGAGCGGTCGGAGGGCGGGGAGATCGCTTTCGCCGCCGCGGGGCCGGCAGCGACGGGGAAGGTGCGCGCGCCGTTCAACAGGCGCCCGATCACGACGGCGATGGCGGGCGAGAGCTGGAAGATCTCGCCGAGGTCGTCGACCTCGATCGACCGCAGGACCTCGCGCACCGTGTCGGGGGCGAGGTAGTCGAACTCCGAGAGGTCCACGGAGCGACCGTCGTCGAAGTCGACGCGCGAGGCGCCGAAGCGGGCGGTCACGGTGCAGCCCTGGCCGGGCCGTGAGTCGATCTCGGTGGAATCGGCCAGGCAGCGCACTCGGTCCAACGCCTCGCGGGCCTCCTCGCCGGACCCGAAACCCCGGCCGCGGTCGGTGACGGTCAGGACGCACTCGCGGTCGTCGATGACCGCGCGCACCTCCACCAGGCCGCCCTCGGCGCCGTAGGCGTGGCGGACGCAGTTCTCGACCAGCTCGGCGGCAGCCGTCGCGATCCGCGCGCGGGCGGTGGGCGAGACGGTACAGCGCAGTGCGAAGGCGGCCAGCTCACGCGGGCAGGCCTCGATGGCGCCCTGGGCCGCGCAGTAGGTCTGCTCGAACACCGCCGCCGGCCGTGCGGTCGAGGCTTCGACCGAGGCGATCAGGTCGTCGAGGCGGAAGGGCTGGGCGAGGAACTCGCTGGCGCCGAGGCTGAAGGCGCGGCGGCACTGCGCCTTGGTCGGCGAGGGGCTGAAGACGATCGTGCGCGGAGGGGCGGGCCGGCGCTGGAACTCGGCCATCAGGTCGAAGCCCGAAGGCTCGCCGAGGTCGAGGCGCGTGACGAGGACCTGGGGGCAAGGCCGCTTCAGGGCTTCGGTGGCGCTGGCGACGACGGCCACCTCGTGGCCACGGCGCTCGAGGGCGTCACAGATGACCCGCGCCACGCTCGGCTCGCGCTCGACGACGAGGACGGTCAGGTCGTTGACGCTCACGCGGCGCCTCCAGGAGCTCCTTGGGAGAGGATGCGGACGGTCAGGCCGAGGGTGCCCAAGCGCGAGGTCGTCTCCGAGATTGCCCCGCCCATGCGGGCTACCTCCCGGCGGGCGAGGCTCTCACCGATCCGGGCTCGGCCGGAGGGGGCGGGGAAGCGTCGGGGGGGTCCTTGGGCGCGGATGCCGAAGGAGGCCACGCCGCCGCTGGAACGGGCGTGGAGCAGGGCCTCGCCGTGGTCGTCCACGACCGCCTCGAGCAGGCCTCCGAGTGCGCGGGCGAGGAGAGGGCCGTCGACCGTCAGGCGCGCGGTGCGCTCGTCGATGGCGAAGATCACCCGGCAGCGGTGCTTCTCGGGGACGACCTCGACGGCCCCGCGGACGATCTCCTCGATGCTGCACGGCAGGGGCCGCAGCGGCGGAGGGTGGGAGAAGTCGATCAGGTTCTGCACCCTCCGCCCGATGCGCACCACCTGGGCGACGACGCCGTCGAAGCGCTCTGCCTGGGGGTCGTCGGGCGGGCACTCGCGGGCGAGGGCCTCCACCGACGCGCGCAGGGCCGCGAGGGGCAGGTGCAGCTCCTCTGCGATCGAGTGCTTGGTGAAGGGGCCCTGGGCGTCGGGCAGGGGCTCTAGGGGCTGGTCGGGGCGCTCGTGCAAGGCCATCGCATGCCTGGGTGCGGTCAGTGGGCGGTCACACGACGCACATCGGCCTGCGGGGCGGAATCGCTTTACCTCCACGGCGGCGATCCGCGCACTTTTTTCCACTCGCCGGGAGGACGGGCAGCGGGGACCGCGCAGCGCCGAGGCGGGGGGCGTTTGTGTGCGCGGCCCTTGTGGCCCCCGACGCCCCTGCGCATCATGTGAGGACCTCTGCCCGACGAGCCCCACCATGACAGCGCAGCCCGACCCGACACTCCTGCGCGCGGGTCTTTGTGCCCTCGCCCTGCTCTGCCCTCACTCGGGGGCGGTCCAGGAGCCGGCGCCGATCGAGGAGGCCGAGAAGGCCGACGAGGCCGCCGAATCCGCCCCCGCCGAGCCGCCGGCGCCAGCCCCCGAGGCCGCCCCGAGGGGGCGCGACGGCCGCTCCTCGCGCGTGGACTACGAGATCGGCGCCCGCCTCGAGGAGGCCGGTGAAGGCGACGGCGGGCTCACGCGCTGGCGCCTGGAGGGATCAGAGCTCCTGACTTGGACCAACCAGAGCGGGGAGAGCGTCTCCGACCTTTGGTTCCACCTGTACCTGAACGCCTTCTCCAACAACCGCTCGACCCACATGATCGGCGCGGGGAGCAACCTGCGCGGGAGGTCTGTCTCCGACGTCAATCGCGAGTGGTGGTTCGGCTGGCAGGAGGTCACCAAAGTGCGCGTCGACGGCGTCGACGTCACCTCGACGATGCGCTTCCGCCAGCCCGACACCTGGGAGGCCGCGGCGGAGGGGGAGGGTTTCGTCCGCGAGCAGGACCGCAGCGTCCTGAGCGTGGACCTACCGCGCGAGATCATCGACGGCCAGACCGCGGAGATCGAGATCGAGTGGAACTCCCAGTTGCCGCGCGTGCGCCGTCGGACCGGCACCAAGGACGAGTTCCTGTTCGTGGCCCAGTGGTTCCCCAAGCTCGGCGTCTACGAGCGCGGGCGGGGCTGGAACTGCCACCAGTTCCACGCCTCCACCGAGTTCTACTCCAACTACGGGACCTACCGCGTGGCCCTCGACCTGCCCGTCGCCTACGCCGACCGCATCGCCGGTTCGGGCGTGCGCGTGGACCAGGCCGTCCGCGAGGATCGCGTCGAGGCGGTCTTCGAGGCGCCCTCGCCCCTCGACCGGTTGCGGGCCGACGAGTTTGAGAAGCTCCCGCTCGTGCACGACTTCACCTGGACGGCGGACCCCGACTACGAGGTCCACGACTTCGAGTTCCGCTTCGAGGACTGGAGGGCGCGGTTTCCCAAGGAGCAGGAGCACGCCGAGCGCGCTGCCGGCAAGCCCCTGCGCCTGCGGGACGTGAACGTGCGCGTGCTCGTCCAGCCCGAGCACTCCGGCCAGGCCGAGCGCCACTTCGAGGCCACCAGCACGGGCCTGTACTTCTACGGGCTGTGGTTCGGCGAGTACCCCTACGAGCAGGTGACCGTCGTGGATCCAGCTTGGGGCGGCGGGGGAGCGGGCGGGATGGAGTACCCGACCCTGTTCACCTGCGGGACGTCGCTCTTCACGACCGAGGACATGTACCGGCCCGAGAGCGTGACCGTCCACGAGTGCGGCCATCAGTTCTGGTACGGGCTGGTGGGGAACAACGAGTTCGAGGCGGCCTGGTTGGACGAGGGCTTCAACTCCTACGCGGACTCGGAAGCGCTGTGGCGCGTCTACGGGCCGCGCCGGGACACCACGAGCTACGTCGGCGTGCCCTTCTCCGGCCGGCGCGTCGCCCCGTTGCCGGGGGGCGGGCGCCTGGGGAGCGCCCTCACCGCTGCGCGCTGGAGCACCGACTGGATCCCCGACTTCTGGCACGCCAGGGCCGTCGGCCGGGTCTTCTCCCGCCCCGTGCGCTCCAGCGGCTTCGTTGACTGGTGGCGGGACCAGCCGCTGTTGACCCTGGTTCCCCAGTGGTCAGACCCGCGCTGGGGCGACCGCGCAGGCTACCTGCGCGACTCCGACTCGGATCCGATCGCGACCCACGGCTGGGAGTACGTGGATCGGATGAGCTACCGCACCAACAGCTACCCGCGGCCGGCGGTCGCCCTGCGCACCCTGTCCGGCCTGGTGGGGCGGGACGCGTTCCTGGCGGGCATGCGCCACTACGCGAGCGCTTGGCGCTACCGCCATCCCTATCCCGCGGACTTCTACGCGGCCTTCCAGGAGGGGGCGGGCGTGGACGTCGGCTGGTACCTCGAAGACGCCTTCGAGAGCACCAAGACCGTGGACTACAGCGTCGAGGTCTCCCAGGCCAAGGCGCGAGACGAGCTGGGCTACTTTCCCCTGGCGGAGGGCGGCTTCGAGGAGCGCGGGCGCTCGAACGGGGACGATCCCGCGACCGAGACGGGACCGGCGGACGGTGGCCCAGACGAGGAGGGCGCCCCCGACGAGGTCGCCGCCGAGGCGCCAGAGCCCCCCGCGGAGGAGGAGGAGAACCCCCGCGTGGCGAGCGTCCTCCTGCGCCGCAAGGGCGATCTGTGCTTGCCACTGGAGTGGCGCGTGACCCTCGAACCCGTCGGCGACGCCGGCGGCGGCGAGGAGGTGCTCGACTTCACCTGGACCCGTGAGCAGCAGCTGGAGCGGACCTGGCTGCGGTGGAGGATGGAGCTGCCGCCGGACAGACGAGTGCGGTCGGTCGTCCTCGATCCCAAGCGCGTCTACTACCTCGACGCGGACATGTCGGACAACCAGTGGTTCCACGAGGCCGACGACCTCGCTCCCCTGCGCTGGTCGGAGCGCGTCTTCCATCAGTACACACACCTCCTGCACTTCTTCGCGGGCTTGGGAGGCTGAGATGGACGCACCGGCTCCCACCGCTCCGGCCCCCCGCAAGGCCTCGCTCGTCGAGCGCTTCTTGTTCCTGCGCGCCCTCAACGCCGCGATCGGGCGCACGCCGATCTGGATGCTGATCTGGGCGGTAACGACCGTCCTGGCCCTGGCCGTCTCCTACTCACAGTTCGGCTGGTACGAGCAGGCGCTCGACCATCGCTACGAGCCGGGGAGCATGGTCTACACCCTCGGGGCGCTGCCCGAAGCCCCCGACCGCGTCGATCCGGCCTTCCGCACCGACCACAGCGCGGAGCTGGACCTGCTCGGCGGCGCAACCAGCCGCCAGGGCGCGGTGGCGGCCCTGCTCATGATGCTCTTCGGCGTGTTCTGCGCGGGCGGCTGGTTGCAGATCATCCTCGAGCGCACCGAAGGCCACTCCCTGCGGCGCTTCTTCTACGGCGGCTCCTGCTACTTCTGGCGTTTCACTCGCGTCATGGTGATGAGCCTGCTCGTCCTGTCGCTGTGGGGTTGGCTGCTCCACGAGCTGCCTTGGGAGCGCCTCGTCCTCGAGGGCTGGCTGGGTGTGGAGGCCTTCGACCACGAGCGCCTGGAGACCCTCGACTCAGAGTGGGGAGCCTGGCTCGTCGGGGCCGTTCAGGCGGCCCTCATGGCGGTGGCCTTCGGCCTCACGCTCACCTGGGCGGACTACAGCCGCACGCGGATCGCCCTGCACGACACCCGCTCGGCACTCGGCGCCGGCCTGTGGACGCTCGCCACGATGCTGCGCCACCCGGTCCAGACCCTGCGGCCGATGCTGGCCCTGATGCTCGTCGAGGGGGCGGTGATCGCCGCCGCCTCGCTGTTGTCGGGGGGTATCGAGGCGCGCCTTGCCGACGATCCCGCGCTCGTGCGCTGGGTCGCCCTGCCGGCGCTCGGCGGGGTCGTCATGATGTGGCGCGTGGTGACCCGCGGTGCGCGCTACCACGCCGCCGCCGTGGTCAGCCGGGCGGTCGTGAGGCCCTTGTCGCGGCCGGATCCCTGGAAGCAGAGTGTGGGCGGGCCCGGCGGGCCGCGCTACCCGATCGCGGGAGCGACCGACGACTACGAGGTCGCACTCTAGACAGAATGGGTGGAGCGGTCTTCCTCAAGGCCGTGGATTACAGTTCTGTCTAGCCCGCTCAGGGCAGGGTGATCTTGACCGGCGGGCCGAGCTCGAGGCGCGCGGGGCTGACGCGGGCGGAGTAGGCGATGGCCTCGACACCGGCGGCGACCGCCGCCCGCAGGCCCTCGCCGTAGGCCGGGTCGATGTGGTCGGCCGGCTCGAAGCGCCGCGCGTCTCCACGACTGATGAAGTAGAACATCAGCGCGCGGTGTCCCTCGGCCACCATGCGCGAGAGCTCCTCGAGGTGCTTGAGTCCACGGGCGGTGACGGCGTCGGGGAACATCGCCACGCGGTGCTCCACGAGCGTCGTGCACTTGACCTCGACGTAGCAGCGCTCTCCGGGGCGCTCGAGCAGGAGGTCGATCCGGCTGTTGCGGCCGTAGGGGACCTCGCGCCGCAGGGAGTCGTAGCCCGACAGCTCCTCGATCGCGCCCGCCTCGACCGCCTCGGCAACGACCGCGTTGGGCAGGGAGGTGTCGACGTTCACCCAGTGTCGTCCCACGCGCACGGTCTGGAGGGTGTAGCGCAGCTTGCGGCTGCCGTCCTGGCTGTCGCGCAGGATCACCTCGGTGTCGTCGCCCAGGCAGCCTTGGAGGCGGCCAGGATTGGGGCAGTGGACCGTCAACTGTTCGCCTCCGGCGACCTCCACGTCGGCCAGGAAGCGCTTGTAGCGCCGCCGCAGCCGCCCCTCCAGCACGGGCTTGTCGATGCGCACGGGCGCAGTGTACGGGTATTCTGGCGCGGATCATGACCAACTCCATCCCGATCGCGGTCGCCGCAGCCCTGGCCCTCGCGGGCCTGTCCCCCTCCTCCCCCGCCGTCCAGGAATCCGAGCCCGCCGCGAGCCCGCCGCGGGCCGCGGTCTGCGGGCTCGGCAAGGAGTTCCACGCCAGCCGCCGCGCGCGGCTACGCGAGGAGCTCGCCGAAGGGGTGTTCGTGATCCGCGGCCTCGGCGAGACCCGCGGCTACCACGCGTTCCGACAGGACAAGACGTTCTGGTACCTGACGGGCATCGAGAGCCCCGGCGCGGCGTTGTTGATGGACATCGAGAGCGGCAGGGAGGTGCTCTTCCTGCGCGACGCCAACCCCTGGAAGGAGGCCTGGGAGGGGGAGCTGTGGGATGTCGGCGACGAGTGGGTCGAGCCGGTCACCGGGTTCGCTGAGGTGCGCTCGAACAAGGAGTTGGACGAGGCCCTCGAGGAGATGGCCGGTGCCGACCGCGTGGTGTGGATCTCCATGCACCCCTACATCGAGCTGGGAGACTGCTTCGATCGGGCGATTCCCGCCGATCGCGCGCGGGCCGCGGATCCGCTCGACGGACGGGCCAGCCGCGAGCGCGCCTTCCGCGCGGCGCTCGCCGAGCGCTTGGGCCGCGAGCCGCGCGACGCGACCTCGGCTCTGAACGAGCTGCGTCGGGTGAAGACGCCGGAGGAGGTCGAAGCCATGCGCCGAGCGGCCTTGGCGGGTGTGGCGGGCATGAACGAGGCCATCCGTTCCACGCGCCCGGGGCTGGGGGAGTGGGATCTCGACGCCCTGATGGGCTGGATGCACCGACGCGCGGGAGCGGCGGGGGCCGCCTACCACCCGATCGTGGGCTCGGGCCCCAACTCCCTGATCCTGCACTACAGCGCCAACGACCGGGTGATGCGCGACGGGGATGTGGTTCTGATCGACTACGGTCCGGAGTTCGACCACTACACGACCGACATCACCCGCACTTGGCCGGTGGGGGGGCGCTTCACAGAGCGCCAGGCGGAGCTCTACGACGCCGTGTTGGCGGCCCAGCAAGCCGGCATCCAGGCGGCCCGGCCGGGCGCGCGCATGGCGGACGTGAACGCGGCATGCACCCAAGTCCTGCGCGAGCGCGGGTTCGGAGACCTGTTGGCTCACGCCGCGACCCACTACATCGGCATGGAGGTTCACGACGTCGGCTCCGCGCGCAAGCCGCTGGAGGTCGGGGTGGCCTTCACGATCGAGCCCGGCCTGTACGAGAAGGAGACCGCCATCGGTATCCGCATCGAGGACGTAGTCGTGATCACGGCCGAGGGCTGTGAGGTCATCACCGGCGCGATCCCGCGCGCGCGTGAGGACATCGAGGCTCTGTGGAACGAGCGGGGTGTGCTCGACGCCCTAGCCGAGGGGCGTTGAGGCCACGGCGCCCTCGCTCACCGCTCCTCCTGTCGCTAGAATCCGCCGCACCATGGCTTCGCTGAAGGAGAACCGAGACCTCGCCCGTGAGTACCTCCGCCGGCTCGAGCAGCTGAAGGAGAGTCTTTGACTACACGGCCCTCGAAGCCCGCCTCGCCCAAATCGCCGAGGCCGAACTGGATGCCGGATTCTGGTCCGATCAGGAGCGTGCGCAGAAGCTGATCGGCGAGAAGAAGGTCGCCCTCTCGGTCGTCGATCCGATCAGCGCCGTGGAGACGGCGCTCGAAGAGGCGGAGACCTTCGCCGAAATGGGTGCGGAAGAGGGCGAGGAGCTCGTCGCCGAGGAGATCGAGGAGGCCCTCGCCCGCGTCGCCGAGGGGCTCGCTCAGCTCGAGTTCCGGGTCATGCTCGGCGGTTCCCAGGACCGCTGCAATGCCTACCTCGCCATCTCCGCGGGGGCGGGAGGCGTGGACTCTTGCGATTGGGCCGAGATGCTGTTCCGCATGTACGTGCGCTGGGGCGAGCGGCGCGGGTTCGACGTGAGCGAGGTCGACCGCCTCGAGGAGCCCGAGGCGGGGATCCGCTCGGCGACCCTCTACATCCAGGGACCCTTCGCGTTCGGCTACCTCAAGGCGGAGACCGGCGTCCACCGGCTGGTGCGCATCAGCCCCTTCGATGCCCAGAGTCGGCGACACACCGCCTTCGCCTCGGTGGACGTCTCCCCCGAAGTCGTTGACGGAGGGGGGGTCGAGATCGCCGAATCCGACATCAAGGTCGACACCATGCGCGCGGGCGGAGCGGGCGGCCAGCACGTGAACAAGACCGAGTCGGCCGTGCGCATGACCCACATCCCCACCGGGATCGTCGTGCGCTGCCAGAACGAGCGCAGCCAGCACAAGAACCGGGCCACCGCCCTCAAGCTCCTCAAGGCGAAGATCGTCCAGATGCGCGAGGCGGAGCGGGACAAGGAGCTCGCCAAGCTCTACGGGGCCAAGGGCGAGATCGCCTTCGGGAGCCAGATCCGCAGCTACGTGATGCAGCCCTATCAGCTGGTCAAGGACCACCGGACCAACACCGAGAACGGCAACGTCACCGCGGTCCTCGACGGCCACATCGACGAGTTCATGGAGGAGTACCTGCGCAGCCGGGGTGCCGGTTCGGGCTAGTCGCCGCCGCGCTCGAGGCCGTTACAGCATTCTTGCCAGGGCCTGAGTGGGGGCGAGGAGAGGGCCCGGCGGGGAGGGATTCCCGTTCCGAGCCGCCGGCGGTAAGAGCTGTGTACAAGGGGGGCTGCGGGCTCGACGGGGGAGAAAGCGAGCCGTCGGAATGGGGGGTCCGTTCCGTGGCGGCCGAAGGTAACATTCAGTCGGGAAGGCGGCCCGAATCAGGTTCGGCATCCCGCTCACAAGACACATGAACACGAGCAAGCTAGAGAGGACGGTGGGCCCCATGACGGCGCGTCGAGCTCTTCTACCCGGGCTGGCCGGAGCGCTCTTGGTCGTCCCCCTGTTCGCGGCGTCGGTCGCGGACGAGGAGGCGGCGGCGGAGAGCTTCGCGCTCAAGTACCGGGCCATGGAGAAATGGGATGTCATCCTGCCCGAGGAGCAGTGGACATCGTTCGATAACGAGATCCCCATCGGCGAGGGATTCCTGGCGAAGAAGGCCGGGCCGCTCGGCCTTGAGGTCGACACCAACGCCGACGGGAGGCTCGACGAGAAGGTGCGCGGCGTAAGGGGCTTCTTGAAGCTCCGCGGGAAGGGCTCCGACGGCGAACCCTACAACTGCGCCATCCGGCTCAAGGGTGACGGCAAGACATGGCGCTTCGCCCCCGGCGGCGCCATGATCGGCAAGCTCAAGGGCACGTTGGTCAAGGTCTTCGACCAGAACAACAACGGCTTCTACGACGACTACGGCACCGACGCCATGGTGGTCGGCAAGGGCGGGGCCGCGGGGCTCCTCTCGAAGGTCGTGAACGCCGACGGCACGCTCTATCACTTCGAGATCTCCGCAGACGGCCGCAAGGCGAGCTATCGGCCCTTCATTGGCGAGACGGCCTCCATCGACGTCTGCAGCGACTACGACAGTCGTGGCAAGCTCGTCTCGGCGGTCCTCTCCAGCGAAGAGGGCGATCACCACTTCAACGCCGCGGCCGGAGGCAAGAAGCCCTACACCGTTCCCGCGGGGACCTACACGGTCTCGTCGGGCTACGTGACCAAGGCCGGCGAGTCGGTGCACCTGCGCACCGGCAAGATGGCGCCCTTCACGCTCAAGCCGGGGCAGGAGCGCGACCTCGCCTGGGGAGGTCCGGTCGTCGCCGAGTTCGACTACACGGTCGAAGAGGAGACGATCACCGTGCCCCCGAATGTGGCCTTCTACGGTCGCGCGGGCGAGGAGTACCACACCTTCTGGCCCGAGGCCAAGTCGCCCAAGATCATCGTCACCGACAAGAAGACGAAGAAGGTCCTCACATCGGGCCGGTTCGGCGGGTGCTGAGGCGGCGGCTTCTCGGCGTACTCCGGGCGAGTACCCAAAGGCAAGGAACTGGAAGTCACCCTCGAGCACAAGCGCGCCATCTTCGGCGACATCTCTGGAGTCCCGAAGAAGGAGGCCGGCCCGCGCACCCCCAACGGGGCGGGCAACTAGGGCGCGGCTCCTGCGACGAGACGATCTGAAATGAGCGGCGGCTCCCCCGGGGGAGC
>JASLMK010000065.1 GCA_030746555.1 Planctomycetota bacterium | reverse complement strand
ACGCACACCAGACTTCGCAACCGGCCGTCTTCGACGGCCTCTCGGCCCCTGGCGGCGCTTTTCGAAAACCTGGCTTCCTCGACGACCCGTTCAGGGTCGCCTGCGTCGCCAGAACCCGCAAAGCACCACCAGGAACCGAGTTGCTGGGTCTGGTGCACGTCTTCATGAATAGCCCGGGCTAGTCTCTCTGCCTGGTGCACGTCTTCATGATAGTCGGAGCCCCGTGTGTACGCCGTGTGTGCGCGGCCGTTCAACGGTACTCGGCGCAGCGCTCGCACTCGCAGTCTGGGTCGATGAGCTCGCGAACGCTCTCGGCCTCGTGGCGCTCGGTGTAGCCGAGGCGCGCGAGCTCCGCGAGCAGCTCGGGGTCTGCGCTCGCGTCCCGCGCCCAGCCCAGATCGCGGGCCGAGCAGAGCCAGCGGATCAGTCGGGCGCGTAGCTCTCCCGCGAGCTCGCGCCGCTGGGCCGAGAGCTCGATCGTGCAGCCTGGGTCCTCGGCGAGGTTGTAGAGCTCGACCGCGTGCCACTCTGCGCCCACGAGCCTGGGCGGCTCGGAGTGTGGCCGCAGGTGCAGCATCAGGTGCCAGCCGTCGTGGGTCAGGGAGGCAGAGGTGGCGTTTCCCGCCAGGGCGAAGCGCGGCGGCCTGGTGTCGAGTGGGGGCAGGAGGTTGCGTCCGGGGAAGTCGACGTGATCGTGACCGGCCAGATCCAAGAGCGTGCGACCCACGTCCATCTGGGCGGCGGGGCGCGCCACCCGCGTTCCGGCGGGCGCGCCGGGCCAGGCGAGGATCAGGGGGACGTGGATGGAGTCGGGGTACAGGTCCCCGTGGCTGAAGAAGATCCCGTGCTGCCCCAGAGACTCGCCGTGATCGGAGGTGAAAGCGACGATGGCACCGGTCAGGCGCGCGCACTCGAGGAGGCCGCCGAGCGCGTCGTCCAGCGAGGAGACCTCCCCGCGGTACATGGCTGCGGGATAGGCGGGATCGGTCAGGCCCAAGAGGGACTCGTGTAGGACCCGTGCAGGCGGCATCTTCCCAACGGCCCGGCTCGGATCGAAGGCGTCGCGTTCGGCGGGGTAGTAGAGGCGGGCAAACTCAGGCGGCGGCTCGTAGGGGATGTGGGCGTCGAACAGGTGCAGCCAACAGAAGAGCGGCTCGCCCTCTGCGTCGGGCAGCCAGTCCTTGAGGGCCTCGATGGTCTCGGTGGCGGGGCGGTCGCTAGCGCCCGGCCAGGCCATGCGGTCGAATCCCTGGCCGAGCCCGCTAGTCGGGTCCCCCAGATGGCGCGTGCTGACCGCCGCGAAGGTGCGGTAGCCAGCGTCGCCGAAGGCCTCGGCCAGGGTCGGCGCCGCCTCGGAAACCGGGGTGTCGTTGGTCAGGATGGCGGTGTCGCGCGGATGGAAGGCGGTCATCAGCGCGATGTGCGAGGGGTTGGTCGTGTTGGTGCTCGTGAAGCAGTCCTCGAAGAGGACCCCGCGCGCGGCGAGGGCGTCGAGTACCGGCGTGCTCACCGCCACCGCGCTCCCCGCCGCGCCGAGATGGTCGCCGCGGTGCGTATCGGAGGTGATCAGGAGCACGGTCGCCGGATCCGCGCGGGGTGCGGCGATCCGGCTCTCGGCGACGAGGCACGCGATGTCGATGCCCGAGGGGGAGTCGAGGGTGAACTCCAGCTCGAGCGGGCCGGGGGAAAACCCGGCCAGCGCGACCCTCTCCGAGCGCCAGCCGGGCTCGGCGGCGAGCCGCTCGATCGCAAACGCCCACTCTCGACGATCGCCGTCGACGTCCGTGGCCACCAGGCGGACGGTTGCCCCCGTGGCGGAGGGGTTGCGAAAGACTTCGGGGACTCCGAGGGAGAACGCGACCTCGTCGGTCGGGGCGGCCTCGATCGTGGCCTTCAGCCGGGACGAGGGCGCGAGGAGCCTCGCCTCGCGCGTCTCGTGGCGGACCAGCAGTCGCTCCCCGTTGCCGTCGGTCGCGAAGTCCCAGGAGGCGAGCTGCACTCGGGACAGCTCGATGCCTCCGTGGAGAACGACGAAGTCGGCGAGGCCGGCGGCAACGAAGACGAGCTCCTCGAAAGGCTCGTCGCCGGCCCGCTTGCGGGGCATGTAGAACTGCAGCACCTGTGGTGACGGGGACCCCTCCAGGGTGACGACCGGCGAGCTGCGTGCGCTCCCGTCCGCCCGCACCAGGTGGACCCAGAAGCGCTCCGTGGAGGGAGTCGAGACGGCGACGACAACCCGGTGCATCTTCCGCGCGTCGAACTCCAGCGGCATGTGGAGCTGCTTGGAGCCCTCCCCGAGCAGGGCGAGGCGGAAGCCCGGGGTGCCGCCCACCCGATCGTCGTCGGGTGCGATGCGAGCCTGTCCGCTGGAGAGGTTCCAGGCCCCCATCTCGGCGGGAACCTCGAGCCTGCGCACTTCGCCGGGCTCGTCTGGTGCGGAGGCCTCCAGCTCGAATCGACGCACCGCGGGCGGCGGGTCCGGCGGCGCCGCTTCGCCACAGCACCAGGTCAGGGCGGCGGCCACGACGGCGGCGATTCGACGGACGGGCGGCATGGCTGGAGCTCGCCGAGTATAGGACCCCAGAGGTGGGGACGCTCTCGTCGCGCCGCGCTGCGTCGGGGGCCGGCGGCCACTCCCGTGGGCGCGTCGAGTCAGGCTTGCTGCTCGGGGCTGTGGGTCACGCCCCTGCGCTGGGGTTCGGCCCGGCGAGGGCTTCGTCCATCACGGCCGCCAGCTCACCCGCGAGAACCTCGCGGTCGAAGGCGCGCACCGCGGGATCGAGCCACGGTTGCTCGCACATCCTCTCGCGGCCTCCGCGTAGGGAGCGCTCGTAGCATTCGGCGATCGCCTCGGCGATCCGGGCCGGGTCGTCGGCGGCGGTCCATCCCAAGTCGCGCTCGCGTACCAGCTCGGCCGCGGCGCCGTCGTCTGGCACGACCAGGAGTCGGTTGCCCGTGGCGATGTACTCGAACACCTTGGCGGGGATCTGGTTGGGCTCGCCCTGGGCCAAGACCAACAGCAGGTCGGCCCGCTGGGTCGCGGTGACGGCCTCGTGGTGCGGCACGGGCTCGGAAGCGGTCACGATGCGCTCCAGGCCCAGGTCGCGGGCGATGTGCAGGGGGTGGGCGTCCGCGATCATGCGGCCGACGAATTGGACTCGCAGGCGCGAGGCGGGGACCCGGCCGCTCTCCACGAGGTCCGCGATCGCCTGGAGGAGGGCGCGCGGCGAACGGAGGTTGTAGAGGTTCCCGGTATGGACGAGCGTGAACTCCTCGGGCCGCTCCTCACCGCTGGAGGCGTCGAAGTCCAGCTTGTCGAAGCCGTTGGTGATGACGACGATGCGGTGCGGTGCGAGATCGGGGTAGGACTCCAGGAGCTCCTTCCGCACGAACTCATTGGTGACGATCACCCTGTCCGCCCCGCGGACGACGGCACGCTCCATGCGCCGGTCCATGCCCGCCGAGAGCCGCGTGCTCGGGAACAGGGACTTGGTGACGTTGCCCAGCCACGGATCCCGCAGATCTGCGAACCAGGTGGCGCCGGCGAGCCGCTTCAGCGCCAGGCCGATCAGGTGCGTACTGTGGGGTGGGCCGGTCGTCACTACCGCGTCCACGCTATGGCGGCGAACCAGTCGCAGCGCACGGGGCAGAGCGACGGGAATCCACGGCAGCTTGTCGTCGGGGAGCCGGAGCAGCGAGTTGACGAAGTCGCGCACGGGGGACCCCTTCCTCAGCCGCTTCCCTGTTCCGTCAGCGGTCGGCGCGGGCTGCCCTTCCAGCGCGGAGTCGCCTCGCGAGAACAGGCGCTTGAGCTTCAGGTAGAGGTCGTTGGGGTGGACCCACATCCGGGTGCGGTGAAGCCGGCCGCCGTCGGGCAGGTCCTCGGCGCACCAGTCGGTCTGCAGCGGGTGGTACTTCTCCGCAACCGTGAGGACGTGGGCCTCCCAACCGTGCACGGGGAGGTACCGCGCGAACTTGGCCGGTCGGATGGCTCCCACTTGCGCGCCGGGCGCGAAGTGGTAGGAGATGATCAGGCACTTCCTCATGGCTGGTGAGCGGGAGGGAAGGCTCGAATGGGCACGACCATCACCTCGGTGATCGCATGCAATCCTAGCCGATCCGCCGGCGGGAGCCCGATGCGCCACAAAAACCGGTGCACTCTCCGGGCGTGGGGAGCGCCCGCCTGTCTATCATCTGTGCGTGGGAGCGCCCGCCGGACCTCGGTTGCCTAGCACCAGACTGATGCGCCATGAAGGAGCCTAGAACCGTCCTCGACCTGCTGGCGGCGAGGGTCGAGGAGAGCGCACAGCAGCCGGCGGTGCGGCACAAGGCGGGCGGCGCGTGGGTCGACACGACCTGGCGGGGAGTCGATGAGACCACCGACCGTATCGCCGCGCAGATCGCCCGCGCGGGCATCGAGTTCGGCGAGAGGGTCGCCATCCTGGCGGACAGCAGGGTCGAGTGGTTTCTCTGCGACATCGGTACTCTCAAGTCGGGCGCCGTCACGGTCCCCGTCTACTCCTCGGATACGGCTGAGCGCAGCGCGTACATCCTCGAGAACTCCGGGGCGCGGCTGGTGTTCGTGGAGCACCCCGCGCAGGTCGCGAAGCTGCTCTCGGTCATCGATCTCCTGGAGAGGGTGATCCGGATCGTCTGCTTCGATGAACAGGTCACGCTGGAGGTGCCCGACGAGTTGGGGCGGCGCGAGCTCTCGCTCACCGACGTCCTCGGCGGTCCCGGCACCGAGCTCGTCTGCACCTTCGAGGATTTCTGCGGGGGAGGGGAGCTCGACGCCGAGGCCCGCGCCCTGCTCGAGGAGCGCTCCGCGGCTCTCGATCCCCAGAGCCTGTGCACGATCGTCTACACCTCGGGGACCACCGGGCCGCCCAAGGGAGTGGTCCTGACCCACGGCAACTTCGTCTTCGAGGCGGAATCCGCGTCGATCTCCCTGCCCTTCGAGGCAAGCGACCTGCAGCTCTTGTATCTCCCGATGGCTCACATCTTCGGGAAGATCATGATGTTCGCTTCGGTCGAGATCGGCGTGCCCGTGGCCTTCGCGGAGAGCATCCCCAAGTTGATGGAGAACATCGCCGAGGTGCGGCCGACCTTCTTCGGCAGCGTTCCTCGCATCTACGAGAAGGTATACACCGCCGTCATGGCGGGCGTGGAGGGCGCCTCGGGCCTCAAACGCGCGATCTTCGATTGGGCCATGGCCGTCGGTTGGGAGCGCGCGTCGGCCCTCATGGAGGGGCGCTCTCCCGGCGCGTTTTGCGAGTGGCGGTTCGCGTTGGCGAAGAAGCTCGTCTTCGGGAAGCTGCACGAGAAGCTGGGCGGGCGTGTCCGCTTCCTGATCACCGCCGGAGCGCCTTTGTCTCCGAAGGTCGCCAAGTTCTTCCACAGCGCAGGCTTCTACCTGCTCGAGGGCTACGGCCTGACCGAGACGACCGGCGCCACGCACGTGACACGGATCGGCAAGACCCGCATCGGCTCGGTCGGACAGCCGCTCGTAGGTGTCGAGGCGCGCGTCGCCGAGGACGGCGAGGTCCTCGTGCGCGGCCGCAACATCATGAAGGGGTATCACGAGAACCCCGAGGCGACGGCCGAGGCCATCGACGCCGACGGTTGGTTCCACACCGGCGACATCGGGACGATAGACGGTGAGGGTTACCTGTCCATCACCGACCGCAAGAAGGACATCATCGTCACCGCCGGTGGGAAGAACGTGTCTCCGCAGAACATCGAGAACGCGATCAAGGCCTCGCCGTACGTCAGCCAGGCCGCCGTCTACGGCGACCGCCGCAAGTTCCTCACCGCCCTGATCACGCTCGATGAAGAGAACGTGACGACCTACGCACGCGAGAAGGGGATCGAGGGAGAGCTGGCGGAGCTATCGGCCAGCGCTCCGATTCGCTCGCTCATCGAGGGCGACGTGGAGCGCATCAATGAGGAATTGCCCTCGTACGAGACCATCAAGCGCTTCTCGATCCTAGATCACGACTTCAGCATCGAGTCGGGCGAGCTCACGCCCTCGCTCAAGCTGCGCCGCAAGGTCGTGATCGAGAAGCACCAGGCGGTGCTGGACGCTTTCTACGAAGAGACCTACTGATCGCCGCAAGGGCGAGATTGGGACGGGGCATGGGAACGCTAAAGGGGAAGACCCTGTTCATCACCGGCGGGAGCCGGGGCATCGGCGAGGCGATCGCGGTCCGCGCGGGACAGGACGGCGCCAACGTCGTCATCGCCGCCAAGACGGATCGGCCGCACCGCGTCTTGCCGGGGACCATCCACACGGCCGCGGAGGCCGTGGAGGCTGCGGGCGGGCGGGCTCTGCCCGTGGTCTGTGACATCCGGGACGACGAGCAGGTCGCCGCTGCGACCGCGCGAGCCGTGGAGGTCTTCGGCGGTATCGACATCCTCGTGAACAACGCCAGCGCGATCTTCCTCAAGGGCACGCTCGAGACACCGATGAAGCGCTATGACCTGATGCACTCGGTCAACGTGCGGGGCACGTTCGTCACGTCCCAGGCCTGCCTGCCCGCCCTGCTCGAGGCACCAAACCCCCACATCCTCAACCTCTCGCCGCCGCTCTCGATGGAGCCCCGCTGGTTCGCGCCGCACGTGGCCTACACCATGTCGAAGTTCGGCATGAGCATGTGCGTGTTGGGCATGGCGGAGGAGTTCCGCGAGCAGGGCGTCGCGGTGAACGCCCTGTGGCCGTGCACGATCATCCAGACCGCCGCGCTCTCGATGGTCGGCACGGGCATCGAGCCCTCGAACTGTCGCAGCCCCCGGATCATGGCGGACGCCGCCCACGCGATCGTGACCAGGCCGAGCCGGGAGTGCACCGGACAGTTCTTCACCGACGAGGAGGTCTTGGCCGCGGAGGGTGTGACCGACTTCGATCCCTACGCCCTGGTCCCCGGGGGCGAGTTGATCCCCGACTTCTACCTCTGAGCGGCCTGCTTCTCGATCCGCGCCCAGGCGTCGCGCAGGGAAACGGAGCGATTGAACACCGGCCGGTCAGGGTGCGAGTCGCTCGAATCCACGCAGAAGTAGCCCTGGCGCTCGAACTGGAAGTGGTCGCCGGGCTGCGCATCGGCCAGTCCGGGCTCGAGCTTGCAGCCCGAGAGCGTCTCCAGGGAGTCGGGGTTGAGGTTGGCCGTGAAGTCCTCGCCCTCGGCGACGGCCGACGGATCGGGAACCGCGAAGAGGTGATCGTAGAGGCGCACCTCGGCGTCGACGGCGTGGTCGGCGCTGACCCAGTGGAGGATCCCCTTGACCTTGCGGCCGTCGGGGGTCTGGCCGCGGGCGGTGAGCGGATCGTAGGTGCAGCGTAGCTCGCTGATTTCGCCGCTCGTGGGGTCCTTCACGACCTCGTTGCAGGTGATGCAGTAGGCGTAGCGCAGTCGGACCTCGCGCCCGGGGGCGAGGCGGAAGTACTTGCGCGGCGCCTGTTCGCGAAAGTCCTCGCGGTCGATGTAGAGGACCCTGGAGAAGGGCACACGGCGCGTTCCGGCGCTCTCGTCCTCGGGGTTGTTGACGGCCTCGACCTGTTCGACCTCTCCCTCGGGGTAGTTCTCGATGACGACGCGCAGGGGCCGCAGGACCGCGAGGCGCCGCGGAGCACGGCGGTTCAGGTCGTCGCGCAGGGCGTTCTCCAGTTTCACCATGTCCACGGTGCTGTTGAACTTCGCCACGCCGATCTCCGCGCAGAAGCCCCTCAGGGCGGCGGGCGTGTAGCCTCGCCGGCGCAGCCCGCACAGGGTCGGCATGCGGGGATCGTCCCACCCGCTGACGAGGCCCTCCTCGACGAGCCGGATCAGCTTGCGCTTGCTCGTGAGCGTATAGGTGAGGTTCAGCCGCGCGAACTCATACTGGCGCGGGCGGTGGGGGGCCGAGATGTTGTCCAGGAACCAGTCGTAGAGCGCGCGGTGGTTCTCGAACTCCAGGCTGCACAGGGAGTGGGTCACGCCTTCGATCGCGTCGGACTGTCCGTGGGCCCAGTCGTACATCGGGTAGATGCACCAGTCGTCGCCCGTTCTGAGGTGGCGGACGTGCATGATGCGGTAGAGCACCGGATCGCGCAGATTCATGTTGGGCGAGGCCATGTCGATCTTCGCGCGCAGGGTGCGCGAGCCGTCTGGGAACTCGCACGCGCGCATGCGTCGCAGGAGATCCAGGTTCTCCTCGACCGTGCGCCCTCGGTGCGGGCTGTCGCGTCCCGGCTCGGTGACCGTGCCCCGGAAGGCCCGCACCTGCTCCACGTCGAGGTCGTCCACGTACGCCAGGCCCTTCTCGACGAGTTCCACGGCGAACTCGAAGAGCTGCTCGAAGTAGTCGGAGGCGTAGTATTCGCCGTCGCCCCAGTCGAAGCCGAGCCAGCGGATGTCCTCCTGCATCGACTCGACGTACTCGACCTCTTCCCGCACGGGATTGGTGTCGTCGAAGCGTAGATTGCAGCGACCGCCGAACTCCTCCGCGATCGTGAAGTTGAGGCAGATCGCCTTGGCGTGGCCGATGTGGAGGTAGCCGTTGGGCTCGGGAGGGAAGCGCGTCACGACCCGGCCTGCGTCGAGGCCCGCGGCGACGTCCGCGTCGATCACCGCCTGGATGAAGTTGCGGTGCTCGGCGGCTCTTGCGCCGCCCTCGGTGTCGCCGGGAGTGCCCATGGGCGCGGGATCATAGCACCTGCCTTGGGACCGCGACGGGGTCGCTAGCACACGCCGCTCGGCGGGGGAGTGCAGAAAAAACGCCTCCTCACTCCGGATGCCATCGGAGGGGGAGGCGAATACGGACTCGGCCTCGCGGGCAGATAGGACGCCTGGTGAGCATCTCGATAGAGAGCCCTCAGGGCTGCCGCCGCCGGATGCCTGGGGCCGCCCGCGAGGACGCCGAGTCCAGCACAACAGACGGAAGGGAGCCCCGTCAGGTTCCGTCCAACCGGCCCGTGGAAGCAGATTCCCTCGGTACCGGCCCTGGTGGCACCGAGAACGCTGATCTTCGAGTACGAAAGGACGCGGTCGGAGGGGGCAGCGGGGGGCCGACCGATTCCGGGGTCGCGCAGAAGACGATCCTCGGAGGGGTGCGCCGGGCGATGCCGGTGGGAAGCCGGTGACCCCCCCGCGGAGCCGGGTATGCTCCCGTTGTGAGCTCTGGAGACACCCTGATTCCGGGACTGCGAGTGCTCGAGCACGAGTTCCGTGTCCCCCTCGACCACGGCGCACCCCAGCGTGGAGAGCTGTCCGTGTTCGCTCGCGAGGTCGTCGCGCCGGGGTCGGCCGCGACCGATCGACCCTGGCTCGTCTTCCTGCAGGGCGGCCCCGGCTTCGAGTCCCCGCGCCCCCCCTCCAAGGGCGGCTGGCTCGAGCGAGCCGTCTCCGACTACCGGGTCCTGCTCCTAGATCAGCGCGGAACCGGACGCAGCAGCAGGGTTTGCGCCCGCTCCCTGGGGCGCCTCGATTCCCCGGCCGAGCAGGCCGAGTACCTCTCCCACTTCCGCGCGGACTCGATCGTCCGCGACGCGGAGCTCTTGCGCCGCGAGCTCGTCGGTCCCGAGGGGCGTTGGAGCGTCCTGGGTCAGAGCTTTGGAGGCTTCTGTGCCGTCCACTACCTCTCCACCTTCCCAGAGAGTCTGCGGGAGGTGTACATCACCGGCGGCCTGCCCCCCCTCATGCAACCCGCGGAGGCGGTCTACAGGGCGACCTACCCGCGGGTGCTCGATCGCAACCGGCGCTTCTATGAGCGCTACCCGCGGGACGTACAGCGCGCCTGGCGTATCGTCGATTGCCTGGAAGCGCGCGAGGTCTCGCTGCCCGGAGGCGGGCGTCTGTCCCCGCGCCGCTTCCAGCAACTGGGGATGGCCTTCGGCCAGAGCGGCGGATTCGAGCAGGTGCACTACCTCATCGAGGATGCGTTCGTGACCTCGCGCGAGGGCCCGGAGCTCTCGTTTGCCTTCCTGAGCGCTGTGGAACGCGCCCAGCCGTTCGACGCCAACCCGCTGTACGCCGTGCTGCACGAGGCGTGCTACGCACAGCAGGCAGCCACCGCCTGGGCGGCGGAGCGGGTTCGGGGGGAGCACCCCGAGCTGGATCCCACTGCGAACGAGCGAGTGTTCTTCACCGGCGAGATGGTCTACCCCTGGATGTTCAAAGAGTACGAGCAGCTTCGATCGTTCGAGGAGGCGGCGCACCTGCTGGCGGAGCGGGAGGACTGGCCGCTCCTGTACGATGCCGAGCGCTTGGCGCAGAACGAGGTTCCGTGCGTGGCGACGGTGTACGACGACGACATGTACGTCGAGCGCACGTTCTCCATGGAGACGGCGCGGGCCATCGCGGGCATGCGCACCTGGGTCACCAACGAGTTCGAGCACAACGGCCTGCGGTCAGAGGGCGAGACCATCCTGGGCAGGATGATCGAGATGATGCGCGGCGAGCGCTGAGTGCGTGGAGTGAGCGAGCCGATCCTGCTGACTACCTGGGCGTTCGGACAGGCGGCAAACGGCGCGGGGTGGCCGGGGCTGGATGGCGGGGGGCGCGGCCTCGATGCCGTCGAAGCGGTCTGTCGCCACGTGGAGCTAGACGAATCCGTCGAGTCGGTGGGCCTGGGCGGCCTGCCCGACGCAGCGGGGGACGTGACGCTGGACGGTTGCGTGATGCAGGGCCCCGCCCGCTGCGGGAGCGTCTGCTGCCTGACTTGGTGTCCTCATCCCGTCACCGTGGCCAGGCGCGTGATGGAAGCGAGCGAGCACGTGATGCTCGCCGGCCCGGGGGCCGACGCCTTCGCCGCGAGCGAGGGGCTCGAGAAGGGCGACGTCCTGTCCGCGCGGGCACGGTCTCGTTGGGCCGAAGGGCGATCGGGACCGCCAGGAGCCCTCCCACCTACCGCCCCCTCCACCCAGGGAGGACCGCTCCGTCCGTCCCGCGGTGACACGGAACCCACCTCGGTCGACCCTCGCCCCCCCGGGGACGGCCCTGCATCCGACGCCTCCCTGTCCCACGACACCGTCGCCGTCCTCGCGCTCGATACGGCCGGCCTCCTAAGCGGCGCCTGCTCCACCAGCGGCATGGCCTGGAAGATCCCCGGCCGCGTGGGCGACTCCCCCCTCATCGGCCACGGCCTCTACGTCCACCCCTCTCACGGTGCGGCCGCCGCGACCGGCAAGGGCGAGCTCGTGATGGGACTCTGCAGCTCCTTCGACGCCGTCGAACGAATGCGGGCGGGTGCGAGCCCGCTCGAGGCGCTCGGGGGGGTCCTCCGGCGCATCCGAGACGAGCACGAACTCGCCGCCGAGGACCAGATCGGGATGATCGCCCTCACGCCCCACGGCGAGTGGGCGGGGGCCTCCCTGCGAGCGGGCTACAGCAGCTCGGTGCGGACGAGGGCGCGCGACGAGGTCGTCGATCCCGACCTCGTCCTGCTCGACTAGTCGCACAGGACGGTGGCGTGCTCGGTTGCGGCGGGCGCCAAGGCTCCGACCGGCGCGATCAGTGCGCCGTGAGCAGATCAGAGAGGAAGGGGAGCAAGGACTCGGCCGCGAGCGCGTGCGCTCGCTCGTTGGGGTGTTGATCGTGGGGCGAGACCCACAGGTCGGGCCCGTGGAGCCCACGGAAGGTGGGCAGCAGGGAGTGGGTGGGCAGCCCCGCCTCTCGGGCGAACTCCTCCAGCAGCGTGCAGAGCGGCTCGAACTGGTAGTCGTCGTCGAGACCGGCAAGGATCGGAAAGACCACGAAGGCCGTCGCCACCGAGCGCTCCCGGGCATCGTCACGGATGTACAACAGGCGCTCTTGGGCGCGGCGCCACTCGGCGGTCTGCTCGGTCGTGCCGAGGTAGGCGTCGACGAAGCGGGCGGTGTGCTTCTCTCGGATGAGGGCCGCATCCCTGGCATCGCGGACGGTGCGGAAGAGGGCGGAGGCGCGGTACAGGGCCGAGCCGCGGTTGCGCAGCGCGATCTCGTCCCGGATCTCCTCGAAGAACTCGGGGATCGACCCCGAGAGGGTCCCGTCTCGCAGGAAGAACACGATCACCACCAGGTCGGGCTCGAAGCGCGCCTTGATCTCGTCCCAGACTTGGACCCACAGGTCGGTCAGGCTGCCGATGATCGCGCCGTTGAAGGCCTCGACCCCCTCGACTCCCGCGGGGGCGAGGCGCTCGCTCAGCTTCCGCTCCAGGATCCGGACGAAGGTGTCCTCGTCCCGCTCGACCCCCATGCCGAAGGTGAAGGAGTCCCCCAGGAACAGGATCCGCCTCGCGTCCTGGGGCCGGGGATGGTCGTGGGAGGGGCCGCGCAGGTTGTAGCGATTGCGCTCGTAGGGGAACTCGCGGTGCTCGCCCTGTTCGGCGGCGAGGCGCTCGTACCACGGTGCGCGGTAGACCAGGCGCGCTCCGACCTCGGCCAGCAGGAGAGATGCGAGCAGGACTCCGAGGGAGAGCAGGAGACCGTGGAGGGGGCGGCGACGGGACACGGCGACAGTCTCGCACAACCACCGCACCGCCACCGAGAGCGAAGATCCTCCAGGTTCTCGAGTCGCCCGGCTCGGGAACGAGTAGAGGACCCCCGGCACCGGGACAGGGCGGCCTGGGGGATCGACGGCGATCGGGTCAGGACGCGAGGTACACTGCGCCGTGCGCCATGCATGCCACGCCCATCTTCGCCGCGGCGCTGTCGGCCCTCGCCGGCACGATCGGCCCCACGCTCCAGGAGCACGAGACCCCGGCCCCGCGCCCGAACATCGTCCTGATCCTGTGTGACGACCTCGGATGGTCGGACGTCGGCTGCTACGGGGGGGAGATCAGGACACCGAACGTGGACCGGATCGCCGCGGAGGGAGTGCTGCTCACGCGCTTCTACAACAACGCCAAGTGCACCACCACGCGGGCCTCCCTGGTGACGGGCCTGTACCCCCGACGCGACGGCCCGCTGTTGCGCGAGGACGCCGCCACCATAGCGGAGGTGCTCGGCGCCGCGGGCTACTCCACGGCCCTCAGCGGCAAGTGGCACCTGGGCGCGACCGAACCCCGGCGGCCCACCGATCGTGGCTTCGACGTGTTCCGGGGGCTGCTCGACGGTTGCTGCAACTACTTCGACCCTTCCCGCCCCGACCCGGCCTTCAAGGGTGGGCGCGTACGCGTGTACGCCGATGGAGAGCGACGCATCGAGGAGTTCCCCGAGGGCTTCTACACGACCGACGACTTCACCGACCACGCCGTCGCGACGATCCGGTCCTTCGCGGGACGCAAGGACCCCTTCTTCGTCCACGTCTGCTACACGGCGCCGCACTACCCGCTGCACGCCCCAGCGGAGGACATCGCACGCTACGACGGGCGCTACGACGCCGGCTGGGAGGAGCTCAGACGGCAGCGGCACCGCCGGCAGGTCGAGCTGGGTCTGGTCGATCCGGGCTGGGACCTGCCGCCGCTGGAGCCGAGGGCGAGTGCCTGGGCGGACGCTACGGAGAAGGCCTGGCAATCCGATCGAATGGAGGTCTACGCGGCGATGGTCGATCGCATGGACCAGGGAATCGGGCGGATCCTCGGCGTGCTCGAGGAGGAAGGCGTAGCCGACGAGACCCTGGTGATGTTCCTCTCCGACAACGGCGGGTGCGCGGAGACGCCCGGCGGGGAGGATCCGAACCGCATCCCCGGCCCTGCCGAGCACTACACGCACTGCGGCCCCGGCTGGGCATTCGCCCAGAACACGCCGTTTCGGCGCTACAAGACATGGGCGCACGAAGGCGGGATCGCGACGCCGTTCGTGGCGCGCTGGCCCGAGGGGATCAAGGCGAACGGCCGGACCGACGCGGTGGGGCACGTGATCGACCTGTTGCCGACCCTGGCGGAGCTGGCGGGCGCGGCCTTGCCGAGTCAGCGCGGGGAGGCTGCGCTGTTGCCGGTGGAGGGCGCGAGCCTGGCGGGCGTCCTGCGAGGTGAGCCCGCGCGGGCTCGAGGTCCGCTGTTCTGGGAGTGGGCAGGAAACCGCGCGGTCCGGGAGGGAGATACCAAGCTCGTGTGGGAGCGACGGCGGAAGCGTTGGGAGCTCTACGACCTGGCGGCGGACCGCACGGAGATGCACGACCTGGCCGCCGAGCATCCCCGTACGGTCGAGCGCCTGGCCGATGAGTGGGAGGCGTGGGCCCGCGAGACCGGCGTCCGGACGGACTGAGCTGCGCCGCCGCTCACCAGCCCGCCGCCTGCCCGTCCTTCCGGGACTCGGACGCACCGAAGTACACGCCGGTTTCGGGGTCGCGCAGGATGGCCTGGTAGCCCCCGTAGCTGCCGACGTTCCATCCCACGCGATGCCGCCGGGTCACCAGGGAGCGGATGACCTCGTAGTCGAAACCCGTCTCCAGCGTCAGGGTCCCGCCGTCGCGCATGCGCTCGCCTGTCGGCTGGGAGGAGCCGGAGTGGAGGATGCGCGGCGCGTCGCCGGCCTCCTGCAGGTTCATGTGGAAGTCCACGAGATTCAGGACGATCTGCACGTGGCCCTGCGGTTGCGTCGCGCCACCCATCACGCCGAAGGCCACCCAGGGCTTGCCGCCGCGGGTCAGGAAGGCGGGGATGATCGTGTGGAACGGTCGCTTCCCGGGCGCGTAGGTGTTCGGCCGCCCAGGCCTCAGGTCGAACAGCTCCCCGCGATCTTGCAGGACGAAGCCCAGACCGGGCGGGGTCATCCCCGATCCCATGCCACGGTAGTTGCTCTGGATCAGCGAGACCATGCTCCCGGCCTCGTCCGCCGTGCACAGGTAGATCGTGTCCCCCTCCTCGAGGGCCTCGAAGGCCGGGTAGCTCGCCGCCGCCCGGTCAGGCGAGATCAACGCCCTTCGGTGGGCGGCGTACTCCTTGGAGATGAGCTCGGCGACGGGCAACTGGGTGAAGTCGGGATCGGCGTACCAGCGGGCGCGGTCCTCGAAGGCCAGCTTCTTCGCCTCGGTGAAGGCGTGGATGTGCTCGACACTCCCGAACCCGGCGGCGGCCAGGTCGAAGCCCTCGAGGATGTTCAGGATCTGCAGGGCGGCGATGCCCTGGCCGTTGGGGGGCAGCTCCCAGAGCTCGACACCCCGGTAGGTGGTCGAGACCGGCTCGACCCACTCCGAGCGATGATCGGCCAGGTCCTCGTAGGAGAGGAACCCGCCGACGCTCTTCATGTAGGCGTCGATCGTGCGGGCGATTTCGCCTCGGTAGAACGCATCCCTGCCCTTCTCGGCCAACAGGTCCAGAGTGTCGGCCAGGTTCGGGTTGGCGAAGACCTCGCCCTTGGCGGGGGCGCGCCCGTCGATCGTGAGCTGCTCGCTGAAGCCCGGCCAGCGCTTCAAGTGCGGAACACTCAACGCCCAGTAGTACGCGATCAGCTCGCTCACGCCGAACCCCTCACGCGCCAGGCGTATGGCGGGAGCGAGCACCTCCTTCATCGTGAGCCGACCGAAGCGTTCGTGCAGCTCGAACCAGCCGTCGACGGCTCCGGGCACGGAGACGGGGAGCGGACCGTGACTGGGGATGCGCTCGAGTCCCAGCCGCCGGAAGTGCTCGAGCTCGAGGGAGCGCGGCGAGCGGCCGCTGGCGTTCAGACCGTGCAGGCGCTCGCCGTCTGCGTCCCAGACGATCGCGAACAGATCGCCTCCCAGCCCGCATCCGGTGGGCTCGACCAGGGCCAGCACCGCGTTGGCCGCCACGGCGGCGTCGACCGCGCTCCCCCCCTTGCGCAGGATCTCCACCGCGGCTTGGGTCGCCAGCGGCTGGCTCGTGGCGGCCATGCCGTGTCGGGCGATCACCTCCGAGCGCGTGGCGAAGGGTCGGCCGGTGATCCGATCACCAGCGGGAACGACGGAGAGGGCGATGCAGGCGATGACGAGGGTGGGGTTGAGCATGGCCGTACCGTACCGCCTGCTGGCCAGGTGACAGCCGGTCGAAAGCGCCTGCGGCGAGACGACGCCGCCAGAGAGCGACGGGGATAGGTCGAGTACGAGTCCGCGCCGAGGGCGGGACGCGGCCGGCGTGCCAGGTGTGGCGGAGCCCGCCGCGGCGCCTGGGGAGGGGGCTAGCCGCGCTGCTTCGAGAGCCAGCGCAGGAACCGTCCCTCGAGACAGTCCTCGCCAAGCTCCGGTTCGCTGAGCGGAATCCCGTACACCCGCTCGAGGGTCTCCTCGAGCGACGCGGTCCCCCGGCTCCGCTCCAAGGCGGCGAGCAGGCGGCCGAAGGCGGCCCGTGCGTCGTCGTCATCGGCGCCGCCGTTCTCACGCAGCCAGAACAGGAACCCGCTCTTGTAGGCTCGGATGAACTCGAGGCGGTCCGATTCGGCCCAGGAGGGCGGCGTGACGGTCGGCACCGCCGTCGGTCCGAGCACTGGCGCACGCAGGGCGTACTCGAGCCTGCCGTTGTCGTTCTGCAAGAGGAAGGTCCTCACCTTGTCCACGCCCCGCCTGCGATTCCCGCCCGCCTTCTGCGCCTGCCGGAGGATCCGCACGAAGTGGTACTTGCCCCGGTGGGTGCGCCAACGCGTGTCGGCGCTGATCTTGGGCAGCACCCCGCCCGCGGGATTGCCGCCGGGGATGAACATCTCTCGCGCGCGGGTCATCCGGCCCCGCAGGTCGCCGTCGATGCGCGTGTCCACCTCGCCGAAGATGTCGATGACGAGGTTCATCGCGATCCCGCTGACGAAAGCGGCGGACGCGCCCTCCCCGTACCTGGCCCGCAGCATCTCGTTCACGGCGAGCTGGGAGACGTGCTGTCGCAGGCCGGAGGGGTTGCGGGAGTCGATGCGCGTGCCACGCGAGTAGTCGGTGGGCGTCGCATCGATCGTGGCGTACTCCAACGAGACGAAGCGCACGTCGTCTACGAAGAACCAGGTCCACTTCTCGATCCCCTCGACCCACAGAGCAGGGCGCAGGGACGGGCGCGCCTGGCCCGCGAGACAGCACAGTCCTACGAACTCCTCACGTGAGGGGACGAGGACGAGCCGGACAGGGCGCCTTCCCGCCTCGAGCGAGCGCGTCCGGAGCCGCGCGAGGGTGCTCTCGATCTCCTCGTTCAACCCCGGCAGCTCGGTTTCCCGGCCGTTCCCGCGCTCACCCACCGAACGCAAAGCCCCCAGGTTCCACTTGGAGACCCACGTGCGCAGGGCGCGGAGGTCGGCGGCCTCCGCTTCAGCTCCGGCGGCGGAGCCTGTCCACTCCAACCAGTGCTCCTGGACCTCCACGAGGCTGACGCAGGAGTCCCGCAAGTCCCGGGCTGCCCGTCGCTCTGCCAGGGCCGCCTTGGAGATCGACACCTCGAAGGCGCCGATGTTCGCGGTCACCGAGCGCGAGCGGACGTAGGCCAGGGGATCGATCGGGCCGCCGTCCTCGATCGTGATGCCGTCGCGGGCCAGGAGCTCCTGTGCAGCCGCGGCGTGGTCTAGCTGAAAAGCTGCGCCCCGGGCCGCCGTAGCGAGCGTGCAGAGCGCGATGGCGACGACGATTCCCCGATCATGAATCTGCATCCAACTCCCCCTTCTCGATGTGACCTCGGCCCTCCCGCCGAGGTGTGGAGAACGACTCGCGACCCTCGAACCGAACCCGGTCTCGGGGCTTTCTCTCTGGAGGGTCCTGGCTCCCGCTCCGGCACCGAGTGCTCGGCCCGGAGGGGTTTCGGTGATCGTTCCCCACGGGGGGGCGGCGAAGCGCGTGGGAATGGGGCATGCTGAAGGCCCCGCGACCCCTCCCCGCGCCCAGGCGACGGCCCGAAACCGCTGCCGGAGGGGAGGGTTGGGACCCTCCATGACCCAGGCCCATCGACCGCACCGTCGCCCCTTGGCGCTTCTTTCCTCCCTCCTCATCGTCCTCCTCGCCGATCCCGCCGGCGGCGCCACCCAGGACGATCCCGCGCCGGACGCGGAGCCCGCGTCGGAGCGAGGGCTCGTCCAGCGCTCGGAGGGCGCCTTCGAAGGCCTCACGCTCTTCACGCCCATCCGTTCGACGAGCACCTACCTGGTGGACATGGACGGGGAGGTCGTCCACACCTGGAAGAGCGATCACCCTCCCGGCCAATCGGTCTACCTCCTGGAGAACGGCCACCTCTTGCGGACCGCGCGCGAGGGGAACCCGGTCTTCAGCGGCGGGGGCGAGGGCGGTCGTCTTCAGGAGTTCTCCTGGGACGGTGAGCTCCTGTGGGACTTCGTCTGGTCCGACCAAGACCACCTCCACCACCACGACATCGAGCCGCTCCCAGGGGGAAACGTGCTGCTGATCGCATGGGAGGGACGCACGCGGGAGGAGGCCATCGCCGCTGGGCGCGACCCCTCGCGGACCCACGCCGAGGGCATCTGGCCCGACTGTGTGGTCGAGATCGAGCCCGTGCGCCCCGACGGGGGGAAGGTCGTCTGGGAGTGGCACGCCTGGGACCACCTGATCCAGGACTACGATCCGAAGATGGCGAACTACGGCGATGTCACCGCCCACCCCGAGCGTATCGACGTGAACGCGGACCATCGCTCCACGCCGGCGCAATCGGACGCAGAGCGGCGGCGCCTGGCCGAGCTCGAAGAGGAGATGCGCAAGCTCGGCTACATCGGCGACGACGAGGACGAGGAGGATCCCGACGCCGGCGGAGCCCCTCCCGGCGGCCCGGGGAACCGTCGTGACCGCCTGCGCCAGGACTGGCTGCACACCAACGGCATCGACTACCACGCCGAGCTCGATCTGATCGTCCTCAGCCTGCGCAGCTTGAGCGAGGTCTGGGTCATCGACCACTCGACGACGACCGAAGAGGCCGCGGGAAGCACCGGCGGCCGACACGGCAAGGGCGGCGACTTGCTGTACCGATGGGGATTCGCGCGCAACTACGGCATGGGTCAGGGCTCCCCGCGCGTCCTCTACGCCCAGCACGACGCCCGCTGGATCGAAGGGGTCTCACCGCCGCGGCTGACGATCTTCAACAACGGCGAGGGACGCCCGGACGGGCAGTACTCGACGGTCGAGGAGATCGAGCTGCCCTACGATGCGAAGCGGGGTTTCCTTCTGGAGGAAGGCGGCGCCTTCGGGCCGACCGAGCCCGCCTGGACCTACGCCGCACCGGGGCGCGAGAGCTTCTTCTCGGCGTTCATCTCCGGCGCGCAGCGCCTCCTCAACGGCAACACCCTGGTCTGCTCGGGCGCCCGGGGTCGGGTGTTCGAGGTCACCGCCGAGGGCGAGATCGTCTGGGAGTACCTCAACCCCTTCGGCGGCGATGCCCCGCTCGGCCGGCGCGGCGGGCCGCCTGATCGGCGCGGCGGTCCGCCCGGAGGGCCGGCCCCCGGCAGGCGCGGCCCGCCGGGGGGGCGTGGCCGGCGCGGTCCTCGGGGTGGGCCGGGAGGCGGACCCGGCATGGACGCCAAGGGCCTCTTCCGCGCCACGCGGATCCCGCTCGACCATCCTGGTCTGGCGGACCGGGAGCTGTGATCACGGGCGGGTGGCCGGTCGTGATCAGGCGCGATCGGCCTCCGCCAGCGCGGCGAGGGAGGCGCGCACGAGTTCGGCGCTCGCCACCCGTCGCTCGTACTCTCGGGGAAGGCAGGCCGCCCCCAAGGACAGCCCCTCCCGGCGGAACTCCATCGCGCTCTCGCTCGGGCAGGAGGCGGAGAGGTGGACCTCCCTCGCACCCGACTCGCGAGCCACGAGCGCGACGTTCTCGGGGCGCAACCCGCCGGCGGGGATGACCGCGATCTCCTCGCCCGCCGCCTCGACCAGGGCGCGCAGGCAGGCCAGTCCGTCGGTGGCCCCTACCGCCTGTCCGGAGCTGAGCAGGCGGCGGCATCCGCTGGCGAGGACCGCCTCCAGGCCGCGATCGGCGTCGCTAGCGAGATCGAAGGCGCGGTGGAAGGTGACCGGGAGTGGGTCCGCGGCCTCGACCAGGGTGCGCGTCCTCTCGACGTCCACGCTCCCGTCGGCTCTCAGGATCCCCAACGCGAAGCCGTCGGCCCCGGCGTCGCGCGCGTGGGCGATGTCGCGCGCCATCAGATCCAGCTCGCCGGGGGAGTAGAGGAAGTCCCCACGGCGCGGGCGGACGAGCACGACCAGATCGACGGGGGTCGCCGCGCGCACGGCCTCGATCAGTCCCAGGCTCGGGGTCGTGCCGCCCTCGACGAGGCCGGCACACAGCTCGAGGCGCCCCGCGCCCCCGTCCACGGCGGCGAGCGCTCCCGCCAGGGAATCGACACAGACCTCGACCAGGACGGGCGTGCTCATGATCGGGGGATCTTGCACGCCCACGCTCCGCCGGACAACGGGGCGCCTCGTGAGGCGATCCGGTGCTGCGGAAGGAATTTCCACCCTTCCGATTCAGGTGCGGCCCCCCGCTCGGGCCGAAAGGAGCACTGCGGGCCTCCGGACGGGCCGCGGCCCGGTACACGGGGAGACTGTCGATGGAACACAGCAGGAAGAGCAGGCGAGCAGCCCTCGCACGACCCGCGCGAGGCGGGATGACGATGGCGGAGGTCATGATCGCCGTTGCGATCATGACCCTGTGTGTCTCCCTGCTCTCGCGGACCATCTCCTCGACCGCGGTGCACACGGCGGCCAAACGGGAGAAAGCCATCGCCGTCGAGGCGGCGAAGAACGTGCTGGAGGACATGCACAACCTCCCGTTCGGGGAGTTGTTCGCGCGCTACAACGCCGACCCCACCGACGACCCCGGCGGTCCGGGAACGGCGGAGGGGCCTGGGATCGAGGTCCCCCTGTTGACTCCCCGACCCGACGACGGGGATGGGTTCGTGGGCGAGGTGATCCTGCCGGCCTCGGACGCCGTACTCCTCGAGAACGTCACGGTGAAGGAGCTCGGCCTGCCCCGGGACCTCAACGGGGACTCCCAGATCGACGCCGTCGACCACGCCGGCGACTACATCGTCCTTCCCGTGACCGTGCGCATGGAGTGGACCGGACGCGGCGGAGCGCGCACCTTCGAGTTGACCACGATGTTCGCGGATCTGTAGGCGATGAGGACGCTCCGCACTCCTTCGCTCGTCGTGTGCCCCAGGCGCTCTCCCCGAGGGTCGCGGGCCGGGTTCACCGTGCTCGAGATCCTGATCGCCACGGCCATCTTCGCCCTGGTGCTGGCGAACGTGACGATGGTCTCGCGGACGAGCCAGGAGGCCTACCGCACGGGCGCATTCATGGGGCTCCTCGAGGAGCAAGCGGAGCAGACCATGGACCGCATCGAGATGGCGGTCATGTCCTCCGAGCACGCCGACCTCGCGCCCGTCGCGCCGCTGTTCGCCAGCTCGATCGACTACGAGCGCAGCCTGGGCGTCGAGGAGGGCCAGATGGTCTTCGACGATCCCGAGCGCATTGAGCTGGAGCTCGGCCCGGGACAGGTGAGCTGGCTCCAAAACCCCCAGACAGCCGCAGAGCGCAAGGTCGTCTGGACGCGCCACGTCCCTGAGTACATGCAGGACGAGTTGCCCAATGCGGTGGACGACAACGGGAACGGGCTCGTGGACGAGAGCGGCCTGTCCTTCGACATGGAGGGGAAGCAGGTCTCCATCCGGCTCACGCTCCGGCGGGAGGATGCGAAGTCGCGGGTGTACACGAGGATGATCGAGTCGCGGGTGACGTGCAGGAACTGAGGGGAGCGATGGGGACGAAACCGACGGGAACGAAGAGAGCGGGAATGAAGCGCAGGTTGGGCCGCGTGGCGCAGGGAGGTCGCGCGGGGAGCGCGCTCCTGGCGTCGCTGATGATCGTGATCGTGATCTCAGGGCTGGGGGTCGTGATGGTCCAGCTCCACTCCTCGGTGACCAAGAAACAGGTGCAGGCCATCGACCAGCGGCGCGCGTTCTACGTCGCCGAGGCCGGGCTGAGCGAGGCCTTCTTGGCGGTCTCGCAGGGCAAGAGCGGAAACGTCGGCTCACAGGCCGTCCCGGCCTCCTTCGGCAGGGGGCTCTACTGGGTCGAGGCAGCGGAGCTCGACGACGGAGACGTGGCCCTGTTCAGCACCGGCCTGTGCGGAACAGGACGCTTCGCCGTCTCGGCGGTGATCCGGCGCTCCACGACGCCCCTCGCCTCGCTCGGCGTGTTCGCTGACAGCGAGATGGTGATCGAGGCCGGCGTGCAGGTCGACGGTTTCGACTCCGACGCCGGGTCCTTCGAGACACAGGCGCTCGGTACGGGCGAGGACTCGACCACAGGCGCGGGAGCGCGCCTGTGCTCCAACGGAGACATCGTCTTGGAGAGCAGCGGCATCTTTCCGGGAGGCCCTGAGGCGACGGCCGTGTTCGGTGACCTGCGGCCCGGACCCAATGCAGCCGTCCTCATGGGCAGCGGTGCATCGGTGACCGGCTCGACGGCGCCCGCCGAGAGCGTCGTGGCCGTACCGCCGGTCTCGGTGCCGGCCCTGGAGTCTGAGGGCGAGCTCGTCCACGCCGGCTCCTCGCCGGCGGTGCTCACGGCGCGTGAGGTGCGCTACGACAGGGTGCGCGTGGAGAGCGGCTCCGCCCTCACGCTCGAGGGCCCCCTGACCCTGGTCGTGGGGGCGCTCGAGCTGGCGGCGGGAGCGGAGCTCATCGTGGATACCAGCACGGGGCCGGTGTGCGTGTACTGCACCGAGTCCTGCGACTTGGAGGAGGGCTCGGTGCTCTCGGCCAGCGGCTCAGACCCCACGAGCGCAGCGCTCTTCATCACCGCTTCGGACTCCGTGGACGCCGATGGGGATGGGGACCTCGAACACCCGGTGCGGATCCGCGCCACGGGCGAGTTCCACGGGGCGATCTACGTGCCCTCGACGACGCTCAGTATCCCATCGGGCCTGCGCCTGTTCGGAGCGGTCGCGGCAGACCGCGTCGTGCTCGAGGCCGGGGCGCGAATCAGCGTGGACGAGGCGCTGGCTCAGAAGAGCGCGGGCGTCAGCGCCCTCCCTCGGCTGATCTGCTGGCGCATCGTGGCCTTGCCCGACACGCCGCTGGTGAGCCTGCGCCTGGACCCCAAGGCACAGCTCCAGCTCAAGGGCGTGGAGCCGACCGAGTCGCACCAGGCACACCTCGAGGACTTCGTGAGCATCGAGTTCTTCGACACCGACGGGGAGCTCAGTTCCTACGAAGGCCCCGAGGCGGCGTTCGACTGGTCGGAGGTGGGCGTGGCGATCACGACGGAGTGGAGCGCGGATGCGGACTTCGACGAGGACGGTACCGCGGGGAGCGGGCCGTGCGCCAAGCCCTCGCACGGGGGACAAGGCGGCGGTGGTCACGCCAAACCGTCCAAACCGAACCACGAGGGGGGGCACGCGAAGCCGCACAAGCTGGACAAGCCGCACAAGGCACACAAGCCGCACAAGCCGCAGAAGCAGCACGTCAAGCCGCACAAGCCGCATGCGCAGAAGAAGCCGCACGAGCCCAAGGCGCAGAAGAAGAAGCACCACCGGGTGCATGGGCCGGGACACCACCACGAGAAGACGGTCTCGGGCGTCGTCCACCCTGCCTGGGACGATTGAATCGCCTGCAGGCCACACCCCCGCACCGATGAGAACCTCCCCCCCCACACGCCTGTTCGCCGGCCCCGCGGCGGCGTTTCGGGTCTGCACCCTGGCGCTCGGCCTGGCCGTCCTGGCGCCGTCGGCAAGCCTGGGGGGAGGGGTCCGGTCGGCGGGCCCGGACGGGGTGGAGGACCTGATCGGGGAGCTCGCCGGGGCCGGAGGGCGCGCTGGGGAGATCGTCGCGCGCGGAATCGTCGATCTGGGGCCGGCCGCGGTCGGCCCCCTCCTGCGGGCGCTCTCCGGCAGCGACGCCCTCTCGGTGTCGCTACGCGAGGCCACCGGCCGGTCGCTGGACCGCCTGCCCGCGACCCTGGCGGCCCGGCACGCGGGCAGCGGGCGGCTCGATAGCGCCGAGCGCCGCGAGCTCCTCGTCGGCCTCGCCTTGCTATCGGCCCGGGGGACCGCGGCCGACCTTCCGACCGCCACCCGTTTGGCTCATCCCGCTTCTTCAGAGGGGAGCCCGCATCGTGACCTCGGGCGGGCCGTCGAGGAGACCGTCGGCGCGATCCTCGCAAGGGACGACCGCGCCCTGGCCCGGGTGCGGGCGATGATGGGGGAGGCCCACCCGCTCGTGCGGGAGAGGATCGTTCGTGCCGTCGGATCCGCGCGCGCCGATGGGGGCGGGCTGGCGGTGCTCGGTGATCTCCTGGGGCGCTATCCGTCCCTGGACCTCTGCCTTCTCTGCGAGATCGCCTCGGTCACCGCCGCCGTCGGCGGTCCCTACGAATGGAGCCTGCTGCACCGTGTGCGGACTGCGCTCGACCACTCCGATCCGGCCGTGCGGCGTGCGGCGGTCAGCTGCCTGGGCCGGATGGAAGACCACGAGGCCGTCTCGACCCTCGTCGAGCTCCTAGACGACGAGAGCGAGGGCGTGAGGGAGACCGCGGCCTGGGCGCTGGAGCGCATCACCCGTAGGCGCTTCGGCCTGCAGCGGGAGCGCTGGAGCCTCTGGATCGAAGCCGAGGCGAGCTGGTGGCGGGGCGAGGCCGCCGAGCTCCTGGGGATGATCGAGCACGGCGCCGACGCCGAGGTCATCGCAGCGCTGGCCGAGATTGCGGGCCACCGCCTGTACCGCGACGAGCTGTCGTCCGCCGTGGCGGCCTGCCTCGACCGAGCCGAGGGTGCTGTCGTGCGCGTGGCCTGCAGCACACTCCAGGGCCTCGCCTCGCCGCGGGCGGTGGAGCCCCTGATCGGGCTCCTCGACCACGCCGATGCCCAGGTCCGCGCCAGCGCGCATCGCGCCCTGAGGGGCATCACCGGCCGCGGCCTGCCCCCCGACGCGGCGGCCTGGAAGAGCTCGGTCACCGCCGGAGCCCGCGGGTTTGCCTCAAGGACCGTCGGCGGACTCGTCGACGAGGACTGAGGGCCGGTCTCCGGCAGCCACATCGAGCCTCCCCATGACTAGGCACAAGCGCCGCATCAAGCTGATCAAGGTCTCCCTGCAGACGCGCCTCACGATGACCTTCGTGGGGATGGCGGCCCTGTCCTTGCTCCTGGAGTTCCTGCTGTTCCTCAAGGCGACCGGTCAGATGGCGGCCACCCTGCCCAATGACGGCGCCATCGTTTGGGAGGAGATGGCGAGTCTGCTCGGCGGACTGTTCCTGAGCTCTCTCGGCCTTTGCCTGCCGTTGATCTTCGCGGTCGGCATCCTGACCACCTTTCGTATCGCCGGTCCCGTCTACCGCATGGAGATGTTCCTCAAGGAGATCATCTCGGGCGCGGACCCCGGCCGCTGCCGCCTGCGCAAGGGGGATCAGCTCCAGGAGCTGTGCACGCTGCTCAACGCGGCGCGGGAGGAGCTCGAGGGTCGCGGGAGCCGCACGGACGAGCCGCGGCGCCGGGAGGGGGACGAACCCGGATCCGAAGCAGCCTGAGCCGCCCCTGACCGGGGCGGGGAGGCGCGATGATGACGACGCACCCCACAGCCTCCACTCGCCGCTTCGACCTGCTCCCCGTCGCGACGGACCTGCGCACGAAGATCGTCCTCACGCTCTTCGCAGTCGTGGCCGCCTACGCCGTGGGAGACCACCTCGTTCAGCGCAAGCTCCTCTCCGGACGCTTCATCCAGCTCGAGCGGGACGAGGCCGTGCGGGACATGGAGCGCGTGACCGCGGCCATCACCGACCAGCTCGCACAGCTCGACCGGCTGTGCGTCATCCAGGCCTCGCGTGAGGATGCCCGAGCGTTCGTGACGACCGAGGACGAGGCGCGGAGCGGGATCGACCTCGACGGGGGCACGCTCGAAACGGAGCGCGTGGACCTGCTCTTCTTCTGCGCCCTCGACGGGCGCGTGCTCTGGGGCGCGATCCGAGATCCCGAGACTGGCGGCCCGCTCACCCTGCGCGAGTTCCCCAACGAGCGGCTCTCCTTGAGCCATCCCCTGCTCACGGGGGGCGCCCGCCCCGCGGCGGACGGGATCCTCTCGACGGAGCACGGGCCGCTCCTGGCGGCCGCGCGCAGCGTGGGGGCTCCCGGCGGGGAAGGAGCGGCCGGCGGAACCCTGATCTTGGGGCGTTTTCTCGCCGGGGAGGTGATGGGGCGCATCGCCAGCCAGACCGGAGTCTCCTTCGCCCGCTGGCAGCTCGACGGGCAGGCCCTGCCCGCCGAGGAGGCGGAGGTCCTCGACGACGTCACCGCCTCGGTCGACCCCGTCGTCCGCGAGCACAGCGACGACGAACTGCACGTGTACACCGAGCTGGCCGACATCAGGGACCAGCCCTCCATGCTCGTCCGAGCCCAGGTGCGGCGTGAGATCTCGCGCATGGGAGCGGCGACCGTGCGCTACTCCCTGCAGTCGACGCTCGCGGCGTGCCTGCTTCTCCTGTTGGTCCTCAACAAGGTTCTCGGGAGCACGATCCTCGACCCGCTGACACGCCTGACCGATCACGCCGTCGCGGTGGGAGCCGGCGACGACCTGCAGGCACGGCTCGAACTGGAGCGGAACGACGAGCTTGGCGTCCTCGGCCGGGAGTTCGACCGCATGACCGAGCGGCTGGCGGTGTCGCGCTCCGACCTCTTGCGCACGGCGCGGACGGCGGGGATGTCGGAGATCGCCACCGGCGTTCTCCACAACGTGGGCAACGTGCTCAACAGCGCCAGCGTCTCGACCGCCGTCCTGGGCGAGAAGGCGCGCGATCTCGGCGCCTCGGACCTCTCGGCCCTGGCCGATGCCCTGAGCCGCCACGCCGACGACCTGGCCTCCTTCGTGGCGGAGGACCCTCGAGGCGTCCACATGCGGCCGTTCGTGGAGGCCCTGGCGCACGACCTGGCGGCCTCGCAGGCGAGCATCGTCTCCGAGGTCGAAGCCCTCAGCGGCGGCCTCGAGCACATCCGTGAGCTGATCCACTCGCAGCAGGCCCTCGCCGGCCGCGGGGGCGTCAAGGAACCCTGTGCTCTCCACGAGCGCGTCGAGGAGGCCCTGGGGTTCTGTACGCGGGCGATCCCCCCCGAGAGCGATCTGGAGATCGTGCGTGACTACGAGGAGTTCTGCGACGTGCTCCTCGAGCGGCACAAGGTGGTCGAGGTCTTGATCAACCTGATCCAGAACGCCCGGCAGGCGATGGAGGAAGGCGGCCGCACGCCGCGGCGTCTCGAGCTCGCCGTGCGGCGCGGCGACTCGCGGCACGTCCGCGTAGAGATCCGCGACAACGGAGTGGGCATCGCGGCCGAGGACCTGTCGCGGATCTTCGCCCTCGGCTTCACGACCCGCCCCGACGGCCACGGCTTCGGCCTGCACTCCGCGTCCAACGCGGCCACCGAGATGGGCGGGTCCCTCTCGGTGCACTCCGACGGCCTCGGCTGCGGCGCGAGGTTCGTGCTGGAGCTGCCGCTGGAGCGCGTGCGGCAGGAGGTCGAGGCATGAGCGCAGCCGTCACCAACCCCCGGATTCTGCTCGTCGACGACAGCCCGGCCATCCACTCCGACTTCCACAAGATCCTCGCGCCCGCCGAGGCCGCAGGTTCCTCCCTGGAGGATGCCCGGGCGGCGTTCATGGGCGAGGCGGCAGCGACGCAAGCCTCGAGGCCCGTGCGCTTCGAGCTCCAGTCCGCCTTGGGGGGGCGAGAGGCACTCGAACTGGCGCGCACGGCGGCGGAGGAGGACAGGCCCTTCGCGATGGCCTTCGTGGACGTCCGCATGCCACCCGGCTGGGACGGCATCGAGACGATCGAACGCCTCTGGGAGGTCGACGAGCGACTGCAAGTCGTGATCTGCACGGCCTACTCCGATCACACCTGGACCGAGACCTTCGAGCGCCTGGGAAGGCCCGACAATCTCCTGATCCTCAAGAAGCCCTTCGACCCCGTCGAGATCCTGCAGCTCGCCTCCGCCCTGACCGAGAAGTGGAGCGTGACCCGAAGCATGGAGGGACTGCTAGAGGCCGTGCAGGCCAAGGAGCGGGAGGCACGCTCCTACGCCTCCTCCCTGGAGACCGTCAATCGTGCCCTCGCCGCGGCCAAGGCCGCGGCGGAGCGTTCCTCGGCCATGAAGACCGAGCTCCTCGTGCGCCTGAGCGACGAGGTCGCGGGCAAGGTCGGCGCCGTGATCGGGCACGTGGAGCACCTCCGCGATCTCCCGACGGAGGACGAGGAGCTCATCGGCAGGCTGGAGCCGATCTTCAGGTCGGGGCGCACCCTCTCCGATACGCTCGAGGACGTCGTCGACCTGACGCGGATCGAGGCGGGGGACCTCGAGACGCAGCGCCGGGAGTGCTCGCCCGAGGGGCTAGCGCGGGGGGCGGTGGAGCGCTTCGCCGCCGAGGCCGATCGCCGGGGCGTCTCCTTGGAGGTCGAGGTCTCCGAAGGCGTGCCTACGCGCTTTGTGACCGACCCCGGTCGAACACGGCAGATCCTGGAGACCCTCGTGGGGTTCGCCGTCGCCAACTCCCGCGGCGGCACCGTGGGCGTCACCCTGCGCGCCGAGGCCACCGACGACCATCGCAATCCGATCCTCTCGCTCACCGTGGCCGCACAGGCGTGCTCCATCGAGCCCGACCGCTTCGCGACGCTGTTCGAGGCCCTTCCTCCCGCCGACTCGATCCCGGGCGGCGCGGGCGTGGGCCTGGCCTTCGCCCGGCGCCTGGCCCGAGTGCTCGGCGGGGACCTCACCGCGGCCGAGGGCGATTCGGGCGGAGCGAGGTTCACCCTCAGGCTCTCCGCAGGTGAGCGAGCCCGGCTCTAGCCCGGATGATTCATGAACACGCACACCAGACTTCGCAACCGGCCGTCTTCGACGGCCTCTCGGCCCCTGGCGGCGCTTTGCGGAACCTGGCTTCCTCGACGACCCGTTCAGGGTCGCCTGCGTCGCCAGAACCCGC
>JASLMK010000064.1 GCA_030746555.1 Planctomycetota bacterium | reverse complement strand
GCTGGATGAACGCCTACGACCAGGTGGAGCTGCACTCGGTGATCGAGGCCCAGTGGCTGACGCTCGACGACGACGACGGCAACATCGACAACGGGACGCCGCACTTCGCCGACATCGACGGCGGGTTCCGCGACCAGGGCTTCCCGGGTCTGGAGGTGGCGCCGATCTCGATCACCGATGTGAGCGATCTCCCCGACACGGCCGACGAGGCCGGGCCCTATGCCGTGGAGGCGACGGTGGTGGCCACCGACCACCCGCCCCTCGCCTCGGTCGAGCTCGTCTGGCGCGTCAACGGCGGCGCCTGGAACCAGACGCCCATGAGCACGATCGCAACGGACGTGTTCCGCGGCGAGATCCCCGGCCAGAGCTCGGTCGCGTTCGTCGAGTACCACGTCGCGGCCCTGGACGGTTCCGGCAACCCGGTGACCTACCCGCCCGCGGCTCCCGAGGCGGTGTTGCACTTCTACGTCGGTCTGTTCGAGTTGTTCGGCGACGACCTCGAGAGCGGTCCGGCGGGGTGGACCCACGGTTCGTTCGGCGACACGGCCAACGACAACGACGACTTCCAGCGCGGTATCCCCTACGGCAAGGCCGGCGATCCCGCCGCCGCATTCAGCGGCACCTTCGTGATCGGCAACAACCTCGGCGGCACCAACCTCAACGGACGCTACCAGGGCAACCAGCACAACTGGTTGCGGACGCCGGTGATCGACTGCTCAGCCGCCGTCGGCACGCGCCTGCGCTTCCAGCGTTGGCTGAACGTCGAGGGTGCTTGGACCGACCAGGCGCGCATGGCCGTCAACGGCACCGAGATCTACGTCAACTCGACCGAGCCGAACACCGAGGACACGGGCTGGACCTGGTTCGACCTCGACATCTCCGCCCTGGCCGACGGCCAGAGCGAGGTCCAGATCGAGTGGTCGATCCAGAGCGAGTTCCTGCAGAACTTCGGGGGCTGGACCCTCGACGACGTCCAGGTGCTCTACCTCGCTCCGGGCGCGGGCTGCCTGCCCCCGGCGACCTACGGCGCGGCGAAGACCAACTCCCTCGACCGCGAGGCGCGCCTGGGCTGGAGCGGTTCGCCGAGCCTGGCGGCGGACGACTTCGTGGTGACGGTCGAGGAGGCCGTGCCCGACGCCGTGGCCGTGCTCTACTCGGGTTGGACGCCCGACAGCGTGCCTTTCTTCGGCGGAGCGCGCCTGGTGCGCGGCCCCTTCGTGCGCGAGGAGATCCTGACCCTCGACGCCGCCGGCGCCGCCACGGTCCCGATCCCCGTCGACCCCGCCGCCGTCGGCTCCTCGGAGTACTTCCAGCTCTGGTACGCCGACCCCGCCCACCCCGACTCCACCGGCGTCGGCCTCTCCGACGGCCTCGTGGTCAGCTACTGCGACTGAGCGAATCGGGAGGGGAATCGTCCGGAAGAACACCACCGCCGCGCCTCCCGCGGCGGTGCACTCCTTCGTCGGTCACCTCGAAAAGTGGCCGGAGTGGATGCCGTGGGAGCAGGAGGACCCGAGCGTCATCACGTCGATCGGTGACGGGACCACCGGTGTCGGTGCGAGACAGTCGTGGACGTCGTCCGAGGCCGGTGACGGTGAGGTCGAGTTCACCGAGTGCGCCGATGATGTCGGGCATGATCGGCAAGAACCTGGCCAAGGGCCTCGCTCGTCTGAAGGGGAGGGTCGAGGCCGCCTGAGTCGATGCTCCAGGCGCGCCCTCGAGCTCGGGGAGGCCCTCCCGAACGATCCGCCCCGACGCCACGGGCGTCGGCCTCGCCGACGGCTTCGTGGCCAGCAACTGCGACGGAACGCCCACCCGCGAGCCGGGAGGGGAGGCGAGCCGGAGCGAGGAAGTGGTGACCCCTAGGGGATTTGAACCCCTGTCGCCAGGATGAAAACCTGGTGTCCTAGGCCAGACTAGACGAAGGGGCCACCGGCTCGGCGCGCGCGGCGCGTCGAGGGCGGGGAAGGTAACGGGGGCCGGGGGGAGTGTCAACGGGCGGGCGGTCAAACGGAAGGGGCCGGAGCGGGCTCCCAGCCGCCGGCGGCGAGCAGGGCCATCACGTGACGGTACTCGCGCTCGAGGCCGGCGACGAGGGCCTCGGGAGCAGGCGGCGGACCGGGGAGGACGCCCCAGGTGTAGGTCTCGATCTCCAAGTGCAGCTCGTCCGAACCCCAGGCGCCCGGGTCCGACAGGGCCAGGGAGAGGAGCTCGTCGGCGTGGGACCGGGTCGTCCCCAGCTCCGCGCCCAAGGAGGCCGCGTCCACCGGGACGTGGAAGTGGCAACGCCACTCGTCGCAGGCCAGCCAGGCGTCGGAAGCCGGGGAGGCGAGGGCGGCGGACAGGTCGGGAAGGTCGTCGACGCGCAGCTCCCCCGCCGAGCCCCGGCCGGTCACCTGATGGAGGTAGACCGGCTCGTCCAGCGCTTCCAGGGCCGCGCGGGCTGCCGGGCGCCCCGAGGGACCCGGGACCGAGAGGGCGCTGGAGAACTGGAGCTTGCCCAAGGGAGCCGGCGGGCGCGCCGCGGCGGCCCAGGCCTGGGCGGGAGACTCGAACTCGACCGCCGAGTGGCAGGCGTCGAGGCAGACGCCAAGGTGGCGCGTCCCAGCCTCCCCCGCGGCCGCCCGCACACGCTCCAGCCACTCGGCGAGAGCCCGGGAGTCACCGGCGTTCGCACGCGGCTCGGCCTCCAGGGAGAGGATCGTGCGGGGACCTCCCTCGTCCTCCAGGCGCACGAGCTCGACGGCACAGCGGGCGAAGGCCGCCGCGCAGGCCTCGGCGCCCTCGGGGTCGAGGGCACCGAAGGCGCCGGTGTGGGTGCTGATCGAGACGTGGCCGCCGCGTGCCACGGAGGGGTTCAGGCGCGCCGCCACCCCCGCCACCGCGCGGGTGAAGGCCTCCCGTTCGGGCTCGGCCCAGGTCGGACGGAACACGCCGCGCTTGAGGCCGGGAGCGTGGAAGCGGCCGAAGGGGAACGCGTTGAAGGTGAAGGGGTCGAGGCCCTCGTCCGCCAGGAAGGCCGCCAACCCCTCGAGGGCGCCCGCGCCCTCGGGCGCGGCCAGGAAGCCGGCGACGGCGGCCGGCAAGTACACGCCCACGCCGAAGGGACGCCCCCCCGCGAGGCGATCCCGCAAGGGAAGGGTGATCGACCTCAGGCCGGCGAGGGTGCCGTCGAGGTCGTCGGCGGCGTGCAGGTTCAGGCAGTAGGCCAGGCGCACCCGCCGCCCGGGGAGGTCGGGGTGGGACCACTGCACGCCGGACCGCTAGAGGCGGATGCCCTCGTCCACCAACAGAACCGGGATGCCGTCGCGGATCGGATAGAGGAGCTTGCCGTCCTCGCGCACGAGGCCGGCCTCGATCGGGTCGGGGACCGCCTCCCCCGCCACCGTGCGCGCCTTCGAGGCGGCGATCGCCTCGTTCAGCTCCTCGAGCTCCTCGGCCTCGGCCATCCTCAGGGGCTGGTGGGTCTTGGGGCAGGCGAGGATCTCGAGCAGCTTCTTTGCGATCATGGGACGGGGCATGGAGAAAGGGCTGGGCCGTGCCCATTCTGCACCCGCGCCTCCGCGCCGCTCAAGCGGTTACCCTGTCCGTCGTGATCGCCCTCCTCTACACCACGGCCTGGGCCCTGGCGGCGAGCGCCGCCGACTCGCCGCCGGTGGAGCTGCCCGACGGCCCCGCCGCCGTGGCCTGGGCCGGGGTCGGAGCGGAGACCGAGCCCGCCCCCATCGGCGGCGACTGGCTGGTCGAGCGGGCCCGGGACGCCGGCGGCACCGGCGAGCCGGTCACCGACCGCTGGCTGGCCTGGGCGAGCTGGCTCGCAGCCGAGGCAGCGGCCGGGCGCGCCGGCGAGGACGCCGACCCCCGCAGACGCGCCGCCCTGGCCCTGGTCGCCCTCGAGCAGCGCCGCTGGAACGACGCCTGGCACCACTTCGCGCGCCTCTCCGCCCACCCCGAGCTGGCCGCGGGCCTGATGCCGCGCTGCCTGCCCGGCGTCCCCGCCGGAGCCGGTGTCCTCCCCGGCGGCCTCCCCGCGCCCCTGGCCGACGGCGTCGTCCTGCGCCCGGCGCCGCCCCCCCCGCCCGCGGGCCCCGCGCGCCTCGGCGAGACGCGCCGGGCAGCCGCCCACGGCCTGCGCATCGGGACCGCCTGGGTCGACATGGCCGTCCTCGTCGAGCCCGCCGGGGTGGAGATCACCCTCACCCACGTCGGCGGCGGCCCCGCGCGCTTCGCCGTCCGCCTGCCCCAACCCGCCGGACGCAGGATCGGGATCGAGTACGCCGACTGGTTTCGGCAGGACACGCTCGGCGAGCCGTTGGCGGTCGAGCTCGTCCCCGGGTGCGAGCCGGTGACGCTCTTCGGCCGCTTCGTCCCCTTCGACCGCGACCTGCCCGCCTCCCCGGGCGCGGACCTGCCGGCCGGGCTGAAGGGCGGGGGCCTGTGGATCGAGGTCGGTGGAGCCTGCGAGGCCCTGCGTCTGGAGGCGGGCGCCGCGGCGGCGGCTGTGGGAGAGCTGCTGGCCATCCCCGCGGGCCTGCGCGACCCGCGCAGCGTGCCGGCGGCGGGGCCCTTCAGCGGGACGGTCGTGCACCTCGCCGATCCGGCCCGGGCGCGCTCCGTGCTCGCCGCCCTGGCCTCGGCCGCCGAGGCCCACGTGCTGCACGGCGTCGCCGGGGGAGTACGCTAGGGCGTCGACCGCCGAGAGCACCCCATGCCGATCCCCCATCCGACCATGTACCGAGAGCACCGCGCACGCCTGATCGCCGAGCTCGCCCGCGAGGGCGCCGCCGCCGTCTTGCCCACGGCCACCCTGAAGGTGCGCAACCACGACAGCACCTACCGCTTCCGGCCCGACAGCGACTTCTGGTACCTGACGGGCTTCGCCGAGCCCGAGGCGATCCTGGTCCTGCTGGGCGGCCTTCCCGACGCGGAGGACGAGGACCTGCGCGCCCCGCGCAGCGTCCTGTTCCTGCGCGAGCGCGACCCCGAGCAGGAGACCTGGACCGGACGGCGCCTGGGGATCGAGGCGGCGCCGGAGGCGCTGGGCGTGGACGAGGCCCGCGACACGGCGGAGCTGTGGGAGAGCCTGCCCGACCTGCTGGCGGGCTACGCGCGGGTCCACTACCGCACGGGCCTCGACGAGCGCCGAGACCGGGAGATGCTGCGGGTCGTCGATCGCCTGCGCGGGCGGGCGCGCACGGGCTCGCCGCCGGTGGCGGAGCTCGTGGATCCGGCGACCCTGGTCCACGAGCTGCGACTGTTCAAGAGCCCCGAGGAGCTCGAGCGCATGCGGCGCGCGGCGTGCGTGACCCGCGAAGCCCACCTGGCCGCCATGGAGGCCACCGCCCCCGGCGTCGGCGAGGAGGAGATCGACGCCCTGATCGAGTACACGTTCCTCCGGCGGGGCTGCACGGGCGCGGCCTACACCAACATCGTGGCGGGCGGGGCGAACGCCTGCATCCTGCACTACGTCGAGAACGACCAGCCCCTGGCCGACGGCGAGCTGCTCCTGATCGACGCCGGGGCGGAGCACGAGTACTACGCCGCCGACGTCACGCGCACGTTCCCCGTCAACGGGACTTTCAGCGAAGAGCAGCGCGCCCTGTACGAGGTGGTCCTCGATGCCCAGCTCGCGGCCATCGCCGAGGTGCGGCCGGGCGTGCCCTTCGACCGCGCCCACGAGGTCGCGACCGAGCGCCTCGTCGCGGGCCTGCTGCGCCTGGGCCTGCTCGAGGGCGAGCCGCAGGCGATCATCGCCGAGGGAGCGCACCGCCGCTTCTACATGCACCGCACGGGCCATTGGCTCGGCCTGGACGTCCACGATTGCGGCGCCTACTCCGACGAGGGCGGCGCCTCGCGCGCCCTCGCCCCGGGCATGGTCACGACGATCGAGCCGGGCCTGTACATCGCCCCCGACGACGAGACGGTCGAGGCGCGCTGGCGCGGGATCGGCGTGCGGATCGAGGACGACGTGCTCGTGACCGCCGAGGGGGCCGAGGTCCTGACGGCGGACATCCCCAAGACGGTCGAGGAGATCGAGGCGGCCTGCGCGGGCAGCCACCTCGACGCCGTCCGTTCCTGAGGACAAGGGCGCGCACCTTGCTCGGGGCTGAAATACAGGCCGCCGGTCCACGCAGTCGCCGGTGATGTCCAGCTTTCGCGGCCGAGTGGACGAGCCCTGGCCCCTGTCGCGCGCGGTCGACGCCCTCGCGGACGCGGCGCGCGCGGCGGGACGACCGGGCTGGATCTGGCTGGCGGGCGTGTTCTACCCGGCCCTGAGCCTGTTCCCCGGCGTGGGCTGGCTGGGCGGCGCCTTGTCGGGCGCCACCTCCGACACCATCCGCCTCACCTGGGACGGGCCGGGCGCACTGCCCGTCGTGACCGGCTTCCCGCCGACTTGGGCGGGCCTGGGCGGCGTCTGCCTGAGCCTGCCGGCCCTGCCCCTGCTCCTGGTCTTCGCGCGCCTGATCGTGGGGCTGGCGCGCACCGCGGCGCCGCGCGAGTGGGCCCGAGCGGCTCCCGCGGGAGGCAGCCCGCGCCTCGGTGCAGTCTGGAGGGCGGGGGAGGGCCTCTCCATCGCCACCGCCGGCATGTGGGTGCTCCTGGCCTCGATGCTGATCGGCGCCAGCCTGCTGCTCGTGGTGCCCGCCTCGGAGCTCACGCGCTGGGCGATCGACTTCGTGGGCGTCCCGCGCACCCTCGCCATCTCCGTCCTCCTCGCACCCGCGGTCCTCCTGCTGGCGGCCTACGCCACGACCGTCTCGGTGATCCAGCAGCTCGCGCTCCAGAGCCTGGTACACAATCGGCGAGGTGTGGGCTCGGCCCTCGTCCACGCCTGGAACCTCGCTCGCCGGGATCCTTGGGCCACCGTCCGCAGCCTGTCCGTCGATGTCGTCGGGGTGCTCGTCGTCGGGGCCGTGGCCTTCGCCATCGATCACCTGTGCGAGGCTCTCGACGCCGCGACCCTGGGCCGGTTCCTGTCGGCCTGCCTCGCGGGCTTCGTGGGCGTGACGCGCGCCGGCTACTGGGCCCGCTCCTACGCCGGTCTCGGCGGATTGACGCCCGAGGACGGCGTGCCGGGTCTGGGGGAGGCTGCTGATCCGCGAGCGAGCGAACAGCGACGAGACAGCAGCGACCCCGTCCGCGACGGCCGAAGCGAGCGGCGGTGATGGTGAGCGCGCCAGGTTTCGAACCTGGGACCTACTGGTTAAAAGCCAGTTGCTCTGCCAACTGAGCTACGCGCCCCACCGCAATCGGTCGGGAGCATACAAAACCAAAGCGTGCGCGGTAGGTCCTTGCCTTCAAATCGCGGCCGCCTCCGCAGTCGCGCCCGCCGGAGGTGTCAGACCTCCATGATCTCGCACACCTTCTTGTCCTGCACGCCGTCGACCTGCTCCTCATAGGTCTTGAGGAGCTTCTGGATCTCATCGTGCAGCTTCTTGTTCTCGTCCTCGGTCAGCTCCGAGTCCTTGCGCGCCTGGTCGGCGGTCTTGTTCAGCTCCCGGCGGATGTTGCGCATGGCGATGCGCCCCTCCTCGCACAGTTCCTTCACGCGCGCGGCGTACTTGGTGCGCTGCTCCCCCGAGAGCTGGGGCAGGGTCAGGCGTAGGACCTTGCCGTCGCTCTGGGGGTTGATGCCCAGGTCGGACTTGAGGATCGCCTTCTGCACCTCCTGCAGGATCGACGGGTCGAAGGGCTTGATGGCGATCTGGCGCGGCTCGGGGATCGAGACCGCCCCCAGCTGGGAGATCGGGGTCGGCGTCCCGTAGTAGTCCACGCGGATGTTCTCGACCAGGGCCGGCGACGCCTGAGAGGTGCGCACGCTGCGCAGCACGTCCTGCAGGTGGGTCACCGCCTTCTCCATGCGGCCCTTGGCGTCCTTCTTGATTCCATCGAAGCTCATCGTCCACTCCCTATCTTCGTGCCCAGGTCCTCGCCCCGAGCGACTCGTTGCAGGTTGCCTTCCTCGAACAGGTCGAAGACCACCACGGGCAGGTCGTTCTCCCGGCAGAGGGTGATCGCGGTGCCGTCCATCACGCCCAGGTCCTTGCTGATCACGTCCATGTAGGAGAGCTCGTCGTAGAGCTGGGCGTCGGGATCGGCGACGGGGTCGGAGCTGTAGACGCCCGAGACCTTGGTGGCCTTGAGCAGGACGTCGCAGCGCAGCTCGACGGCACGCTGGGCCGCGGCGGTGTCGGTCGTGAACAGGGGCACGCCCAGGCCGCCCGCGAGGATCACCACGCGGCCGCGCTCCAAGTGCGCCAGGGCGCGGCGGCGCACGAAGGGCTCGGCGACCTGGTGGATCTCGATCGCGGTCAGGACGCGCGTGTCGAGGCCTTCGCTCTCCAGCCCGTCGGAGAGAGCCAAGCCGTTGATGATCGTCGCCAGCATGCCCATGTAGTCGGCGCTGGCTCGCTGGGCACCGCTCTCACCGAGTTCCGCGCCGCGCAGGATGTTCCCGCCGCCGCAGACGACGGCCACGCCGCACCCGGCGCGCACGACCTCGGCCACCTGCCGGCACAGCAGCCCAATCGCATCGGGATCGATGCCGCGCCCGCTCTCGGGGCGCCCGAGGGCCTCGCCGGACACCTTGAGCAGGATGCGTCGATAGGTCATCGGGCGAGAGGATACGAAATCCCACCGCCGGAGCCGAGGACCGAGGCGGCTCGCCTCGCCCTCCCCGGCCGCCGTCGTTCCTACTCGCCGACGGAGAAGCGCGCGAAGGCGGCGACCCCAGAACCCTCGCCGAGGAGGGTCTCCATGGCCTTGGCGACGCTCATGGAGTCGTCCTTGACCCAGGCCTGCTCGACCAGGGCCTGGGCGGCGTAGAACTTGTCCAGCTTGCCCTGGACGATCTTGTCCTGGATCTCCTCCGGCTTGTCCTTGACCTCCTCGCGGTAGATCCCGACCTCGCGCTCGACCTCCTCCGAAGGCACGCCGTCGCGATCGAGGGCCGCGGGATTGGTGAAGGCGACGTGCATGCCCAGGGACTTGAGATGCTCGGCGGCCTCGTCGCACGCGGCCGCGGTCGTCACCGAGACCAACGCGCCCACCTTGCGGTTGTGGTGGATGTAGGTCCCGACCAGGCCCTCGGGGTTCTCGAGGTAGGCGATCTCGGAGAGCTGCATGTTCTCGCCGAGCTTGCCCGTGGCCTCCTTGATGGCCTCGGCAACGCTCGACGTCGACCCGCTCCAGGGTTGCTCGAGCATGTCCTCGACCGAGTTGGGCTTCTGGGCGGCGACGTGGGCGCAGAGCTCGCCGAGGAGGTTCTGGAAGTCCTCGGTGCCGGCAGCGAAGTCGGTCTCGCAGCGCACGGCGACCATGGCCCCCGAGCGGCCGTCGTCGGAGACGACGGTCAGGACGCGGCCCTCGCCGGTCTCGCGGCCGGCCTTCTTCTCGGCCGACTTCATGCCCTTGATGCGCAGGAGGTCCTCGGCCTTCTCAACGTCGCCGCCGGACTCCTGCAGGGCCTTCTTGCAGTCCATCATGCCCGCGCCCGTGCGGTCGCGGAGGCTCATCACATCGGATGCCGTGATACTCATGGTTCTCGTCTCGGTCTGTGGGGGTCAGGACTCCTCGCGGGGGTCGCGGTGTCCTCGGGAGGGCCCGGCGAGACCGGACCCGACAGGCGCCGACGCGGCGAAGCCGGCGCGGCGAAAACTCGAACCGCCCCGCGCCCGGAGGGGGCGCGGGGCGATCCCGAGCGTGTTCAGCTGGTCTCTTCCTCGACCGCGGCCGGGGTCTTCACCTCGACCGCCGCCTCCGCTTCGCCCTCGGGGGCGGGCGCGGAAGCCGGCGCAGCCGCCGCGGGGGCGGACTCGGAGGTCGCTTCCGGCGGGGTCGCGCTCGCCCCGTCGGCGTCCGGCTCCCCGTCGGCGCCGTCCAGGCGCACCAGGGGCGGGATCTCGCGCAGCGGTCGCGTCGGGCGCGGGTCGCCGCCCTCGGCCGCCCCGGCGCCGTCGTCCTCGTGCAACTCGGCCGCGCCGGCGGCGGCAAGGCTCTCGCGGTGGTTGGCGCAGCCCTCCTCGACGGCCTCGGCCAGCTGCTCGACCAGCAGGCGCACGGCCTTGAGGGCGTCGTCGTTGCCGGGGATCACGATGTCCACCTGGCTCGGATCGCAGTCGGTGTCGAGCAGGCCGATGACGACCAGGCCCATCTTGCGCGCCTCGCGCACGGAGTTGTACTCGCGGGCGGGGTCGACGACGACCATGGCACCGGGGATGCTGGTCATCTCCCGGATGCCGCCGAGGTTGCGCGTGATCTTGCGACGCTCGCGGCGCAGGCTCGCGATCATCTTCTTGGAGTACTGGGAGATGGTCCCGTCCTCCTCCATGCGCTCGAGCTCCTCGAGGCGACGCAGGCGACTGCGGATGACGGAGAAGTTGGTCAGGGTGCCGCCGATCCATCTCTCGGTGACCGTCGGCATGCCGGTGCGCTCGCCCGTCTCGGCGATCACGCCCCGGACCTGGCGCTTGGTGCCGACCCAGAGGACGCTCGAGCCCTCGGCGGCGAGGTGGTACAGGACGTTCTGCGCCCGCACGATTCCCCGTAGGGTCTGGCGCAGGTCGATGATGTGGATCAGGTTGCGCCGGCCGTAGATGTACGGCGCCATCTTCGGATTCCACCGCGACACGCGGCATCCGAAGTGCACACCTGCCTCGATCAGGCTGGATACGCTTGCGGTCTCCATGGAGGGTAGGGTTGGAATCACAGCGACCCCTCGACGCAGGAGGCCGACTTCGATTCCGCGGCCGGCATCACGACTGGAGCCGGCCCGGTCTCGAGCGACGGCGCGCCTCGGGATCGGGTAGTAGGGACGGAGAGAAGGATGAGGAACGGAGTACGGAGAGAGGGGCCTGCGGCCGGGAGCGGGCGGGCCTCCTCGAGGGCCGAGCGACTCGATGCTCGTCCACGACGAAACCCCGCGCATGGAGCACGGGGCTTCTCCGAGGACGGAGTCTAACGGCGGGAGGGACGCGTGTCCAAGCCCCTACTCGGGGTTGTCCGCGGGGCGCCCGGCCGCGTCCGGCCCGGCCCGGGGAGCCGGGATATACTCCCCTGGGGGACCGTCGAACCCCGGAGCGGCCCCCGTGGGCCCTTCCGGGCGGCGCCTGGGGCCCCCGCACCATGATCCTCATCTGTGACCACCGAGGCGAGGGGCTCGAGGAGGCCCTCTCCCCGCCCCTGGCCGAAGTCGACCTCGATTGGGAGGTCAGCCGCTCCATGCGCCGGACCCGTGAGGCCCTCTCCGAGCGCACTCCCGACGTGATCGTGCTCGATCCCCTCTCCTCGGGCGGGCAGGTGGAACTGGAGGAGATCGGCCGCCTGCGAGGGGACGAGGAGGCCGTCCCGATCCTGCTCGTCATCGACGGCGCGAACCCGATCCCCGGTCTGGAGGCCGCCCGATCCCAAGACGACACGACCTGGGACATCGTCCACCGCGGGGCGGCGACCGAGGAGTTCCTCGTGCGGATCGAGCGCCTCCTCAACCAGGGCGACGCCCTCGAGGAGGTGGACGACCTGCGCTACCGGGCCTCCCACGACGACCGCACCGAGCTCCTGCGCCCGCGGGTGTTCCAGGCCCGCCTCGCCGAGCACTTCTCGGCGGCGGGGCGTCACGACCTCGACCTGGCCCTGGTGATCGTCGACCTCGACCGCTTCGGGAGCATCAACAAGGACTTCGATCACACGGTCGGGGACTTGGTCATCTCGCGCGTCGGCGACGTGATCAAGCACTCCCTGCGGGCGGAGGACATCGGGGCGCGACTGGGGGGTGACGAGTTCGCCGTCCTCTTGCCCTACACCGATCAGGTGGACACCGCCCGGGTCGTGGCGCGCCTGTGCGCGTCGATCGCGGGCCTCTCGGGGCACATCGGCCGCGGGGAGCGCGAGGTCGTCGTCAGCGCCAGCATCGGCTTCGAGACCTACGACGGCTCCGACCTCGACTCGGTCGAGACCTTGCGCCAACACGCCGAGATCGCCCTGCGCCACGCCAAGCGCGCCGGAGGCAACGCCGGGATGTACTACCGCTGCCTGCTCTAGCCGTCCCGAGGCTCCCGGGCAGACCCGTCATGGATCCGGTCGCGGCCGGGGCGCTGCGACCGAGGCGCGCCACCTCGAGCGGGTCGTCGAGCTCGGCCGGCAAGACCGCTCAGACGCCGACCGCTGTTGAGGCGTGCGGGTCAGCGCACCAGGATCATGCGCAGCCAGTCGGCCCGGTCGGCGACGTGCAATTCGTCGGCCATCTCCACCCCCAGCGTCAGGGTCCGGGCACCCTCCAGGCTCAGCGGCGGCAGCACCACGGGCGGCTCTCCTCCGCGCATGACGTCGCTGCGCCAGCGGACCTCTCCGTCGGTCTCGAGCACGAAGCGCACCGAGCCGCGCGCCGCCAGGCGCAGGACCTCGTCGTCGACCGCCACGGCCCCGCGCAGGGCGCTCCACTCCCCGTCCAGGGCCCAGGTCAACACGCTCGGCGAGTGCACGCCGATCCCGCGCGTGTAGGTGCGCCCCCCCGCCCGCAGGGGGCCCCCGCCGACCGAGGCGTCGACCCGGTGGGGCCAGCGCATGCCCACGTCGTCTCCGAAGGGCGAGGCGGCCAGGGCCTCCGCCGGCGGCAGGTCCGAGAGGAAGCGCAGGCGGTCGCTCTCGATCAGGATCTCCGAGATCGTCTCCAGGCCCAGGCGCAACGGCCGTCCCGCCGCCGTGCGCATCCGGCAGCCGTCGGCGGAGAGCTGCTCGAGAGGACCGCGCAGGCGCGAGCCGTCGAACAGGTCGACGACGATCCGCGCCGCGGCGCTGTTCGGCCGGCGCGCGGGCTCCAAGGCCTCGACGAAGAAGGCCGCCACCTCGTCCCAGGGGTAGGTCCGCTCGCCGAGGGCGTCGCCCTCGAAGCGCACGCCCCCGGCCTCGAAGGCCACCAGGGTTCCGTGCACCGGATCCAAGCCCTCGCCGCGCCGTCGGTAGAGCACGTCTCCCTCGCTCGCCGGCGCGAGGGTGCCGGCCCATGCGGCAGGGACGCGCCCCGCGAACACGGCACTCGAGAGCTCCTCGACGTCCAGCTCGACCGGCCGGTCTCCCCCGAGCACCAGGCGCAGCACCTCGTCGCGGCCACCGGCCACCCTCGCGTGGAGGCGTCCGCCGTCCACCAGACCGAACAGGCCGCGGCCGGGCTCGTCGGGCGTCGGCCCCGGCGGCGCGAGGCCCTCGAAGCGCAGCAGGGCGGCGGGGTCGCGCGCCAGGTCGAGGCCGCCGAGGTCGGCCAGGGGCACCCGCCGGACGCCGCCGTCGACGGCCTCGAGCAGGACCGAGGGGGCCGGCGAGTCGGGCGCTTGGAGCAGCGCCGCGGCACCGAGCGCTGCGAGGCCGGCGGACGCTAGCCCGGCGGACGCTAGGGAGAGGACCATGGACGGTATCCTACGGGCGGCGATCGCCGCTCGCCCCTCTCCAGGGCGCTCACCCGCGGGAGCCGCCGCCTTTCTGTCAGGATGGCAGGCGGGAGAGGGGCGCGGGTGTCGGGCTGCCAACCTGGCAGCGCCCTGTCGCCCCCACGGGGGCCCTTCGGGCTTCCTGAGGGCCCATCGGGGCACTCGCGGCCGGTCGGCACCGTTCTTGCTTCCCGGCCGGCCCCGCGCCGCCGAGACGGAGGGAGTCGTAGCTCCTCGCGCCCGTCGGCCGCGGATTCCGTCCGCGAGATCCCTCCCCTCCCGACCCAACCGCGCAGCCCCGAAAGCGAACCGAGCCCCATGGCCAAGCAAATGGTTTTCGAAGCGGACGCCCGTCAGGCAATCCTGAGCGGCGTCCAGAAGCTCTCCAAGGCGGTCACCACGACCCTCGGCCCCCGCGGACGCAACGCCGTCCTCGACAAGGGTTGGGGCGCGCCGACGGTGACCAAGGACGGGGTGACCGTGGCCGAAGAGGTGCAGCTCTGCGATCCCTACGAGCAGATGGGCGCCCAGCTCGTCAAGGAGGTCGCCAGCAAGACCAGCGACGTCGCCGGTGACGGCACGACGACGGCCACGGTGCTGACCGAGGCCCTGTTCAGCCGCGGCCTGCGTGCCGTGACCGCGGGGGCCGCGCCCGCGCGCATCTTGTGCGCAGTGCGCGACGGCGCCGCGGCGGTGACGAGCGCCCTCGAGGGGGCCTCGCGGCCCGTCAGCCGCTCCTCCGACATCCGGCAGGTGGCCACGATCTCCGCAAACAACGACCCGGCCATCGGCAAGATCATCAGCGACGCGATGGACAAGGTCGGCAAGGACGGCGTCATCACCGTCGAAGACGGCAAGACCCTCGAGACCGACGTGGACGTCGTCGAGGGCATGCAGTTCGATCGCGGCTATCTCTCGCCCCACTTCGTCACCGACGCGGCGACGATGGAGACGGTCTTCGAGAAGCCCCTCGTACTGATCCACGAGGCGAAGCTCTCCTCGATCCAGAAGCTCCTCCCCCTGCTCGAGACGGTCAAGGAGGCCAAGCGCCCCCTGGTCATCATCGCCGAGGACGTCGAGTCCGAGGCACTGGCGACCCTGGTCGTGAACAAGCTGCGCGGCATCGTGCAGTGTGTCGCGGTCAAGGCCCCCGGCTACGGCGAGCGGCGCAAGGCGATGCTCGAGGACCTGGCCGCCCTGACCGGCGCCACGGCGGTCATGAAGGACCTGGGCCGCGAGGTCGACGAGGTGACCCTGGCCGACCTCGGCTCGGCGCGCCGCATCGTGATCGACAACGACAACACGACCATCGTCAACGGCACCGGCGACCGTAAGGACGTGCAGGCGCGCGTCACCCAGATCCGCGCCCAGATCGCCTCGACGACCTCGGACTACGACCGCGAGAAGCTCCAGGAGCGCCTCGCCCGCCTGACCGGCGGCATCGCCCAGATCAACGTCGGCGGCGCCACGGACACGGAGGTCAAGGAGCGCAAGGCCCTCATCGAGGACGCCCTGCACGCCACCCGCGCGGCGGTCGAGGAAGGCGTGCTGCCCGGTGGCGGCGTGGCCCTCTTGCGCGCGCGCTCGGTGCTCGAGGACCTGCGCACCGGCAGCGACGAGGACTACGACATGGGCATCGAGATCCTGTTCGACGCCCTCGCGCGCCCCATCGAGCAGATCGCCGCCAACGCCGGCCAGGACGGCGCGGTGATCTCCCACCGCGTCCTGCGCGAGAAGAGCGCCTCCCACGGCTACAACGCCCTCACCGACCAGTACGGCGACCTGTACGAGATGGGCATCGTCGACCCGACCAAGGTGACGCGCGCGGCCCTCAACAACGCCGTCAGCGTTGCGGGCCTGTTGCTCTCGACCGATGCCCTGATCGCCACCCTGCCCGAGCCCACCCCGCCGATGCCCGCCGGCGACGGCATGGACGGCATGGGCGACATGGGCGGCATGGGCGGCATGGGCGGCATGGGAGGCATGGGAGGCATGGGCATGGGCGACATGGGCATGGGCGGCATGGGTCTCTGATCGACCCCGCCTCACTCGAAGACACACTGCGAACACCCCAGACGAAGAGAGACAAGCTGATATGGCCAAGCAGATCATGTTCGATGAGAACGCGCGTCAGAAGATGCGCAGCGGCATCGACAAACTCGCCCGCACCGTGCGCGTCACCCTCGGCCCCGCGGGCCGCAACGTGATCCTCCAGAAGTCCTTCGGCGGCCCCGCGGTCACCAAGGACGGCGTCTCGGTCTCCAAGGAGATCGAGCTCGAGGACCCCTTCGAGAACATGGGCGCCAAGCTCGTGAACGAGGTCGCCAACAAGACCAATGACGTGGCCGGCGACGGCACGACCACGGCGACGGTTCTCGCCGAGGCGATCTTCAACGAGGGGCTCAAGTACCTCGCGACCGGCGTCAACACGATCGCCCTGCGCAAGGGCATCGACAAGGCCGTCCAGGCCGCGGTCGAGCACATCTCCTCCCAGAGCCGCAAGGTGCGCACGCGCGTAGAGAAGGCCAGCGTGGCCGCGATCTCCGCCAACAACAACCCCGAGGTCGGCGAGCTCCTCGCCGACGCCTTCGAGAAGGTCGGCGACGACGGCGTGATCTCCATCGAGGAGGCCTCGGGCATGGACACGACCCTCGACGTGGTCGAAGGCATGGAGTTCGACAAGGGCTACCTCTCGCCCTACTTCGCGACCGACCTCACCAAGCTCACCGTCGAGCTCGAGAACCCGCTGATCTTCATCTACGACAAGAAGCTCAGCAGCGTGCGTGAGTTCCTGCCGGTCCTCGAGCGAGCCGCCGGCACCGGCCGGGCCCTGTTGATCATCGCCGAGGACCTCGAGGGCGAGGCCCTCGCCGCCCTGGTGATCAACAAGCTCAAGGGCGTCCTGAACGTCGCCGCCTGCAAGGCGCCGGGCTTCGGCGAGCGCCGCAAGGCCTACCTCGGCGACATCGCCGCCCTGACCGGCGGCACCGCCATCACCGAGGAACTCGGCATCGATCTCGAGAACGTCACCACCGAGCACTTCGGCGGCGCCAAGCGCGTCCGCATCACCAAGGACAGCACCACCATCGTCGAGGGCTCGGGCTCCAAGCGCGCCGTCGCCGACCGCTGCAAGCAGATTCGGGTCCAGATCGAGAAGACGACCTCCGACTACGACCGTGAGAAGCTCGAGGAGCGCCTCGCGAAGCTCTCGGGCGGCGTGGCGGTCATCCGCTGCGGCGGCAAGACCGAGGTCGAGATGAAGTCCACCAAGGACCTCCTCGACGACGCCCTCAACGCCACCCGCGCCGCCATCGCCGAGGGCATCGTCCCCGGCGGCGGCGTGGCCCTGCTGCGCTCCCGGGACGCCCTCGACGAGGTGCGCTTCAAGGGCGACGAGCGCTTCGGCGCCGAGATCGTCTCCAAGGCCCTCTCCGCCCCCCTGCGCCAGATCGCGACCAACGCCGGAGTCGACGGAGCCGTCGTCGCCGAGCGCGTGACCGAGATGGGCAGGACCAAGGGCTACAACGCCCTGACCGGGGAGTACGAGGACCTGCTGAAGAGCGGCATCATCGACCCCGCCAAGGTCGTGCGCGCCGCCCTGCAGAACGCCGCCTCCATCGCGGGCCTGCTGCTCACCACCGACACGATGGTGACCGAGCTGAAGGACGAGGAAGAGAGGATCGGCGGCAGCGTGGCTTGAGGGTCGCCAGCGGAGAGCACCGGCCGCCCCCGCGGCGGCCGGTCCCGGCCCCCCGACTCCACGACCCCCCTGAGCCATGAGTGAGAAGCGCGACTACTACGAGGTCCTCGGCGTCGACCGCAACGCCTCGGCGGCGGACATCAAGCGCTCCTACCGCAAGCTCGCCCTCCAGCACCACCCCGACCGCAATCCCGACGACGAGGCGGCGGCGACGGCCTTCAAGGAGGCCGCCGAGGCCTACGACGTCCTCGGCGACGAGGAGAAGCGCCGCCAGTACGACCAGTTCGGCCACGCCGCCTTCGGCCAGGGCGGCGGCTTCGCCGGGCGCCAGTTCACCAACATCGAGGACATCTTCTCCGCCTTCGGAGACATCTTCGGCGGCGGCGGCGGTGGCGGCGGCGGCTTCGGGGACCTGTTCGGGGGACGACAGCGCGCGCGCAGCGGGCCCCGCCCGGGCCGCGACCTGCGCATCGTCCTCGACCTCTCCCTCGAGGAGATCGACGAGGGCGTGGAGCGAACCGTCTCCCTGAAGCGGTTCGAGACCTGCGAGCCGTGCCGGGGCACCGGCGGCGAGGGCGGCGCGCAGCCGGTGGCGTGTGACACCTGCGGCGGCCAGGGACGGGTCCAGCGCAGCCAGGGGTTCTTCACCATGGCGACCGCCTGCCCTGCCTGCGGCGGCGCCGGACGCAGGGTCGAGAAGCCCTGCGGGGGCTGCCGCGGCGCGGGGAAGGTGCAGCGCAAGAGCGAGGTCAAGATCCCCGTCCCCGCGGGCGTCGAGGAGGGCATGCAGGTGCGCCAGGGCGGCGCGGGCGACGTGGGCGAGCCCGGCGCTCCGCGCGGAGACCTGTACTGTGTCGTGCGCGAGCGGGACCACAAGGTCTTCCAGCGCTCGGGCCCCGACGTCCTGGCGGAGATCCCCTTCTCCTTCACCCAGCTCGCCCTGGGCGACAAGGTCGAGATCCCCACCCTGCGTGGCAAGGTCGAGATGACGATCCCCGCCGGCACGCCGAGCGGCAAGATCCTGCGCCTGCGAGGTCAGGGCCTGCCGGTGGTCGAGCGCAGCACGCGCGGCGACCAGCTCGTGCGGGTCTTCATCGAGGTGCCCACGAAGCTGACGGACCGGCAGACCGAGCTCCTGGCCGAGTTCGCCGAGATCGAGGGCGAGAAGAGCGGCAACGAGAGCTTCTTCGAGAAGATCGCCAACTACTTCAGCTAACGAGGACCCGCATGCCCTCCCCCACAGAGCGCACCGACCCCGGCGAGGAGCCCGAGAGCGAGGTCGCCCCGGACGAGGCCGAGGCCGAGGCCGATCAGCCCGTCGCCGACGAGACACCCCAGGAGCGCCTGGCGCGCGAGGCCGCCGAGTACCTCGCCAACTGGCGCCGGGCCCGGGCCGACTACCAGAACCTGCGCCGGCGCCAGCGCGAGGACATCGACCTGGCCATCTCCCGCGCCCGGGAGGTCCTGTTCTCGGAGCTCCTCCTGGTGCTCGACACGATGGACATGGCCCTGGGCACCGAGTGCACGGGCGAGGAGGGCAAGAACCTGCTCCTGGGCGTGCGCATGACACGCGACCAGCTGATGGCCCTGCTCGAACGCGACGGCGTGAGCGCCGTCCCCGACGGTGGCACCTTCGACCCGGCCATCCACCAGGCCGTGGAGACGGTCCCCGCCGGAGACAGGCCGGCGGGGGAGGTGGTCGAGACCGTGCGCACCGGCTACCGCATGGGCGACGGCGTCCTGCGTCACGCCCAGGTGAAGGTCTCGGCCGCCGACGAGCCGCCCGAGGCCGACGGCGCCGACGACGAGGGCGACGACGGCGGGCTCGAGGCCCCCGCCGCCGCCGAGGACGAGGGCGCCCGGGCCTGATGCCGACCTACGACTACACCTGCACGGCTTGCGGCCACAGCCTCGAGGCCTTCCACGCGATGTCGAAGACCCTGCGCAAGTGCCCCGAGTGCGGTCGCTCCAAGCTGCAGCGCGGCATCGGCGGCGGGTCCGGCATCGTCTTCAAGGGCAGCGGCTTCTACGAGACCGACTACCGCTCCGACTCCTACAAACAGGGAGCGGAATCGGCGCGCAAGGAAGTCGAGGGCGGCTCGAAGGCGGCCGATTCCGACAAGGGCGGCGACTCGAAGAGCTCGCCCTCCAAGCCGGAGTCCAAGAAGCCGGGCTAGCCCGGGTGATTCAGGAAGACGTGCGCCAGACACAGCAACTCGGTTCGGGGTGGTGCTTTGCGGGATCTGGCGACGCAGGCGACCCTGAACGGGTCGTCGAGGAAGCCAGGTTCTCGAAAAGCGCCGCCAGGGGCCGAGAGGCCGTCGAAGACGGCCGGTTGCGAAG
>JASLMK010000063.1 GCA_030746555.1 Planctomycetota bacterium | reverse complement strand
GGGCAAGACGCTCGAGCTGGGCGCGCGTGAAGTGGCGACCCTGCTGCCCCTGGCGGTAGGAGCCGTCGTCTTGGGCCTGTACCCCGAGTGCGTGCTCTCCTACCTGCGCGCTCCCGTGGCGGAGCTGTTGAGCTCGGGGGTCGGTCCGTGAACGGCGTCACGCTCACCGACCTCGGCCTGCTGCTCCCCGAGCTGATCCTGCTCGGGGCCGCGCTGGTCCTGTTGCTCACGGCGCACCGCACGCGCACGACGAGCGTTCCGACCGTCGTGACCCTGCTGGCCGCCGCCGCCGCCCTGTGGGTCACCGGGCGGGTCTCCCCTGACGCGGCCGAGAACGGGTTCGGCGGGATGCTCGTGGCCGACGGTTACGCGCGCTTCTTCCGCCTCCTCTCCGCCGCCGGCCTCGCCGTCGTGACCCTCTTCGCCGACCGCCGCCTCCGCGAGACGGACATCCCGCGCCCAGAGTTCCAGACGCTGCTGCTCCTGGCGTCGGTGGGGATGATGCTGGCCGCCTCGTCGGCGGACCTCTTGCCGCTGTACCTGGCCCTGGAGCTGATCACGATCTGCGCCTACGTGCTGGTCGGCATCCGCGTCGAGCGGCCCCACGCGAACGAGGCGGCGATCAAGTACTTCCTGTCGGGGTCCTTCGCCTCGGCGCTGATGCTCTTGGGGATCAGCCTGATCTACGGCCTGACGGGCACGACGACCTTCGACGGCATCGCCACGGCGTTGACCGCCGCGCCCGAGGGCGCGAGCCCGCTGCTCGTCGGCGGGATCGGCTTGGTCGTCGGGGGACTGGCCTTCAAGGTCGCGGCCGTTCCCTTCCACGCGTGGGCTCCCGACACCTACCAGGGGGCCAGCGCGCCCGTGGCGGCGTTCCTGGCCGCCGGCTCCAAGGCCGCCGGTCTGGCCGCCCTGGGACGGGTCGTCGTGACGGCCCTCGGCCCCGAGTCCCAGACCACGGCGACGATGTTGGTCGCCCTGGCCGGCCTCTCGGTCGTCCTTGGCAGCCTCGTGGCCGCGGCCCAGACCGACATGAAACGCCTCTTGGCCTACTCCTCGATCGCCCACGCGGGCTTCGCCCTGATGGGCGTCGCCTCGGGGACGAAGGAGGGCGCGGCGGCGACCATGACCTACGCCGCCTTCTACGTGTTCATGACCCTGGGCGCCTTCGGGATGGTGATCGCCCTGGGCGAGCGCGGCGAGCGCGTCGACGGCTACCGCGGCCTGGCGGCCCAGCGGCCGGGGGCGGCGGCGACCATGCTCCTGTTCCTCCTGGCCCTGACCGGCATCCCGCTCACGGCCGGGTTCACGGCCAAGTTCTCGGTCATCCGCAGCGCAGTCGGAGCCGGCCGCATCGAGCTGGCTGTGCTGGCCGTGCTGGCGAGCGTCGTGGCCGCCTTCGTCTACATGCGCGTGGCGGTCGGGATGTACATGAAGGAGCCGACCGAACCGGTGCCCGCCCGCTTCGCGCCGGCGGTCAAGCTCGCCCTGGCCGTCGCCGCCGGAATGACCCTGGCGGGCGGGATCTTCCCCGGCCTCCTCGACTCGTGGACCGTCTCCCCGTGACCGAGCGCACAGCGTCATGAACGAGTACATCGGAATCGTGGCCGGGATCCTCCTGGCCGGCGGGATCACGGCCTCCATGCTGATCCTGAGCTCGGTCTTGGGGAAGAAGAACCCCACGCCCGAGAAGCTCGAGCCGTTCGAGTGCGGCAAGGAGCCCTTCTCCCTGCCCATGGGCAAGATGGCGGTCAGCTTCTACCTGACGGCAATCCTGTTCATCCTGTTCGACGTCGAGGTGATCTTCCTCTACCCCTGGGCGATCGTGTACCGCGAGCTGGGGATGCTCGGGCTGGTGGAGGTCTGCGTCTTCGTCGGCATCCTGATGATCGGGTTCGTCTACGCGTGGGCGAACGGGGCGCTAGAATGGGCCGGGCAATGCTCAACCGGGCAACGCTCAACCGGGCAGCCAAGGCGTGACTGATATGCAAGAGAGCCCCTCATTCCTGACCAGCCGCCTCAACGAGGCCCTCGGCTGGGCCCGCAAGTACTCGATCTTCCAGTACCCCTTCGTGACGGCGTGCTGCGGCATGGAGTACATGGCCGCGGCCTGCTCCCACTACGACATCGACCGCTTCGGCGCGGGGTTCCCGCGCTTCTCCCCTCGGCAGGCCGACGTCCTGTTCGTGGTCGGGACGATCAGCCACAAGATGGCGCCGGTCTTGCGGAAGATCTACGACCAGATGGCGGAGCCCAAGTGGGTCGTCGCCTTCGGCGTCTGCACCTGCACCGGAGGCTTCTACGACAACTACGCCACGGTGATGGGGATCGACACGATCCTGCCCGTTGACGTCTACATCCCCGGCTGCCCGCCGCGCCCGGAGATCGTGCTCGACGGACTGATGAAGCTGCAGGACAAGATCGCTGATCAGCACACCACGGGTGAACGCCCCGCGCCCGAAGTTCGGCCCGACGACCTGGAGAAGGAATGGATGCCGTCGCTCTGATCGCGCTCGTCAGCGAGCGCGTACCCCAAGCGGTGGCGAGCTCCCACGCCTGGCGCGGCGACACGACCCTCATCCTGCGGCGCGCCCACCTCCTCGAGACGGCGCGCCTGCTGCGGGACGAGCCCGAGCTCGCGATGAACCTGCTGGTTGATCTTTCCGCGGTGGACTACTCCACCCACGGAGAGAGCCCCGTCCCGGCTTTCTTCTCTTCTTCGGGCGTCTCGGTCCGCGGCAGCTGTCTGATCCCCGACGAGGACCCCTGGCCCGGCCCGCCCCTGAACGCCCACTTCGCGGTCGTCTACCACTTCTACTCGACGACGCTCAAGCACCGTGCGCGCCTCGTCGTGCCCCTCGCCACCGAGGACGAGGAGGTGGACACGCTCTGCGAGCTCTGGCCCGCCGCCAACTGGCTCGAACGCGAGACCTGGGACATGTTCGGGATCCGATTCCGCGGCCACCCCGATCTGCGCCGCCTGCTCACCTACGAGGAGTTCGAGGGACACCCCCTGCGCAAGGACTACCCCGTCAACGAGCGCCAGCCCCTGATCGGGCCGAAGAACTAGCGCAGAGCGATTCCATGGACTCGACGACCAAGACGACCGAGCAGGCCGCTGTCGACGGCGCCGGGCTCGAGACGCGGGAGATGATGCTGAACATCGGCCCCGCGCACCCGGCGATGCACGGGATCGTCCGGCTGGTCACCAAGCTCGAAGGCGAGACGATCAAGGACGTCGACGTCGAGATCGGCTACCTCCACCGCGGCTTCGAGAAGATGTCGGAGAACGTCGACTACAACGGCGTGATCCCCTACACCGACCGGCTGAACTACGTCTCGCCCATCATCAACAACGTGGGCTACTGCATGTCGGTGGAGAAGCTGATCGGGATCTCGGTTCCCGAGCGCTGCCAGTACGTGCGCGTCATCCTCTCGGAGATCTCGCGCGTCAGCGACCATTTGACTTGCGTCGGCGCCACGGCCATGGAGCTGGGTGCGTTCACGGTCTTCCTCTACCTGATCAAGGCCCGCGAGTTCCTCTGGGAGCTCATCGAGAGCGTCGTCGGCGCACGCCTGACGGTTACCTACTGCCGGGTCGGCGGGGTCAAGAGCGACCTGCCCGACGGGTTCAGCGAGCGCTGCCACGCCGCCTTTGCCGAGACTCGACAGGCCATCAGTGAGTCTCGCGGCCTCGTCGAGCGCAATCGCATCTTCACCGACCGCATGGAGGGCACGGGCGTGCTGTCGGAAGAGGACGCCATCGCCTACGGGATCACGGGCCCGTTTCTTCGTGCGAGCGGGGCCACCTACGACGTCCGCAAGGACTGCCCCTACGCCGTCTACGACCGGATCGACTTCGACATCCCCGTCGGGTCGACCGGCGACAACATGGACCGCTTCCTCGTCCGCGTGGAGGAGATGGAGCAGTCGATGCGCATCGTCGAACAGGCTCTCGTCGACCTGCCTCCGGGACCGATCATGGCCGATCCCGAGACCGGGCGTGCCATCCCCGCGGCGGAGATGGTCGACCTCGCCAAGGTCGGCGACATCCCCGCCATCGCCGGCGGCTGCGCCGTCGCCGGTCCGACGCTGGAGGGCACTGGCCGCGCGGACAAGGCGTCGATCTCCACTGACGAGAAGCGCGTCACCCTGCCGCCCAAGGAGGACGCCTACGGCAACATCGAGGGCCTCATGCGCCAGTTCAAGCTGGTCATGATGGGCCACGGAGTGCGGCCGCCCCAGGGTGAGGTGTACTTCCCCGTCGAGGGCGCCAACGGCGAACTGGGCTTCTACGTGGTGAGCGACGGGAGCGGGAGCGCATACCGAGTGCGCGTACGCCCCCCGTGCTTCGCGATCATGTCGGCGCTCCCCAAGCTCCTCAAGGGCGACATGATCGCCGACATCATCCCCACCTTCGGCGCGGTCAACATGATCGGCGGAGAGCTCGACCGATGAGTTTCGCCCACCTCAGTACTCGGGCCGATGAGATCATCGCCCTCTACGAGTACCCCCAGGCGGCCATGCTGCCTCTGATGTGGCTCGTTCAGAACGACCACGGCTGGATCCCGCCCGAGGGGGAGGCCTGGGTCGCAGAGCGCCTCGACGTCGCCATCTCGCGCGTGCGCGAGGTCCTCTCGTTCTACGGGATGTTCCGCGCCGAACCCATGGGGCGCAGGGAGCTGAAGGTCTGCACGAGCCTGTCGTGCCGCCTGCGCGGGAGCGAGGAGCTCCTGGAGGCGTTCAGCGAGACCTTCGGCATCCGGCCCGGAGAGACGACGGCCGACGGCGCGGTGTCGCTCACCAAGGTAGAGTGCCTGTGCGCCTGCGAGCTGTCGCCCATGGTGCAGCTCGACGAGCGCTTCATCGGCCCGGTGGGCGCGCAGGACACCGGGACCATCGCCGCCATCGCCCAGGACGCGCGCAGCGAGCCCACAAGCCCCGAGGCCGCGCCGGAGCCTTCGCCGTTCATCGACTCGTCGGGACCGATCCTCTCGACCCGCTTCGCCGATCCCGGCGGCGTGTGGTTCGACGCCTACACAGCCGACGGCGGATACGAGGCCGCCCGCAAGGTGCTGACGGGCATGGAGCCCAAGGAAGTCATCGAGCAGGTCATCGCCGCCAACCTGCGCGGCTTGGGCGGCGCGGGGTTCCCCGCCGGACGCAAGTGGTCGTTCGTCCCCACCGATGGCGACAAGCCGGTGTACCTGGTGGTGAACGCCGACGAAGGCGAGCCGGGGACCTCCAAGGACCGCCACGTGATGGAGCGCGATCCGCACGCGCTGCTCGAGGGGATGCTCATCGCCGCCTTCGCGATCGGCGCGCACAAGGCCTACGTCTACATCCGCGGCGAGTACTTTCGGCCCGCCCAGCGCCTGCAGCGCGCCGTCGACGAGGCCTACGAGAAGGGCTGGCTCGGAAGCGACGTCGCCGGCACGGGGTTCGCCCTCGACGTCGTGGTCCACCGCGGGGCCGGCGCCTACATCTGTGGCGAGGAGACCGCCCTGCTGTCCTCGCTGGAAGGCAGCAAGGGCCAGCCCAAGCTCAAGCCGCCCTTCCCGGCGATCTCGGGCCTCTTCGGCTGCCCGACCATCGTCAACAACGTCGAGACGATCGCCTGCGTGCCCTTCATCCTGAGCCACGGCCCCGAGCGCTTCGCGGCCATCGGCACCGAGCGCCAGGGCGGGACGCGCCTGTTCTGCGTCAGCGGGCACGTCGAGCGCCCGGGCGTCTTCGAGGAGCCGGTCGGCGTGACCTTGCGTGAGCTGATCGAGGAGCGCGCCGGAGGGGTACGCGGCGGGAAGCGCCTCAAGGCCGTCATCCCCGGCGGCCTGTCCGCCCGCATCCTGACCGCCGAGGAGATCGACATCGCGATGGACTTCGACTCGGTCGGGGCCGCCGGCAGCATGGCGGGCTCGGCGGGGGTGATCGTCATGGACGAAGACACGTGCATGGTCCGCACGCTCGACTCCGCGGCCCACTTCTACGCCGACGAATCCTGTGGTCAGTGTTCACCCTGCCGCGAGGGCACCGGCTGGATCCACCGCATCGTGAAGCGCATCGGCGCGGGTCAGGGGAAGCTCGGCGACCTCGACGACCTGCTCACGATCTCCCACGACATGGAGGGCAGGACCATCTGTGTCTTCTCCGAGGCCGCCGCCTGGCCCGTGCAGTCCTACATCACGAAGTTCCGCGGGGAGTTCGAGGACTTCATCCGCTCGGGGCGCAGCCTTCAGGGCGCGCGCTCTCCGGAGGTGTCCAATGCCTGAGCTCACGATCGACGGGCGCAAGGTCTCCGTCCCCGACGGGACGACGGTCATCGAGGCCGCCGAGCAGTTGGGGATCTTCATCCCGCGCTACTGCTACCACCCCGGCCTCTCGACCGCCGGCAACTGCCGCATGTGCATGGTGGACGTCGAGAACTCCCCCAAGCCCCAGATCGCCTGCAACCTGCCGGCGACCGAGGGCATGGTCGTGGAGACCGAGAGCGAACAGGCCCGCAAGGACCGGGCCGCCGTCTTGGAGTTCCTGCTGGCGAACCACCCCCTCGACTGTCCGGTCTGCGACCAGGCGGGCGAGTGCGACCTGCAGAACTACTACATGAACTTCGGCCTCTACGACCCGCGCTTCAGCGAGCAGAAGGTCAAGAAGGAGAAGGCGGTCGAGGTCGGCCCGCACGTCATGCTCGACCAGGAGCGGTGCATCCTCTGCTCGCGCTGCGTGCGCTTCACCGACGAGATCACCAAGACCGGCGAGTTCGGGATCTTCAACCGCGGCGATCGCGCCGAGCTGGGGCTCTACCCCGGCGAGACCCTCGACAACCCCTACTCCGCCAACGTCGTCGACCTGTGCCCGGTGGGCGCCCTGACCGAGCGTTCGTTCCGCTTCAAGGCGCGCGTGTGGTACCTCTCCAGCACCAAGAGCGTCTGCGGAGGCTGCAGCCGGGGTTGCAACACCGACCTCCACCACGTCACCGACCGCCCGCACCTCAACGACGCCGAGCGCCTGGTGCGCGTCAAGCCGCGCTTCCACGCCCAGGTCAACGAGTGGTGGATGTGCGACGAGGGCCGCTACGGCCACGGCTGGATCGACCGTGACCGGCTCGGCGAGGTGCGACGGCGCACCGACGAGGCGTCGCGCCGACAGGTCGAGTCGGACTGGGACGCCGCGGAGAACGCGTTGGCCCCCGCCCTGGCCGCCGCCAACGGCCGGTTGGGGGTCGTGGTCTCGGCGACGCAGACCACCGAGGAGTTGTTCAGCGTGCGCGAGGTGCTCGGTGAGCGCTTCGGGGCGCGCATCGTGGTGGCTCCCCAGGCGCCGGGAGGGAAGGGCGACGACTTCCTGATCCAAGCCGACAAGGCGCCCAACCGCGCCGGAGCGCGGCTCCTGGGCCTCTCGGACGCACCCGCGGATGGGGTCGAGTCCCTCGTGGACGCGGCGATCGCGGGCGAGCTGGACTCGTTATGGGTGTTCGGCGAGGACCTCGTGGAGCTGGTCGGCGCCGAGAAGACCAGGAGCCTGGCCTTGAGCGACTGCCTGTTCGTCTACGCGGGCACGAACGACAACCCCACCGTGTCCCTGGCCCGCTGGGTCCTGCCGACGGCGGTCCCCGTTGAGGCCGACGGCACCTTCGTCAACTGCGACGGGCGCGTGCAGCGCGTCGGGCGCGCCTTCGCCCCCCTCGCCCAGGCCCGCGAGTGCCAGCGGGTGCTCTGCGAGCTCGCCTCCCGGGCGGGAGTCGCGGACGCTCCCTCCTGGTCCACAACCGCCGAGGTCTTCGCCGCGATCGCGAAGTCTACGGACGCTTTCGCGGGCATGTCCTTCGAGTCCCTCGGTGAGCAGGGAGCCCTCGCGGCCTCCCGCGAGCCCCTGGCGGAAGCGGGGACGCCGTGATCGAAGCCCTTCTGATCAAGCTCGTCGTCGCGAGTGTCGTCTTCGGCGGCGTGTTGAACCTCGCAGGCCTGCACACCTGGGTCGAGCGCAAGCAGTCCGCCCTGATCCAGGACCGCATCGGCGCCAACCGCGCTCCGATCTTCGGCTTCAAGCTGTTGGGCCTGTTCCACGGCATCGCCGACGCGATCAAGATGTTCACCAAGGAGGACGTCATCCCGCGCGGGGTGGACCGCACCTTGCACACGCTGGCCCCGTTCTTCTCGGTGTTCTTCGCCCTGGTGGCCTTCGCCGCGATTCCCTTCGGGCCGCAGCTGCACCTGGGCGAGCGCGTGATCGACCTGCAGGTCGCCCGGATCGACGCCGCCCTGCTCTACATCTTCGCCATGCTCTCCCTGGGCGTGTACGGCGTGATCCTGGCCGGCTTCGCCTCGCGCAACAACTACGCGATCATGGGCGGCATGCGCGCCACCGCGCAGATGATCTCGTATGAGATCGCGCTCGGCATCGCGCTCATCGGCGTGCTGATGGTCTACGGGACGATGGACCTCTCCGCGGCCGTGGAGGCCCAGGGCCGCACCATCGCCGGCGGCTGGATCCCCCTGTGGGGCGTCGTCGCCCAGCCGGTGGGCTTTGTCGTGTTCCTCGTCGCCGCCCTCGCCGAGACCAAGCGCCTGCCCTTCGACCTGCCCGAGGGCGAGAGCGAGATCATCGGGTACTTCGTCGAGTACAGCGGGATGAAGTTCGGCATGTTCTTCCTGACCGACTTCCTCGAGACCATCCTCGTGGCCTGCCTGGCGACGACGCTGTTCTTCGGCGGCTGGCAGATCCCCTTCCTGCAGGCCGACGGCTTCCACTTCCCCTGGGGGACCGAGATCCCCGTCGCCAACTGGCTCTACGTCCTGCTCGGCGTCACGAGCTTCACGGTCAAGGTCCTCGCCTTCTGCTTCGTGTTCATGCAGATCCGCTGGACCCTGCCGCGCTTCCGCTACGACCAGCTGATGGACCTGGGCTGGAAGGGCCTGTTCCCCATCGCCGTCGTCAACGTCCTCGTCACCGCCGGCGTGATGATCCTGCTCGGAGGCCAAGGCTGATGGCCGTCAAAGTCGTCCAGCGGCCCCAGCTCACCTTCTGGGAGAAGCTCTACATCCCTCAGGTCCTCTGCGGGCTCAGGATCACCTTCCGCCACTTCTTCCGGAATCTGTTCCTCCACATCGCCCACCGCTTCGGGCGCAGGACCGGCGAGCGTGCCGGAGTGACCTATCAGTATCCCGAGGAGCTGAGGCCCCTGTTCTCGAGGCTGCGCACGCGCCACCGGCTGATGGTGCGCGAGAACGGGGCGCCGCGCTGCGTCGGCTGCATGTTGTGCGAGACGGTCTGTCCGGCCAAGTGCATCACGATCGTCCCCGACGAGCACCCCGACCCCGACGTCGAGAAGTTCCCCGTACGCTTCGACATCAACCTCGGCGTCTGCGTCTACTGCGGCTACTGCGTCGAGGTCTGTCCCGAGGACGCGATCCGCATGGACACGGGCATCCTCGACATCGCCGCGACCTCGCGCGACGCGATGAAGCTCGACATCCACGAGTTGATGAACCCCCAGCTGCGCAAGCCCGTCGCCAGCTGCGAGCTCGACTTCCCCCATCAGTGCGAGGTGCACGGCGGGGAGGTCCGGGGGAGCTGGACACAACCCGCCGCGGTTGCTCACGAGCCCCGAATGAAGCCCTCCAAGCTGCGCACCTCCGACTTGGACTCGCGCAGCTCCGCCTGAAGGAAGTCGCGCAGGGAGACGCAGGCGACGACTTTTCCGGCGTCGAGGACGGGCATGTGGCGGACGTGGCGTTCCCGCATGCGCGCCTCGCATTCGCTCACCTTGTCGTCGGGGGTGGCCGTGATGACGTCGGTGCTCATGATCTGTGAGACTCGGACCTCTCGAGGATCACGCTCGGCGGCGACGACGCGGAATACGATGTCGCGCTCGGAGCAGAAGCCCACGAGCTCGCCGCCTGCCAGGACCGGGGCTCCGCCGATCCGGTGCTCCTTCAGGAAGAGCGCCGCCTCCGCCGCGCTCGAATCTGCCTCGAGGACGAGGGCCGGCGGGCGGCTCTCGATGACGTGACGGACCAGGATCATGGTGGGACCTTTCCCTCTGCGGGTCCCGTGAGCCTCGAACGCGGGGCCCACCCGAGGGTGGGCTGGCGCGCGCCGCGAGGGGCGGGAGCCGAAATGGACGCTCGTTTCCAGGACCTGGGGATCCTTGGGCCATCCTAGCCGACGTCGTGGCGTGCGCGCGAGGGGGGCCTTCTCGAAGCCGCGCACGCGCTCCCGGCGGCCTGCCGTGGGCGGCTGCGGGGTGACGAGCTACTCCTGCCCGAGGAGGCGCTCGGCCTCCTCCAGAGCGGTGGGGTCGGCGTCGGGGAGCTCCTCGATCCAGAGTCGGGCCTGATCGAGCAGCTCACGGGCCGCCTCCCTCTCGGCGGTGTGCCACAGGCAGGCGACGAACTCAGGCAGGACCGTGTCGGCGTGGGTCCTGGCGTACTCGGGATCGATGCTGTCGAAGACCGATCGGGCCTGCTCGTAGTCCCCCACCGCGAAGAGCGCGCTGGCACTCTGCGCGAGGGCGCGCTGCTCCGCTTCGTCGTCGCGCTCCTTGCTCAACTCGATCAGGGCGCCGAGCAGACCGCCCGCACCCTCTTCGGACCCCTCCTCGGCTGACGGGTCCGAGGAGAGCAGGCCCGAGGCCGTCTGGAAGCGCCCGATGACCGCCATGGTCGCCAGGACGGCGAGTGCGCCCACGCCCAGGCCGGTCGAGAGCCTCGGGTGGCGGCGACTCCACTTGGAGAGCTTCACGAGCGCCCCAGGCGGGCGGGCGAGGATCGGCTGATTGGCCAGGAACCGGCGCAGGTCCGCCGCGAAGTCCGCCATCGTCCGGAAGCGCCGGTCGGGGTCCTTCTCCAGGGCCTTCTGGCAGATGACGGTCAGGTCCTTGGGCACGCCGCTGTGGACCTCGCTCGGGTTGCGCGGCTCGACCGTCAGGATCTTGTGGAACACCTCCTGGCTCGTCTCGCCCGCGAACGGCCGGGCGAGCGTCAGGGCTTCGTACAGGGTGGCGCCGAGCGAGAAGACGTCCGTGCGGTGGTCCAGCCCCATGCGCCTGGCGGCCGCCTGCTCGGGGCTCATGTAGAACGGGGTTCCCATGAACTCGCCGGTGCGCGAGAGCTCGAGCCCGCCCTCGACGCGCGCCAGGCCGAAGTCGGAGACGTGCGGCTGGTCGTCCTCGTCGATCAGGATGTTGGAGGGCTTCACGTCCCGGTGCAGGACGCGCTGGGTGTGGGCGTGCTCGAGGGCGTCGGCGATCTTGGCGAACAGGGCCGCGACTCCCTCGAAGTAGTCCTCGGGCAGGCGCGGCTCCTTGCGCAGCTCCTCGAGGGAGTCGGCGAGGGTGAACCCGCCGCCGACGAGTTCGAGGGCCATGTAGTGGATCCCGTCGGCCTCGCCCGAGGCGTGGATGCGCACGATCCCCGGGTGATCGAGGCGCCCGCAGGCCTGGGCCTCGCGCTCGAAACGGCGGATCCACTTCGTGTCGTCCGAGCCGCGCCGGTTGAGGAGCTTGAGGGCGACGCGACGGGCAAGAGCGCCCTGCTCGGCCTCCCAGACGACGCCCATCCCGCCGCTGCCGAGCTCGGCGACGAGGGTGAACTCGTCGATGGCCTGCCCCGGGCGGAAGCCGCCGCGGTCGGGGACCTGCCCGCGATCTGTCACGCCTCCACCTCCTCGGTGAGGTTCTCGTGGCGGACCATCTCGTAGGCGGCCGGGAGCACGGCGCACGACAGGGGAATCCCAAGGAGGAAGCCCGGAAGGAAGAAGCAGACGAACGAGACCGCGGTCAGCGCCTGCACCGCCATCAGCACCCCCGCCAGGCGCCAGACCACCGGCCGCGTCACGCTCGCGCTCGCGCGCAGGGCTCCCCCGGCGCTCGACACCTGGCTCAGAGGATCGAGGATCAGGAGACTGGCGAAGCAGAGGCGGGCGTAGAGGTAGAGCCACAGAACCAATGCCGGCACCAGGCCCACGAGAGCGCCGACCCATGCCCACTGAATGGGGTTCTCCGCCAGCGGACCGAGGAGCCAACCCCCACCCGCTCCGATCCCGATCAGGGCAGCGGGGACGAACAGGACCAGGCTGTACAACAGGTTGGCTCGCACGAGCAGCCAGTAGTGGGGGAAGCCGCTGAGCAGCTTCCCGATCCTGGGCCCCTGGCAGCGGACGGCCAAGAGACCCAGGTAGAGGAACCCGGCGTTGACCGCCGGCATGAAGAAGAAGAAGGCCACGAGCTTCAGCAGGCTGCGGGGATCCACCTCGAGCCAACCGTTGGGGAAGACCTCGACTCGGCGCCCCTCCCAGAGGGTCTGTTTCAGGAGCACGCCGACAAGATCCGCCAGGGAGCCGGCTCCCAGGAGGACGATCCCCGCGCCGACGAGCAGCCAGTAGTGCCGCTTGAGTGCGCGCCACGCGACCGCGAAGGCAGCCGCTGCTCGAGGACGTTGAAGTCCGCGAAGCGGTCCGTGCTCGGTATGGGCTCAGTCACGGCGGTTACCGGTGAGACGGGGTCTGGCTCTGCGAGAGGACAGGACCTGCATGAGGGGGTGAGCCTCCCTTGGGGGCCGGCCAGAGTCAACCCGAGGGCCCATCGTCCCTCCCGCGACAGGTTCGGCGAGCTTCCCGCTCCTCCTCGGTCCCGTGCGGCGCAGAAGGCCGGGAGAGCGGAAACGAACGGGGTCAGCTCGTCGTATGTTCATTCTCGCGGGCATCCCGCGCTCACATCCTTCATCCGAGGCCATCTCCCTCTCGCCATGTACCGATCCCGCGCCGCCCTGCTCCCCGCTCTCTGCGCGATCCTCGCGCTCCCCGCCCTCTCCCACCACACGCCGAGCGGCGGCGACTTGGCGGAGATGGTGCGCGAGCCCGACGCGAACTTCGGCTACGAGGTCCTCGCGGAGGACACGGTGGGTGCCTGCAAGGCCACGGTGGCACGCCTCACCTCCCAGACCTGGCAGGACATGGAGTGGTGGCACTGGCTCTCGATCCTCGCCCCCAACGAGATCGAGCACCCCGACAAGGTGGTCCTGTTCGTCACGGGCGGCTCCAACCGCGACGAGCACCCCCAGACGGGCTCGTCGGAGGCGGTGATGCTCTCCATGCTCGCCCAGCAGAGCCGGGCGACGATCGCCGTGCTCCAGCAGGTCCCCAACCAACCCCTGTTCGACAACCTCTACGAGGACGACCTGATCGCCTACACCTTCGACAAGTACCTGCGGGGCGAGGGCGACGACTGGCCGCTGCTCGCTCCGATGGTCGAGAGCGCGGTGCGCGCCATGGACGCGGTGCAGGAGATCGCCGCCAAGCGCTGGGAGCGCGAGGTGAGCGAGTTCATCGTCAGCGGCGCCTCCAAGCGCGGCTGGACGACCTGGCTGACCGCGGCGGTGGACGAGCGCGTGAGCGCCATCGCGCCGATGGTGATCGACGTCCTCAACATCCAGCCGCAGATGGAGCGCCAGCGCATGACCTACGGCGGGTTCAGCGAGCAGATCGAGCCCTACACCAAGCTGCGCATCCAGGAGCGCATGACGACCGACGAGGGCCGGGTCCTCTCCCAGTTCGTCGACCCCTTCACCTATCGCTCCTCGTTCACCATGCCCAAGCTCGTCCTCTTGGGGACCAACGATCCTTTCTGGACCGTCAACGCCTCCAGCCTCTACTTCGGCGAGCTCCCCGGCCCCAAGAACCTGTTCTACCTGCCCAACGCCGGGCACGGCCTGGGGCTGGGGATCCTGCCGACGGTCACCGCGTTCTTCCGTGCCTCGATGGCGGACGAGACCCTGCCGAGTCTGGACTGGAAGACCCGCGACGACGGAACGCTCACCGTGCGCTGGCCCCAGGGGGGGAAGGCGAAGCTCTGGCAGGCGACCTCGCCAGACCGCGACTTCCGCAAGGTCGAGTGGGCCGCGAGCGAGCTCGAGGGGAAGCGGAAGGCGCAGGCGCGGGTCGACGCGCCCGAGGAGGGCTGGACCGCCTGGTTCGTCGAGGTGACCTTCGAGGACGCCGAGCGCGGCACCTATCGCTTGAGCACGGAGATCCAGGTCGTCCCCGACACCTTCCCCCACCCGCTGCCCGAGAGCGAGGGCACGGGGAACTGAGCCGCTGGTCCGCCTACCCTTCCTCGCCGCCGCGGCGCAGGAAGTAGACCAGGCTCACCACCAGGGCCAGGGCGCCACAGGCGCTCATGAAGTAGGAGAGCGCACCGAAGAACTCCAGGCGCGTCGTCGACGCCTGGAAGAAGTCCTTGTAGACCTGCAGGCCGACCGAACCGGTGTAGCCGACGGCGTCGGTCAGGTAGATCGCGAAGACGGCCGTCCCGGCGAAGCGCGTGTAGGCCAACAGCCGGTCGAAGAGCACCGAACCGAAGGGCACGTAGGCGAGGTACGCACCCAGACCGACGAGGGTCATCCAGGCCACGCCGCCGATGGAGCCCTGCTCGAAGAGCCAGGTGGCGACGCCCATCGTGAGCGACCCCGCGATCATGATCGCAAAGGCCAGGATCAGACCGAGTCGGTTGTCGCGCACCAGTGAGAGGAGCGAGAGGGCGACCATCACGCCGAAGGCGATCGGCACCTCGGTCTGGGTGAAGATCCCCGCCCGTTCGCCCAGGCCCAGCTCACGCAGGATCTCGACGCCGTAGTTGTCGCGGTAGTCGCGGTAGGCGGTCAGGAAGAAGTACATGCCGCTGAGGAGCGCCATCCCCAGCAGGAACTCCCTCAGGAAGGACCAGCGGTCGCCGGCGTACATCTGCACGCGCTCGGAGCGCTCCTTGCGATCTGCTTCGCTGGGTGGCGGGATCTGCGCCAGGAGCACGACGCCGACGACGAAGGCAGGGAAGAACAGAGCCCCCATGGTGACGGGCATCCAGTAGTCACCGACGCCGTGGGCGCTCATCAGCCAGCGCCCGACGTCCTTCACCATGCCGCTGGCGATGATGTAGGAGCACGACAGGCCGGCGAGCATGAACTCGGAGGTGCGCCGGCCTTCGAGGTGCAGCACGACCGTGCCCCACACCATCCCCAAGGGCAGGCCGTTGAGGAAGATCGCGAGGACCTTCAGGGGCAGGGGGAGCAGGGCGAAGAGCAGGAGCGCGCCCCAGGCGGCGAGGATCAGCCCGACGAGCAGCCGCGCGCGGCCGCGGCGCCCGATCTCGGCGCAGACCTTCATGCCCACGAACTTCGAGATCGTGTAGCCGAGGATCTGGGCGATGACGTACGCCGTCTTCGCGTCCAGCCCCGTCCCCCACAGCTTCAGGCCGCCGTACTCCGCCGCCGCGAAGGGCTTGCGGAAGGCGTACATGCAGAAGTAGGTCGTGAAGGCGGCGGCGATGGCGTAGAGGCCCAGGACCCCGGGGCGCGCGCGGCTGAGCGCGCTCTCCCGCTCGCCCGCCCCGCCGCGGTCCGGTTCCGCGCGTTCATCCACGGCGCGCGCCCCCGTCTCCCCCGGCCTCCGACGACCGGCTTCTCTCGGTTCTCCCCGTCATCGGGCCGCCGGAGCCTAGCGAACCGGGCACTCCCTCGCACCCATCCACGGCCCGACCGAGCGCGGCGCGCGAGCGGCGGGGGGTCCGCCCCTACGACCGATCGCGCCTCGCACCTTCGACTCGCATGCGGTCCAGGATTCGTGAGATGGTGCGCGCCGTCGGGTCGAGGCGCTCCGCGTCCCAGATGGTGAAGTGGTTCCCATCGAGCACGGCGACGTCGACCTTTGAAGTGGCGTGGGCGCTCCACCCCAGGGCGGGATCGGAGCCGGCGAACCCCGCTCCCGCGCGGAAGTAGGTGAACGGCGCGTCGAGGGTGCCGAGCTCGTAGTCGTCCAGGGCACACAGGGTCCGGCGCACCTTCCGCAGTCGCCGGCACCAGCGGTGCGGAGAGTCCAGACGCAGCTGGGGATCGAGACCCAAAGACCGCATCGCGGCCCGGGCGGCGGCCCGCGGATCCGCGGGCTTCTCCAGGGCGGTGAGCTGGAGGTAGACCGTCTCCAGCTCCTGCCACACAGCCTCGATGGCGTCGGGGGTTGCGTCGGCTGCGAGATCCGCTCCACGCAGGACCGCGGTCACCTGCTGGACGAACCGCCGCGCCCCGGATCGGTGCGGGTAGGTCGTACAGACCGAATCGATGATGCCGAGGGGGCCCGGGGGACGACCCGCCCCGCGCAGTCGCTTGGCGAGCTCGAACACGAGCAGGCCGCCGAAGGAGACGCCGATCATCGCGTGGGAGGCGCCCGGGTCGCGGGCCTCCAGGTGCGGCAGATACCACGCCGCGATCTCCTCGATGCTCTCTCCCTGCGCCTCTCCCGGATCCTCGCCGGGGCCGCGCAGGACGAGGACCTCTCCGGGCCAGTCCAGCCGCTGGGCCAGGCGACCCATGGTCACCAGGTGCCCGCCCGCCGGGGGGAACAGCCACAGAGGCGGCGCGAGAAGTCGGCTCGAGTGATCGCCTGGGGGTGAGCCCTCGCCTGCCGAAGGGTGCACGGCGACCCAGGGTCGACTGTCGCCCTCCTCCAAGAGAGCGTCGAGGGTGCGCAGGGTGACCGAACCGGAGAGGTCGAAGGTGTCGAGGGAGACGCCGACCTCCTCGGAGACCAGCAGCAGCATCTCCTCGAACACGAGCGAGCCGCCGCCGAGGTCGAAGAAGTCCGCATCCGGGTCGATCGCCTCGGTGGCGAGCAGCCGGCTCCAGATGGCCTCCAGCGCGGCCACCCGCGGGCTCAAGGCGTGCGGTGGAGCGGACGGTGCCCGCTCTCCTTCCAGGCGCGCCCACACCGCCGCGAGCTCGCCGCGCACGAGCTTGCCCGTCGCGTTGCTTGGCAGGGACTCCACGCACCGGATCGAACGCGGCACCTTGTGCGACGCGAGCCGTTCGCCGACGAAGGCCTTCAGGGCGGCAGGATCGACTCCGTCGGAGTCGCACACGACCATCGCGACGAGCTCCTGGCCCAGCCGCTCGTCTGCCACGCCCAGGACCGCCGCCTCCACGACGGCGGGGTGCCGCTCTAGACGAGCCTCCACCTCGCTCGGCTCTACCGTCTCGCCGCCGCGTCGGATGCGGTCTGTCGTCCGTCCCACCAGGAACAGGAATCCGTCGGCGTCCAAGCGGCCGAGGTCTCCAGTCCTGAGCCAGGTGCCGTGGAACGAATCGGGCGACTCGTCGTCGTGGTAGCGGCCGATGACGTTCTCCCCGGCGATCCAGACCTCGCCGACGCTCCCCGCGGACACGTCTTCGCCGTCGGGGCCGACCAGCCTTACGCGAGGTCCGGCGAGCCTGCCGCAGCTGCCGGTCTTGCCGCCCGTGAAGGGCTGGACCGCGATCTGGGAGGTCGCCTCGGTCATCCCGTAGGAAGAGACGACGGGCACGCCGAGGCGTGCGGAGAGCCTCTCGCGGAGGGGCTCGTCGAGGGTTGAGGAGCCGGTGCGCACGAAGCGCAGGCCGTGGGCGAAGTCCCCTCGTCGCTCGAGGGCGAGCAGCATCTCGCGCTGCATGGCCTGGACCCCCGAGTACCAGGTCACCTCCCCGCGCGCGATCACGTCCAGGACCTCGGTGGCCACAAAGCCCGTCGCCTGGGTCACCCGGCCTCCCGAGCAGAGGGGTGCGAGCAGGCCGCCGACGATGCCCTGAACGTGGAAGAGCGGCATGACGTTCAGGCGGTGGTCGTGTTCGGTCAGCTCGAACGCCTGGGCGATGTTCTCGACGGAGGCGGCGAGGTTTCCCTGGGTGATGACGGCGAAGCGGGGCATCCCGGTGGTACCCGAGGTCGGCAGGAGGAACGCCACCGCGTCCGGATCCGCCTGGGCACCCCCCGCGCCCCCGCCGGACCCGTGCCCCCGCTCCCCGCCGACAGGTTCGCTCAGGGAGGCGGGATCGACCTCCAGGCAGGGGGTGTGGGCGAGGGCGTCGGGGAGGCTTGCGCCCCTCGCGACGAGGACGAGGCGGGGGGCCAGACGCGCCGCAAGGGCCGCCAGGCCGCCGGCCGGCGTCCGCGGGTTCAGCGGCGCGTAGGCGAAGCGGGTGGCGCACGCCAGGGCGACGAGGGCCGTCCCCGGCCCGTCGGGCAGCAAGGCCAGGACGGGTTCGCCCTCCACGGCCCCGTGGTCCGCCAGGAGCGAGACGATGCCGGCGATGCGTTCGCCGAGCTCGGCTCTGCCCAGCCACTCGCCCTCCACGCTGCCCAGCGCCGCCCTCTCCGGACGCTCTCGCGCGAGCTCGCCCAGGATCGCCTCGAACGGGAGCGGGCGATCCGTCCTGTTCTCCCGGCCGTGCATGATCCCCCGAACCTAGCACGGCCGCGACCCCAGCGGGGGCGCGCGCCGATCCCCGCGAGCGGGGATCGGAGGTGTGTCCGCAATGGTGGCTCCCGCTGTCGACCGAAGGTCCGGCGGACCGCCGACCTCGGTCACTCACCCCGCGAGTACCAGGCCCCGCCGCGGCCGATCCAGTTCGTCCCCTCGCCCCAGATCACGTGGGTCGTCCCGGCGTCGTCCACGTCCAGCTCCAGGTAGTCGCCGTAGGGGAAGAGGTACCCCTCGGGGTGCTTGTAGGGAGCGCCGCGCGCGAGGTCGGACAGGCGCACCTCGGCGAGCCAGTTCGCTCCGGCGTCGCGCGTGCGCCGGTACCAGCTGTTCCAGCGGTCGGTGCCGTTGCGGTCGTCCTGCCAGACCACGCGGAAGTCGCCCGGTGTGGGGCCCGCGGCGACCGCGGGGAAGGCGTGGTCGACGCCCGCGCCGGCGGTGGAGAGGGCGACGCGCCCGCTCCAGCTCACGCCGTCGGCGGAGGTGCGCACGTAGACCATCTGCTCTTCTCCCGGTGTGTTGCCGGCGTTGTAGGCGACGAGGATCACGCCGGCGGGGTCGACGGCCAGGCCGACCGACGGCCCGAGGAAGCCGAAGGGGCAGGAGGGCGACCAGTTGCAGTCCGGCAGCTCGGCGGAGACGTCGACCAGGGAGGTGGACCAGCTCGCGCCGCCGTCGCTCGAGCGCAGCAGGCGCACGCGGGCGTTCCCGTGGTAGTTCTGGCTGTAGTCGGTGGCTCCGAAGAAGACCTCGCCGCCGGGCCCGACGGCTCCGGCGGTGTGGAACCAGTAGCGGTTGTCGGTGTTGGTGCGCACCGGCGGAGCGAAGGTCTGGCCGTAGTCGTGGGACGCGGCGACGTAGCTGTCGGAGGCGTTGAAGGCGACGTAGACGTCCCTGCCGTCGCGGGAGCAGGCCAGGACCGGCTTGTCGGACCATCCCGGCGGTCCGCCTGGTCCGACGACGGTGACCGGGCTCGACCAGCTCACGCCGAAGTCCGTCGAGCGCGCCACCTTGACGCCGGGCACGTAGCCGTGGAGCCAGGCGGCGTAGACGATGCCGCCGGTCGCGGCCTCGAGGATCGGGTCGTTCTGTGTGCCGTTCACGAAGTCCAGGAAGGTGTCGGCTTCCCAGCTCCGCCCGCCGTCGGGCGAGCGTCGGAAGATCATGGCCGGATCCGGCGCTCCCCCGCCGCCTCCCGGCGAGTAGCGCGTGGCCATCTGGTAGACGACGTCCCCGCCCGGCGCCACGGCCACGGCCGGCTCCCAGTCGTCCCCGTCGCCCCACAGCCTCTCGGTGTCGAATCCCCGCGCGATCGACGAGAGCTGGGGGTGTTGCGCCACTTCCAGCTTCGCCCGCCAGCTCTCAGGCGAGCCTCCCCGACGCGCCTTGGCCTTGGTCGGCACCGGCCTCTCGCGCCCCTCCCCCGCCACGCCCCGGCATCCGGCCCCTGCGACCGCGAGCCCCAGGGCAACGATCAACGAGGTGCCGAGCAGAGAGTCCTGAGCCACGCGCTTCACCCTCTCCATTATCAACCAGACCCGCTGCACCGCCAGGGACGTGCACGATGCGCACGGGTGACCACCCTGTGGTTCCCTCTGCCGGGGATCGGAGACGGGACCGCTCGCTATGTCTTAGGGTGCCCGCTGTGCGGCGCAAGTTCTGGATCCGGCTGTCCCTGCTCGGGGCCTTCGGCCTCCTGTGGGCCCTCAGTCACGCCCGGCCGTGGACGGCGATCCACTCGGACGCGCCGGGGCAGATGTGGAGCGTCCAGTCCGCACGTGGACTCGCCATGTGGGCGCGGGTCGCCGTCACCGCCGAGCATCCACAGATCCCCGTCGACCCCACGGCCGAAGCCGCTCTGCGTGAGCTGCTCACCGATGGACCGGCGCTGTTCCTCATCTCGTTCTCAGGGGTGCGCACGCAGGAGCGCACCCCGGGAGGCGAGGCGGTCCTAGTGGACAAGACAATCCTCCACCTCCACTGGGGACTCCTGACGGCCCTCTCGTTGCTGAGCATCCTCACCCTCCTGCTCTCCCGCCTGTGGCGGTCGTGGAGAGGTCTGAGGAGCGGCTAGCGTCCTCGTGCGAGGCGACGGGGTCGGCTAGGTGCCCTTGGGGGCGCCCACGAGCACGCAGCCGGTGAGCCTGGCTCCTGCCTGCCTGAGGCGCAGGGCCGCTTCGCCTGCGGCGGCTTCCCGGGTCCTGTTGTGGCGCACGACGAGCACGGCGCCGTCGGCCGCCGCCGCCAGGGCCGCCGCTCCGGAGCCGGCCAGGACGGCGGGCGCGTCGAGGATCACCCGGTCGTATCCCTCGGCGAAGCCCGCCAGGACGGCGCCCGCGCCGGGCCGTGCGACCAGGTCCCCGGGATGTTCGCCGGTCCGGCCAGCGGGCAGGAGCGAGAGGTCCTCGACGTCCGTGGGGCACAGCTCCACTTCCGCTTCCCCCTCCCCCGCCAGGGCCTCTGCCAGTCCCGTCCCGTCCTTCCCGTCCCCGAACCAGCGGTGGAGGCCCGGGGTCTCGAGGTCGGCGTCCACGAGCAGCACCCGCTCCCCGCCCCGGGCGAGGGTCCGCGCGAGCTGTGCGGCGGTGGTGGAGGTGCCCGCGCCCTCGTGCGCCGCCGTGACGACGATGATCTTGCCTTCGTTCCCGTGGCGGAACGCGCCGCGCAGGGCGCGGTAGGCTTCCGCCGCCTCGCCGCGCACGACCCCCGCGCGCGCCCGTCGATCCCTGGGAACGCTCGCCAGGTGCGCCGCCCCGGCCGTGCGCTCGAGTTGCTCGGCACAGACGACCGGGCGCTGCGACGCCTCGCGCACCAACGCGATGCCCGTCCCGAGGAAGAGGCCCAGCACCAGTCCGAGCGCGAGGTTGAGGGGGACGTTGGGCCACGCCGGCTCCAGGGGCGGCACCGCCCAGTCGATCACCTCCACGCTGGGCACGGCCGCGGTGCGGGCCATGGTGGCCTGCTCCTTCTGGGCGACGAGGAACAGGTAGATCTCGCTGAAGGCGCGCACGGCGCGCCTGTGGCGCGCGAGCTCCAGGTGGGCGGCGGGCAGGCTGTCCATCTCGCCCTGGTAGGTCACACGGATCGACTCCAGGTCCGCCTCCGTGCGCTCCTGCCGCCAGACCTCGTTCTCGAGCCAGCTCTCGACGCCGGCCATGCGCTCTGCGATCTGCAGGTTGACCGCTTCGAGGGCGGGCCACTCGTCTTCGTAGGTCGCTTCCAGCACCCGCTTCTCGCTCAACAGGCCCGTGAGGGGGACGACCTGGGTGCTGGTCGACAGGATCCCCTGGGAGAGCTCGAGGCCGGTGATGTCCTCGGGGGTCAGGTCGCCCCGGCGCAGGCTCTCCAGCAAGTCGGCCGAGGTGCGCGCCGCCAGGCCCGCCCGGGCGCGTTCGAGGTCGACCTCGACGAGCTTCTCGACCAGCGCCACGGCCGCTTCGGGCAGGACGATGTGCCCCGCCCGCTCGCCGAAGGCCTGCAGGTCGCTCTCGGCATCGGCCAGGTCCTGGCGGATGCGTTCGATCTCCTCGTCGACGAAACCCACGGAGCGCTCCGCACGGCGCAGGAACCGCTCCTGGTTGTGGGCCATGTAGGCGCGCACCAGGCCGTTGACCGTGCTCGCCAGGCGGTCGGGATCCCGGTCCTCGTAGGCCACCCGCAGGACGTTGGAGCCGCGGTCGGTCTCCTCGACGACGAGGTCTTCGAGGAACAGGTCGACGGCCTTCTGCAGGCCGCGCACGGTCAGGCGGAAGCGCCGGCCCGAAAGCCCCGCCATGTCGACGCCCTCCGCGGCGAGGCGCAGGCGGGCCGCCTCCCAGGCGAGGGTCCCGTCGGCAGCCAGCTCGACGTCTGCGCTGCGGCGATCCCAGAGGCTGTCCACGGTCAAGCGCACGCGCGTCGCGCTCACCACATCGATCAGCACGGGGTCGGTGAAGTCCTCGGGGAACTCCCAGGCGAGGACCTCCACGGCCAGGCTTCCCAGGGGGTTCGGTTCCCCTCGGAGCTTGCGCCGGACCGACGCCCACTTGCTCTGGTTCTCCAGGTCATCCACGAGCGCCGTGAGGGAGAGGCCCTCCTCCGGCACCAGCTGTGAGGTCCCCGGCGGCCCCACGACGGCCCGCACGACGGGTCGGGACCGCAGGACCTCCATCTCGGCCGCCGTCTGGGGTGCGCCTCCCATCAGGCTCGAGAGGTCCACGGGGAGGTTCGCGAGCTGACCGAGCATGCTCGATCGCGCGGTGATGTCCTCCACGAGCAGGCGCGCCTCGCTCTTGTAGCTGGGCGCGATGCAGAGCGTAGCTGCCACGGAGGCGCCCAGGCAGAGGGTGGTCACGGCCAGGATCGACACCTTGCGCCGCCTGAGGGTGGAGATCAGGTCTCCCAGCGAGATCTCGTCATCGCCCCACTCCTCCTCGCTGCGTGCTTCAGTCATTGAGCAGCTTTTCCAGCGTCACAAACTGCGCGGCGATCGAGAGCGGGATGGTGACGGTCTGCAGCACGGGGACCACGTCGCGCAGGGCCTCCGCGCGATCCGCCCAGGGGCGGCGGCCGACGAAGAGCACGTCCCCGTGCTCCACCCGCTCCGCCGCCCTCGCATCCAGGCCCGAGCCGTCGAGCAGCACGAGGTTCTCCGCGCCGAGCCCGCCCCGCATCCAGATCAGCTGCTTGCGGTTGGCCGACTCGCTGTATCCGCCGGCCATGGCGATGGCCTCCAGCGCGGTCATCGAGCGCTCGAGCGTGTACACCCCCGGGTTCTTCGCCTCCCCCAGGACGATGAAGCGCTGCGAGCCGAACCGGATCACGGAGACGTCCACCTTCGGCTCCTTCAGGTAGCGTTCGAGGGCGCAGGTCACGGCATCGCGCACTCTCAGCAGGCTCATGCCGTTGACGGCGACGGGCCCGATGAGGGGCAGTTGGATGTACCCCGAGCCGTCGACTGGAGTACCGGTGGTGCCCCCGATGGCGTTGTTGACGAGATCGACGCCGGAGGCGCTCCCGACCACCTGGGAGCCCAGCTCCGGGTGCCCGAACACGTTCACCCGCAGGACGTCCCCAGGCCCCACGTGGTACTCCGCCGCCCGCGCCAGCGCCGGCACGCTGCCCGTCTCGGGAACGAGCATGGCCGGCGGGTCGGAGGCACAGGCCGCAAGGAACAGGGGCACGCAGAGGAGGACGGGCCGTGACATCGCCGGGGACGATACCAACCTCCAAGCCCTCGGCGCGAGCCCGTTCGCACGGTGGCGCAACGCAGCAACGGTTCCCACAGAGGGACCGCCCGGTAGTTCCCGCTGAAACGGTGTACCACCCCGGCGCTGATGACGCCTACCAACCCGTGGCTCGTCCCCCCCCCCCACTCCCGCAGCAGCCGGTGAGGCCCTGGCCCGGAGAAGGGGCCACCCCCACGGCTTCCTTGCCCCGACAGATGCCTGGAGGGGCGGGAGGCGGCGCGGTGGACCTGGGCTCCTTGCGGGCTCCAGATCAGAGGACCCGAAACCGACACCGTCCTGGACTCAGGGGGTCGGGATCCGTAAACAAAGGGGCCAGGAGAGTGCCTCTGGGCCGATTGGAGAGAGCGGCAGGAGGCCATGTGCGCCTGCTGGGTTCTCGGTCATTCCCGCCTCGAATCAAGATCATGCCCCCGACACCGACCAGCGGCGCCGCTAGTGAACGAGTGCACGTGCTGCAGCCCGGCACCTCGAAGGGGCCGGCACGGAGGGGCGTGGTCGTGGCGGGGCCCGGGTGCTTGCCCGAACGACCGACAGACCTGCCAACGGCCCAAGAGAGCACCCGACCCGACTGGGTCGAGCTGGAGCCGCGGGGGGTGTACGGGAACGTCGGGCGGCCCCTGCTCGACATCGTCCTGATCCTGCTCTGCGCCCCGGTGGTGGGGCTGTTGGCCGTGCCGCTGGCCATGGTGAACTGGACCGTCTATCGCTCGTGGAAGCGGGTGTTCTTCCGGCAGGAGCGGGTCGGGCAGCGGGGGAAGCGCTTCATCCTCTACAAGTTCCGCACCATGTGGGACGCCGAAGGGGACGAGTTCGAGGCCTGGAAGGACGGCGACGAAGGGCGCGTGACCTGGTTCGGGAGCATGCTGCGCAAGTCACACCTCGATGAGCTGCCCCAGATCATCAACATCCTGCGCGGGGAGATGACCTTCATCGGACCGCGACCCGAGATGATCGACATCCACGAGTTCGCCTGCCGCGAGATCCCAGGGTTCGAACGGCGGCTCGTACTGCGTCCCGGCATCACCGGACGCGCCCAGATCACCCACGGCTACGCCGGACACGACGCCGAGCGGTACCGCGAGAAGTTCGAAGCCGACGAACGCTACCGGAAACACTTCTCCCTGGTCGAGGACCTCGCCATCCTCGTCAGGACGCCCCTGTGGATGCTCACCATGCGCGGCTGGAGCGAGAACCAGAAGCCGGCGAGCGGCGAGGAGGCCGGCGGGCCGGGCGCGGACGAGCCCACCGTCGTCCTCGAGCCCGCGGCTCCCCGGGAAGCCGACGGGGCGGGTGACGAAGCCCGGCCTGCCAACGGCTGGGCGCCGGCACGGCACTGAGGGCGGGGGCGGGCCCTCGCCCCCACGGCTCCCGCGCGACACCCACTCGCGGGGCGCGGTCCGCAGGGCGTGACGCCGGCACACCCTCGACCCCGACTCCAGCGCCACCCTCGTGGAAGCGCGAGGGGAGAATGCGGGTGGAGGAAAACGGAGGATCGGCGTCCAATGGAGGACGACCGGTCCGAGGTCTCGAACCCGAGCGACCCACACCGCACCGATGCCGAGCGACCGAGATCGGCCAGGCCCACCCATGCGAGAGCGATCCACCCACCCGGCGACCCTCGCCGTCTTCGTCGCCCTCTCCGCCGCCGCGAACGCCCAAGGTCCCTTCGCCGACCCCGAGATCGTCACCGACGAGGCCGGCGGGCCGTGGAGCGTGTGCGCCGCCGACCTCGACGGCGACGGGGACACCGACGTCCTGTGCGCCTCCTTCCACGACGGGGAGATCGGCTGGTTCGAGAACGCCGGGGGGACCTTCGGGCCGCTGCAGCTCGTCAGCGACGAGACGCCGGGGGCGTGGAGCGTCTTCGCCGCCGACCTCGACGGCGACGGGGACACCGACGTCCTCTCCGCCTCCGGCCTGGACGACACCGTCGGCTGGCACGAGAACCTCACGGGCGGCGCCTTCGCCCCCAGGGCGGTCATCTCGGATCGGACCGACGGAGCGGTGTGCGTCCACGCGGCGGACCTCGACGGCGACGGCGACCCGGACGTCCTCTCCGCCTCGCTCTTCGACCACACCCTCGCCTGGTACGAGAACCTCGGCGGGGGGAGCTTCGGCCCACAGCGGATCATCACCACCGACGCCCGCGGCGCGCGCAGCGTCGTCGCCGCCGACCTCGACGGCGACGGGGACGCCGACGTCCTGTGTGCCTCGGAGATCGACCACACCCTGGCCTGGTTCGAGAACCTCGGGGGCTCGTTCGCGAGCGAGCGCGTGATCACCGACCACGCCCACGGCGCGCGCTGCGTGCAGGCCGGCGACGTGGACGGCGACGGCGACCTCGACGTCCTGCTCGCCGCCACCCTCGACGAGACCGTCGCCTGGTACCCCAACCACGGCGGCGGCCTGTTCGGCGCCGCCCAGCCGATCGGGACGGGGCTCGCCGGGATCGGCGCCGTCTGTGGCGCCGACTTCGACGGCGACGGTGACCTCGACGTCGCCGCCGGCGCCAACCACCCCGGCACCATCGCCGAGACCTCGTGGTTCGCAAACCTCGGCGCGGGCTCCTTCGGCCCGCGTCAGGCCATCGGCGGAGGAGCCCTCGGGCTGTGGAGCGCAGACCTCGACCTCGACGGCGACCTCGACCTCGTCTCCGCCAGCCCCCTCGACGACCGCATCGCCACCCACGAGAACCTGATGCAACCCTGCGTCGAAGGGCGGCGCTACTGCACGGCCGCACCGAACTCCGCCGGCGGCGGAACCCTGCTGTTGACCGCCGGACGCGCCAGCCTGACCCACAACGACCTCGTCCTCGACGCCGTCGGCGGCGTGGCCGGAGAGCTGGCCCTGTTCTTCTACGGCTCCGGCCGGCAGGAGACGCCGTTCGGCGACGGGCTGCTCTGCGTCGGCGGCACCGTCCTGCGCCTGAACCCACCGGCGGCCTTCGACGCCTTCGGAGACCTCTCCCGCCCCCTCGACCTCGACGCTCCGCCCGCCGACGCCGGACCGGGACACGTCACCGCCCTCTCGACCTGGCACTTCCAGCTGTGGTACCGCGACCCAGGCGGAGGCGGCAGCGGATTCAACCTCTCCGACGCCCTCGAGTTCACCTTCTGCCCCTGACCGCGACCCCGCGAGACACGGAGCCATGAAGACCCTCGCCTGCACACTCTCCCTCTGCCTGCTGGCCGCTCTCGCGGCCTGTTGTTCGGAACCTGTTGCACACGAAGCGGTGCAGGACAGCCAGGCCCTCGAGCAGCGCGGCGAGGTGCGCTACTACGTCATCGGCGATGCATGACCCTTCTGCATGAAGGTCGTAGCCGCCGTGGGCGAGCTCGAAAGGGAATACGCAGACGAGATGGACTTCCGCATCATCCCCGCCGCCGAGACGGCCCTGGCGGCCGCGGAGATCGAGTCCTTCGGGTTCACCGCCCTGCGCCACGGGCTGGTGACCTTCTCGGCCTCGGGAGAGGCCGTGGGCAAGCTCCCCGGCCACGACTACGGCCGAACGGAGATCGTCGAGGCGATCGAAGCCGCCCTCGCGCAGGACTGACCGCGCGCCGCCCCAAGGCGTGATCGGCGGACCGGGGCCGTCGGCGTCGCGGGAGGCCGGACGGAGCCGCGGTAGCGGACCCCTCGGCGTGCGGCTAGGGCGACACCGCCCGCAGCCAGGCCTGGGACATCAACGCCGCACCCGCAGCAGAAGGGTGGACACCGTCGCCGGCCCAGTGCTCGGGAGGGGCGTGGGCCACGGCGCGCTCGAAGACCTCGTGGAAGGGCACCCAGCGGGCGCCGAAGGCGTCCGCGACCCGCCGCGCTGCGGCGCGGTAGCGGTCGAACTCGGGAAACCACGAGTCGTCAACCGCACCGCAACGCAGGACGAAGGGCTCACAACAGACGAGCTTCACCTCCCCCAGGGCCTCGAGCGTGCGCTCGCAGAGCGCGTGGTAGTCGCGCTCGTAGACCTCGACGGTGCCGGCGTAGTTCCCACCGCGGGCGTGCCAGATGTCGTTCACGCCGATCAGGATGCTGAGCACGTCGGGCTTCAGAGCCAGGCAGTCGGCGTCCCAGCGCTCGGCGAGCTGAAAGACCTTGTTTCCGCTGATGCCGCGGTTGAACAGGCGCAGGTCGTCTGTGGGACGGCTGACCAACAGCCCCGCGCCCGCGAGCCAGGCGTAGCCGGTCCCCATGCCCGGCTGGGCGTTGGGCTCGGCGGCGTGCTCGCGGCTGCGGCCCGCGTCGGTGATCGAGTCGCCCTGGAACAAGACGACGTCGCCCGCGCTGACGAGGTCGGTCGGCGGGGGCGCATCGTCGTCGAAGACTCCGGCCATGCCCACGCCGCCGAGGGCCGCGAGACCACCACCCAAGACGTCGCGGCGCCGCTGACCCGAGCCCGAGGGTGCTGCCCCTCTCCGTCGTCCCATCGCTGCTCCCTCCTCCGATTCCTCGTCCGTCATGCGACCACCCAGACCCTCGCCGTGCGCCGCTCGCCTCAGCCCTCCCCGTCGGCGGGGGGCTCGGCTCCCTCCACCAACACCAGCCGGCTGTCCGCGGAGCGCAGGCGCAGCTCCTTGGCCGCAGTGTACTCCGGAGAGTGGTACCAGCTCCGCGCCGCCTCCAGGCTCCCGAACTCCAAGACGATCAGGCGCCGTGGCGTCCAATCCCCCTCCAGCACCTGGGCGGCACCGCCGCGAACGACGAAGCGGCCTCCGTGGGCGGCCAGGCTCGCGCCGGCCGCCTCGCGGTAGCGCTCGTACACTTCCGGCTCGGTCACCTCGATGTCGGCGATCAGGTAGGCGGGCACGGGTCGTGGGTCCTGTGGGAGAGACCTGGCGGGGCCGGCGGGCTAGCCCGGGTTATTCATGAAGACGTGCACCAGACACAGCAACTCGGTTCGGGGTGGTGCTTTGCGGGTTCTGGCGACGCAGGCGACCCTGAACGGGTCGTCGAGGAAGCCAGGTTCTCACAAAGCGCCGCCAGGGGCCGAGAGGCCGTCGAAGACGGCCGGTTGAGAAGTCTGGTGTGCGTGTTCATGAATCATCCGG
>JASLMK010000062.1 GCA_030746555.1 Planctomycetota bacterium | reverse complement strand
TGGTGGTGCTTTGCGGATTCTGGCGACGCAGGCGACCCTGAACGGGTCGTCGAGGAAGCCAGGTTTTCGAAAAGCGCCGCCAGGGGCCGAGAGGCCGTCGAAGACGGCCGGTTGCGAAGTCTGGTGTGCGTGTTCATGAATGATCCGGGCTAGCGGCCCCCGGCGGGGCTCGGGGAGAGGGGCGGACCCGGTCCGCCGGGAATGGCCTGCGGATCGCGGCCACAGACGGCGCGTGTGCATGTGGACGGCGGGAACCCGGACCCGCCGCCGCCCCCCCCGGCGCGCTCTCGGCTCTTCGGTGGCACCGAAGATGCCTTCGCCCACGAGAAAACCCGTCGAAAACGGCTCTGCAACCGCCGGTTCTCCGGCTCTGGAGGGCGTGCGGGACCGAGTCGCCGGCCCCGTGAACGCGGGTCGGCGCGATGGCTCGGCCGCCCCTCCCCCTCGCCCCAGCGATCCTGCTTCCTCTAGTTTGCGGGAGGCCCCCCCTGGAGTCGCCGACGTGCAACGACCGACCATCAGCCACAACGATCTCGATTGCCTGCTCACGACCGCCTGCCAGGACCCCCGGGCCTACGAGCGGGAGCTGGACGCCCTCATCCGCCACTGTGACGAGCGAGGGTGCGATCTGCAGATCTCAGACCCGCGGACCTGGAGGAGGCAGGTGGATGAGCGACACGGGGGAGGGAAGCAGACCCTGGAGGAGCAATACCGGTCCGAGGTCGATGCAATCGAGCACCTCGATCGCGCCGGGGAGGCACGCCTGGCGCGGCGGATCGAGTTCGCTCGCCGTCGGCTGGAGGTCGCCCTGACGCGTGAGGGGATCGACCCGTCCCGGCTGGAGGAAGCGGGCCGGGGTGGGCGCGCCTTCCCCGGACCGGTCCGCCGGCGGTGGGCGGAAGTCCACGCTCTGCGCCAGGAGATGGTCGAGCGCAACCTCTACCTGGTGTTGATCAACGTCGAGCGCTACTCGCACACGCGTGGGAGCCGCCTGGACCTGATTCAGGAAGGATCGGCGGTCCTGTTCCGTGCCGTGGACGGATTCGACTGGCGGCGCGGCCTCTTGTTCCGCACCTACGCCGTGCACTGGCTGCACCAGGCCTTCCGCAACCATCTCTACAACTTCGGACACACCGTCCGCTTGCCGGTGTACCTGCAGAAGGCCATGAAGCACGTCCGCGCGGCCGCCGAACGGCTCGGTGGGCGTCAGGCGTCCGCGGTAGAGATCGCGCGCGAGACGCAGCTCGGCGAGAGCGTCGTCGCGTCAGCACTGGAGGCCTCCCGGGCGACGCACTCGATCGACATGGGAGTCGGGAGCGAGGACGAGGACCAGCAGTCCCTGCGGGACGTCCTGGTCGACGGGCGGGGCGGCGATCCCTATGGCCCCGAGATGGAGGAGATCAGCATTGGCGAGGGCGTCGAGATGGCCTTCGACCTGTTGGCCGAGCGCGAGCGCTTCGTGATCGAGCGGCGCTTTGGGATCGGGAAGGGCCGGGAGCACACCCTGGCCGAGATCGCCTCGGAGATGGGCATCAGCCTCGAGCGCGTGCGCCAGATCCAGATGCGGGCGATGTCGAAGATGAACACCCCCGGCGTGCGCAGGGCCGTCGATCCGTTCCTGGCCTGAGCGCGTGGTGGGGGGCGCCGAAGCGCCCGCCGCGACGCCACGCGATCCCTGGCCGGCCCCCGGATCCGGCCCGTCTCGTGGGACGGCCGGGGGGGCGGTGTGCTACTCTGTCCGGGAATCGCCGCCCCCCCGTGAAGTCCGTCAGCAGCATGTCGGCCACCCCCGCCCCCGACCGAGCCTGCGCGTCCAATCGGCCTCGCTCGGCCGCGCAGGGGCGCTCGAGGCGCAAACCCACCTGGCTCAAGGCCCCCCTTCCCGGAGGAGAGGGCTACGCGCGTCTGAAGGGCCTGACGACCGACCTCACCCTGAACACGGTCTGCGAGGAGGCGCGCTGCCCGAACATCGGCGAGTGCTGGGCGGGTGAGCGGGCGACGATGACCCTCATGGTGTTGGGCAGCGAGTGCACGCGCCGGTGCCGCTTCTGCGCGGTGAAGACCGTCGAACGCGCCGCGCCTCCCGATCCCCGGGAACCGGCTCACGTGGGGACGGCCGTGGCCGCCCTGGGCCCGGCCTACGTCGTGATCACCAGCGTCGACCGCGACGACCTGAGCGACGGGGGAGCGGCCCACTACGCGCGCTGCGTGGAGGAGATCCGCCGGCGCGCGCCCGAGACCCTCGTCGAGACCCTCATCCCCGACTACACCGGCGAGAACCTCTCGCTGTTGATGGGCGGCAGCCCCGACGTCGTAGCCCACAACGTCGAGGTCGTCGAGCGCCTCCAGCGCCGCGTCCGCGATCCGCGCTGTTCCTTCACTCGCTCCCTGGACACCCTACGCGGCGCCAAGGAGCAGGACGCGGGCGTGCTCACCAAGTCCTCGCTGATGCTCGGCCTCGGCGAGCGCGACGACGAGGTGAGCGATGCCCTGGAGCGCCTGCGGGGAGCTGACGTCGACTTCTTGACCCTCGGCCAGTACCTGCGGCCGACTGCCAACCACGCCCCCGTGGTGCGCTACGTCGAGCCGGAGCGCTTCGAGGAGTGGAGGCGTGTCGCCTACGACCTGGGATTCGCCGGCGTCGCGTCGGGGCCGCTGGTGAGGTCGAGCTACAAGGCCGGCGAGCTCTTCGCCGAGCGCATCATCGAGAAGCGCCGCGGGCGCGAATGGACCCAACCGGAGCGAAACGACACACCATGACCGATGCCCCCGCTTTGAGCGTCATCGGCCCCGACGGGGACGCCGGCGCGCACGACTCCGGCCTGGACGACGAGCAGCTCCTGCACTGCTACGAGACGATGCTGCGCACGCGGGTCTTCGACGAGATCTGCCTGAAGCTGCAGCGCTCGGGTCGCATCGGATTCTCGGTCCCCAACCTGGGCATCGAGGGGCTGCAAGTCGGCGCCGCGAGCGCCCTGCGGCGGACCGACTGGATCTTCCCGAGCTACCGGGACTTCGGGATGGCGCTCTACCACGGGGTGACGCCCCTGGACATGATGCACAACATGTTCGGGAACGCGCTCGACACCGCCAAGGGCCGGCAGATGTCGGTGCACTTCTCCTTCGAAGAACCGATCCACTTCTACTCGATCTCCTCGCCCATCGGCACCCACATACCACACGCCGTGGGGGCGGCCCGGGCGTTCCAGATGCGGGGCGAGGACCACGTCTGCCTGGCCAGCTTCGGCGACGGCGGGACATCCAGCCTCGGTTTTCACAGCGGATTGAACTTCGCCGGGGTCTGGAAGGCGCCGGTGGTGTTCCTGTGCCAGAACAACGGGTGGGCGATTTCCTGCCCCAGCTCGGAGCAAACCGCCTCGGAGGGTTTCGCGATCAAGGCACGCGCCTACGGCATGCCGGGCGTGAAGGTCGACGGCAACGACCTCCTGGCCGTTCGCGAGGTCGTCTCCGAGGCCGTCGCGCGGGCGCGGGCCGGCGACGGCCCGACCCTGGTCGAAGCGGAGACGTTCCGCATGGGCGGCCACTCCACCTCCGATGATCCCACACGCTACGTTCCCGCCGAGGAGCTGGAGGCCTGGGGCAAGCGTGACCCGATCGAGCGCTTCGAGAAGTTCCTCGTGCAGCGCGGCCTGTGGAGCGAGGGCGACTGCGAGCGTGTGCGGGAGGAGGCGTTCGCCGAGATCGACGCCGCCTCGAAGGAGGCCGGCGCCGAGGGCGCTCCCGGTCTGGAGACGATCTTCAGCGATGTGTACGAGACCCTTCCCGATCACCTGCGCGTGCAGGGTGAGGCGACCTTCGACCTGGCGCGCCGGAAGGGCGAGGCGGCGGCGGGAGCCGGTGAGTTCCCCCTGTAGGCACGCCGGATCACAGAACACCCAGCGACCCGAGATTCCTGTAACCCAATGGCTACGCTGACCATCGTCCAAGCCGTCAACGACGGCCTGAAGTCCGTCATGCGCGACGACCCCACGGTCCTCGTGTTGGGAGAAGACGTCGGCCCCAAGGGGGGCGTTTTCCTCGCCACCGAAGGGCTCACCGACGAGTTCGGTGTCGCGCGCTGCTTCGACACACCTCTCTCCGAGGACGGGATCATCGGGACGGCCGTGGGCATGGCGATGAACGGGCTCAAGCCCGTGGCCGAGATCCAGTTCCAGGACTTCATCTACCCGGCCTTCGACCAGATCGTCTCCGAGGCGGCCAAGCTGCGCTATCGCTCCGGAGGGCAGTACACCGCGCCGATGGTCATCCGGACGCCCTACGGCGGTGGGATCCGCGGCGGCCTCTACCACAGCCAGTCCGGCGAGGCCTACTTCTGTCACACCCCCGGTCTGAAGGTCGTCGTTCCCTCGACGCCCCACGACGCCAAGGGCTTGTTGATCGCCTCGATCCTCGATCCCGATCCCGTGCTGTTTCTCGAGCCCAAGGCGCTCTACCGCAGCGTGAAGGGCGAGGTGCCCGAGGGCTCCTACGAGGTAGAGCTCTCTACCCTGCGCGAGGTGCGCGCCGGCGACGACGTCACGATCTTCTGCTACGGGGCGATGGTACCGGTGGTCGTGAAGGCGGCGGAGCAGGCGGCGGAGAAGGGCATCGACTGCCACGTCGTCGACCTGCGGACCCTGCTGCCCCTCGACGAGCAGGGCGTCCTCGACGCGGCGCGCCGCACGGGGCGCGTCGTGGTGGTCCACGAGGCCCCGCGCTTCTGCGGCTACGGTGCGGAGATCAGCGCGTTGATCGCGGAGCACGCGATCGAGTACATGGAGGCCCCGGTCAAGCGTGTGACGGGCTTCGACACGCCCTTTCCCAACACGCTCGAGCACCACTACCTGCCGGATGAGCGGCGGGTGCTCGATGCGATCGAACAGGTCCACTCCTTCTAGGCGGAGCAGCGATGGCCATCGAGTTCAAGCTTCCTGACGTCGGCGAGGGCGTTGCCGAGGGCGAGGTCGTGCAGTGGCTCGTGGCTGTCGGTGACGCCGTCGAGGAGCACCAGAGCGTCGTCGAGGTGATGACCGACAAGGCGACCGTGGAGATCCCCGCGCCCGCGCCCGGGGTGGTCTCCGCCTTCCACGCCGAGGCCGGCGACGTCGTCGAGGTCGGAGCGGTGCTCTTCACGCTCGAGACCGGCGGAGAGAGCGCTCCCGACACCCCGGACGTGGAGGTGGCTGCCGCACCGGTCGAGCGGGAAGCGGAAGACGCGGTCCTGACTCCGGCCGCTCCTCCGCGTTCCCCCGGAGCGAAGGCCCTGGCGACGCCGAGCGCGAGGAGGGTCGCTCGCGGGCGCGGGGTCGAGCTCGCGAGCGTCGCCGGGACCGGGCGCAACGGCGTGATCCGGCGCAGCGACGTCGAGGCGGCCCACGCGGCGCCCGCCGCGTCCTCCGCCGCACCCGTGCCCGCCGAGGCCCCGGTGGCCGCCGGTGGGGAGACGCGCGTTCCCTTCCGTGGCGTGCGGCGCAAGATCGCCGAGGCGATGGTGCGCTCGCGTGACAGCGCGGTGCACTTCACCGTCGTCGAGGAGGTCGACGTCACCGAGCTCGTCACCCTGCGCGAGCGCGCCAAGACCATTGGCGCGGCGCGCGGCATCAAGGTCACCTACATGCCCTTCATCATGAAGGCGGCTGCCAAGGCGCTGTTGGACTTCCCACAGCTCAACGGCCGCCTCGACGAGGAAGCCGGCGAGATCATCCACAGCCACACCGTGAACTTGGGGATCGCGACCGACACCGACAAGGGATTGCTCGTTCCCGTCGTGCGCCACGTGGAGCGCAAGGGCGTGCTCGAGCTGGCGGCCGAGCTCGCCGAGCTCGCCGAGAGCGCCCGGACCGGCCGGATCGGCCCCGAGCAGCTCCAGGGCAGCACGTTCTCCATCACCAACGCCGGCAACATCGGCGGCATCCACGCCACGCCGATCATCAACCACCCCGATATCGCGATCCTGGGAGTGCACCGCATCATGAAGCGCCCGGGGGTCGTCGAGGGACCCGACGGAGACCGCATCGAGGTGCGCCGTTACATGAACTTCTCGACCAGCGTCGACCATCGCCTGGCCGACGGCGCCGACGGGGTGCGGTTCCTCGTCGCCCTCAAGGGGCTGTTGGAGTGCCCAGGGCTGTTGGCCCTCTGATCTCAGCGATGACGGACGTGCAACGCGTGCTCGCTGCCGACGGCAGCGTCGTCGGAACCGTCCCCGATCTGTCCGACGAGCGCTTGCGCGAGCTCCTCGTGCACATGCTGCGCGTGCGCTGCATCGACGAACGCATGCTGAAACTGCAGCGCTCGGGGCGGGTCGGCTTCGTCGGCTCCACTCTCGGCCTGGAGGGCGCGATGATCGGCTCGGCGGCCGCCCTGCGCTCCCAGGACTGGATGTGGTCGGGCCTGCGCGAGGGTGGAGCCGCGGTGATGCGCGGGCTGCCGCTCGACGAGTACGTGGCGCAGATGTACTGCAACTCCAACGACACGGCCAAGGGCCGTCAGATGTGCAACCACTTCCAGCACAAGGGCAGCCACTACCCGAGCTGGTCGTCGGTCATAGGGACCCAACTGGCCCACGGCGTGGGGGCGGCCCTGGCCGCGAGCCGCCGCGGCCTCGACGAGGTCCACGCGATCTACTGCGGCGACGGCGCCTCCAGCTCGAACGGGTTCCACAGCGGCCTCAACTTCGCCGGGGTCTGGCGCGCTCCCTGCGTGTTTGTCCTGGTAGACAACGGCTGGGCGATTTCGGTCTCCTCGAAGGCCCAGACCGCCGCCGACTCCTACGCCGACAAGGGCATCGCCTACGGCGTTCGGGGGATCGAGGTGGACGGTAACGACGTGCTGGCCTCGCTCGCGGCCACCGAGGAGGCGGTGGAGCGGGCTCGTGCCGGGGACGGCCCGAGCCTCGTCGTCCTCTCGACCTACCGCATGCTCGGCCACTCCAGCTCCGACGACCCGACGCGCTACCGCGACCCCGCCGAGGTCGATGCCTGGGCGCAAAGGGACCCGATCGATCGCTACGAGGCGTTCCTGATCGAGCGGGGCGTGCTGGCACCGGGAGGGCGCGAGGAGCTCGCCGCGCGGACCCTGGCGGAGCTCGACGAGGTGATCGCCGAGCAGGAGGCCGCTGATCCGATGTCCACGCGCACCCTCGTCGAGGACGTCTACGCCGACGTCCCCGACCACCTGCGGCGGCAGTACAACGAGTTCGCCAGGATCCAGGAAGCCCACGGCGAGGCGCGCCCCGGCGAGGGCGCCTTCCCGCTCTAGCCCGGCTGATTCATGAATCATCCGGGCTAGGAGCCTCCGCAGCACCCCAGACCGACCATGAGCGCACCCCGAAGAGTCATCGTCATCGGAGCCGGACCGGCGGGCTACGTCTGCGCCATCCGGCTCGCCCAGCTCGGCCAGGACGTCACCGTCGTCGAGCGCGAGGCCCTCGGCGGGACCTGCCTGAACGTGGGCTGCATCCCCTCCAAGGCGCTGATCGCCGCCGGGTCGTTGATGGACCGCGTCGCGCGCGCCAGCGCGATGGGGATCACGGTCGAGGGCCTCGATCTCGACCTGGAGCGGCTGGTGGCCTGGAAGCAGGGCATCGTCGAGCGCTTGACCGGCGGCGTTGGAGGGTTGCTCTCCAAGCACGGCGCCAGGGTCGTGATGGGGGAGGCCCGCCTGCTTGGTCCGGATCGCGTGGGGGTCCGTGGCGCCGACGGCGAGAGCACTCTGGAGGCGGACGACATCGTGCTCGCGACGGGCTCGGTGCCGATCTCGATCCCAGGCTTCGAGTTCGACGAGGACAAGGTCTGGTCCTCCACAGGCGCCCTCAGCCCCACCCGCATCCCCGAGCACCTCGTCGTGATCGGCGGCGGGTACATCGGGCTCGAGCTGGGGATCATGTACCGCATGTTGGGTAGCCGTGTCACCGTGGTCGAGGCCACGTCGAGCGCGCTGCCCGGGCAGGACGCGGACTGCGTGAAGGTCATCGAGCGCGCCCTGAAGAAGCGCAAGGTCAAGCTCTCGTGCTCGAGCTTCGCCCGGGGCTACGAGGAGGTGGACGGCCGGCTCGCGGTCAGGATCGAGGGGCCGGGGGGGGAGAGCATGGTCGAGTGCGACCAGATCCTCTCGACCGTCGGCCGGCGTCCCGCCTCCGAGGGCCTGGGGCTCGAGGCCGCGGGGCTCTCCACCGACACTCAGGGTTTCGTTCCCGTCGACGAACGCATGCACACCGGCGTGGCGAACCTCTACGCCATCGGGGACATCGCGGGCCAGCCGATGCTGGCGCACAAGGGCAGCAAGGAGGGACTCGTAGCTGCCGCGGTCATCGCCGGCAAGCCGGAGGTGTACGACGCGCGCTGTGTCCCCGCGGTGATCTTCACCGCGCCCGAGATGGCCTCGGTGGGGCTGACCGAGGAGCAGTGCACCGAGCGGGGTATCGAGTTCCGGGTCGGTCGCTTTCCATTCGCGGCCTCCGGGCGGGCCATGAGCCTCATGGAGACCGAGGGCTTCGTGAAGATCCTGGCCGACGCGAAGACCGACGAGGTGCTCGGCGTCCACATGGTCGGCCCGGAGGTGACCGAGCTGATCGCGGAGGCGACCCTGGCGATCGAGATGGGCGCCACGGCCGAGGACATCGCGCGCACGATCCACGCCCATCCCACGCTCCCCGAGGCGATGATGGAGGCGGCGGAGTCGGTGCACGGAATGGCCGTCCATATCTTCGAGCGGCGGTGAACGAGCACGCGGAGACGCTCGACGTCCGGCGCCTCGGCCGCACGCCCTACGAGGAGACCCTCGGCCTGCAGCGGGAGCTCGTCGAGCGTCGCATCGCCGGCGACGTCGGCGACGTGCTGCTCTTGTGCGAGCACGATCCCGTGCTCACCGTCGGCCGTGGGAGCGAGGCCGCAGCCGTTGCCGAGACCGGCCTGCCGGTGGTCGAGGTCGAGCGCGGCGGAGAGGCGACCTACCACGGCCCCGGACAAGTCGTCGCCTACCCGATCCTGGGCCTCCCCCAGGGCCGCCGTGACCTGCACCGCTACCTGCGGGACCTCGAGGAGGTCGCGATCCGGGTGCTGGCGGAGTTCGGCGTGGCGGGGACGCGGCGCGAGGATCTGACCGGCGTCTGGATCGGCGCGAGCAAGGTCTGCTCCATCGGCGTCGCCGTGCGCCGTTGGGTGACCTGGCACGGACTGGCGCTCAACGTGCGCACCGACCTCGCCTCCTTCGAGGGCTTCCACCCATGCGGCCTCGATCCCTCCGTGATGACCCGTCTGGCCGACCACGCCGAGCTGCCGCCGGGGACCCTCCTGGTCGAGGTGCTCGTGATCCGCCACTTGTGCGACGTGTTCGGCCTCGAGCTTCCCCCCGCTGGGCCGCCGCCGAGCGGTGAGCGCATCGGGGACTCACCCTCGGCCGGGCTACCGCTGTTTCCTGGCTCCTAGGAGCCGGCCCCGCTGCGCGAAGCCCGGGGGGCGGGCGCCCGGAGGCGCCGTGGCGGGGGCTCGTGTGGCCCGATGTGCCCTTTCGGCATCAGTTCCCGCGCGCCCGTTCCCGATCTACACAGCGCGGGGGGGGCACTCAGCCCCGGCCCTGACCTCGCGATGACCCTACGCCGCTTTCAAGAGTTCCGGATGTCCGGGAAGCTGCCCGCGCCCTGCGGCGCCGGCGTGCGACTGTTGGAGTTGGACGTTGCGGGGGGAGCGTCGGCCGAGGACGTCGCCGAGGCAATCGAGATCGACGCCCTGCTCTCTCGCCGGCTGGTGAAGCTGGTCGCCCAGACGCACGGGGCGGATGAGCCCGCGGTGTCGACGGTCGTCGAGGCCGCGCGTGCCGTCGGCCCCGACGCCGCCCGCTGCGCGGGCATCGCCTTCTCGGTGATCTCAGCCTCCAGCCGCGGAGTCTGGCGGGGCTTCGACTACGACCGCTTCTGGTCGCGCGCCTTGGCGCGGGCCGTGGCGTGCTCAGTGATCAGTCGCCGCGCCGGCATCGGATCCGGCGCCGAGAGCTTCGTCCTAGGGGCGCTGGCCGAGCTCGGGCGCCTGGCCCTGGCCCGAGTCCACCCCGAGGCCTACCTCGAGCTCCTCTCTGCTCACCGCGCGGCGCCGACGCGCGAGCTGGTGAAGGCCGAGCGAGCGCGCTTCGACATCGACCACACCGTGATGGCCGAGTCCCTGCTCGCTGACTGGGGTTTCCCACCGGAGCTCATTCGGGCTGTTGGGGAGTTCGAGTTCACCGACATCACCGCCGGGGCGGGTGCTCTCACCGAGCGAGCCCAGGTCCTCGATGCCGCAGACATCCTCGCACGCGTCCGCGTCCACGAGGAAGACGCGACCCTGGAGAGCTGGGAGCTCTCGGCGCGGAAGGTGGCGGGCCTGAAGGCGCGTCTGGGCTGCGACGACCAGGCGTTCACCGATCTGTGCGACTCGATCGTCGCGGGCTGGCACGCGTGGGGAGAGGAGCTGGGGATGAGCACCCACCCCTCCGTGGAGCTCCACGGGCGAGCGTCCGGAAATCACTCCCGCCACGCTGCCTCTCCCAGTGAAGAGGCCGGTACGCCGGAGGATCTCCGCAGGCTGGAGTCCGCCGCGGTCACTCCGCGCGCGGGTCGAGCGATCGAGGGCTCCGGCCCCTTGCAGGTCCTCGTAGTCGACGATGACACCACTGGCCTGCACCTGCTCGAGGAGAACCTCAAGCGCGGCGGCTACGAGGTGCGCGTGGCTCCCGACGGGGAGGCCGCCTTGCGCGCAGTCGTCGCGGCGCCTCCGCAGATCGTCGTCTGCGACTGGCAGATGCCGCGCATGAACGGCCTCGAGCTCTGCCGCGCCCTGCGCCGGATGGACGGCGGGGCGGAGATCTACTTCGTCCTCGTCACCGGCCACGACGCGCAGGCGACGGTCGTGGAGGCCTTCGACGCCGGCGTGGACGACTACATCCAGAAGCCCTTCGATCCGCGGGTGTTGCTCGCGCGCATCAAGGGTGGGCGGCGCGTCATCGAGCTGCAGAGACAGTTCGAGCGCGACCAGCAGACGATCCAGCGTCAGGTCGCGGAGCTCCAGCGATTGACCCGCCGTCTACGTTCGGCGGCGTTGACGGACACGCTGACCGGCCTCCCCAACCGGCGCTTCGCCATGCGGCGACTGCAGCAGGCTTGGGAGTCCTCGACCCGGACGGACCAGCCGCTCTCGATCGTCATGGTCGACATCGACGAGTTCAAGCGCATCAACGACGAGTACGGCCACGCCGCCGGCGACATCGCCCTGCGTCAGACCTCCGAGGTCCTGCGCTCTGTGCTCTCGGCCGACGAGGACGTCTGTCGCCTCTCCGGCGACGAGCTGCTCGTCATCTGCCCGGGGAGCGACATGGCCGCGGCCGCGCGCATGGCGGAGGCACTGCGCAGAGCGGTCGGCGAGCAGGCCTTCGCCTGGGGGGGTGAGACCGTCAACGTCACCCTGAGCCTGGGCGTCGCCTCCCGCTGCCGCTGGATGGAGTCGAGTGACGCCTTCTTGGAGGCCGCAGACGAGGCCGCCTACGCCGCCAAGGAGGGCGGCCGCAACCGCGTCAGCTGCGCCTCGCAGACACCACCCACGGTCTCCACCTGAGGGCGGCGGGCACTCACTCCAGGAAGAAGGGGCTGGACCAGGCCAGGGCGCCGTCGGCCTGGAGGACGCGTAGGTAGACGTACTCGCCGGCGACGAGGTCGGTGAGGAAGCTGGCGGAGCGCAGATCCTCGCGGTCGCCGACGAGGGTGCGCTCGACGAGGGCGCCGCTGCGGACGAGGTCGATGTGTTCGATGGGGCTCGTGGCGGAGACGCGCAGGTCGAGTCGGGCGCGCTCTGGGAGGTCGGCGGCACACACCGTCGAGCCCATCGGCTGCCCTCCCAGGCTCGCCTCCAGCAAGATGCGCGGGCCGCTGGTCGCGTGGGTCCTGCGGGCGCGCAGGGCCTCCAGGAGGCTCGCGCGGGACAGCTCGGTCGCGCGGATCGCCGCCAGGCCGCCGTTGCCCATGCGCTCCGGGCGTCCACGGTCGGGGCGGGCGGGCTGGTAGCCGTAGAACGGCGAGAGGTGCGCCAGGCCCGGGTGACCGTCGTGCCCGTCCCCGCTGCCGACGAAGCCGAGGATGTAGCCGTCGTCGAGGGCGTCGCGCACGGAGTTCCCCGGCAGGAACGAGTAGATGCGCGAGGGCGAGTCCTCAGCCTCGCTGCTGCCGTGGACGCTCATCACCTCCGTCACCGGTTCCAGCACTGGGTCCGGGGCGAAGGACCAGTCCGTCGCCACCGGGCCGCCGGCGGAGTGGTGGGCCATCGTCAGGGCCGGGAGTCCGCGCAGGGCGTCCCACAACTCGGCGGGCGTGTCGAAGCGCTCGTCGAGGGCGCTCAGCACTTCGCCCTCGTCCTCGAAGTAGAGTACGTGGCGGTGGCCGTGGATCCAGTTGGTCCACTCGTAGGCGAGGAGCGTCACGAAACGGCCCGGATCGTGGAAGGCCTCGACCTGCTGGCGGATCTCCTCCCACATCTGCGGGCGCGCGTCGAGGAAGTGCATCATCCCGTAGTGGTCGTGGTCGGTGAGGGCGACCAGGTCCAGGGCGGCGACGTCGCGCGCGTAGCGGAAGTAGTCCTCGGGTAGGCCCGTGCCGTCGGTGAAGTTGGAGTGGCCGTGGAGGTCGCCCCAGAAGATCGGCTCCTGGTCCTGATCGACCCAGAGCGGATTCGTGCGGGCCTCGAAGGCGTGGCCGTCGCCCTCGAAGAGCGCTTCCAGCCGCCAGGTGCCCTCGGCAGGAGCCGTGAGCTCGACGGTCAGGCAGCCGCCGTCTCCCGCGGCCAGCGCGAGCTCCTCGGGGACGGTGAAGCCCTCGGGAACCGAGCGCAGGGTGACGGCTCCGGTGACCTCGCACCCGCGACTCGCGGCGCCGTCGAGGACGGCCAGGGTCAGGCGCACGCCGGCGCCGGGCCGGGATGTCGAGCCGAGGTGGGCCACCAGCATGGCGGGCTTCGCGGGGAGGATGTCGATCGTCGGGCAATCCTCGACCCGTCCACGGATGCCGTCACCGTCTCCGTCCACGGCGAACAGGAAGAGGGAGTCACGCTCGGCGTACTGGTCGGGAATCGCCAGGGCGGGGCCGGCGCCGTAGACGAGCTCGATGCGCTCGCCCGATTCGAGGGCTCGCCCGGCGACCTCGATCTGCAGCAAGGTCCGCTGCAAGGTGCGCGGCGTCAGGGTGACGCCCGCGGCGTCGGTGCGCACGAGCGTGTACCCCGGCGCTCGCTCACGAGAGGCTTGCGGCGTGCTCCAGCCCCAAAACGGCGGTACCTGGAAGTAGAGCGCGCCTCCCGCCTGCAGTCCGTGGGGGCCGACCTCGAAGGCGAATTCCCAGCGTTGCGGCCGCCCGACCTGGCCGTGGCCGTCCTCGTCCTCGCCGAGGACCAGCCACGCTCGGCCGCCGCCGTCGGACCGATGGCGCGGCGCGGCGAGGTCGGCGCGGAGCTCGGCGAGCACTCCCGGCTTGGCCGTCGCCGGGAGGCCCTCCTCACCGGCCTGGGGGTCCTCGCCGGTGGGCGTCTCGGAGGGAGCGCAGGCGGCGAGGAGCAGGGCGAGGAGCGCGGAAGGGATGGTCCTGTCGGGCATGGCCGTCTGGAGGGCGGGAGAGCGGGGCCGTGCGCACATCGACCCGGCTCCGCCACGGATTCCGGAGTACGTCATCCGAATAGGCTCCCCGTAGGGCTATTCTGCACGCGCAGACCATGATTGCCCAGGCCCTTGAGCGGTTCGTGGTACCCCCTGGTGTCGCCGGTGCGCTGCTCCTCGCCGGTTGCGGAGGTGGGGACGTGAGCGGGCGCGAGCACGCGGCGCCGCCGCGCAACCTGCTCCTGATCACCGTCGACACGCTGCGCGCCGACCACCTCGGCGCCTACGGCTACGGTCGCGACACCTCGCCGTGCATCGACGCCCTCGCCGCCCAATCGGTTCTGTTCGAGGACGCCCACGCCTCGTCATCCTGGACGCTCCCCAGCCTGGCCTCGCTGCTGACGTCTTCGTACCCCTCCGCCCACGGATGCTGGAGCGATGAGTCGAGCCTCTCGCCTGCCTTCGAGACCCTCGCCGAGAGGCTCTCGCGAGAGGGATTCGACACCGCCGCTTTCGTCACCCACCTGTTCCTCGATCGACGCTACGGCCTCGCACAGGGCTTCGACCTCTACGACCAGGAGCTCGTTGCCAAGACGCGCCAGGCAAGTCACCTCGCCGTCAGCTCCCCCGAGCTCACGCGCAAGGCGGTCGACTGGCTCGAGCGGCGACGAGCGTCCGGGTCCGACGCGCCGTTCTTCCTCTGGGTGCACTACTTCGATCCCCACTCCAACTACCAGTTCCACGAGGGGATCACCGAGGGCTTCGCAACTCCCTCGCCATGGGGGAACTCGCACACCAAGCTCGATGTGTACGATGGGGAGATCTCCTTCACCGACCGCCACATCGGCGCTCTCCTCCGTTCTCTGGGGAAGGCGAGGGTCGAGGACGAGACCATGGTCATCCTCGCCGCGGACCACGGTGAGGAGTTCGGTGAGCACGGGCTCTACGGGCACCGTCGCCACCTCCACCGGGAAGTTGTCCAGGTACCGCTCATGATCCGAGCGCCCGGCATCCCGGCGCGGCGCATCGGGCAGCGCGTGAGCATGCTGGACGTGTACCCCACGGCGCTCGCCCTGTTGGGGCTGGAAGCGGAGGAGGGTATTCAAGGGGCGAATCTCGCCCCGGTTCTGCGCGGTGGGTCGCTCCCGCCACGCCAGCTCCTGGCCGAGCTCAGGGTGGCGAAAAAGACCTGGCTGGCGAGCATCTGTGACGGACCCTGGAAGCTCACTGTCGACTTTCGGACCGGCCAGCGCCGGCTCTACGACCTCGAGGTCGACCCGGCCGAGCAGGCCGACATCTCGGTAGACCATCCCGATCTGGTGGCAAGGCTCACCGATCGACTCGACATGCTCGTGAGGGATTCGGCCGCGATCGGCCACGCCCGCAAGCCGGGCGCGACGGTGGAGCTCACGACGCAGGAACGCGCTCGGCTGCGAGACCTGGGGTACTCCGGGGAAGACTGAGCCGGCGCCGGCGACAATCCCGTCGCGCGCGCCGTCGCAGCCTGTAGACTCCCGCCCGTGGCCACCGACATCGAGATCGCGCGCGCGAAGGCGCTACGTCCCATCGACGAGATCGCCGGTCAGCTCGGCCTGACGAGCGATGACCTCGAGCTCTACGGCCCGTACAAGGCGAAGGTCAGGCCCAAGGCCCTCGCAGGGGGCGAGTCCGGAGGCAAGCTGATCCTCGTCTCGGCCATCACGCCCACGCCGGCGGGGGAGGGCAAGACCACGGTCACCGTCGGCCTCGGACAGGCGCTCGGCAAGCTCGGCCTCAAGGGCGCGATCTCCATTCGCGAGCCTTCGCTCGGGCCGTGCATGGGCATGAAGGGCGGAGCGACGGGCGGCGGCCACGCTCAGGTCCTGCCGATGGAAGACATCAACCTGCACTTCACGGGTGATCTGCACGCGATCACCTCGGCCAACAACCTCCTGGCGGCCCTGGTCGACAACCAGATCTTCTTCCGCCACGAGCCCCAGATCGACCCGCGCCGCGTCACCTGGCGGCGCGTGCTCGACATGAACGATCGCCCGCTGCGCAACGGCGTGATCGGGCTGGGGGGGCCGACCTCCGGAGTCCCCCGCGAGACGGGATTCGACATCACCGCCGCCTCGGAGGTCATGGCGGTCCTGTGCCTCTCCGAGGATCTCGCGGACCTGGAGGTGCGCCTTGGCCGCATCATCGTCGGCTATGGCTACGACAACACGCCGGTGACCGCGGCCGATCTGGGTGCGACGGGGGCGATGGTCGCCCTCTTGAAGGATGCGGTGAAGCCCAACCTCGTCCAGACCCTCGACGAGACGCCTGCCTTTGTTCACGGCGGACCGTTCGCGAACATCGCTCATGGGACGAGCAGCGTAATCGCCGCGAAAACGGCCCTCAGCCTGGCGGACTACGTCATCACCGAGGCCGGCTTCGGCTTCGACCTGGGAGCGGCGAAGTTCTTCGACATCATGTGCCGTCAGTCCGGTCTCCAGCCCTCCTGCGTCGTCCTCGTGGCTACCGTGCGCGCCCTGAAGATGCACGGCGGCGTACCGCTCTCAGAGCTCGACAGGCCTGACCCCGACGCCGTGCTGCGCGGGCTGCCCAATCTGGAGAAGCACCTCGAGACCAACGAGTGCTTTGGCGTTCCCGAGCTCGTCATTGTGAATCGCTTCACTGCGGACACCGACGCGGAGGTCGAGGTCATCCTGGAGCGCTGCGCCGAGCTCGGATACGCGGCCGCCGTGGCCGATGTCTGGGGTAGCGGTGGCGAGGGAGGCGTGGAGGCCGCGCGCAAGATGGTCGAGATCGCCGATGCCTTCGAGGGCGGATTCCGCAACCTCTACGACCTGGAGGAGTCGATCGAGGAGAAGGTCCGCAAGGTCAGCCAGAAGGTGTACGGCGCTCACGCGGTCGACTTCACTCCGCGGGCGAGGAAGGACATCGCGCGCATCGAGAGCCTGGGGCTCGTGGGATTGCCGATCTGTATCGCCAAGACCCAACAGTCCCTCAGCGACAACCCCAAGCTCCTGGGGCGCCCCAAGGACTTCGTCGTCACCGTGCGGGAGATCGTCGTCAGCGCCGGGGCCGGATTCCTGGTCCCGATCACCGGCGACATCATGCGCATGCCAGGGCTCCCCCGCCGCCCCGCCGCCCTCGGCATCGGCCTCGATGCCCGGGGCGAGGTGCGGGGGCTGGCCTGAGAGTGCCGCCGCGCCGTCGGCTGCGTACCCGCCGGGTTCAGAGCCCCCCGGCAAGTACCTGCCACAGCCGATGATTGGCGCGGCGGCGCAGATCGGACCACTCCGAGGCGGGCAGGACGGGCGGGAGAGTCCGCACACCCTGCTCGTCGAAGCTGTTCGTGTAGCCGCTGAGGTCCCAGACCACGTCGGCGCCCTCCAGGCCGGCCTCCAGGGCCTTGGGGTCCGGCGCCCCGCCGTTCCCGGCGAACTCGTTGTCGTGGATCCAGTTCCCGTCGGGAATCGGGTCGACGTCGTAGGCTCGCTCACGATCCGAGCCGTACAGGGCGTCGAGCCCCACCACGGCGATCCCGACCGTGTCGTTGCCGCGGATCGTGTTCCCCGTCACCTCCACGCGGTCCGCCGCTAGGAGCATGACCCCCGTGCCGGAGGGGACGTTCGCCACGACCGCTTCGGGTGAGGCGAAGTTCTCGTGGTTGTTGCCCACGATCGTGTTCCCGCGCACGACGCAGTCGGTGGAGACCTTCGAGGGGTTGTTGGGGAGCAGGAAGACGAGGACGCCACCGGCGTTGTTGTGTACGTGGTTGCCCTCTACGAGCGCGCCGACCGAGTTCTCGATCTCGATCCCCGTCACGTTGCCGTGCACGTCGTTGTTGCGCACGACGATGTCCTTGGATTGGCCGACGTAGATCCCCGCGTCGCGCACGCCGGTGACCGTGCAGTCCTCGATCAGGACGCCGACCGCCTCGACGGGGTACAGGCCGTAGAGCCCGGAATCGGAGCAGCGGATGTCGCGGAAGGTGATGTCGGTTCCCAGGTTGATCATCAACCCGTTCGCCGTGTAGTCGCGCACGTCGATGCCCTCGATCGTCAGGCGCGAGCCCGAGCCCGTGACCGCGTCACTCAGCACGTGCCTTCCGTCGAGCACGGGCCGGGCTCCGTCCACCGTGACGCCTTCGATGGTGAGATCGGAGACGTCGATCGCCAGGGATTCGTGGTACTCGCCGGGCATCACGCGGATGCGCTCTCCCGATTGCGCCGCGTCGATGGCGTCCTGGATGCGGTGGCCGGGACGCACGACGATGCCCAGATCGTCGCGTTCCACTTCGGGGAGGGGCGGCGGAGCGCCCTGGGCCCGGTAGCGTGCCAGCTCCGGGGAGCGGTTGGGGAGCCGTTCGACCACCGGCAGCCCGGAGGGGACTCGGCTGGGGACCTCGGGCAGGGAGGACTCGTCGGTCAGCGCGTGTAGGAAGGCGATCAGGTCGGCTCGCTCGCGCTCCGAGAGCTCGAACGGGCGGATCTTGTCGTCGATGTCGATATCACCGAGCTCGAAGGCGTGGCCGCCGCCGTCGGCGTAGAAGTCGAGCACCTCCTCGAGGGTCTCGAACACGCCGTTGTGCATGTAGGGTGCGGTCAGCGCGATGTTGCGCAGGGTGGGCACCTTGAACGCGTGCTCGTAGCCCGCTCCCGCCACCTCCCCGCGGCCGAGGTCCTCCTCGGACAGGTCGGGATGAGGGGGAACCCCGACGACCTTGAAGTCGGGGTTGGCGAAGGTCGGCACGTTGTGGCACTCGAAGCAGCGGGTCTTGAGCGAGCGGAAGGCCGCGAGCCCGCGGCGTTCGGCTTCGGTGAGCGCGTCCCTGTCGCCGGCCGCGTACCGGTCGTAGGGCGAGCTCGCGGTCACGATCGTCCGCTCGAACACTGCGATGGCATCGGTCACGTGTTCGAAGGTCACCGCCTGCTCGGCGCCGCCGCCGAAGGCGTCGGTGAACAGCTCCACGTACTCGGGGATCGCCGCGAGTTCCGCGACGAGCGCGTCGGGATCCTGGTCCATCTCGCCGGCGTCCTGGATCGGGCCGGCGGCCTGCTCCTCGAGGTCCGCCGCCCGTCCGTCCCAGAACTGGCGCGCGTTGTAGACTGCGTTCCAGATCGTGGGCGACCCGCGCCGCAGGACCTTCCCGCCCTCTCGCTGCGGTCCGACGCCCGTTCCGCCCCGCCCCATGGCGAGGGCCCGGTTGTCGGAGAACCCCAGATCGGGGTGATGGCAGTGGGCGCACGAGGTCGAGTCGTCGCCGGAGAGCAGCGGATCGAAGTAGAGCAGCTTGCCCAGGGCCTCCTTCTGCGGCGTGGACGGGTTGTCCTGTCTCACGACCATGGGCGGGAAGCTGCGGTCGAGGTCGGTGCCCGCGGCGATGGCCTCGAAGCGGGCAAGGGCGGCCGCCTCGATGCCCTCGACCCCGGCCCGCACGCCACCGGGTTGGACGAGGCCGGGGATGGGGGCGTAGACGAACAGGAGGAACCCGGCACCGATGCAGCAGAGCAGGGCGGAGAGAGCGGTCCTGGGGCGAATCAGCATGGTTGGCAGCCTACTCGTACGCGGCGTGCGCGGGCTGCGTTCCAGACCATCTCCCCTTCTTCACCGCCGCGGACCTCGCCGGGAACCGACCACGAGCCTGGGCGGCCGGCCGATCAAGGAGTGAAGACGACCTCGACTCCGTGGGTGAGGTCGAACTACGCGCCGCAGGGGCTCAGGCTGGGGTCGCGGTACCAGCCTTGGACGCGCCGCTCGTCGCCCGGGCCGACGCCGAGCTGCGAGGCGATGCCCCCGCGCCACTCCGCGCTCCCGGCGGCGCAGGCCGTGCCCGTGAGCTCGTCCAGCCGGTAGTGGGCGAGCAGATCCTGGGCGCGGAGATGGGGGGGCGCTCGAGAAGACGAGGCCGGTCAAGATCAGGGAGCGCATCAGGACCGGGTGGTGCATGGCCGAAGCTGGAGCGATCGGATCTCGCACGCGGCCCGGCCAGACTTTGCAACGGAGGCCACCAACAGCGATCCTACCCCACTCCGGCCGGCGCGGTAGGCGGCGCCGGGAACTCGCGATGAGTCGCTTCACCGATGCTCTGCAGGGGACCTTCCTGCGCCTCGCCGCCGGCGGGCTGTTGCCAGCGACCTGGTTCGGAGGGCGAGATGCCGCCACGGTCGCGAGGGCGTGTAGGGAGGGCAAGCTCACGCTCGAGATCGTCAGCCACTGCTGGAGGTACGCCCACCTGCTCTCCTACCAGCTCAGCTCTCTCGTCCAGCACCGCACCGACCTCCTGGAGGTCACGATGACCGTGTTCCATGCCGAGGAGGACGAGCGTGTCGTCGAGGTGCTCGACTTCTTCGGCTCGCTCGATGTCGAGGGCGTGCGGTGGAACTGGAAGGCACTCGAGCGCGAACGCCTCATGCGCCGCAGTATCGGGCGCAACATCGCGGCGAAGCAGACGCGGGCCGACTGGGTCTGGTTCACCGACTGCGACATCGTCTTCCACGAGGGCTGCCTGGAGACCCTGGCCCGCGAGCTGCAGGGGCGCGACGACCCCCTCGTCTTCCCACGGCGCGAACGCATCACCGAGCTGCTGGAGGAGTGCGACGAGAGGCTCGCTCGCGCCCGCAGCGCCCCCGAGATCCGCGGGATCCCGCTCGACGAGTTCAGCCCCCTCGCGGGCACACGCGACCGGGCCAAGGGCGCCTACCAGATCACCCACGGGGACGTGGCGCGCGCCGTGGGTTACTGCGACTCGATCGGGCTCTACCAGAGGCCGGCCGATCGCTGGCGCAAGACCTACGAGGACCGCGCCTTCCGCTGGCTGCTCGGCACCCAGGGCACGGGCCTGGACATCCCCGGCGTCTGCCAGATCCGGCACATGGTCAAAGGGCGCTACCAGGGGAGCTCGCTCATCGCGCGCCTGCGCGCGAACATCCGCAAGGCCCAGGCTCCCTAGCCCGGATGATTCATGAACACGCACACCAGGCTTCGCAACCGGCCGTCTTCGACGGCCTCTCGGCCCCTGGCGGCGCTTTTC